>URVB01000022.1 GCA_900551075.1 uncultured Blautia sp. | reverse complement strand
GTTGCGTGTGCGTAGTAGTTCAGCGTCATGGTGATATTGGAGTGTCCCATGATATACTGTAACGCTTTCGGGTTCATGCCCGCATTGGCTAAATTGGTGCAGAACGTATGGCGTAAGGTGTGCGGTGTCATTACTTTGGGTAAGGCTTCCTCATGGCATTTGTTATACTTTTTTGCAAGCCCCCGAAACATTGTAGCATAGTTTATATTTGTTTTAGGGTTGCCGTCCCGGTTGAGGAAAAGGAAATTGCTGTACCCGTCAATGGTGGTCGTTTTCGCGCCCTTGCGGTTTTCCAACACGCGCCCCAACGCTTCATACACTTTTTCACTCATTGGAATCTGTCTGATACCGCTTTGCGTTTTAGGCTTTTCTATGTAGTACCCGGTTTCCGCGCTCCGTAAAAGCTGGTGGTCTACATTGATTACCCGGTTTTCAAAGTCAAGGTCGGTTTCAGTCAGCCCGCAGAGTTCGGAAATCCGAAGCCCTGTCCCTAATAGTATGATAACCTCGTCACGGTATTTCTGATAGACGCTATCACTTTGCATAAAGGATAAAAGGCTTACTTCCTGTTCCGCTGTGAGGGGTACTTTCGGCTCTGTGTCGTCCTCGATCACGGTGTTAAGCTGAAAGTCAAAGGGGTTTTTCCTTATGCAGTCGTCCTGTATCGCCGTATAGAACGCGGCTTTTAAGGAACGCTTGTCATTGCTTATGGTCTTGTAGGATATTCCCTTTTCTTTCATGCGTAACGCCCATTCTTTCGCGTCGGACAGCTTCACACTGTCAATAGGGCAGGAACCAAGTTTATCCGCTTCCAGCAGCTTCATCAGCCGCTTGCGCCCCTGTGTGGTGTTGTACCTTACATTTCCCCGGTGGCGCGTCTGCTTTGCGTAAAGCTCGCATACCGTCATTTTCTTTCCGATTGTGTCTATCCCGTCGTCAAGGTCTTTCTGTATCTCTTTTTCCTTTTCTCTAAGGGATATGTCGTCGCGCTTCCCGGCAGGGGTTTTGTCCGTAGGCACTAACTTCCAAGCGTAGACAAATTGCACTTTGCCAAAAGTATCAGTATATTTGTAAGTATATCTCCCGTCTTTTCGTTGGCTCTCTCCCGAACGCAAAATGCGGTTTCTATTATCACGTCTTTTCTCCGACATTGTTTTGCTCCTCCTTTCGCAGCCGCTTTAACAAAAACCGCGTATTACTTTAGAGGATAAAAGAAACGACGGCTTTGATCTCTCAAAAGCCGCCGTGTAAAATTAGGCGCGTGAAAATACCTCTGCTGTATGACGGCTTTTTTTCTTTTGCCGTCATCCGGCAGATACAAAATTTTCTTATGTATTATAAAGTTGATATTTTATAAATGGCGATAGGTTTTTTTGCCAATATAGCCTATGACTAATATTGCGATTGAGGTTAAAAACATTATAACAGGGAGATAATTTATAAACTTTTCATATAGATAGCCATAGACTAAAATACCTACTGGTAGAGCAACGCTTACTATTGCTGAATAAAAGGACATGATACGTCCCAACATATCATCGGGTACATTCTGTTGAATGGCTGACATAATATAAATCCCCGCTATGCTTGCACTCACGAAAATAACAATGCCAATAATTACAAGAATAATATAAGTCAAGTTTGCAGAAAGATTAAACAAAAGACTTGTGCCAAAAACAGCTATTGATATACCCATAATCCAGAACAGCCGATAGATTTTGTCTGTTTTGAATTTATTAGCAATCGCTCCGGCAATTATCCCTCCTGTAAGTCCGGCAGCTCCCATAAAAGCCTGTGACAGACCATTTAATACAGAGTTCAAATTAAGTACAACTCGTATTATGAATGGTGCGCCTGTTGTAATTAAAGGCTGTATCAGTAAAACAAAAGCAGCATTTAGAAGAATTGCTTTGAATACATATATCTGTTTTGATGTTAGGAAATATAAACTTTCGCCTAAGTCCCTTTTTATTGTGTGTAATGGGTTGCTAATTTGGGGCAATGTAATATGCGGTATTTTTATGAACGCTTCAAGGATAGCGGCAGAAAAAAAACAAATGGCACACCCCCAAAAAATAATTCGTACACCCTGTAAATATGCTTTTCCAACTGCACTATAAAGCAATCCTGCTAATAACGGTACAATTAGATTAGCAAGCATATTTATTTGACTAACAATGGCATTGGATTGTATGAGGCTGTCTTTTTCTTGAATGAGTGGTATGCTTGATTGCACGACAGGGGTTTCAAAAGAAGATACAACTGCCAATCCTACCATGATAATAGTTACCAAAATAAGCACATGGGAAAATGATAATGAAAGCACTAATAGGACAGCCATAATACCATATAGGCTATCTAAAGCAATCATAAGATTTCTTTTATTATTGCGATCAGCTATAATACCGCCGATAGGAGATAAAAAAATAGGGGGCAGATAACTGATTGCTGTAATTGTCCCAAACAAAGCGGCGGAACTGGTTAGATCAAGTATTAACAAAGAAACGGTAAATTTGAGTAAAACAGTTCCAAACATAGATGAAGCCTGTCCTATTATCAGAAATAAAAAATTTCGGTTTAATGTTTTTGCTTTCATACCCTACCTCTTAAAGTTTTTTCTCCAAGTATAAAAATAAAAGTCTGACAGTGGTTGTCAGGCTTTCAAAATTTTTATGTTGCTTTTACTTGATTATTTCTAACATAGTAGCAATGTCCTCGGTTGCCATTGTTACTTTTGACTTTTCGATTAAAATGTTTCCTCCTGTCATTATATATGAGGGCATTACTCGGATACCCTTATAATAAATTTCGCTATTCCGCAATTTATAGGTCGAAACGGCGGGAACAGCATTTTTCTTCGTTGACTTTTTCGCAATCATGTTAAAGGCTTTCTTTGCAACATCACCCATAAGCATAATAACTTTTATATTGGGGAATAAAGAAATCTCTGCTTCTAAATAAGGCAAACTACTTTCAATGCTACTTTTATCAATAGCATATTCTGTCTTTGGAATTTTTACAGCATTTGTGATATAGATACCCTTTTGTAATATGTCTTGTATGGAAGTAACCTCTGCTCCTGCTCCTTGTAAAAGAGGAATAGCTGTTTTCAGATAATCAGCGTCGGGGGTTCCATAAAAATCTTGTAAGGGGTCAGAGGAGACAACTTCATTTATCATAATCGCTTTAATCGTGAGTGGGTCAACATCAATATTGTTTAGATATATACCGTTTGCTACACCTACTTTTGTTTCAATTTCTTTTTTAATATTCATGTCTTTATTCTCCTTTATGATGATTGCTTGCTTCTTCATGCTTTGTTTTCAATGTTCGACGAATAGATTTAGGTCGAATGATTGTTACTTTGTTTCCGAATGACATAAGAAAATCATATATCCAATCATTTTCCGGCAGGGTGAGTTTAACCGTATATCCGTTTTCATGCTTTGTAATAGCTGTATCGTCCAGCGTATCAAACAACCTATACCCAACATCTAAAGTAAATTCCAATTCTAAGTCTATTAAATTTCCTATTTCCTCCGGCATTGGAAAAACGGAATGATACTGGTATGTATCTGCTTTTCGTTCAAAATGTATTTTGGTTAAATTTAGGTTTTTTATCCTTGAAAGACGAAACAATCTGTTTTCATTTTGCGAAAGACATAGAGCATACAAATACCATGCCTTGTCTTTATAGACTAATTTGTATGGATATACATTTCTTTTACAGCTATCCCCGGAAGAAGCGTGATAATCAAAGGTGATTTCATGGTTTTCTAATATAGCTTGTTTTAGTTGTCTAAACAATCTATTTTCGTTTTCCGCAACACTTCCCCAACGTGAAAAATCTACGTCGATCCAGTCGGTTAAACTGGTTTGAAAAATGGCACCAAGTTTGCTCAAAATGGTGTCTACTTCTGGATATTGAACGGCTGATAGACTTTGTAAACTGGATAATATTTCTAACTTTTCGCTATCTGAAAAAAAAGATTTATTGAGGACATAATCATCAAGAAACTGTATGCCGCCATTTCTTCCAGTTGTAACATAGATAGGAATACCCGCGCTACTTATAGCGTCCACATCACGATAAATTGTGCGGACAGATACTTCAAATTTCTCTGCTAATTCGGGAGCAGTAGCGCGCCCCTTATCCAATAGATAATACAAAATTCTAAACAGTCTGCTTTCTTGCAATTCATCACCTCCATAGCTTGATTATATTATAATAACCTTGACAACGCTGTGTCAAGGTTATTTATATGCTCTATTTTGGCTAACTAATAGAACTGTGTAAACATATTCAAGTCGAAGACGCTTTTTTATGCTGTCGTTATTATAAGAGCTGTACGCCGTGTGCAGCAGCTTCCTCCTGTACGGCTGCGGGCCACAGAGAGGCATGAACCTCACCGATGTGTGCTTTGCGCAGGAAAAACATACAGATTCTGGACTGGCCGATACCGCCTCCGATGGTATACGGCAGTTCTTTGCTGAAGATTGCCTTCTGGAAATCCAGCTCTCTGCGGTCGTCACAGCCGGCGATAGAAAGCTGTTTGTCAAGAGCATCTTCATCTACACGGATACCCATGGAGGACAGTTCCAGGGCAATGTCCAGTATCGGATAATATACCAGAATATCACCGTTTAATTCCCAATCGTCATAGTCCGGTGCACGTCCGTCGTGGCGTTCGCCGTTGCTTAAGGTTTTGCCTACCTGCATGAGGAAGACAGCCCCTTTTTCTTTGACAATCTTATATTCACGTTCCTTGGGGGTACAGTCCGGATACATATCTACCAGCTCCTGTGTGGTAACAAAAGCGATTTCTTTCGGAAGAATTTCCTCTATGTAATCATACTGTACTGCCATGTATTTCTCAGTTTTGCGCAGAACGGCGTAGATAGAACGGACCGTATGGATCAGAGTATCCATGCTGCGTTCTTCCTTGGAGATGATCTTTTCCCAATCCCACTGGTCTACATAGACAGAGTGGATATTGTCTATGTCCTCATCCCGGCGGATTGCAACCATGTCCGTATACAGTCCTTCGCCGTGGGAAAAGCCGTATTTTTTCAGTGCATAGCGTTTCCATTTGGCAAGGGAATGAACGATTTCAGCGTTTTCATCCTGACCTTTGATATCGAAGCTGACAGGGCGTTCCACGCCGTTTAAGTTATCGTTCAGACCTGTGCTCGGTGCCACGAAGATGGGGGCGGAAACACGGAGCAGATTCAGCTTTTGCGCTAAGGTCTGCTGGAAAAAGTCTTTAACCGTTTTAATAGCAACCTGGGTATCATGCAGATTCAGGTCTGATTGATAGCCTGTAGGAATTTTGATTTGTTCCATGGGAAGTCCTCCTTCAAAAGTAGAATAAAACATTTTTTCATTATAACAGGAAAAATCCTCCTTTGCAATTTTAACCTTGAAAGATTTTTAAAAAATAGATACAATAGTAAAAAGAAAATGTATCGGTTATTGGAATATATGAGGGCAGGAGACGGTAATATGAGAGGAAAAAGATGCCAGGTCTGTGATGGACCGATTGCAGACGGGAGATGTACGCTTTGCGG
Source organism: uncultured Blautia sp. (assembly GCA_900551075.1). Lineage (GTDB taxonomy): Bacteria > Bacillota > Clostridia > Lachnospirales > Lachnospiraceae > Blautia_A. The sequence goes on along the minus strand of URVB01000022.1, from coordinate 49,017 downwards.
GATGCCTTATCGGAAGGATGAAGTTCTGTATCATTTGAATGAAAACCGCAGCGATCATTACCGCCATGCGACGGAGCAGGCAAAAAAAGCAATGCGGGAGCAGCAGGTGCCTTTGGGGGACAGGAGGTTCTCCGGCCAGAAGCGTGCATCCAAAATGAATACAAAGACATATCAGCAGCAGGCGCGCAGGGCAGATACAGTAACGAAGAAGCAAAAGGAAAAGACGAGCAGCAAAGCGTCCAGGCTGGGTGTGATTATAACGGTTTTCACTATTCTGTTCGGCATTTTGCCGAGTGTGATCAATAATGTTAGAGACGAATATCAAAGCAAGGTGTCGTATTCTTTTTCCGGGATTTCCGGTCCCGGTATAACCGTATGGGAAGACAGTGACAGGCCCCGGTATTCTCTGGATGAGGGATATGAAGCAGAAGTAGGCTTTGATCTGCCTCCGGGTACATATGAGCTTTATGTGTCAGAGGGGTCCGCAACCATACAGGTGACTGGAAGTTATGAGACCAGCAATTATGAAATTGAGGATGAGGATGATTTCCAGTTTATTTACTTGGAGGAAGGGGATATGGTTTCTGTCCGGGAGGCGGATTCTGCTGATGGGCAGGTGGGATTTGAGTTATTGGATGAAGTATGAGGGTTGGGGAGCACACAGGAGCTCCCTTTTATGATGCAATATCTGATAAAGGGATAAGTTGATAAGATAAGAAATTCCCTCTTCCCTTTTACGGTGTGTTGTGATATACTCGGATAAGTAACACTAGATATGGGGAAAAATAGGGGAGAGGGAGAAAAATCTCTCAAGATGTTGTGACTAGGAGAAAGAAGAAATGATTTATGTAATTAAAAAAGACGGAACAAAGGAAGAATTCAATGCACAGAAGATTGTGGCGGCAGTCAACAAGTCAGCGGCACGTATTCTGTATGAGTTTTCTGAAGAAGAGAAGGATTTCATCTGCCGCTTTGCCGAGGAACATGCAGCCTCCCTTGGAAAAAATGAAATTGCAATTCAGGAAATGCACAATATTGTGGAAGGCGCTTTGGAGCGCGTGAACCCGGCGGTTGCCAAGAGCTATCGGGATTACCGGAATTATAAGCTGGACTTTATCCATATGATGGACGATGTCTACACCAAGAGTCAGGCGATCCGCTATATTGGTGATAAGAGCAATGCCAATACGGACAGTGCATTGGTGGCAACGAAGCGCAGCCTGATTTTTAATGAACTGAACAAAGAGCTGTACCGTAAATTTTTTATGAACCGCAATGAGCTGCAGGCATGTAAGGATGGATATATTTACATTCATGACCAGTCTGCACGTCTGGATACGATGAACTGCTGTCTGTTTGATGTGGCCTCTGTGCTAAGCGGCGGCTTTGAAATGGGCAATGTATGGTACAATGAGCCGAAGACTCTGGATACGGCGTTTGACGTTATGGGAGATATTATTTTAAGTACGGCAGCGCAGCAGTACGGCGGCTTTACAGTGCCTGAGGTGGATAAGATACTGGCTCCTTATGCGCAGAAGAGCTATGATAAATATATCCGGGAATTTATGAAATACGCGGATGAAAGCTGGAACGGAAGAGAAGAGAAGGCTATCGAGTATGCTTTGGATAAGGTGCGCAGGGATTTTGACCAGGGGTGGCAGGGCATTGAGTATAAGCTGAATACCGTAGGCTCATCCAGGGGAGATTATCCGTTTGTGACGGTGACTCTGGGACTGGGAACAAAGCAGTTTGAGAAGATGTGCAGCATTTCTCTTCTGGAAGTTCACAAAAACGGCCAGGGCAGGAAAGGCCACAAGAAACCGGTGCTTTTCCCGAAGATTGTGTTCTTATACGATGAGAATATACATGGTGAGGGGAAATGCTGTGAGGATGTTTTTGAAGCCGGTGTGGAGTGTTCTGCAAAGACCATGTATCCGGACTGGCTGTCCATGTCGGGAAAGGGCTATATTGCAAGTATGTATAAGCAGTACGGCAAAGTTATCAGTCCCATGGGCTGCCGGGCATTCTTAAGTCCATGGTATGAGCGTGGCGGTATGTATCCGGCTGATGAGAAGGATGTACCGGTATTTGTTGGAAGATTTAACGTAGGTGCAGTCAGCCTGCATCTTCCTATGATATTGGCGAAAGCGCGTGCGGAGAGCCGGGATTTCTATGAGGTACTGGATTTTTACCTGGAAATGATCCGGAGCCTGCATATCCGTACCTATGAATACCTGGGACAGATGAGAGCCTCCACCAATCCGCTGGCTTACTGCGAGGGCGGTTTCTACGGGGGACATCTGGAGCCTCATGAAAAGATCGGCAAGATTTTGAAGCCTATGACAGCCTCCTTTGGCATTACGGCGCTGAACGAACTTCAGGAATTGTATAACGGCAAATCCATTAAGGAGGATGGACAGTTTGCGCTGGATGTTTTGAAATATATCAATGGGAAGGTGAATAAATTTAAAGAAGAGGATGGAAATCTGTATGCGATTTACGGTACTCCGGCAGAAAGTCTCTGTGGCCTGCAGGTGGAACAGTTTCGTAAAATGTATGGTATTGTTGAGGGCGTTTCAGATCGTCCGTATGTAAGCAACAGCTTCCATTGTCATGTAACAGAGGATGTGACTCCCATTGAGAAGCAGGATTTGGAGGGGCGTTTCTGGGAACTGTGCAACGGCGGTAAGATTCAATATGTACGCTATCCGATCGGCTATAATAAAGAAGCGATCCGCACGCTCATCCGCCGTGCTATGACATTGGGATATTACGAGGGTGTGAATCTTTCTCTGGCTTATTGTGATGACTGCGGCCATGAGGAGTTGGAAATGGACGTGTGTCCGGTTTGCGGTTCCAGGAATCTGACAAAGATCGACCGTATGAACGGATATCTTTCGTACAGCCGTGTTCATGGAGATACCCGCCTGAATCAGGCAAAGATGGCAGAGATTGCGGAGCGGAAGTCCATGTAATGCATAAATAATTTTATTGAAAAATGATCAAAATGAAAAGTGTCTGGATTCCTGAAAAATAAAGGAATTCAGGCACTTTTTATTGCGAAAAGGCACATTGCACATAAAAAAGTACATGAAATTGTAGAAAATAGACAAAAGAAATGTTCAAAACGATTATAATTTTATCTAATAAATCATATAAAAACAAAACAATCATATAAAAGAGTTGGAAATAAACATAAATTACCATATAATGGCTACAACAACAAACAAAACGCTCAATTAATGAAGGAGGTAAATGATCATGAGCAAAGTAAGCGAAATGACCAGGGAAAGTTGGATTATGAGTACTTTTCCGGAATGGGGTACCTGGCTGAATGAGGAAATTGAGAACGAGGTTGTTCAGCCTGGGACAGTAGCAATGTGGTGGCTTGGCTGCACCGGGATGTGGTTTAAGACACCGGGAGGCGCAAACATTACCATTGATTTGTGGTGCGGAAACGGGAAGCGTACGCATGGTGATGGAAAGATGAAGGCAGGACACCAGATGGCTAATATGTGTGGTGCACGTGCGATGCAGCCGAATCTGAGAGCAGTACCGTTTGTCATTGATCCATTTGCAATCAAGCAGGTTGACGCGGTGCTGGCTACCCATTACCATCAGGATCATATGAGTGCGGAGTACGCAGCGCACGTGATCCAGAGCGGTATGACAACCGTAGACGAGAACGGAAAGGAAATTCCAGTTCCGTTCATAGGACCGAAGAAATCCGTGGAACTGTGGCAGAAGTGGGGAGTTCCGGCAGATCGCTGCATCACTGTAAAGCCTGGGGATGCCATTAAGATCAAAGACCTTGAGATCGTGGCCCTGGATTCCTTTGACCGTACCTGTCTTGTGACCACTGATTCCACAGGTCCGGACAGAGAAGAGCTTACGGGCATCTGTCCGACGGATATGGACGACAAGGCTGTAAACTATCTGATCAGGACACCGGGCGGGAATATTTACCACAGCGGTGATTCCCACTATTCTATTTATTTTGCAAAGCATGGTAAAGATTATGATGTAGATGTGGCATTCGGCTCGTATGGAGAGAACCCGGTCGGCATGGCAGATAAGATGACCTCCTGCGATATCCTGAGAATGGCAGAGGCACTTCGCTGCAAGGTTGTGATTCCGATTCATTATGACGTATGGACAAATTTTATGGCGGACGTAAATGAAATCAGGGTTCTTTATGATATGAAGAAGGACCGTCTGGATTATAAATTCCATCCGTTCTTCTGGGAAGTCGGCGGCAAATACGTATATCCTACAGATAAAGATAAGAAGGCATATCACCACAGAAGAGGCTTCGAAGACTGCTTCGAAGCGCCTCAGAATATTCCGTTCCGTTCCTGTCTGTAAAAGAATCATGGAGGTATCAGATGTTACGATATTTTGTAGAAAATAAATATTATAAATTTGCCGAAGGCGCTGCAGACTGGAAGGATGCTATCCGTATGAGCTGTGAAAGCCTGGAGGCAGATGGCACCATCGAAGCAAATTATAAAGAAGATATTATTGCCTGTGTAAAGAAGCATGGCCCTTACATCGTGATCATGCCGAATGTGGCAATGCCTCATTCTCAGGAGGGTGCGCAGGGCGTAAATAAAACAGCTATCGGATTTATGAAGCTGGACAAACCGGTCAGCTTTGAGGAAGGGAATCCGGAGAAGGATGCACAGCTCTTCTTCACACTGGCTTCCTGCAACCCGGAGCAGCACCTGAATAATATGATGAAATTATCGGAAATGCTCATGAATGAAGAGGTTGTAAAAGCACTGGCAGATGCAAAGAGTCCGGAAGACCTGATGAAAATTCAGGAGCTGTATCTGGACTGAAAGTAACAAAGATAAAATTCCATTGGAAAGGGTAAGAGGTAAAGTAAATGAATATTTTATTAAATATATGGACCTACTTTTCGACCAATATTTTGCAGCAGCCGGCTTTTATGATTGGTTTGATCGTAGCGCTCGGTTACATACTGTTAAAGAAGCCGTGGTACGATGTGCTTGCCGGTGTGATTAAGGCAATCGTAGGCTACCTGATCCTGACAGTAGGCTCCGGAGGGCTGGTAAGCAACTTCCGTCCGGTTCTGGTAGGACTGAAGGACCGTTTTAATCTGGATGCAATGGTCATTGACCCGTATTTCGGGCAGAATGCGGTTACTGCAGGAGTGGAAGAGGTGTTCGGCAAAGGCTTCGGGGATGCAATGATTCTGCTTCTGATCGCGTTTATCGTAAATATTCTTCTGGTACGTTTCAGTAAGGTTACGAAGCTTCGTGCACTGTTTACGACCGGACATGTACAGGTGCAGCAGGCCGCTACTGCTTACTGGCTGATCATGTTTGCGCTGCCGGGACTTCTGACACACAACGTGGCCCTGCTTGTGGTTATGGCGATCCTGCTGGGTGCATACTGGGCAGTAGGGGCAAACCTTATCATTAAACCGTGCCAGGAGCTGACAGATGGTGCAGGCTTCACACTGGCACATCAGCAGATGTTCGGAATCGCACTGAATACCTGGCTGGCAGAAAAGTTTTTCGGTAAGAAAAAGGATGGAAAAAAGGTTAAAAAGATCGATGATATTGAGCTGCCGGGATTTATGTCCATTTTTAATGAGAATATGGTTTGTACATCCATCCTGATGCTGATCTTCTTCGGAGCGATCCTCTGTATTCTCGGCAGAGACTATCTGGTGGAACAGGGATTCCTGGCAGAGGGTGCAAGTATGTTGTTCTATGTGGTTCAGACCTGTCTCTACTTTGCAGTATATCTGGCCATCCTGCAGCTTGGTGTCCGTACCTTCGTAACAGAGCTGACCAATTCCTTCCAGGGTATTGCAGACAAGCTTCTTCCCGGCTCCGTACCTGGCGTTGACTGCGCAGTAGCATTTGGTTTTGGTTCTGCAAATGCGGTGCCGCTGGGATTTCTGGCAGGCTTTGTCGGACAGATCCTTGCAATTGCAGCGCTGATCGCCCTGAAGAGTCCGGTTCTGGTTATCTGTGGCTTCGTTCCGGTATTCTTTGATAATGCGACCATTGCTGTTTTTGCAAATGAAAAAGGCGGTATTAAGGCAGCTCTCATCCTTCCGTTCCTTTCCGGTATTGTGCAGGTATTCGGTTCCGCCCTGATCGCAGGCTGGGTAGGCATGGCAGCTTACGGCGGATATCTTGGAATGTGGGACTGGGCAGTTGTATGGCCGGTCATGACAGGAGTTATGAAGGTTTTAAGCTATGCAGGTGTCGCAATTGTGGCGGTTGTTCTTCTGGCAATTCCGCAGCTTCAGTATCGTGCGGATAAAGAGGGCTATTTCATGATGACAGAGGATTACGAAGCGTACAAGGAAATGAAGGCAAAACGCGGTTAAAGTCAAAAGGAAAACTTGATTTATATGATAAATTCGATTATCATAAAGTATAAGAATAATCGTAAAAATTGAAAATAATCATAAAAACAGATAGAATAGGAGAATAAAAGAATGGCAAAGGATAATATGAGCTTTTTGGTATGCTGCGCAAATGGTGCAGGCTCCAGTCTTATGATGAAAATGACCATGCAGAAGGTTCTGACAAAACTGAATATCAAGCCGGGGAGGGTACATCACTGTGCACTTTCTGAAGGAAAGAGTGCGGCGGCACAGTATGATGTGGTATTCTGTGCACAGAACTTTACCAATATGTTTAAGGATGCAGAGAAAAAGGGCACAATTGTGATCGGCCTCCGGAATATTATGTCCATGCAGGAAATGGAAGAAAAGATGAAAGAGCACGGCATTGTCTGAAAGACATACTTCCCTGATTGTCTGTGATATGGATGGAACACTTTTGGCAAACGACAAAAGTGTTCCGGAGGGAAACCGGAGAGCGATCAAGCGTGCAAAAGAAAAGGGAATCCGGTTTTCCATATGTACTGGAAGGATACAGACAATGACAGAGTTTTATCTGAAGGACCTTAAGCTGGATACGCCGGTCATTACAGCCAACGGTGCAGTCATATGGGACCCGGTGTCGAAGAAAATACTCTGGGATTATCCCATGGATGAGGATGAGGTTTTTCGGCTCATGTGGTTCTGTAAGGAACACAAACTGGATTATTGTGCTCTGACTATGGAGAGGAGTTATTTTTCACCGGATAATGTGAGGCGCCGGAGGTTTGAGCTGTATAATGAGATTGCAAAGACTCATGGCTTTTATCCCATGCGGCTTTGCGAATTTGACGATGAGTTCCGGTGTCTTCGGGGAAAGCGCGTGTATAAGGTCCTGATCTATGAGGTGAAGGCGGGGCAGACTGCGCTGGCAAGGAAATATTTGGATGCTCTGGAGAAGACGGGATATACAACCTCCGAAAAGGGGCTTTTGGATATTGCACACCGGTCTGTCAACAAAGGCTTTGGGCTGGCAAGACTGGCAGAGCTTCTGCATATTCCTCTTGAAAGGGTTTGTGCTATGGGAGACTATGAGAATGACATTCCTATGCTGGAAATATGCGGGAGTCCTGTAGCAATGGGAAACGGCTTAAGAGCGGTCAGGGAAAAAGCCGTTTACGTAAGCAAGAGCAATGAAGAGGCAGGCGTTGCATGGGCCATGGAGCATTTTCTGAATATATAATAAGAAGCGAGGAAGAGGTGATTCCGGAATGAAAAGAGAGCGTGCATTTGTAGAAAACAGAAGAAAAGGGATTTTGGGGAAAATCGTGGAGCATCCGGGTGTTCGTGTGGAGGAGCTCTCGGAAATGTTTGGTGTGTCTCCAATCACAATTCGCAGGGATCTCCAGTTTCTTGAGGACCAGAAGATGCTGACCAGATTTTACGGAGGGGCGAATCCGACCAAACATGCAGATAAGATTGCCGGACAGGATGAAGTGCGGATGTACCGGACATTGATTGCAAAATATGCGGCCACACTGGTAGAGGATGGAGATTCCATCTTTATCAATACCAGCCGCAATGCTCTGAATGTGATTCAATATATCGTGCGTCGGAACGTGACTGTGATCACAAACAATGGGCATGCCATTCACTGTGAGCATCCCTCCGGGGTCAATGTACTGCTGACCGGAGGAGAGCTGCGCTATCCCAAGGAAGCACTGGTGGGAGAGTTTGCAGAGAGAAATTTGTTGAAGGTATATGCGAAGAAAGCCTTTATCGGCTGTACCGGAATATCGCCGGAGTGTGGCGTGACAACGGAAAATGCAAATGAGGTAAATCTGAATGAGCTGATGCTGCGGAGGGCAACGAAAACGGCTTACATTCTGGCGGATCATACCAAGATCGGACAGAACAGCAGCTTCAGGACCTGTGGAATTGAGCGGATTACACATTTGATCACCGATGAGAAGGCTCCGTCAGAGGTATTGGACGTATTCCGGGAGAAGGGCATCCACATTCACCAGGTCAGCAAAAAGGATGTATTTAACTGACGAAAATCAGCAGAATAGAACGATCAGACCAGAAAGCCCCCATGTAAATAAAAGCATATAATCTGTGACTTTTGTCATGGGGGGATTTTTTATGCAAAAACGGCTTGAATATTATAAAAATTTAAGAGAAAGTGAGAATATTGAGATGGTAAAAGGAACGATAACAGTAAATAATAAATCCGGTCTTCATTTAAGACCGGCTTCGGAGCTTTCTAAAATTGCAGGTAAATTACAGTCGGAAATAACAATTGTCAAAGGAAACATGCGCGTCAATCCCAAAAGTGTCCTGATGCTGATGAGTGCCGGGATTGTAAAGGGAACGACGATTGATATTGAGTGCGAGGGCGAAACGGAGGAAGCGGATCTGAGGGTGATGCTTGACGCGATTGCAGGCGGACTGGGTGAATAGGAGGCGCGGCATGAAAAAGTGGGAGGTAAAAAAGACTGCTTCCAGGGGCTATGCAATTGGTCCGGTATATGCTGTGAAGAAAGAGGAAGTATCTGCAGATACCTCCTCCATCCAACCGGAACAGAGGGAAGCAGAAATTGCACGTTTTGAAGCGGCAGTAGAGAAGGCGCAGGAGGATTTGCTTGTTTTGGCCGAAAAGTCAGAGATATTCGCGGCTCATTATGCGCTGGCAGGAGACATTGCGATTCACGATGGCGTCACAGGGAAGATCAGGGATCAGCTTATGAATGCAGAGGCTGCTCTGATGCAGACCAGGGATGAGTTCGTTATGGTGTTTGAGAGCATGGAAGATGAGTACATGCGTGAACGTGCGGCAGATATGCGGGATGTGTCCGGGAGACTTCTCTTTGCCATGAAAGGAATTGATGACAATCCTTTTTCAGGAATGAAGGAAAAGGGGATTATAGTCGCACAGGATCTGACTCCGTCTGATACAGCGAAAATGGACATGGAGCTTGTGCTGGGATTCGTTACGGAAGAGGGAGGTGTGACAAGCCATGTCTCCATTATTGCAAAAAATAATGGGATACCGTGTCTGGTCGGTGTGGGTCCAATGCTGGAAGATGCAAAGACAGGCATGCAGATGGTGCTGGATGCAGGAGCAGGCAGGATACTTCTGGAGCCGGAAGCAGATGTTATAGAGGAATATAAAAAGAAGGCGGAAGAATTTGAGAAATTCCAGAGAGAGCTTAAGCAATTGGCATCGCTTCCTTCTGAGACAAAGGATGGGCATGCCTTCAGAATTTGCGCAAATGCCGGAAATATTGCAGATATTCAGAACTGCCTTCAGTATCAGATTGAGGGGATTGGCCTGTTCCGCAGTGAATTTCTGTACATGGAGAGCGATCATTTTCCTACAGAGGAGGAGCAGTTTGAGGCCTATCGTGAGGCTGCTGAGCTTATTGGCGGAAAGGAGCTGACCATCCGTACGCTGGATATAGGCGGTGACAAGGAATTGGATTATTTTGAATTTCCAAAGGAGGACAATCCTTTTCTGGGCTATCGTGCCATTCGTATGTGCCTGGACCGCACGGATATTTTTAAAACGCAGCTACGGGCGATCCTTCGTGCAAGTGCGTTCGGCTACATAAGAATCATGTATCCGATGATGATATCTCTTGAGGAGCTGGAACAGGCGAATACGCTGCTTGCAGAGTGCAGAGCAGAACTTGATGAAGAAGGAATCTCTTATGATAAGAAAATACAGGTAGGTATGATGATTGAAACTCCGGCAGGTGTCATGATGGCGGAGGAATTTGCACAAAGAGTGGACTTTTTCAGCATCGGTACCAATGATCTGACACAGTATTTTCTGGCAGTGGACAGGGGCAGTAAGAAAATTGCGGCTCTCTATAATTCCTTTCATCCGGCTGTACTGCGCGCCATTGCACATACCATCCGTTCTGCGCACAAACACGGGGCAAAGGGAGGAATGTGCGGCGAATTTGCAAGTGACGCGAGAGCATCGGGGATTCTGCTGGGAATGGGATTAGATGAATTCAGTATGTCTGCAGGAGAGACTTCGTTAGTGAAATACAGGCTGCGCAATTGTACCTATGAGGAGGCAAGGATACAGGCGGAAGCCGTGCTTAAGATGGAGACCGCAGGAGAGATCATGGAATACGTGGAGCATATCGGCTAAGTTACCGATAGGGAGGTAATTATGAAAATCGAAAAAAAGGTAATCGCGCATTTGAATAAATGCTATTCTATAGCCCCTCTGACTTATCAGGGAAAACAGCATTTTCTTGTAGCGGCGGAAAAGCAGGAACCCTGTTATCTGTTTGATCCGGAGGGCAATCTGGAGGATAAGGTCTGGGATGGGCCGGGCGGCGTGATGAGTATGGTACAGGTACCCGGAAGTGATGGACAATATTTGTCTACGTACAAGTTTTATTCCCCCAATGATTCTAAAGAGGCCAGGATTGTTATTGTCACGCCAAAGAAAAAAGGGGACTGGGAAGTCCGTACACTTGTCAGCCTGCCGCATGTACACAGATTTGACCTTCTGGAGCGGGATGGGAATGTGTACCTGATTGCCTGTGCGCTGAAATCCGGCCACGCGTATAAAGAGGACTGGAGCATGCCGGGCAGGGTATATGCAGCTAAGCTTCCGCCTGACCTTTCCGGCTTTGATGAGGAACATCAATTGGAGCTGACTGTGCTGAAGGACAATATGCTGAAGAATCACGGCTATTACCGTGTTATGGAAAGCGGCATTCCGACAGCCGTTGTATCCAGCAACGAGGGAGTTTTCCGTTTTACGCCGCCTGCCGCAGGGGAAGAGGAATGGACGATAGAGACTTTGCTGAATGTTCCTGCAAGCGATGCAGTACTGGTAGATTTGGATGGGGACGGAGAAAAGGAGCTTTGCACCCTGGCACCCTTCCATGGAGAACAGGTATCTGTTTATAAAAAACAGGACGGAAAATACATGAAGGTATATGATCTGCCGGAGGATGCAGAATTTACCCATGCCATCTACGGAGGAGATCTGTGCGGCATTCCGACATTTGTAGTGGGGCACCGCAAAGGAAAGAGAAATCTTCTGGCCATCCGTTACGTACCGGAGGCAGGTACCTATGGATATGAGATTATTGACGAGGGCTGCGGTCCGGCAAACGTGTTCCATTATGTGTACGGGGGCAAAGATATCCTGATTGCCGCAAACCGTGAAACAGACGAGGTGGCATTGTATACAATTACAGAGTGACATAACGGATACAAAAATATAGGCTTCGCATACGCTCCAAAAGGGTGTATAATAAAAGTATTTAAAAAGACAGGAGATGTAGGTGATGTTAGATTACCTAAATACCCGGTTAAGAGTAATATATTATGCAGGGGAGGAATCCGGGGATGCAGATATCCAGCAGATTTACAATAGCTATTCATATGTTTTCCTGTATCGACGCCTTTCAGGGAAAATACAAGATTACGAGCGATTTTCTTGCTTCCAGCATTCAGGTAAATCCGGTCATCATCCGTAAGCTGCTGTCACAGCTCAGGAATGCAGGGCTCATTGAGGTGAAGCGCGGGACCGGAGGGACGAGTATTGCAAAGCCTTTGGAGGAGATTACCTTTCTGGATGTGTACCGTGCGGTTGGTTGTGTGGAGGATGACACGCTGTTTCATTTTCATGAAAATCCGAATCCGGAATGTCCGGTTGGAAGGAATATACATGCGGCTCTGGACAATAAGCTGAGTCAGGTACAGAACGCCATGGAGAGGGAGCTGGCATCCATCACGCTGGCGGATATAAAAAAAGATATGGACAAATATTTAAATCAGGAAAGCAAATGCTGATTTGGAAGGAGGATATTTATGGAGACAAGGCCATATGTACCATGGGACCTGATTGAGAATTTTATGAAGGATACATTTCAGGCAGTGGGGGTACCGAAAGAGGATGCTGCTATCTGTGCGGATGTATTAATGGAAAGTGACAGGCGGGGGATCGAAAGTCATGGCTGCAACCGCTTTAAGCCGATTTATATTGACCGTATTGAAGCGGGAATCCAAAACCCGGTAACAGAATACGAGATACTGAGGGAGACGCCGACGACCTTGGTCGCAGACGCGCACGATGGCATGGGTATGGTGGCATCCCACAGGGTTATGTCGGCTCTGATTGAAAAAGCAAAAAAGTGCGGTATGGCTATGGGGGCGATCCGGAATTCCACACATTATGGAATTGCCGGATATTGGGCGATGATGGCCTCCGATGAGGGGATGATCGGAATTACCGGTACCAATGCGCGGCCGTCGATTGCGCCGACCTTTGGGGTGGAGAATATGCTGGGAACCAATCCCCTGACGTTTGCATTTCCGACAGATGAAGAATTTCCGTTTGTTCTGGATTGTGCGACCTCTATTACCCAGAGAGGAAAGCTGGAATATTATGCAAGGACAGGGGCAGATACGCCGGAGGGAATGGTGATCGGACGGGATGGCTCTGCGCTGACGGACAGTCCGGAAATCCTCAGAATGCTGACCAACGGAACGGCAGCTTTGGCTCCGCTGGGAGGGATCGGAGAACGGCTGGGAGGATATAAAGGATACGGTTACGCTGCGGTTGTGGAAATTCTATCTGCGGCTCTGCAGACGGGAAGCTTTCTGAAGGCTTTGAATGGGACGGATGAAAAGGGTGAGAAATGTCCATATCATTTGGGCCATTTTTTCCTGGTGATCGATCCGGAGGCATTTATGGGCAGGGATGCTTTCAAAAAAACGTGCGGAGAAATTTTGAGGGAGCTGCGGGCTTCAAAGAAGGCACCCGGCGAAGAACGGATCTATACAGCCGGAGAAAAGGAATATCTGATATGGCTGGAACGGAAGGAGAGGGGGGTTCCTGTTGGAGAGGCTGTTCAGAAGGAATTTATTGCCCTGAGGGATAAATACAAACTGCCGTATATATTTCCGTTTGAGTAAGGAAAGTTGAGAAAAGGACGCCGAAACCAGGCGTCCTTTTGTAATGCTGTTATTTAATGACCGTTCCGGTTTTCTCTCTATATCCCTCTTTTGCATGGGCAATGTCTGTGATGATGGCACGTCTGCCTTCTCCCTTCCGGATGAAGGAAATACCTGCTTCGAATTTGGGAAGCATAGAGCCCGGGGCAAACTGGTTTTCTTCCATGTGCTTCCTGGCTTCGGGAACCGTCAGGATATCCAGGAATTCCTCCTCATCTGTGCCGAGATTCAGGCTGACCTTTTCTACGCTGGTAAGGATGAGGAGCGTATCTGCACCGAGTTCCTCCGCAAGCAGTCCGCTTGCCAGGTCCTTTTCGATAATAGCGCTGGCTCCGTGAAGCTCAATTCCCTGCTCCATAACCGGTATTCCGCCGCCGCCGGCTGCAATTACGATCTGGCCCGCATCTATAAGTGTCCGGATCGTTTCCAGTTCGATAATGCGCTGGGGCTTCGGGGAAGCCAGAATCCTGCGGTAACCGTTTTCAGAGATTTTCGTGACAAAATTTCCCTTGTCTTCCTCTGCCTCTGCTTCTTCCTCTGTCAGGACACGGCCGATGATCTTTTCCGGTTCTGCAAATGCGTCGTCATAGGGGTCAATGACCACCTGTGTCAAAACGGTAGCTATGGGTTTATAAATTCCGCGGGAGATCAGTTCTGCGCGGATGGCATTTTGCAGGTCATAGCCGATATAGCCCTGGCTCATGGCAGAACATACGGACATGGGGGCAAAGGTATAATCCGGATGCGCCTTGCCGAATTCGTTCATTGCTGTATGGATCATGCCTACCTGGGGACCGTTGCTGTGGGAAATTACCACACGGCTGCCTTCCTCTACCAGGTCCGCAATCGCTTTTGCGGTCTGTTTGGTAGCAATTTTCTGTTCCGGCAGGGTAGTGCCTAAAGCTCTGTGGCCTAATGCAACTACTACGATTCTTTCACTCATAGGGAATCCCTCATTTCTATGTGATTTATTTATATCGCCCGCTGATATTCAGTTACTGTTCACTCTATTGTTTGTGGACAGCAACCTCTTTGCGGGATGGGAATAGTAACGATATTTTTCATTATAAAAGACTGCGGTTAGAAATGCAATAAAAAGTATTGGCAGATTTTTCTCGGCAAAAATCATAAAAAGCAAGACTTGATTTTATGCAAAATTCCTAAAAATAGGAAATATAGAAAAAGCAATATTGACAATAATCGACAGGAAATTTATAATAAAATTGAAAATTGGTTCAACCAGTGGACCATAAGACCAAAAAACAGGAGGTATAAAAAATGGCAGACAATCAGGATTTATTGGCAATGACACACGTGGGGGAAGATCCTTCCAGGTACATGAAATCCGTAACTCCGCCGATTTTTATGAATTCACTGCATGTATTTGATTCGGTAGACGATTATTTTGCCGTAGATATTTTTAAGGACGAATACTATTACGGCCGTGCATCGAATCCGACAGTGACGATTCTGGAAAAGAAAATGGCAGCGCTGGAGCACGGCGAAAAGGCAGTCGTATTCTCTGCGGGAATGGCGGCATGTGCTGCAGCAATTCTTGCAATCTGTAAGACAGGAAGCCATATCATTTGTCTGAAGGAGAGCTACGGACCGGTACAGCATCTGCTGGATGAATTTTTGACAGAAAAAATGAACGTCAGTGTAACTTATGTAAAGGGAACAAAGCTCCAGGATTTTGAAGAGGCTATCCGTCCCGAAACGGATTTGATCATTCTGGAAAGCCCTTCTACTTTGCTGTTCTCCGTGATTGACCTGGAGGGCGTGGCAAAGCTGGCAAAGGCGAACGGAATCAAAACCTACATTGATAATACATATTCTACACCGGTTTTCCAGAAACCGCTGGATATGGGAATTGACATCGTTATGCATACGATGACGAAGTATATCGGAGGGCACAGTGATCTGATCGGAGGGGTACTGATTTCCAAGGATAAAGACTTTATGGAGAAGATCATGGTACAGAGAGACTGGTTCGGCGGTGTCCTGGGGCCAATGGAGGCATGGCTGGCAATCAGGGGGCTTCGTACACTGGATGTCAGAATGCAGAGACATTATGAGACTGCAATGAAGGTTGCAGAGTTTTTGGAAAAGCATCCGAAGGTGAAGCGGGTATATTATACAGGGCTGAAATCCCATCCGCAGTATGAATTGGCGCGGAAACAGCAGAAGGGTGAATGTGGTCTGATGAGTATTGAAATTGACGGGGATGAAAAAGCGACTGCAAGATTTGTGGATGCTTTGAAGATCTTTGAACGCGGCTGCTCCTGGGGTGGATTTGAAAGCCTTGCAATTGCTTATACTTATAATTGGACTGAAGAACAGCAGGAATTTCTGGGAGTAAACAGAAGTGTCGTCAGACTTCACTGCGGTTTGGAAGGTGCGGAAAATCTGATTGAAGATTTAAGACAGGCTCTTGATAAAATTTGATGAGGTGTGTTATGGGAGAGAATAAGAACGAAAGAACGGCAAAAAAACCAGGCCTTGGATTGGCGGTTTTGCCACTGGTGTTTATGTTTGTGGTATTGTTTACCGGATTGATCATTTTCAGCGTTGATATTAAGATCTTGCTGCTGCTCTGTGCGGCATTTACCGTTATCCTTTGTCTGTATTTGGGATATAGCTGGAAGGATGTGGAGAGCGAGATTGTAGATAAACTCGCAAAAGCTTTTCCCGCGATTATGATTCTGATTACGGTTGGTCTGATGATTGGTGCGTGGATTGTCAGCGGCACAATTCCGTTTCTGGTATATATTGGTCTGCAGATCATCAATCCGAAATTTATTATTGTAACCTCATTTTTGGTAACTGTGATTCTTTCTGTCAGTACAGGTACCTCCTGGGGAGCGGCAGGAACAGTAGGTGCAGCACTGATGAGTGTGGCAGCAGGTATGGGAGCGCCGCTTCCGGCAGTAGCCGGTGCGATTGTAGCCGGCGCATATTTCGGTGACAAGATGTCTCCTCTTTCTGACAGCACAAATATGTCCGCCATTGCTTCCGGAACCAATCTTTACAAACATATCGGACATATGTTTTATACAACCGTTCCCGGATTTATTGTAAGCTGTGTTGTTTATATTATTGCCGGCCTTTCCTTTGCAAGCAGCGGAGAGATCAGTCAGGTAAAAGAGATCATCAATACACTGTCAGAGCTTTTCAATCTGAGTATGCCGGTGGGACTCCTTCTTCTGGTTCCCCCTGTGATTGTTATTGCCGGTTCCCTGCTGAAAAAACCGACCATTCCGATTATGATGATTTCCTCTGCAGTTGCAGTGCTCATTGCTATGGCTGTGCAGGGCTTTTCCTTCGAAACCTGTGCAGCCAGTATGGTAAGCGGATTTAAAATGGAGATGTTTACAGATCCTTCCCTGAATTTGGCAAACGTAGTGCAGGAGGTTCCGAATCTTTTGCAGAGAGGCGGTATGTCCTCTATGATGAATACGGCGCTTATGGCTTTCTGTGCCTTTGGTTTTATTGGGGCATTGACTGTATCCGGATGTCTGGATGTGATACTGTCACATATTATGAAGCATATTCACAGCACCGGACAACTGATTACCGTAACGGCGGTTCTGGGTGTGATCATCATTATTGTTATTGGTGAGGCTTCCGTCACTTTCCTGATGATCGGCGGGTTGTTTAAGGATGAATATATCCGCAGAGGCCTGGAGACCAAGAACCTGTCCCGTACACTGGAGGACAGCATTACGGTTGTGGAGCCATTGGTACCATGGTCCCTGGCAGGCGTTTACATGACCTCTACACTGGGCGTACCGACAGCACAGTATGCACCATGGGCATGTCTCTGCTATACAGGCGTGATCTTTGCGGTCATCTGGGGCTTTACAGGCTTCGGTATTGCCAGAATTAAAAAAGGCGGAGATAATTACGAGGATTATGTAGAACTGACAGGAAAAGAATTATAATTGAAAGACAGATTTTCATAAAGAAAAGGCTGGGAAGCTTAGGCTTCCTTAGCCTTTTCCATTTTTAAGGAAAAACCGTAATGATTAATTGTGTCAATCTCACTCAGGGCGGCTGCGGAATTGCAGTTCAGGATCGCCTGCGCCAGGTAGAGATGGTTCGGTACGGTTACAAGCCATACGGAATCATTTTCACAGTCCGCATCAGCTCTCCGTACAAAACGGTTGTCCCGGATTTTATTGATCAGTTGATGAATGGCGTTGTTGTGGTTCATTTTATATAGCTTACTGTGGAAGCTATGGTCCAGAGTATGACTGTAAATGTTATTCTGATATATTTCCTGCATTTCCGATGCGATAGCGACAAGCTCCTCTTTTTGTTCCCGGGTGCCGTTGGAGATGGCATTGAGGACTGCCTGGTGATCCAGCGTATTCTGCAGCTCCTGAAGTTCCTCCAGGGTGCAGCCGGTGAGCTTAATGGTCAGCGTGTTATTTTCTCCGTAAGGGTTGTTGACAAAAATACCGCTTCCGGTTTTTACATAAATCAGCCCTCGGTCTTCTAAAATACGTAGGGCTTCCCGGACAGAATTGCGGCTTGTCTTAAGCATGGCAGCCATATCACGCTCGGAGGGCAGTTTATCACCGGGCTGCAGTTCATTTATCTTGATGTAGCTGTAGATGGAATCGGAGATTTTCAAATATAAAGATTCCTTTTCCACAGGTTTTAGTTGTGTGATTGCTTTTTTTTCCATGGGGTCCTCATTTATATAATTATTTTCACTAATATATTTTTTGATATGCAATTAGATTATAAGTCTAAAAATCGACAAACGTCAAGTAAATGTGGAAAAGACATAAACAAACAGCCTCCGTAAATGCGGAGGCCGTTGTTTTTTGAGGGGGGAGATAGAGAGTGGTTATTCATCTATCCAAGACCTATTATAGCTAAGAAATGTGTGCAAAGTGTGTACGGTTTCTAAAAGAAATCGAAAATTTCTAAATCATTTATTAACTGTGCTTATCAGGTGTTATTGTTTCCGTTTCGGAAAGTACTTCAAATGGCTGATAATCTACGGGGGATTTAAAATATGGGCAGCTTTCCATTGTAACGGCTTTACGGGCGTAAGGGATTTAAAGGCGAAAAAAGGTGTTGAAAATCAATATACAGAGATTGCTGAACAGAACAACGTGTGCTATACTGACTTTATGGAAAGTCAGAGCACATAAAAGGCGGCCTGCCCTCCACCTTCGGAGGGGCTAACCCTCCGGACGGAAGAAAGGAGGGCGATGCCAATGTATGTTACATATTCGGATTTAATCCAGATAGGTATACTCATTGTCGCTCTTGTAAGTCTCATTTATGAGATACTCAAGGGAAGAAGATAGCCGCCACTACTACCAATAGTGACGGCTGTTTAATAATAACAGTCAATTAACAATTTGGGGGTAGGCCGTGTGTCTCTGGCTTTCCCCTCTTCTATGCTTAATATAGCATATCCGGCAGCAGGATTCAATAGCTTTCTGAAATTTCCGTATTCATTCATAAAAATTAGGGAGCCGTACTAACCGGCGCAGAGTTTATGACTGCTGCCTCTTTTAGAATAAAATAAGCGGGATGGGGGGATTGAGGTAAAATCTTTCTAAAAGAAGTCGAAAATTTCTAAAGAAATCTTAAATAAAGTTTATAATTTTTATACCATATTGTACTTTCGCGGAAAAGATGATAGAGTGTACTTGTCTCGTTCCCGCATTCGCCGGGAAAGAAATTTCTATGCGCCGTTTCGGCGTAAATTCCATGATTTTTCTAACATGATAGGAAAGGGGAGATGCCTATGACTGTGTTTCGGCAGACTGTTATATTAAGAATGAACAAGTAGAAACTGTTTTTTCGTAATACAGAAAAATTAGGAGAAGAATATGAAAAATAGAATATGGTATAAATTAAAAGGCTTCTGTATGGCATCCCTGCTTATAATGGGAATTATGGGCGGGTGCCGTGGAGAAATGGCTGGCGCTTCCTCTGTCAATGTGGAAAACAAGGAGGAAAGCTGCACACCCACACCGGAGACAGTGTTTGCCCCAAAACTCACACCGGAGCTGATTTTTACACCGACTGGGAAGCCGGAGGGGGAACTTGCGCCGACTGAGAAGCCGGAGGGAGAAACTGCGCCAACCGCCATGCCGGAACTAACTTTTACACCAGGTGCGGTGCCGGAGGAAGAATTTACGCCGACTTCTGTTCCGGAAGCAGTACCCGGACCGACCACAGAACCGGAGGCAGATGATGAAAAGGAAGAAACCCCGGAGACAGTCAAAAAAACAGCAGATTTCCGGTTAGCTATGGAAGGAGGTACGGAACAGATGAAGGCCGGGCAGATTCTTACATATGAAGTGGTGCTGGAGAACAGCGGAGATATTCCGCTGAAAGAGCTGCAGTTAAAGAGTACCTTTGCAAAGAAAGGTCCGGAAGGTCATTGGGAGGAAGCAAAGGGGCTGACGGTGAAAAACAGCCGGGAGGCGTCTCTGGAGCTGCTGGAAACAGGAGAAGAAAGAAAGTTTTATTATCAGGTAAGAGTGCCGGAGGATTATCAGGAGACAATGACGCATACAGTACAGGTATCAGCGGCAAATCCGGCGCAGACGGAGGCACAGGAACCATATATCATTCGGAGTACGTCCGTACACACGGAGATACTTCCCCTGTTGGTTGATTTTGAAGTAAAGAAGACCGCAGACAGAAAAACGGCCGCTCCGGGCGATACGATCACCTATCAGATATGTATCCGTAATACTGGAGAACGGACGCTTCATTCCGTGCTGACCACGGAAAGGTTTCATGCGGAAGATATCCATGCGGAGTTTGTGGAAAAGGAGGGGGCAGTGCTGAACAGAACCAGGAATCAGGCTCTGATTGCAAAGATTGAACCGGGGGAGGCCTTTGGCCTGCAGGCGGTTGTCACCCTTCCGGAAGAGATTACCGGCCAAAAGCTGCTCAATGAAGTGGTTGTGGTGACAAACGAAACCGGCAAAAAGACTGTAAAAGCGCAGACCAATGTACAGGTTCATGCAGCAAAGCCGACAGAGACACCGACATCCTCTGAGCATGTGCAGGAGGAAGGGAGGGGAAAAAAAGAGCCGGGAGCACGTGCGGCATCCACCAGTCCGAAAACCGGAGACAGTTCAAAGACAGAGGCATTGGCAGGTGCTATGGGCATTGCGATGCTTGCCGGTGTATGCGTTTATTGGTACCGGAAAGCCAAAAGGAAACATTGAAAAGGAAAGTTAGGTGTGCTATTCTATAAAAGAATATATAGGAGGCAGAATATGAAATTATCATCCTTATTAGAACGCCTGGAATATACCTGCTGTCAGGGGAGTATGGACCAGGAAGTGACGACGGTTATTTATGATTCCAGAAAGGCTGAAGAGGGTTCACTGTTCATCTGCATCCGCGGTGCGGTTGCGGATGGGCATAAATTTGTTCCGGATGTAGTGGCAAAGGGAGCAAAGACCCTTGTTGTGGAAGAAGAAGTACAGGCCCCGCAGGATGTGACGGTCATCCTCGTAAAAGATACCCGTTATGCTATGGCGTTTATTTCAGCAGCGTATTTCGGGTATCCGGCAGAGCGCCTGAAAACCATCGGCATCACAGGAACCAAAGGAAAAACCACCACTACCTATATGGTAAAATCTATTCTGGAGAACGCCGGATATAAGGTGGGCCTGATCGGTACGATTGAGGCAATAATTGGAGACAAGGCGATTCCCGCGGCAAATACCACCCCGGAGTCCTATGTGATCCAGCAGTATTTCCGGGAGATGGCGGATGCGGGCTGTGACTGTGTGGTCATGGAGGTTTCCTCTCAGGGGCTTATGCTCCACAGGACGCAGGGCTTTGTGTTTGATTTTGGCATTTTTACCAATATTGAGCCAGATCATATCGGACCGAATGAACACAGGGATTTTGACCATTATCTTTCCTGTAAGGCAATGCTTCTCCGTCAGTGCAGGGTAGGAATTGTGAACCGGGATGATGAGCATTTTGCGAAAATCATCGAGGGGCACACCTGTGACCTGGAAACCTATGGATTTTCTCCAAAGTCGGATCTGCGTGCAGAAGAAGCGCGGTTAGTCGGCGGAAAGGGATATCTTGGGATTTCCTATCATCTGAGAGGGCTTCTGGATTTTCCCGTGGAGATTGATATTCCGGGGAAATTCAGTATTTATAATTCCCTGACCGCCATAGCCATCTGCCGTCATTTCAATGTATCGGAAGAGAATATCATCAAGGCGCTGAAGGTGGCAAAGGTCAAGGGCCGTATTGAAATGGTCAAAGTATCGGATGAATTTACGCTGATGATCGATTATGCCCACAATGCTATGGCATTGGAGAGTCTTCTGACGACTTTGAAGGAATATCATCCACACAGGCTGGTATGTTTATTTGGCTGCGGAGGGAACCGTTCCAGACTGCGCCGTTATGAGATGGGAGAGGTATCCGGAAGACTTGCGGATTTGACTATCATAACTTCGGATAACCCAAGAAATGAGGAGCCGCAGGCGATCATTGATGATATCAAAGCCGGCATGGCAAAGACCGATGGAAAATATGTGGAGATTGCCGATCGAAAAGAGGCCATTGCTTATGCGATTCATCACGGGGAACCGGGAGACATTGTGGTTTTGGCGGGAAAGGGCCATGAAGATTATCAGGAGATCAGGGGGAAGAAATACCCAATGGACGAACGTGTCTTGATCGCGGATATTCTGACAGGAAAATAGAAACAGTTATTTTACGGGCAGGAAGCCGTGAAGTGCTACAGTTGTTGCAGAGAAAGAGAGTAAGAATGATTTATGCGGATGTGATTGTGGATATTTCCCATGAAAAGCTGGACCGGAGCTTCCAGTATCTCGTTCCGGAAGAGCTGGAAAGCGAGATCCGTATTGGGATGGTTGCTGCCGTTCCCTTTGGGAGCGGAAATCATGAACGGAAGGGCTATATTATCGGTCTTTCCACAGAGCCAAAGTTTGATTTGCAGAGGATGAAAGCCCTGCTGGGACTGTGCAGTGATGAGGAAACCACGGAATCCAGATTGATCGCACTGGCATACTGGATGAGAGAACGTTATGGCTCAACGATGATTCAGGCATTAAAAACAGTGCTTCCTGTCCGGGAAAAAATAAAAGCAAGAGAAAGGCGTTCCATTTATTTGGCGATAGACCGTAAAGATGCAGAAGTGCTGGCGGCAAAGTTAGAAGCAGGACGGTGCAAAGCACGGGCAAGGCTTCTGCGGGCCCTGCTTAAGGAAAATCCTCTGGATTATACGAATGCTTCAAAAGAATTGGGCATTCGTGCGGGGGTGCTGGATCCGCTTCTGGAACAGGGAGTTATCCGTGTTGTATCGGAGGAAGTCTGCCGTATGACTGTAGCTGGCAATGCAATTCCCAAGGAAGAGGCGAAAATATTAACGCCTGTGCAGAAGGATGCGGTGGCTCAGATAAAAAAAGAATGGCAGAGTGAGCGGCCAAGGCCGGTACTCCTATATGGTGTAACAGGGAGCGGCAAAACGCAGGTTTATATGGAACTGATCGAACAGGTAATAGAAGAGGGCAGGCAGGCCATTGTGCTGATTCCGGAGATTGCTCTGACCTATCAGACAGTCCGTCGTTTCTGCGGAAGATTCGGGGATAAGGTTTCCGTGTTGAATTCCAGGCTTTCTCAGGGAGAGCGTTATGACCAGTTCAAAAGAGCGAAGCGGGGGGAAATACAGGTTATGGTAGGTCCTCGTTCTGCTCTTTTTACACCATTTGCCAGTCTTGGCCTGATCGTGATTGATGAAGAGCATGAGCAGACGTACAAAAGTGAGAACAGTCCCAGATATCATGCACGGGAGACGGCAGTACAGCGTGCTCATATGGAAGGCGCCCGGGTGCTTCTGGGTTCGGCAACCCCATCTTTGGAGGCGTTCAGCCGGGCTGTGTCCGGGGAATATATGCTGGTGAAAATGGACACCCGTTTTGGAGAACGTGCGCTTCCGGATGTATCAATTGTGGATTTGAGGGAAGAATTAAAAGCAGGCAACCGTTCCGTGCTGAGCAGGAAATTAAATGAGGCTATCAGTCTGCGGCTTGAACAGAATGAGCAGGCGATGCTCTTTTTGAACAGAAGGGGTTACGCGGGCTTTGTGTCCTGCCGTTCCTGCGGTCACGTAATGAAATGTCCTCACTGTGATGTTTCTCTCTCAGAGCACAACAACGGAAGGCTGATTTGCCATTACTGCGGATATGAACAGCCGAAGGCAAAGGAGTGTCCCGTCTGTGGTTCGCCTTATATCGGAGGGTTTAAGGCGGGGACGCAGCAGGTGGAGCAGGTCATTCACAAAAATTTTCCGGGCGCGCGGGTATTGCGCATGGATTATGATACAACCAGGAATAAGGGAAGCTACGAAAAAATATTGTCGGCATTTGCCGCTCATGAGGCGGATATACTTATAGGTACCCAGATGATCGTCAAGGGACATGATTTTCCGGATGTGACATTGGTCGGGGTGATTGCGGCGGATCTTTCTCTGAATGCTGCAGATTACCGCTGCGGAGAACGGACCTTTCAGCTTCTTACTCAGGCAGCAGGACGTTCCGGCAGAGGCGGGAAGCCGGGCGAAGCAGTGATTCAGACGTATCATCCCGGGCATTACAGTATTCAGGCTTCCTCCGTTCAGGATTATGAGGCCTTTTATCAGGAAGAGATGAGCTACCGGACTCTTTTGGATTATCCGCCTTATGCGCATATGCTTGCTGTTCTGGCATCGGGAGAAGATGAGAGGCTGCTGGATCAGGGGATGGAATATATCGGGAAATTTATCCGGAGAGTTTATCCGGGAGAGGACCTTCATATGATAGGACCGGCAGTTGCATCGATAGGAAAAGTAAACGATATATACAAAAAAGTCATTTATCTGAAGCATGTGGAGGACAGAGTGCTCACAGCTATTAAAAACAAATTGGAAAAATACATTGAAATTAATTCCGGATTCCGGAAATTATACATACAGTTTGACTTTAGCTGACGGTCTGCAGGGACTGCGGCAGAATTTTTGTAACAGAAAGGGAGAAAAAAATGGCGCTTAGAACCATTCGGACAGAGGGAGAGCCTGTGCTTGGCAAAGTGAGCAGGCCTGTAACAGAGATGACACCGAGAATCAGGGAGCTGATCGTAGATATGCTGGATACCATGTATGATGCAATGGGCGTTGGCCTTGCGGCACCTCAGGTCGGTATTCTGAAACGAATCGTTACCATTGATGTAGGAGAGGGGCCGATTGTATTGATCAATCCGGAAATCCTGGAAACGTCCGGGGAACAGACCGGAGATGAGGGATGTCTGAGTGTGCCGGGCATGGCAGGACAGGTGACACGTCCAAACTATGTAAAGGTTAAGGCCCTGGATATCAATATGGAAGAAGTGGAATATGAGGGTACAGAGCTTCTTGCCCGCGCGTTTTGCCATGAAATCGATCATCTGGATGGCAAAATGTATACGGAATTGGTAGAGGGAGAGCTGCACCGCGTGACTTATGAGGACGACGACGAGGAGTAAGATTTATGAAGATTGTTTATATGGGAACGCCTGACTTTGCAGTACCGCCTTTCCGTGCACTGGTACAGGCGGGATACGGGGTTTCGGCAGTTGTGACACAGCCGGATAAGCCGAAAGGCAGGGGGAAGACATTGATGCCGACACCCGTCAAGCAGGAGGCACAAAAGCACGGAATTTTGGTTTATCAGCCCCAAAAGGTCCGCGAGAGCGGATTTATGAAAATATTGGAGGAAATGCAGCCGGATATCATAATCGTTGCTGCTTTCGGGCAGATCATACCGAAAGCAATTCTGGATATGCCGAAATTCGGATGTATCAATATACATGCGTCGCTGCTGCCGAAATACCGGGGAGCCGCACCGATTCAGCAGGCAGTCATTGATGGAGAGAAGGAATCCGGCGTTACTATTATGAGAATGGGAACAGGTGTGGATACCGGAGATATGATTTCCAAAATCGTTGTTCCCATAGAAAAAGATGAAACTGGCGGAAGTTTGTTTGATAAATTGGCAAAAGCCGGGGCAGAATTATTGATAAAGACGCTTCCATCAATTTTTGAGGGTACAGCCGTCTATAAGAAACAGCCCAAGGAAAGTCCCACCCCATATGCTGCGATGATTACAAAGCAAATGGGACTTTTGGATTTCAGCCGCAGTGCGGATGAATTGGAACGGCTGGTAAGAGGAATGAATCCATGGCCGAGTGCCTACACGTTTCTGAATGGAAAGACACTGAAGGTATGGAGGAGTGCCGCAAAACCTGTAACAGAGGAAATTAAGGGTCTTTACGGCCAGGAGGGGATGTCTCCGGAGCCGGGGACGATTCTCTGTACAGATCAGGAGGGCATTCATGCGGCCTGTGGAGAAGGTGTTCTGATTCTTCAGGAGGTACAGCTTGAGGGGAAGAAGCGGATGGATGCGGGCGCATTTCTTTGCGGATATCAGATAGAGCCTGGAACAAAATTGACTGATCATAAGGAGTGAGTAAATGTACGGATATCGTTATGGCTTTTTTGGATTGGATTGGACTTATATGCTTCTGATCATTGGCATGCTGTTGTCGTTGGCCGCATCAGCGAAGCTGAAGAGCACCTTTGCCGTATATCGGAAGGTGCGGAGCGCTTCCGGTATGACAGGTGCGGAGACTGCGCAGAGAATTCTCCGGTCCGCAGGGATTACGGATGTACAGGTGGTGCCTGTTCAGGGAAGCCTGACAGACCATTATGATCCAAGGAGCAAAAGGGTTTGTTTATCACAGGATATTTACGGGCAGACATCGCTTGCAGCGGTGGGAGTGGCTGCGGATGAGTGCGGTCATGCGATACAGCATGCGGTAAATTATGCACCTCTGACAATCAGGAGTGCGATCGTGCCAGCCGCGAATCTGGGGGCAAATTTGTCCTGGCCGCTATTTCTGGCTGGTCTGATCTTTTCCATTCGCCCGCTGCTGACGATAGGAATTCTTTTATTTTCCCTGGCAGTTCTGTTTCAGTTGGTGACACTGCCTGTGGAGATCAATGCATCTTCCAGGGCGCTTAAGATGCTGGGGAGTACCGGGATTTTGGGGCAGGATGAAACGTCAGGCGCCAGAAAGGTTCTGACGGCCGCCGCACTGACCTATGTGGCTGCTCTGGCGGCGTCTATACTGCAGCTATTGAGACTTGTGATACTTGCCGGAGGAAGGAACCGTGATTAGTGGAATCAATACGAGGGAAATGATTCTGGAAATCTTACTGGAAATAGAGGAAGAGGGCGGGCATAGCCACATTGCCATCCGCAGCGCCCTCTCTAAGCATCAGTTTTTGCCGAAGCAGGAGCGTGCTTTTATTACCAGGGTTTGTGAGGGAACTCTGGAATACCGGATTTTAATTGATTATATCATTGATTCTTTTTCGAAAATAACGGTGGATAAAATGAAGCCGGCTATTCGGGAAATTCTCAGGAGTGCTGTGTATCAACTGAAATTTATGGACAGCGTTCCGGACAGCGCTGTGTGTAATGAGGCAGTCAAGCTTGCTCAAAGGAAGGGATTTTACAATTTGAAGCCTTTTGTGAACGGAGTGCTCCGAACCATTGCGCGGCAGATGGATGAGCTGGAATATCCGTCCAGGGAAGAGAATCTGGTTCGTTATTTTTCCGTGAAATATTCGATGCCGGAAGCCTTGGTAATCCGGTGGCTGAATGATTATGGTGAGGAAACGACGGAGAAAATACTGAAGGATTTTTTGACGGAAAAGCCGCTGACTGTTCGCTGCCGTACATATCTGAATTCTCCGGAAATGATTTGCCGGAGTCTGAAAGATCAGGGGGTGGAAGTCACGCCGGCTCCTTATCTGCCGTATGCATATGCAATATCCGGGTTCAACCATATTCTTACGCTGGATGCTTTTATTCAGGGGAAAATTCAGGTGCAGGATGTCAGCTCCATGCTGGTTGCCGAGGTGGCGAATCCCAGAAAGGGTGATTATGTCATTGATATGTGTGCTGCTCCCGGAGGGAAGAGCCTGCATATGGGTGACAAAATGGAAGGCTATGGGACGGTCGATGCCCGTGATGTCAGCCGGTATAAGGTAGAACTGATAGAAGAGAATATCCAGAGGACAGGCTCTATCAATGTACAGGCGAGAGTGCAGGATGCCACGGTGTTTGATGTGGATTCTGAGTGCAGGGCAGATATTGTACTTGTGGACGCGCCGTGCTCCGGTTACGGAGTGATCGGCAAAAAACCGGAGATTAAATACAGGTCTACTCCTCAGAAGCAGGAAGAAATCGTGATTCTGCAGAGAACGATCTTAAGTCGTGCGGCAGAATATGTGAAACCGCGGGGAGCGCTGGTTTTCAGCACCTGTACCATTGCAAAAGAAGAAAATGAAGAAAATATGATGTGGTTTATGAACCATTACCCGTTCCGCCTGGAAAGTCTGGATCCGTATCTCCCCAGGGAACTGCATTCGGAGACAACTGCGCTTGGCTATCTGCAGCTTCTTCCGGGCGTTCATAAGACGGACGGCTTCTTCATTGCAAAATTCAGAAGGAAATAAGGACAATGATAA
The DNA here is from genome assembly GCA_900551075.1 of uncultured Blautia sp. Taxonomy (GTDB): domain Bacteria; phylum Bacillota; class Clostridia; order Lachnospirales; family Lachnospiraceae; genus Blautia_A. The sequence continues at coordinate 21,070 of URVB01000022.1, read as the reverse complement.
CAGACATTAAGTCTATGGATTTAGAGGAATTAAAAGCGCTGATGAAAGAGCTTGGGGATAAACCTTTCCGCGCCAGGCAGATATATAGCTGGCTGCATGAGCATCTGGTCACCTCTTATGAGGAGATGACCAATCTGCCGAAGAAGCTGCGGCAAAAGCTTGCCGATTATCCGATTACGGCTTTGGAAGCAGTGGATGTACAGGTATCCGGGTTGGATGAAACCAGGAAATACCTGTTCCGTCTGAGTGATGGAAATGTGATCGAGAGCGTTCTGATGAAGTACAGGCATGGAAATTCCGTATGCATATCTTCGCAGGTTGGATGCCGTATGGGATGCCGGTTCTGTGCTTCCGGGATCGGCGGTTTGACCAGAAACCTGCTGCCTTCGGAAATGCTGGATCAGATTTACAGGATACAGGTATTGTCTGGCGAGCGGGTATCGAATGTAGTGGTCATGGGAACGGGAGAGCCTTTGGATAATTATGAAAATCTGATACGTTTTATTCACATTTTAACGGAAGAGGGCGGAATTCATATCAGCCAGAGAAATCTGACGGTTTCTACCTGCGGACTGGTTCCGGGAATTTATGATCTGGCGGAAAAGAGGTTTACTTTGACTCTGGCAATCTCTCTTCATGCTCCCAATGATGCAAAAAGAAGAGAACTGATGCCGATTGCCAGAAAATACAGTATGGATGAGCTGCTTACGGCCTGCAAAGATTATTTTCAGAAGACAGGCCGCAGAATTACATTTGAATACAGTCTTGTGGCGGGTGTAAACGACAGTACAGAGGATGCAAGAGAGTTAGCGGAACGGCTCCGGGGGATCAACTGCCATGTGAATCTGATACCCGTAAATCCCATCAAAGAGCGTTCTTTTGAGCGTTCAGCACGTCAGGCAGTGGAGAATTTTAAAATAAAACTTGAAAAATACGGAATAAATGGTACTATTAGAAGGGAAATGGGCAGCGATATTGACGGTGCCTGTGGGCAATTGAGAAAAAGTTATATGGAAAAAACAGAAAGCGAGAAGTGACATGAGGGTATATTCAGCTACAGATGTAGGGCAGAAGCGGAAGATGAACCAGGATTATGTGTTTGTCTCTGACAGCCCTGTGGGAAATCTTCCGAATCTGTTTGTCGTTGCTGATGGAATGGGCGGACATAATGCCGGAGATTTTGCCTCCTCCCATGCTGTTCAGATTATGGTGAACGAAATTCAGGAGGATGCGGATTTTAATCCTATCAAGGTAATCCGTCATGCCATTGAAACTGCAAATACTGAAATCATAGTCCAGGCACAAAATGATGAACGTTTCAGAGGAATGGGAACCACCGTGGTGGTGGCTACGATTGTCGGTCATTATGCATATGTGGCAAATGTAGGGGACAGCCGCCTGTATATTATTCAGGAACAGATTCACCAGGTTACAAAGGACCACTCATTAGTCCAGGAAATGGTGCGGATGGGAGAACTGAAGCCGGAGGAAGCCAGAAACCACCCGGATAAAAATATCATTACCAGAGCATTGGGAGCAGAAAGAACGGTGGACATTGACTTCTTTGATTTGAAGCTGGAACCGGGAAGTACAATTTTAATGTGTTCGGATGGTTTGAGCAATATGGTAGAAGATACAAAGATGGAAGAAATTATACTGGACCAGTCAAAGGAACTGACGGAAAAGGGTAAGATTCTGCTTCGGGAAGCGAACCTTAACGGTGGTAAGGATAACATTGCAATTGTATTGATAGAACCATTCACAAATGAGGTGGAGAAATGTTGAAGACGGGAATGATTATAGCGGAACGCTATGAGATTTTAGGAAAAATTGGGACTGGCGGAATGGCTGATGTGTATAAAGCAAAGGACCATAAGCTGAACCGTTTTGTGGCTGTGAAGGTTTTGAAGCCGGAATTTCGGGAGGATACCACGTTTATCCGTAAATTCAGAAGCGAGGCGCAGGCAGCGGCAGGTTTGACACATCCCAATATTGTTAATGTGTTTGACGTAGGCGATGACGAGGGTGTATATTACATTGTCATGGAATTGATCGAAGGAATCACCCTGAAGGAATATATTTCCAAAAAAGGCAGGCTTTCGATCAAAGAGGCTACAAGTATTGCTATCCAGGTATCCATGGGATTGGAGGCAGCCCACAGCCATGGCGTGGTACATCGTGACGTAAAGCCGCAGAATATCATTATTTCTACAGATGGAAAAGTAAAAGTAACAGACTTCGGTATTGCACGAGCAGCTTCTTCCAATACCATAAGCTCGAATGTTATGGGCTCGGTGCATTACAGCTCTCCTGAGCAGGTACGCGGAGGATACAGTGATGAAAAGAGTGATATTTATTCGCTTGGTATCACACTGTATGAGATGGTGACCGGCAGGGTTCCTTTTGATGGAGATACGACCGTTGCTATTGCGATCAAACATCTTCAGGAGGAGATGGTACCGCCGAGTATTTATTCGGAAGACTTACCGTATAGTCTGGAGCAGATTATTTTTAAATGTACGCAGAAGAGCGTGGGACGCCGTTATGAGCGTATGGAGGAGGTTATTGCGGACCTGAAGCACTCTTTGATCGATCCGCAGGGGGATTTCGTAAAGCTTTCTTCAGTGGATAATGAAGCAAAAACCGTAGTAATCTCAGATGAAGAGCTCGGTGAGATCAAGCATACGCCGAAGCAGCAGGCCAGAGTGAAGTCTTCCTCCCAAAAGCCGGAAGTAGCGCAGCTTGAGGAGGAAGTATATGATACGGATTATGATGATACGGATGAGGATTTTTCACGAAGAAGGCGTTCTTCTGAGAGAAAGAAGAAATCCGGCAGGAGCCGGAGTGCAGGGCGTGCAATTACAATTACAGCATTGTTGGTTGGTGCAATTCTGCTGATCGTACTGATCTATTTTGTCGGAAAGGCAGCAGGCTTGCTCGGCAGCAGTGAAACAACGCAGCCCCAGCAGCAAGTTCAGGATCAGGGTGAGGACGATGGTCTGGTTGAGGTTCCTGACCTGCGCGGAAAGACTGAGGCAGAGGCTAAGGAGCTGGCAGCAGAGAAGAATCTCGGAACACAGATGATCGGTGAAGAGGCTTCCGATCAGGAGAAGGGAAGGATTTCCTCTCAGGATATTCCGGCAGGAACCCGGGTGGAAGCGTATTCCACTTTGAAATATTATATCAGTAAAGGTGCGGAGCAGATAACGATTCCGGATCTGGATGGCCAGACTGGTATTGATGCACAGCAGGCCTTGGAGGCTTTGGGCCTTACGGTAAATGTACAGAAGGAGTACAGTGAAGTAGATGACAGCGGATATCCGATTGTGGATCCGGGTTATGTTTATGCCATATCCCCGGAGGCAGGTACATCCGCAAAAGCAGGAGATACCGTTACTTTAACCGTCAGCCGGGGTGTGGATTACGGCGATAGCGTGGAAGTGCCGAATGTTGTCGGCATGACAAAAAATGATGCAATTACTACGCTGGGCAAATGGCTGACTGTCAGCGTGACAGAAGAGCGAAATGCAGATGTAGCAGCAGGAGAAGTGATTTCCCAGAGTCCGGAAGAATATTCTTATGCAAATCCGGATGAATCCATAACCATTACTGTCAGCACAGGAGATCAGGAGCCGGCAGCAGCGCAGCCGGAGAGTTCCGCACAGAACACGACAGAACAACTGACACAGCAGAATGCGGCGGCAGCAGCCGGGGAAGTGTGGAAATGTACGCAGGCTGTGAATACGCCGTCAGGATATCAGGGCGGACTGATACGCCTGGAACTGGTGCAGGAGGTCAGCGGGGAGATGGTGGCTACGACTGTGGCAGATGGCCAGACGCTTACCTTCCCATATACTCTGGACATTACAGGAGCTCCCGGTATCAGTGAGGGAACCCTATATTTATCAGAGCAGGTCAATGGGAGCTATCAGGAATTGGGACATTATTCGCTTACTTTTGCAAAGGCAGAGTAATTCATGCAGGGAAAGATCATAAAGGGAATTGCCGGCTTCTACTATGTACACGGAGAGGACGGAGAAATATATGAATGTAAGGCGAAGGGGATTTTCCGAAGGGACAACAAAAAGCCGCTGGTAGGCGATGATGTGGAAATTACGGTTTTGGACGAAAAGGACAGAGAAGGAAATCTTATCCGGATACTTCCGAGACGCAATTCCCTCATCCGGCCGGCGGTGGCGAATGTAGATCAGGTATTCGTAATTTTTGCATTGGAAGACCCAAAGCCGAATTTCATGCTGCTGGACCGTTTCCTGATCATGATGGAGCGGGAAGGCATACCGACAGTCATATGCTTTAATAAGAAGGACCTGGCTGTGGAGGGAGACGTGGAATGCCTGTATCGGACGTATCTGGGATGCGGCTATCAGGTTATTTTTTCCAGTGCGGCAAAGGGAGAGGGAGTCGAAGAAATCCGGGAGATATTAGCCGGAAAAACAACAGTCGTTGCAGGCCCCTCAGGAGTAGGGAAATCTTCTTTGACCAATCTGCTGCAGGGGGATGTGCGGATGGAGACCGGAGAAATCAGCAGAAAACTGAAGCGCGGGCGCCATACGACGCGCCACTCACAGGTAATTCCGGTGGCAGAGAGCACTTATCTGGTAGATACACCGGGATTTTCTTCCCTGTATCTGACAGATATGGAGGAGCAGGAGCTGAAGGATTATTTTCGGGAGTTTCAGAAATATGAAGAGCAGTGCCGTTTTCAGGGCTGCCGCCATATACATGAGCCGGGCTGTGCAGTGAAGGAAGCTCTGGAAAATCAAGAGATCAGCCGTCTCAGATATGATAATTATCTGGGACTGTATGAAGAATTAAAAGAGAAAAGGAGATACTGATATGTATCAATTATGCCCTTCAATTTTATCGGCGGATTTTAACCGTCTGGGCGAACAGATCAAAATTTTGGAGCGTGCAGGAATTGAATGGCTCCATATTGATGTTATGGATGGTGACTTTGTACCGAGTATTTCGTTCGGAATGCCGGTGATCAAATCCATCCGTAAAGAGTCAAAGCTGTTTTTTGATGTGCATCTGATGGTAACAGCTCCGGAGCGTTATATCCAGGATTTTGTGGATTGCGGTGCAGATTCCATAACCGTTCATGCGGAGGCGTGTGAGGACCTGGAGAGAGCGATTGAGCAGATTCGCGACGCGGGTGTAAAGGCGGGCGTATCTATTAAGCCTGCAACGCCTGTCAACGATATCAGTCATTTGCTTGAGGATGTGGATATGGTTCTGGTGATGACTGTGCAGCCGGGCTTCGGAGGACAGAAATACATTGATGAATGTACAGAAAAAATTCAGGAGCTTCGTGCATTGATTGAGAAAGAAGGCCTGGATGTGGATATTCAGGTAGATGGCGGCATTAATGACGATACGCTGGAGACAGTTATCAAAGCAGGAGCAAACCTGTTTGTTGCGGGCTCTTATGTTTTTAACGGGGATTTGGAAGCAAATGTAAGGCGGATTCGCCGCGGGATCGAAAGAATTATTGAGACAGTTGAATGAGGGACAGCATGGTCGATACGATAATTGTAAGCGGGGGCAATATCCAAAAAGGTTTTGCCCTCGATTTTTTGAGAGAAAGCCTGAAGGGCGGCGGGGGAAGACGGCCCTGTCTGATTGCGGCAGATAAAGGGCTGGAATTTTTGGTGGAAACTCAAATTTTTCCGGATTCGGTAATTGGGGATTTTGACAGTCTTTCGGCAGAAGGAAAGGAATATCTGAAACAGGCCCGGGATTTGGAAATCCGGCGCCTGAGGCCGGAAAAGGATGATTCGGATACCCAGTCGGCAGTCTGCCTTGCGGTCGAAAAGGGGGCAAGGGAAATTCTGCTTCTCGGTGCTACCGGCAGCCGTTTGGATCATATGCTTGCCAATATAGGTCTTTTGGCTATGGGAAAAGAAAGAGGCGTGCATATTTCCATTGCAGATGCCAACAATTATATGATGCTGGCGGAAGATGGAATGGTTTTAGAAAAGGAGCAGCAGTTCGGAAAATATGTTTCTTTTTTTCCTCTGGGAGAAGAGGTGACGGGACTTACTCTGGAAGGATTCAAGTATCCGCTTCACGGCCATCATCTGAAAGCCTCGGACAGCGGACTGACGGTCAGCAATGAGATCATAGCCCGGAAGGCAAAGGTGACCTTTGACAAAGGGACGCTGCTTATGGTCATGTCCCGGGATTGACCTTATATCTCCAGATGTGATAAGATAAAGCATAATATGATAAGATAAAACATAATCAGATAAATTCAGACAAAGAAGGAAAGGGAATTGTTATGAAGCTTGGTATTGTAGGTTTGCCCAATGTGGGAAAGAGTACATTGTTTAATTCTCTGACAAAGGCGGGAGCGGAATCCGCGAACTATCCGTTCTGTACCATTGACCCTAACGTGGGTGTTGTTACTGTACCGGATGAGCGGCTGAAGCTGCTCGGGGATTTCTATCATTCAAAGAAAGTGACCCCGGCGGTCATAGAATTTGTTGATATCGCCGGACTGGTAAAGGGTGCGTCCAGGGGAGAGGGATTGGGTAACCAGTTCCTTGCAAATATTCGCGAGGTGGATGCCATTGTACATGTTGTGCGCTGCTTTGAGGATTCCAATGTGGTTCATGTGGATGGAAGCATCGATCCCTTGCGTGATATAGAAACCATAAACCTGGAATTGGTTTTTTCGGATTTGGAGATTCTGGAGAGAAGGATCGCAAAGGTTACAAAAACGGTACGCATGGATAAAGAGGCTGCAAAAGAGCTGGATTTTCTTCAGAGAGTAAGGGCGCATTTGGAAGATGATAAGCTGGCTATCACCATGGAGCTGGAAAATGAGGATGAAGAGGCATGGATGAATACTTACAATCTGCTGACATGGAAACCGGTCATCTATGCTGCGAATGTTGCGGAGGATGAGCTTGCAGATGATGGTGCTTCCAATTCCTATGTGCAGGAAGTCAGAAGGTATGCAGGAGAGCAGAACAGCGGGATTTTTGTGATCTGTGCACAGATTGAGCAGGAGATCGCGGAGCTGGACGAGGATGAGAAAAAAATGTTCCTGGAGGATCTGGGGCTTACGGAGTCCGGCCTTGAAAAGCTGGTGAGAGCAAGCTACCGCCTGCTGGGACTTATGAGCTTTTTGACGTCAGGAGAAGACGAGACAAGGGCCTGGACAATCAGGATCGGAACAAAGGCTCCGCAGGCGGCAGGAAAGATCCATACGGATTTTGAAAGAGGTTTCATCAAGGCTGAGGTGGTAAATTATCAGGACCTTTTGGACTGCGGTTCCTATGCAGGTGCAAGAGATAAAGGATTGGTACGCATGGAAGGGAAAGAATACGTTGTACAGGATGGAGATGTAATTTTATTCCGGTTTAACGTATAAAAAGGTGTATTATGGATATGTCGATTCGTTTTCCGGGAATTCAGCTCACTCTGGATTATGTGGGAAAATCCATTCGCATTTTTGGATTTGAAATTACGATATATGGGATTTTGATTGCAGTGGGGATGCTTCTTGGAATTGCGTTTGTAGTGCTGGAGGCGAAACGCAGCAGCCAGAATCAGAATTTATATCTGGATATGGTGATTCTTGCGTTGATTTTCGGAGTGCTTGGTGCAAGATTGTACTATGTAGGCTGTACCTGGAGCTTATACAAAGGAAATATTCTGGAAATCATGAATACCAGAAACGGCGGCATGGCGATTTACGGCGGGATTTTCGGAGGCACGCTGGCTGCCGCAGCGTTCTGCAGGATCAGAAAGCTTCCTTTTGGACAAATGGCAGACACTGCCAGTATGGGGCTTTTGATCGGGCAAATAATAGGAAGGTGGGGAAACTTCTTTAACAGGGAATCCTTTGGTGAATATACGGACCAGGTGTTTGCCATGCAGCTTCCACTGTCTGCAGTCCGTTCCGGTGAGGTAACAGCAGGGATGAGAGAGAACCTGGTGACAGTGGACGGCATTTCTTATATTCAAGTACATCCGGTATTTTTATATGAGAGCCTTTTATGTCTGCTGCTGTTTTTGGTTCTGCTCGCGCGGCGCAGAAGGAAGAGATACCAGGGTGAGATTTTCATGCGGTACCTGGCAGGCTATGCCCTGATTCGGTTTTTTATGGAACTGCTCCGTTCAGACAAGCTGTTGATTCCGGGAACCGGGATTCCGATTTCCCTGTGTGTATCGGTGATTCTGTTTGTTGTCTTTCGGATCATTATTACCGTGCGGTGTATCATGGCGAAGAAACGGGAAGCTACCCGCAGACGCAGAAGAGAGGAACGCTATGAAGCAGAGGAAAGAGCAGCGGCCGAGGAGGAAGAGCGGGAACAGAAACAGGCCAGGGCAGAGATTTCCGGCAATGAGCACAGTGTCCATGAGGAAGATGGTGCGGCTGCCTGGGAGACTGGGACTGTACTGCCGGATGCGAATGCTGCAGAGGCGGTTGAACCGCAGGATTCAAAGCAGGAGAGATCTGCAGAAGAATCTCAGGATCAGCCAGAGGCTTGATCAATTGATCGTTCAATATCAGAAATAATCAAAAACCCTGTAGCGTGCAGAGCTACAGGGTTTTTGGCGTATTTGGACCTGCTTTTTCCGGACAGGACACAAAAACTCACAAGGGTGTATATAAAAAACTCAGATTTCCACTTGTAATTTCAGGGTAAATGGTTTATGATAAGGTCATAAGTGGTAGGAAGTGGAGAATAGTGGTGACGAATGGAGGGAAAGTGGCAGAGATGACCATTCGCATCCGGAAGTACGAAGGGGAGAATCGTACTTCATGAGAGTAGGTGAGTTACATGTTCATGGGAGAATACAACCATACGATCGACGCGAAGGGGCGTTTGATTATCCCTTCAAAATTCAGGGAGCTCTTAGGGGAAGAGTTTGTCCTGACAAAGGGCTTGGATGGCTGTCTTTCCATTTATCCTATGAATGAATGGGAAGCCTTTGAAGAAAAACTCAGAGCATTACCACTTACAAATAAGAACGCAAGAACCTTCTCACGTTTCTTTGTTGCCGGTGCTACAAGCTGTGAACTGGACAAGCAGGGGAGAATCCTTGTACCTCAGACCTTACGGGAATTTGCCGGTCTGGAAAAGGATGTGGTGCTGACAGGTAATCTGAACAGGATTGAAGTATGGAGCAAAGAGAAGTGGAGCGAGAATTGCAATTATGATGATATGGATAGTATTGCAGAGGGGATGCAGGACATGGGTATCATCATCTGAGCGTTACGCCGAAAGAAATCCAACAGGAGACGGATATGGAATTTCATCACAAATCTGTATTACTGGAAGAAACCATCGCCGGCTTAAGGGTAAAGCCGGAGGGAATCTATGTGGATGGAACTTTAGGAGGAGCGGGGCATGCCCTTCGGGTATGTGAGAAACTTTCTGCCAAGGGGAGATTTATTGGCATAGATCAAGACCAGGATGCGATAATTGCTGCGAATGAAAGGCTGGCTGCCTATAAGGACAAGACAACGATCATTCGCAGCAATTATTGTTACATGGTGAATGAACTGAAAGCCCGCGGTATCCGGAAGGTAGATGGGATTTTACTGGATTTGGGAGTTTCTTCCTATCAGCTTGACAATGAGGACCGGGGGTTTACTTATCGGGCAGATGCGCCCCTGGATATGCGCATGGACCGGAGACAGAGCCAGACAGCCGCTGATATTGTCAATGGCTATGAGGAAAAGGAATTATACCGTATTATCCGTGATTACGGAGAAGATAAATTTGCAAAAAATATCGCGAAGCATATTGTAGCAGCAAGACAGGAGTCGCCGGTTCGGACTACCAAAGAGCTGACGGAAATCATTCGGCATGCCATTCCAATGAGAATGCAGGCGTCCGGCGGACATCCGTCCAAGCGAACCTTCCAGGCAATCCGGATTGAATTGAACCGGGAGCTGGATGTACTGCGGGACTCTCTGGAGGGGATGATCGATATGCTGGGAAATGAAGGCAGAATCTGTATTATTACCTTTCATTCTTTGGAAGACAGAATCGTAAAGACGATTTTCAAAAAGAGTGAAAATCCATGCACCTGTCCGGCAGATTTTCCGGTTTGCGTTTGCAATAAGAAATCAAAAGGAAAAGTGATCACCAGGAAGCCGATACTTCCGGGTGCGGTAGAAATGGAAGAGAATCCCCGTTCAAAGAGCGCAAAGCTCCGGATTTTTGAACGGAGGCTTTAGGTTTGTAATTGTAATAGAAGTTAGTGAGGCAGGAAATGGCGAAGACAAACAGGCCGGCGACAGCCAGAAGAAATATGAATACTGCGGGAAGAAACCGGGGAATGTATGTGGAGGGAAGCACAGCCAGAAGACTTCAGGAGGTTCCGGCAAGGAAGTATCCGATGCCTCAGGAGCAGGTTAGACGACGCAGGACTGCAGCAATAGAAAACGCAGGGGGTTCAGAGAGAACAAGACAGGTGAGCAGAAAGACACAGAGAAACAGAGAAAAGGCTATGAGCATGAGCCGCGGATTCGTGGTATTTTTGGCGGTTGTTTCCGCTTCGGTGCTTTTTTTCTGTGTAAATTATCTGCAACTGAAATCAGAGATTACAGCCAGTATGAAGACTGTGGCCTCCCTGGAATCTGAGCTGACGCAGCTAAAGGAGGACAATGACGCATATTACAGCCAGGTGACCTCCAATGTAGATTTGAACAGGATTAAGAAAATTGCAATCGGCCGCCTTGGAATGAAATATCCATCAGAGGACCAGAAGATGACATATGAGACGTCCGGAAGCAGCTATGTGAGACAGTATCAGGATGTTCCTGAATCTAAGTAGGTGATTATTTGAGCAATACAAGACGAAAAAATAAAAGAAAACCCCAGAGAAAAATTAATTTTCAAATGAGAAAAAAGCTGGTGATACTCCTTGGCGGAGTGTTGCTGGCTTTAGTCTGTTTGATGGTAAGAATTACGTATATCAATGCAACCAGTGGAAGCAAATACAAAAAACAGGTATTGAGCCAGGCTCAGCAGAAGTATGAGAGCCGTGTCCTGCCTGCGAAGCGAGGCGATATTTACGATAAAAACGGCAATCTTCTCGCCACCAGCAATAAGGTCTATAATGTCATCCTGGACTGCAAGACGGTGAATTCAAATACCGATTATGCAGAACCGACGATACGGGCATTGACGGATATTCTGGGATTAGATGAAAATGATATCCGTGAGCGGCTGACCGGGGACAGTACCAAGGAAAGCCAGTATCAGATTCTGAAAAAAGAGCTTTCCATGGATGAAAAAAAGGAATTTGAGGAATATACAACAATTCCTGAGGACAGTAATCTGACAAAATCTGAGATAAAAGAGCGCAATAATGTAAAGGGTGTATGGTTTGAGGAGGATTATCTGAGGATTTACCCGTTTAATGATCTTGCCTGTGACACCATTGGATTTACTTTTTCCCGTGATGTGGCGGACTGGGGGCTGGAAGGATATTACAATAGTACTCTGATGGGAGCGGATGGGCGTCAATATGGATATTTTAACAACAATTCCGACGTAGAGCAGACGATCATAGAGACGACCAACGGTAAGAGTATTGAGACGACCCTGGATGTAGGCGCCCAGCAGATCGTAGAGAAATATGTCAATGGCTTCAATAAGAAGATGGGGGCAAAGAACATCGGCGTGATTGTGGAAAACCCTTCCACCGGAGAGATTATTGCCATGGACGGCGGTGACCGTTACGATCTGAATGAGCCGAGGGATATGTCTAAGGTCCATACGGAAGAAGAAATCAAAAAGATGAATGATGCGGAAACCGTTGAGGCTCTGAATGCGATGTGGAATAATTTCTGCGTTACAGATGCCTATGAACCGGGTTCCACAGTAAAACCAATCGTTATGGCAGCCGCCCTGGAAAAGGGAAAGATTTCTGTCAGTGATACCTTTGAATGTGATGGGGGCCAGGCATTTGGTGCAAACGGAGACCCGTTTATTAAATGTGCGGCGTATCCGGATGCGCATGGAACAGAGACTTTGGCAGAGGTGATTGCCAATTCGTGCAACGACGGTATGATGCAGATTGCGGCCAAAATGGGTGATGAGCAGTTTATCAAGTCACAGAGCCAGTTTAATTTCGGTACCAGGACAGGAATCGATCTTCCGAACGAGGGCGTCGGAATCATTCATACGACAGATACTATGGGAGAGACAGAGCTGGCATGTTCTGCGTTCGGACAGGGCTTTACCTGTACGATGCTCCAGGAGATTAATGCCATGTGCTCCGTGATTAACGGAGGATATTATTATCAGCCGCACCTTGTAACGAAGATCAGGGATTCCGGCGGAGGCATCATCAAAAATATTACGCCTATACTGCTGAAGCAGACGGTTTCTGCAAATATTTCATCGGATATACGCTCTTATATGCAGCTCAGCGTGGAACAGGGTACCAGCCGGTATACCAAGGTGCAGGGCTACAGCTCCGGCGGTAAGACCGGTACTGCAGAGAAGCTGCCCCGCGGAAACGGCAAATATCTGGTTTCTTTTATTGGATTTGCACCGGTAGCAGAACCACAGGTTGTGATTTATGTAGTCATAGACGAACCAAATGCAGAGGAGCAGGCAGACAGTAAATATGCACAGTATGTGGCACAGGGGATTTTGTCAGAGCTGCTTCCGTATCTGAATATTCTTCCGGACGAAGTATCCAATGGATATGTGCCTGAAACAGAGCTGTGGGAAGGTTTTGACGGAAATCTGGAGAGTGTTTCCGGAAGCGAAGTGGATGAAGAGGGAAATCTGGTAGATGGCGAAGGAAACCGTATTGACCTGGAAGGCAATCGGATTGATGAGGAGGGTTATCTGCTGGATGAAAATGGAGAATACCGTCTGAATGATGAGGGGGAATATATCATGTCGGAAACCCTGGAAACATTTTCCGATGACCTCCATGAGGCGGTTTCCAACACAAGTGCCCCTGCGCCGCTTAAGGACGAGTCGGACCCGATTCAGGGCAATGATATGGAGAGCGAGGGCATCACGAACGAAGAAGCGGGACTTGAATAGAAAAGGCTCATGAGAGTTTGGGAATACCCCTGTAAGAGGGCGTCATATATTAGTATGACAATCTCTTGCAGGGGATTTTTTATGAAGAAAAATAAGACATTCCATAAAAAGAAGGTGTGGGTGGTTTTTCTCTGCTGTACGGTCATGCTGTTTGGCCTGATCGGCAGGCTTGTATATCTTATGGGTTTTCGCTCGGATTATTATTATGAGAAGGCTCAGGATCTGCATGAAAGGGAGCGGGATATTAAGGCTGCGAGGGGGAAGATTCTGGATGCAAACGGGAAGGTGCTTGCAGACAATAAGACGGTCTGTACGATTTCTGTCATTCACAGCCAGATCAAAGAACCGGAAAAAGTAATTTCTATGCTTGTAAAAGAACTGGGAATGGAGGAGGATGCTGTCCGTAAACGTGTGGAAAAGGTTTCCTCTATTGAGAGAATCAAGACAAACGTGGAAAAAGAGGTCGGAGATACGATCCGTGATTATGAACTGGAGGGTGTGAAGGTGGATGAGGATTACAAGCGTTATTATCCTTACGGCTCTCTGGCCTCCAAGGTGCTTGGCTTTACGGGAGGGGATAATCAGGGAATTATCGGCCTGGAGGTAAAGTATGAGGAGGTTTTAAGCGGAACGCCGGGGAAGATTCTGACAACGACAGATGCCAGGGGTGTGGAAATCGACGAGATCGGAGAAAGCCGGGTTGACCCGGTGGCAGGAGATAATCTGCAGATCAGTCTGGATGCCAATATCCAGGAATTTGTTCAGCAGGCAGCCTTAAAGGTCATGGAAGAAAAGCAGGCGGACAGAGTATCGATTCTGCTGATGAATCCGCAGAATGGAGAAATCTATGCCTGTGTAAATGTGCCGGAATTTGATCTGAACGACCCCTTTACCCTGAATACAGATACGGATACCTCCGGACTGGACCAGCAGCAAAAGCAGGATCTTCTCAATCAGATGTGGAGGAACCCCTGTTTAAATGATACCTATGAGCCTGGCTCCACCTTTAAGATCATTACCATGTCCGCAGGCCTGGAGGCCGGTGTGGTTTCTGTGAACGACCGGTTCTACTGCCCGGGCTATAAACTGGTGGATGACAGGCGAATACACTGTGCGAACAGACGAGGCCATGGGTCGCAGAACTTTATAGAGGGTGCACAAAATTCCTGTAACCCTGTTTTTATTGAGGTAGGGCTCCGTCTGGGGATTGATAATTATTATAAATATTTTCAGCAGTTCGGACTTATGAAAAAAACAGGCATAGATCTTCCGGGAGAGGCAGGAACGATCATGCACCAAAAGGAAAATATGGGAAATGTGGAGCTTGCTACCGTTGCTTTTGGACAGTCCTTTCAGATTACGCCCATCCAGCTTGCGACGACCGTCAGTTCCCTGATCAATGGCGGAAACCGCGTAACACCGCATTTCGGAGTGACCGTGCAGAATCCGGAGGGAACTTATGTAAAAAAGATCGAGTATCCGGCAGAGGCCGGAATTGTCTCGGCCGAAACCTCCGAAACTGTCCGAAAGATTCTGGAAAGCGTGGTTTCGGAAGGCTCGGGGAGAAATGCCAAAATTGAGGGGTACACGATTGGCGGCAAAACGGCCACGTCCCAGACGCTTCCCAGGAGCGCCAACCGCTACATCTCCTCCTTCCTCGGATTTGCGCCTGCGGAGAATCCCCGGGTGCTGGGTCTGTGTATCATTCACAACCCTCAGGGAATCTATTATGGAGGAACAATCGCAGCTCCCGTCATCCGCAGCATTTTTGAAAATGTGCTTCCATATCTGGGAATTGAAAAGACGGCAGAGGTGGAAGAAGTTGTCCCTGAGTCTTGATAATTGTGAAAAAAAGCCTTATACTAGAAAAGACAATGAAAAAAACGAAAGAAATATAAGAGGTGTGAGGATGGAATTAAAAATTGTAATCCCGGTGCTGGTTTCTTTTGCGATCAGCGTTTTGTTAGGACCAGTCATCATTCCGTTTCTGAGGAAACTGAAGATGGGGCAGACAGAAAGAGTAGACGGTGTACAATCTCATTTGAAAAAGGCGGGAACACCGACTATGGGCGGCGTGATTTTTCTGATTGCTGCAGTTGTGACATCCCTGTTTTATATTAAGGACTATCCGAGTATCATTCCGATTCTGTTTTTGACTCTTGGGTTCGGCATTATCGGATTTTTGGATGATTATCTGAAGGTTGTTCTGAAACGTTCCGATGGTCTGCTCCCCTGGCAGAAATTCTCTCTTCAGGTTATTTTGACAGGAATTTTTGCGTTTTATCTGCTGAATTATACGGATATTTCTTTAAATATGAGGATTCCGTTCTGGAGCGGACATTATCTGAATCTGGGCTGGCTGGCAGTTCCGGTGTTGTTCTTTGCAGTGATCGGTACTGTCAACGGCGTGAATTTTACGGATGGGCTGGATGGTCTTGCTTCCAGCGTAACCCTCATCGTTGCAGTATTTTTTACTGTAGTTTCTATTGGAATGGAAACCGGAATAGAGCCCGTTACCTGTGCAGTTGTAGGAAGCCTTATGGGATTTTTGCTGTTTAATGTATATCCGGCGAGAGTTTTCATGGGGGATACAGGTTCTCTTGCATTGGGCGGCTTTGTTGCGGGAACTGCTTATGTGCTGCAGATGCCGTTGTTCATCCTGCTTGTAGGGCTGATCTATCTGATCGAGGTACTGTCTGTAATGCTGCAGGTGTCTTATTTTAAGGCGACTCATGGGAAGCGCATTTTCAGGATGGCGCCGATTCATCATCATTTCGAATTGTGCGGCTGGTCCGAGACAAGGGTTGTCACGGTTTTTACGGTTGTGACAACAATTATGTGCCTGATTGCTTATGCGGCATTGTAAGGAGGATATGTATGGAATTACAAGGGAAAAGGGTCCTGGTATTTGGTTCCGGAAAAAGTGGGATCGGTGCTGCGGATTTACTTGGCCAGGTGGGAGCCTGTCCGGTGATTTATGATGGCAATGCAGAAATAGATAAAGCTTCTGTGGTACATAAAACCCGGGGAAATTATGAGCTGGAGGTTTATGCGGGGGAGCTGCCCAAGGAAGTGCAAAAGAGCCTGGATTTGGTAGTGTTGAGTCCTGGCGTTCCCACGGATATTCCGCTTGTGAAGAGCTTTTATGAGCAGGGGCTGCCTGTCTGGGGAGAGGTAGAGCTGGCCTATCAGACGGGAAAAGGGGAAGTTCTTGCGATTACGGGAACAAACGGAAAAACAACCACAACAGCACTTTTGGGAAAGATTATGCAGGATGCCGTAGATTCAGTGTTTGTAGTGGGAAATATCGGAACTCCGTATACCTCCAAAGCTTTGGAAATGAGAGAGGATACGGTAACAGTTGCGGAGATCAGCAGCTTCCAACTGGAGACAATTCAAAAATTTGCGCCGAAGGTGAGTGCAATTTTAAATATTACGGAGGATCATCTGAACCGTCATCATACCATGGAGGAATATATCCGTGTCAAAGAGCTGATCGTGAAAAACCAGCGGCCGGAGGATGTCTGTGTCCTGAATTATGAGGACGAGGTACTCCGGGAATTCGGAAAAGATATTGTGCCGAAGACCGTCTGTTTTTCCAGTGTCCGCAAGCTGGATGAGGGTATTTATCTGGAGGGGGACAGGATCGTGCTGAAGACGGCAAAGGAAGAGCTTCCGGTGGTGAGAACCGGGGAGCTGAAGCTTCTGGGACAGCATAACATCGAAAATGTTATGGCTGCCGTTGCAATGGCATATTATGCAGGGGTTTCTATGGACAGTATCCGTAAGAGCATCTGCGAATTTACGGCAGTGGAGCACAGGATCGAATATGTCACTGAGAAAAACGGCGTAGCTTATTATAATGATTCCAAGGGAACCAATCCGGATGCTGCGATCAGGGGCATTGAGGCGATGAACCGTCCGACACTGCTGATCGGCGGCGGGTATGATAAGGGCTCCTGCTATGATGAATGGATACATGCTTTTCACGGAAAGGTACGTTATCTGGTGCTGATCGGCCAGACAAAGGAGAAAATCAGGGAGGCGGCAGAGCGTCTTGGATTTTACGATATTCTTCTTTGTGAGACTCTAAAGGAAGCAGTGAAGCTCTGTGCGGAAAAAGCGAGACCCGGGGATGCGGTACTGCTTTCCCCTGCCTGTGCAAGCTGGGGACAGTTTGACAATTACGAGCAGCGCGGGGATATGTTTAAGGAATATGTAAGGATGTTATAGAGTCCGGAGGTGGATTTTACAGGAATTCGGACGTCTGAGAAAAGATACGGCGTGTCATTGGAAACAGTGGCATGCCGTTTTATGCATATCTTCCCCTTGCTTTTTCATATCTATAAATAACGTTGCTTTATGGAGGCGGCCCATGTCCGGAGATGCGAAATCCCAAAGACCAGATATGACGATGCTGGCACTTGTGCTGCTTTTGGTGGTCTTTGGTCTGGTGATTCTGTTCAGCACCAGTGAATATAACGGCAGAGTCCGCTTCCATGACTCTGCTTATTATTTTAAGAAGCAGCTATTCGCAACAGCGCTCGGTCTGGCGGCTATGTATGCTGTTTCACGTATGGATTACCGCTTTTTTACGTCCCTGGCACCTGCGGCATATCTGCTTTCTATGCTGCTTTCGACAGCAGTTCTTTTGTTCGGTCAGGAGATTAACGGTTCTAAGCGTTGGCTGAATTTGGGGCCTCTTTCCTTTCAGCCCTCGGAATTTGCGAAGGTAGCAGTTATTTTATTTCTGGCATGGCAGATAGACAGAACGGAAAAAGACACTTCCGGATTTTGGTTTATGTGCCGCACTATGCTGACACTGCTTCCGATTGTCGGTCTGGTCGGTTCCAACAACTTAAGTACCGCGATCATCATTCTGGGAATCGGGGTAATCCTGATTTTTGTATCAAATCCGAAGTATATGCAGTTTATTGGATTGGGCGGAGCCGGCATAGGCTTTGTGGCTTTATTTCTGGCGGCTGAGAGTTATCGTCTGGAGCGCCTGGCTATCTGGAGAGATCCCGAGAAATATGAAAAAGGCTTCCAAACCATACAGGGGTTATATGCGATCGGGAGCGGCGGATTATTTGGCAGGGGGCTTGGAAGCAGCCTGCAGAAGCTTGGATTTGTGCCGGAGGCCCAGAATGACATGATTTTTTCAATTATTTGTGAAGAGCTGGGGCTTGTGGGAGCGGCATTTTTGATCGTTGTTTTCGGCCTGCTGCTGTGGAGGCTGTGCGTAATTGCCATGCACAGCATGGATCTTAAGGGAACACTGATCTGTGCGGGAATCATGGGGCATATGGCGATTCAGGTCATATTGAATATTGCAGTTGTGACCAATACGATTCCCAATACGGGAATTACGCTGCCGTTTGTCAGCTACGGAGGTACATCGGTGGTATTTCTTCTGGCGGAGATGGGGCTTGCTTTAAGTGTCAGCAGTCACAGAAGAAGACCGCCTGCATACAATAAACGTAAGAGTCCCCTCGGGGAGTGAATGGATTGGATGAAATTCGCATTGCAGGAGGAGTGCCCCTATGCGGGACCGTGCATATACAGGGGTCCAAAAATGCAGCACTGCCGATGATGGCAGCGTCGCTGCTGCATCGGGGAGTCAGTGTCCTGAAAGGCTGTCCGAAAATCGCGGATGTATTTTGTATGGAAAAAATCCTGCGGGAGCTGGGAGCAGTAACCTGGTGGGAGGATCATGATCTTTATATGGATTGTACGTATGCGGACAAAACGGAAATCTGCGGTATCCATACGGGGAAAATGCGTTCCTCCGTTATATTGCTGGGGGCAATGCTTGGAAGAAATAAAAAAGGCAGCATTGGATATCCGGGAGGCTGTGTGATCGGGAAGAGGCCGATCGATCTGCATTTGTATGCCCTGCGGGAGCTGGGAGCGGTCATTGAGGAGGGCGCTTTTGTGATTGGAGCACACTGCAGAAGACTGAAAGGTGCGGAGATTACCTTTGCAAAAAGAAGCGTGGGTGCAACGGAGCAGGGAATTCTGGCGGCAGTTCTGGCAGAGGGGGAAACCTGTCTGAAGAACTGTGCAAGGGAGCCGGAAATTTTGTGGCTTTGCAGGTATCTGCGGGGGATGGGAGCCGGGATTCAGGGAGATGGAGGAGATTGTATCCATATCACAGGTGTATCGGGGCTGGGCAGAGGAGAAATGGAGGTGCCGCCGGATCGGATTGTGGCAGGGACTTATCTCTGTGCAGGGGCAGCCACCAGGGGCAAAATAACAATTGCCAATCCTCCGGAGGGTGAGCTGGACGCATTCCTGGAAGTATATCGGAAAATGGGTGGACAATATGAAGTAAAGAGTGGTAAACTAATAGCGGACGGAAGCTGTGTGCGCTTTCCGGTTTCCTATCTGGAGACAGAGGTCTATCCGGGATTTCCAACGGATCTGCAGTCCCCCCTCCTGGCTGTGCTGACCACTGTACAGGGAGAGAGCCATATTCGGGAAAAGATTTTTGAAGACCGCTATAAGGCAGCGGGGGAGTTGAATCGCATGGGTGCGGGAATTACGGTTGCGGGCAGGGACGCATGGGTACGGGGATGCCCGCTGCTTCGCGGATGTACGGTTTATGCAGAGGAGCTGCGCGGCGGGGCCGCACTTGTGATCGCAGCGCTGGCTGCCAGGGGAATGACTACAGTGAGGGGATATTCGTTTATCCGCCGCGGTTATGAACATATATGTGACGATTTGGCCGCACTTGGCGGTGTGATTATAGAAGATACAGGAATGAGTTTTTATGAGAACATCCAATTACAGGAAGAAATTAGAAATCAGTAAAAAGACCTGGAAAATGATGATTGGAGGTCTGGCGGCAGTCCTTTTGGCGGGAATTGTCTTCTTTTTTACTTATTATAGAGTAGAACATGTGGAGGTTATGGGAAGCAGCCATTATTCCAAAGCTGAGATAAAGGAGATGATTCTTCGAGGGCCGTTGGCTTCCAACTCTGTTTTGGCACCAATGCTCTATACAACGAACAATACGGAGGAGGTTCCGTTTGTGGAGGGCTTCAGTGTAACGCAGATGAACAGGAATACAATTGTCATCAGTGTAAAGGAAAAACAGCCGGTAGGCTGTATTCCGTATTTGGACAGCTATATATATTTTGACAGGAACGGTATTTTTATCGAGGGCTCCAGGATCAGGGATGAAAAAGTGCCGTATTTTGATGGAATTCAGGTAAATCATGTGGTTATGAATGAAAAGCTGCCGATAAAAGGGACAACCGTATTGAATACGGCGGTGGCCCTGGCAACAATCTTTTCAAAAAATGAGATGATACCGGATCATATCGTATTTGACGAAAGCTATCAGATCAGTCTTGTTTATGGGGATATTACCGTTCAGCTCGGCAAGGATGTTTACCTGGAGGATAAGATGGCAAGAGTGATTGCCATCTTGCCGAAGATTGCCGGAGAAAAGGGAATTCTGCACATGGAAAATGTGACAGACAGTAATAAGACCATAACCTTTGAACGTGAGGAAGAGGAAATTACTGCGGCAAATTGGAACGGCGGCTACGATGAAAACGGTGATTACACCGGAGATGGCGAGTATGACGAAAATGGCAGGCACGTAGGACCGAAGCCGATGACAGAACTGGATTATGCGCTTGAGAACTGGGTAGGCGGTTATGATGAAGAGGGCGATTATACCGGAAGCGGCGAATATGATGAATATCTGAATTATGTCGGACCTGCTCCCACGCAGGAAACAATGGATGCCAACGGCGACTGGAAGGGCGGCTATAATGAAGAAGGCGGCTATACCGGAAGCGGTGAGTACGACCGGGAAGGCAATTATATCGGCCCCAATCCGAATACCGCAGAGGATACGGAAGAAGATACGGAAGAAGATACGGAAGAATATATGGAAGAGGATGCCTATTCTGACGACGGGGATTAGATTCACCGCCTGTAGCGGCGGGGGGGAAAACGCGGCGGAGAAAATACAAAATACTGGAAAAAAAAAAAAAAAAAGA
>URVB01000021.1 GCA_900551075.1 uncultured Blautia sp. | reverse complement strand
CGATCGTATGGTTCATTTGCCTTACCTCTTCGTCTTATATCTTATTCTCCTTCTGTTTCTGAAGCCTGTCGTTCCTCCTGATATTTCAGGCAATTTTCCAGAAACCGCTTCGGAACCCGGGGATTCCCGTAATAATACAGATGCGGAAAGCCTGCGAGGAGTCTCCCGGCCGCATGCATGCAGTTCCAGCCCCGGCCGCTCCCGGGCTTTGACGCATAAAAGGCATCCCCGCAGTTTGCAGAATCAAAGTAATGAAATTCATGGGCAGGAATTTCTCCCATAAGCTCTGAGCCGAAAAACCTCTGCTCCGGGCCTGCTGCATCCGCTGCTTTGCCGTCTTCGTGAGCGGTCTCTGGTTTCATACTCTTTGGATTCTGCGTAAGCGTAACATACCCGAACCGTCCAAGCCTCCGCGTCCGGAATACCCTGCCGGGAATCACACCTGCCATTTTGTACATTTTGCCGTCCATTCCTTCCATTTCCTCATGAAGATACATGAATCCGCCGCATTCTGCCATACCGGGCATTCCCCCGCGCAGAGCCGCTGCCAGCGCCTCCCGCATGGATACATTCTCTTCCAGTACCTTCCCATGCAGCTCCGGATACCCGCCATAAAGCAAAAGTCCATCCAGCCCATCCGGAAGCCGTCCGTCATGAAGAGGAGAAAAATGCACCAGCTCCGCCCCCATCTCCTGAAGAAGGCGGAAATTATCCTGATAGAAGAAACAGAAAGCCTCATCATCCGCCACTCCAATGCGTATGGGCTTCGAAGCTCTGTAGGAAAATACCGGGTCTTCACTGTACAGCTCTTCCGGTGCCCGCAATTCCCCGGCCTTCGAGGCCAATGCCAAAATCCCTTCTATATCCAGGGATTTCTCCAAGACCTCCGCAAGCTTTAAAAGGCGCTCCTTTAATTCCGGAATCTCTTCCGGAAGTACAAGCCCAAGATGGCGGCTCTCAATCACACATTCCTCCGCCTTCGGCACATATCCAAGCACGGCAATCCCCAGCTCTTCTTCCAGTAGCTTCTTCATCCTCGGATAAAGCATCGGAGACATCTGATTCAGAATCACACCCTGAATATGGCTGTTTTCTTTGTATTCCAAAAAGCCCTTCACATAGGCAGCCAGGGAAACACTCATTCCCTTGCTGTTCACAATCAGCACCACCGGGGTATCCGTCGCATCTGCCAGGTCATAAGCGCTTGCCCGGGAGGTGATCCCTCCGACGCCATCATAATATCCCATAACCCCTTCCATAACCGCGATATCACAATCCGCGGCATTGATGCCAAGCAGATACCGGGTCCGTTCTCTGGAAGTAAAGAAAGTGTCCAGATTTCCGGAGCTTGTTCCTATCACACGGCTGTGAAACATAGGGTCAATGTAATCAGGGCCGCATTTAAAGGATGCCGCTTTTTTGCCCCGGTTTGCCAATACCTGCAAAAGTCCGCAGGTGATCAGGGTTTTTCCGCTTCCGCTGGCTCCTGCTGCCAAAAGGATTCTTGGAATCTTCATCCGATGTTCTCCTCTCTTCTAAACAGTGTATTTCCGGCAGGTAATGATATAGATCGGATTTTCTCCCATCATCATATGATAACGCCCCAGCTCCCTGGATTTGGACACGCTCATCTGTACAATATCCGTCTCCGTGAAGCCGAATTCTTTGATCGTGTGCAGTGCCTCCGCAACTGTTTCCAGAGTGATGCAGTTGATCACAATCCTAACATTCTCATTCTTCTGAAGCAGCAATTCTACAATTTCCTTCAGATTACCCGAAGAACCGCCGATAAAGGCATGTGTCGGCGTTGGAAGCTCTTTTAGTGCTTCCGGCGCAGTTCCCCGGATGACCTCCAGATTATCCACCGCAAATTTTCGCTTGTTTTCCTCCAGAAGCTGTGCAGCCTCTTCCTTTTTTTCAATGGCACAGACCTTGCCCTCTACAGCGCGAAGTGCCATTTCCACAGACACAGAGCCGGTTCCTGCCCCTATATCATAACAGACGGAGGTTTCCGTAAGCCCGAGCTTCGCCAGAGATACCGTGCGCACCTCCTCCTTTGTCATCGGCGCCCTTCCCCGGATAAAAGCCTCATCCCTCACACCGTGAGTTGCAGACATCGGTACTGCCGCTGCGTGATATGCACAGACAACACTCAGGGCATCTCCCTCATAATCCGTCAATTCCTTCGCAGGCTTCACAAAAATCTTCTCATTTTCGTAAGAAAGGTTTTCGCCCACATAAAGCAGGACCTCCCCCATGCCGTAATACACCAGCTTCTGTGCCAGCCTGGCAGCTCCATCTCTTGTTCCAAGAATGGCAAATACCTTGGGATTGTGGCGTATCAGTGAAACCAGATTGCAGCTTTTTCCATGAGCACTGACAATCCTGGCATCGTCCCAGGAAAGTCCCACCTTCGCCATAAAATAAACAACGGAAGAAATTCCGCAGAGCACCTCCGTCTCCTCTCCCAAAAGCTCCAGAAGCTTTTTGGCACCGCTGTAAAATCCCACATCTCCCGATAAGACTATCACAATATTTTCATATTCACGGTGAAGATTGATATACTCTCCAATCTTCTCGCTTCGATATTCCATAAAAACATCCTGATGCGGCTTTCTTACCGCCTCCACCATACGGGAAGCCCCGATCAGAAGGTCTGCTCTGTCAACGGCACGTCTTCCTTCTACAGTCAGCGTACCCTCACTTCCCATACCGATCCCGAGAAGCGTCACGTGCGGCTTCGACCGAATGCCAAATCTCTCGGACAGGAGCTTTTTGCACTCCTTCAGGGAAATGCCGGTTTCAATGAGCGGACGACCGATGATCACAGGAACCGCCCCACAGGAAAGCGCAGCCTCGATCTTCTCCCAAAAGCCTCCTGCCCTGCCTGAATCCTTCGTTACAAGATAACGGCAATCATACTGACGGAGCATTGCCGCATTCATTTCCATAGAAAAAGGACCCTGCATACCGATCAGGTGCTTTCCCTCCAGGCCAAGCGCACTGCAGGCTTCCATAACAGAAGGCAGAGAGAGCACTCTGGCGTAAAGTCTGTCCTGATAATCCGGAAGCTGTGTAAAAACTTTCAGCTCCTTACTTCCGGTTGTCAAAAGAACATTTCCTTCTGTCCCTTTCAGATATTCTGCTGCTGCCTCCATGCTTTCCACATAGACAGCATCCTCTGTCTGACGGCCCTCCTCCCGGAGCACTCTCTGACAGGGCAGCCCCGCATGTGCACAGGCTTCCCGGATGTTCTCCGTCACAACAGCCGCGTAAGGGTGCGTTGCATCCAGAATAAGCTCCGGCTGTACCTCATGAAACAGCGCTTCCATCTCTTCACCTGTCAGACGCTTTGCACTGACCTTCAGATAAGCGCTCTCTTTCAGGGACCTGCTTCCATAGCCGGTTGCCACGCAGGCATAAACCGGAATATGATTTTTTGACAGGAACCGGCATATGGCATAGCCCTCCGTGGTTCCCGCAAAAACAAGAACTTTATACATTTTGATAACCTCTTGGCGTTACCATTTTACCGCCGATCTCCTTCGTTTGAGAATTTCCGATAAAGACGGTGGTAAACATATCCACCGGTGTGTCGCGCAGCTCTTTTAAGGTCAGGACCTTCGCTGTCTCTCCCTCTCTTGCGATCTGCGACACAATCCCGCAGACCGTATCCGGAGCTTTATACTGCATCATCAGATCACAGGCCTTCTTAAGATAATCATGGCGCTTTCTGCTGGAAGGATTGTAGAGACAAATGACAAAATCCGCCTGTGAAGCACCCAGAAGCCGTGCCTCGATCTTCTCCCAGGGAGTCAGAAGGTCACTTAAGCTGATCAGACAGAAATCATGGATCAACGGAGCTCCCAGAACTGCTGCACCTCCGGCTGCGGCGGTCACTCCAGGGATGATTTTAAGCTCAATTTCCGGATAATTCACGCCGACCTCATACATCAGTCCTGCCATTCCGTATACGCCTGCATCACCGCTGCAGATCATGGACACCGTTCCGCCCTTTTTTGCTTCTTCAAAAGCCAGAACGCAGCGGTCCACTTCCTTTTTCATGGGTGTGGTCATAAACTCTTTGCCCGGAAAGTGCTCCTTTACCAGGTCCACGTACACCGTGTAACCGATAATCACATCACTGTCCTGCAATGCCTGGATTGCTTTCCCTGTCATTTGCTCATAAGCACCAGGCCCGATTCCAACTACATATATTTTATTCAAAGCGTATCCTCCAATCCCGTACTGCCAGAGCAGTCGTCACACCATTTTTTCCTGTTTTTTTCTGAATGAGTGTTCCCCGGCCGGAGGCAAGGACCGCACTCCGCTCACAGACATTCTCTACACCGGTCACCTGCTTCACAAAAGAAGAAGCCGTAAACTCTCCCGGAACCTTCAACAGCGCTTCCTCCCCAAAGGCGACAAACGGAAGCTTCCACTTTTCTGCCAATACCAGGATACCCGGCTCATCCTTTTTTAAATCAATCCTCGCCATACATACGACCGCCTCTCTGTAAATGCCGCTTTCCTTAAGCCGTTCCTCCACAGCCTTTAAAATCCCTTCCGCATCCTTTCCCCTGCGGCAGCCCAGTCCAAGGGCCACGATCCTGGGCACTACCTGGACAGTCGAAGCAAACGGAAGGCATTCCTCAAAAATGCTGACTGCAATGCCAAGGTCCGGCCTCCCGATCTCCTTCCCAAGCGGCAGACCCTGTCTGTCACAGGGAACCAGCCCCTTGGGAAGCGCTCCCTCCCAGGGTACATCACTGTAAAATCCAACTGTTTTCCCTGCAAGAAGAGCAGCGGAGACCTCCTTTGCAGCCTTCATATGAAAGAGTGCACAGCCATTTTGCTTTGCAAACACATCCACTGCAAATCTGCCATGCAGATCCGTAGCCGTTGTCACAACCGGCTGCGCCTCCAGAATCTCTGCTGCTTCAAGTGCAAGTGCATTGGCTCCTCCCAAATGACCGGAAAGAAGAGAGATCACAAATTTTCCGCACTCATCGATCACCAGCACTGCGGGGTCTGATTTTTTGCTTGCAACCGAAGGTGCAATGCTGCGCACTGCAATTCCGCAGGCGCCAATAAAAACAATCCCATCTGACTGCAAAAACTGCTGCCGCGCCCAGCTCCCGGTATTTTGGGAAATCGAATCCGGCAAATATTTACTTTTCCATTCCAGGGTAACCTGATGCTTCCCTGCACGCAGTCCCTCTGCCAGACGTTCGCCCGTCTGCTGTCCTGTCAGACTGAAACAGATCATGGAAATTTTCATGAAAGCCTGCCTTTTCTAAGCTTTATTTCAAGCATTCTCATTTTCTTTGCTTGCCTTACGGAATTCTGTCGTGAATCCGGGGTCATACAGCCTGGAACGGTCATAATGCGCCGCTTTGACCACATCTCCGATGATCATGAGCGCGGTTTTCGTAATCTGCTGCTCCCTTGCTGTCTGCGCCAGAGTACCCACCGTACAGAGAAACTTCTTCTCATCCTCCCAGGTGGCCTTATACACAATTGCGGCCGGCGTATCTTCCCGATAACCGCCCTCAATCAGCCTCCGGCTCAGCTCTTCCAGCATTCCGGTACTCAAAAATACCACCATAGTCGCCTCATGAGCCGCAAAGGACTGAATGCTCTCCTTAGATGGAACCGGGGTCCTTCCCTCCATTCTGGTAATGATGACGCTCTGGGAAATATCCGGAAGCGTATACTCCAGATTCAACGCACCTGCTGCCCCGCAGAAAGAACTTACACCCGGACAGGAATCATAGGCAATCCCCTTTTCATCCAGAATATCCATCTGCTCTCTGATCGCCCCGTACAGACATGGATCTCCTGTATGTAAGCGCACTGTGGTCTTTCCTTCTGCTTCTGCCTTTTCTATTACAGAGATGACCTCTTCCAGCGTCATCCTGGCACTGTTATGAATCGTACAGACATCCTTCGTATATTCCAAAAGCTGAGGATTTACCAGAGAACCCGCATAAATGATCACATCCGCCTCTTCCAGGTACTGTTTTCCTCTTACTGTTATCAGATCCGGTGCTCCCGGTCCTGCTCCCACAAAATGAACCATTGTCTATTCTCCTTTTTCTTTTACAATGATCAATGAGTAATAACCCGCCGTTTCCGGAATTTCCTCAATGCTGTGATATATTTTTTCGTCCGGCATTCCGCAGTTTTCGATCATCATGCCCTCCGCACCCATTTCCAGCATCTGAGCTTTCACATCCTTCATTTTTTTGCCTGCTTTCATCAGAACCTTCGTTCCGGGAAGCTTCATTGCATCCTCAATCTGATAAGAAGCAGGAATTACATGGAGAGGCTCTGCCTTTTCCACAAGCCCGGTATTTAATCTGGCTGACACTGCGCAGAAAGAGGCGATACCGCTGACAATCTCCGTATCATAGCCCAAATCACAGATTCGTTTGTGAATATAGATATAAGTAGAATACACAGTCGGATCTCCCAGTGTCACAAAAACAACCTGCCGCCCCCTGTCAAGCTCTGCCCGAACCAGTTCGGCTCCCTTACTGTGGGATTCCTCCAGCTTCATGGGGTCCTTGGTCATAGGCATGGGGACTGCCAGAAGCTCCTTCTGCTCCAATTGGGGATATGCGCCCTTTACGATCTGATAAGCAACACTTTCCCTGGGATTCTCTCCGGGTACTGCAATGATATCCGCCTCCTTTACCAGGCGAAGTGCTTTTAGGGTAAGAAGCTCCGGGTCTCCCGGTCCTACTCCTACTCCATACAATTTTCCTCTCATAGTAACTCCTTTTATTGATTTATATTGGATTTATAAATATTATGGCTTTCTGTCTGCCCGACGGCAGATCAACCGGGATCGGAAAGCCTTTGCATCAGCTTTTCGGCATCCTTTGTCTGTCCAAGATATCCCTGTACATTTGAAAAGATCACAGCTCCCAGAAGAATCTGTTCATAAGAACGGTGGTTTAGATAAAACTGTATTCTATCTGTAATTTCCTTCATGGTCTCTTTCAGGATACCATGCTTCTCAAGAATACCCAATGCCTCATCCGTGGTGCTGCAGGAAAGTATTGCCCTGGCACACGCTAAGTCTGCTCCTGCACGTATGGCATTGGAGGCAAGCACCTCCATGCGCCCATCCGCACTGTGGGAATGGGTATTCATAATCCCCGCTGCCACCTTTACGAACTTCCCGATATGGGAAACAAACAGGATTCCCTTTGCTCCCATATCCACCGCCATATCAATGGTTTCTCCCACATAATTGCTGCATTTGATATTCCTTTCAAAGGGCAGCCGCATATGCTCCCGAAGATATTCGGCCCCATAATTTCCCGGAGTGACCAGAAGATATTCCTCTCCCCGGACTACGTGCTGCTTCATTTCCACGCGAATGCTCTCGATCAGAGCTCTTTCACTCATGGGCTCCACAATTCCGCTGGTTCCCAAAATAGAAATACCGCCCTCGATCCCAAGCCTGGGATTGAAGGTTTTTTTTGCGATCTCCGCCCCCTGCGGTACAGAAACCGTAATTTTCAGTCTGCCCCCGTAGCCGTACTGACCGGCTGCTTCCCTGGCCTCCTTAAGAATCATGGCTTTGGGCACAGGATTGATTGCCGCTTCCCCGACTTTCTGCGAGAGCCCCGGCTTTGTCACACGCCCTACGCCGTCTCCTCCATCTATCAGAATACGTGCGGAGGACGTTTCATCCTCATCGGCTTTTGGACAGTCCCCAAGCCTCTCCGCACGGGCATACACAAGGATTCCGTTTGTGGTATCCGGATCGTCCCCCGCATCCTTTTTCACTGCACAGGATACTGCATGCTGCTCCCTTTGCACATCATGAAGCTTAAGATGAAGCAGGATTCCCTTGGGCGTCATCAGCTCCACCTGTTCTAATGTCCCGCCTCCCAAAAGCATATGAACAGCTCCCTTACATGCCGCTGCGGCGCAGGAGCCTGTGGTATAACCAAAACGCATTTTCTTCTGATTGCGGATGACATAACAGTCTTCCAGACCGGTCTTCTGCCCCATGCTTTCCTCCAAAAAAGAGCTTTGTCATGACAACAAAACTCTCCAAAAAATCTGAATTTCCCGGTTGCCGCAGGTCATTCCGAACCCCAAAAAGCATCCAGTATCTGGCTCTCACAGTAACGGACTTGCGCAGGATTTCCGCCTGCTTCCTGACGATGCTTTTTCTTTAAAATCATTTCGCAACCTATTATATAATTTTGTATGACAAAAGTCAATTTATTCCATGCCTGTGTTTCCTGTATTTATTCCTTACCTGTGTTTCTTGTATTTCCCGGAAAAGTCTGTTATTCTATAGGAAGCCTTACAGGAGGTTTCCCAATCGGGATACGAAAGCTATGAATCGTTTTTTTACTTACCATATTACAAAATACTGTACAGGAATGCAGATTCTTACATTCCTGCGCAGCCAGGGCTTTACCGGACACATCCTCTCGTCCATGAAAGCAGACCCGGAGGCAATCCTTTTAAACGGCGAGCGGGGTTATGGCCGTACGCTTCTGAAGGAGGGGGATGTCCTCTGCATCCGGCTGCTGGAGACAGGAGCATCCGAACACATTCTGCCCGTACCCATGGATTTAAAAATCCTTTTTGAAGATGAAGACATTCTGGTTTTAAACAAACCGGCAGATATGCCCATCCATCCTTCCCAGGGAAATTATGAAAATACATTGGCAAACGGTGTCGCTTATTATTATGCCTCTATGGGGGAAGCCTTTGTTTACCGCTGTATCAACCGGCTGGACCGGGATACCACGGGCGCTCTGATCCTGGCCAAAAACGCTTTTTGCGCCGCCCGGCTTTCCGGGCAGATGCGGAACCGTCAGATACACCGTACATACCTTGCCGTTGTTCATGGCGTTCCGCCAGAACAGGGAACTGTTTCTGCGCCGATTGCCCGAAAGAGCGGTTCTGCAATCGAACGTGAAGTCAACTTTGAAACCGGAGAGGCAGCCGTTACGCACTATGAACGCCTTGCCGTAAACAACGGTTATTCGCTGCTGGCAATACGGCTGGAAACAGGGCGCACCCACCAGATACGGGTACATATGAAATACCTTGGATATCCCCTTCCCGGAGATTATCTGTACTATCCGGAATACAGCAAAATCCGCCGCCAGGCGCTGCATTCCTACCAACTGGAATTTTCTCATCCCGTAACCGGCGAATCACTCCTCTTCACAGCCCCGGTTCCGGATGATCTTTCACAGGCATTTTGTAATAAGGAGAGCTTTAAAAATGAAAGCACAGACAAATAACGAAAATCAAATCATAGAAGGGGTCATCTGGAAACAGCTTCTCTTCTTTTTCTTTCCCATTTTACTGGGGACCTTTTTCCAGCAATTTTATAATACTGTTGACATGGTAATCGTAGGACGGTTCGTAGGGAAGGAAGCCCTTGCCAGTGTCGGCGGTTCTGCCGGACAGATCGTCAACCTGGTGGTTGGCTTTTTTACAGGGCTCAGTGCAGGTGCAGGCGTCATTATCTCGCAGTTTTACGGAGCAAAAGACCAGAAAAATCTCAACAGAAGTATTCATACGGCATATGCCTTTTCCATTGCAGGCAGCATTCTGATCATGATACCCGGGCTTCTGCTCTCTCCTGTACTCCTAAGACAAATGAATACTCCCGAAGAGCTGCTTGCGCCTTCCGCTTCTTACCTGAGGATTTATTTCGCCGGCATTCTCTTTATGTTTATTTATAATATCGGTTCCGGTATCCTCCGGGCACTGGGTGATTCCAAAAGGCCGCTCTGCTATTTGATCATCTGCTGTCTTCTGAACATTGCTCTGGATCTGCTTATGGTTTTCGTCCTGCATCTCGGCGTTGCAGGTGTGGCCGCTGCAACGGTCATTGCTCAGGCATTCAGCGCATTTCTGGTTACCAGGGCACTTATGAAATCGGATGACATCTATCAGCTTAAATTGCGGGAAATCCGTTTTCATCGAAGGGTTTTAAAAAACGAGCTTTATGTAGGACTTCCGGGAGGGCTCCAGTCCGTCATGTACAACTTATCCAATATCATCATCCAGGCTGCGGTAAACGTCTACGGTACGGATACGACTGCAGCATGGGCTGCTTACGGGAAACTGGACGCTATATTCTGGATGACAAGCGGCGCCTTCGGAGTCGCAATTACAACCTTTGTGGGTCAGAATTACGGAGCCGGAAAATATGACAGGATACGAAAGAGCGTTTATGTCTGCATGGGAATGGACTTTGTGGTATCCATTTTTCTGACTGCCTTTTTGATTGTGCTTCGTCAGCCTCTGTTTCATATTTTTACGGAGGACAGAAATGTAATACGGATTGGCTCCGACATGCTGAGGCTGATCACGCCCTGCTATGCGGTTTTTGTTTTTACCGAGGTACTGTCCAGTGCACTCCGGGGAGTCAGCGATGTCATTATCCCGATGCTTCTGACTATGTTCGGTGTCTGCTTTCTCAGGATCGCGTGGATTTTCTTTGTGGTGCCGCTGCATCCTTCTCTGAATATGGTTATTATCAATTATCCGGTAACCTGGATTACCACAGCAATTCTGTTTATCATTTATTATGCTTATAAAAAGAAGAAGCTCCTCCCCGCAGGCTGATGCGGGGAAGAGCAGATATCTCTCCCTAAATATTATTTATTTTTTTCGTAAATCACAAGAAGCCCTTTCAGAAGCAGGTCCTCATCCAGAATGATCTTCTTCCTGCAGTAAGGAATGATCTTCTTCGCCAGGCCTCCGGTTGCCAGTACCGTCGCAGGCTTTCCGAGCTCTGATTCAATTCTGTCAATCACTCCATCCAGCGCACCTGCACTGCTGTAGAGCACTCCGCTCTTCATACATTCTACCGTATTTTTGCCGATGATCCGCTTCGGCGCATCAATGCCGATTCCGCCCAACTGAGAAGCATGGGCAGTCAGCGCATCCAGCGACACCTGCACGCCAGGAAGAATCATTCCTCCGATATAGTGCTTCTTCTCATCTACCACTGATACAGTCGTTGCAGTTCCCATATCGATGATGATCAGAGGAACCGGATATTCAGAAAGTCCGGCAACCGCATCCGCCACCAGATCCGCACCAAGCTGTCCCGGATGATCCATCATAATATTGAGTCCTGTCTTCACTCCGGGCCCCAGAACCATGACTTCCTTTTTCAGAATCTTCTCGGCAGCCAGCTTCGCAATGTTGGTGATCTGCGGCACTACGGAAGAAATAATACAGCCTTCCAGCTCCGTGCGCTTAATATGATAGATGTCCAAAATCGTCTTTAGATCCACGGCATATTCCAGCTCTGTCTTCGTACGGACAGTGGAAAGCCTCTCTATGAAATATGTTTTTTCTTTGTCAATACATCCTACCACAATGTTGGTATTTCCGATATCGATTGCTAAAATCATAAGCTCCTCCAAATTATGCAGCTACCGGTTTTGTTATTTTTCAGTCAGGCAGTCTGTGACTTCTGTTTTACGGCAGGAATAAATCTGGCTTTATATAAAGCAGCCCCTACTGCGCCGGTCAAAATCGTTGCTGACAGCATTTCACAGACCGCATTGATGCCGACAAAGGTGCAGATAAATACAATGACGTTTTTTCCACCCATAAGTCCCTGTACATATTCCGTATTGCCGAACAGTCCGACCAGAGCAAGCATAAAGAAAGCCGTATTTAAAAATGCGGAAAAAAATCCGGTTACTGCACAGGAAACATAAATATTATGACGTCTGCGGACACCATTGAAAATATAGCCGAGCAGGAATCCGTCCAGTACACGCGGTACGAATCTCTGGATAAAAGCAAGAACCGGGCTGATCTCAAAGAGCACGACACCCATGGCACTTGTACCGCCAACTCCTATACACTGCAGAAAGCTGGTAAGTCCAAAGACGGCACCTGCGACCGCACCGCCTGCAGGTCCTAAGGTAATGGCACTGATTGCAACGGGAATTACATTAAAAGTAATTGCCAGAGGGCCGATGTTCAGATAACCCAATGGGGTATAAGCCATCAGCAGAAGAATTGCAGTCATCAGACCGAGCATTGTGAGCTGTGTTGTTTTTTGATTTGTTTTCATGTTGTGATCCTCCTTGTTATCATTCCCTTGCGGGATACAATACGGTGCTGGAACAGCGGGCATGGAAAATTTTATTTACCCGCTTCCTTGGTGAACGGGTTACTTTTCATTTTCCTCTGTAAGAGAAATAATTTTATCCAGAATGGCATTGGCTGCATCCTCCTTGCTCATGAGCTGGAGTGAAACGTCCTCATCCTGTGTAATCAGGGTTATTACATTGGTGTCGCCCCGGAATCCGGCGCCTGCCACCTTCAGATTATTGGCAGCAACCATATCCAAATGCTTTTTCACCAGCTTGGCCCTGGAATTACCTAGCATGTTCCGGGTTTCCATGGAAAATCCGCACAAAAACTGTCCGGGAAGTTTATGGTCCCCCAAATACTGCAGAATATCATCTGTTTTTTCTAATTCTATGTTCATCTCTCCATCGTGCTTTTTGACCTTTTCCTCACTGACACGGGATGGCCTGTAATCCGCCACGGCTGCCGCCTTGATGATGATATCCTGCTCTGCGCTTACAGAAGTCACAGCCTCGAACATCTCACGGGCTGTCGTGACCGGAATCAGTCTGACAAAGGGAGGCGGTTCAATTGCCGTTCGTCCGCTGACCAGCGTGACATCGGCGCCGCGCAGCATTGCCATTTTTGCCAGTGCATAGCCCATTTTCCCTGAGGAATGATTGGTGATATAGCGTACCGGATCAATCGCCTCCTGGGTAGGCCCTGCTGTTACAAGGATTTTTTTGCCCTTCAGATCCTTTGGAAATGCAATTTCCCTGAGAATATACGGAAGCAAAGTCTCCGGCTCCGGCATTTTCCCGGCTCCGGTATCTCCGCACGCCAAATATCCGCAGGCAGGCGCAATCACCTTGTACCCATAGTGTTCCAGAATAGCCAGATTATCCTGCACGATCGGATTTTCGAACATATTGGTATTCATGGCAGGCGCAAGAAATTTCCTGCATTTACACGCCATAACGGTAGTTGTCAGCATATCGTCCGCAATTCCGTGTGCAAGCTTCCCAATCACATTGGCGCTGGCCGGCGCGATCATCACGACGTCTGCCTGCTTGGCAAGCGCCACATGCTCTACCTGAAACCGGAAATTTCTGTCAAAGGTATCTACCAGGCATTTATTGCCGGTCAGAGACTCAAAGGTGATCGGACTGATAAAGTTTGTGGCGTTCTTTGTCATAAGCACGTGAACCTCTGCATGCAGCTTCTTCAGCGCACTTGCCAGATATGCTGTTTTATACGCCGCAATGCTTCCGGTTACGCCCAGAAGAACGGTTTTTCCTTTTAACATTCGGATTTCCTCCCTGCTCTGACAGCCTTCATATCTGCTCCATTATAGAACAATCCACTATAAAAATGCAACGGATTTTTTCTGTGTTTGTATTTTTATACACCATTTCCTTTCTCCTATCCTATATAATAGAATGCATCATACAATTTGGGAGGGTTCTTATGGAAAATTATCAAATCACCAAATGGTGCGCCCGTTTTATTGAAGAACAGGTAAAGCCAGGGGATATCTGTATAGATGCGACTATGGGAAACGGAAATGATACCCTTCTCCTCTCCCGGCTCTGCGGCGAAGCAGGGCATGTGCTTGCCTTTGATATCCAGGAAACAGCATTGGAAAACACAAAAAAGCGCCTGCTTGCTGCAAACGCTCCCCTTAATTATACGCTGTATCTGGAATCCCATGCCAGGCTTTCCGCATATGCACAGCCGGATTCCGTAAGCTGTGCAGTCTTTAATTTCGGCTATCTGCCGGGCGGTGACCATACAAAAGCGACCCAAAGCGCCACCAGCATCGAGGCTATGAAACAGGCGCTTACCCTGCTGAAAAAAGGCGGGCTTCTGTCACTCTGTATCTACAGCGGAGGAGATTCCGGCTTCGCAGAACGGGATGCCGTTCTCTCCTGGCTGAAAGGTCTTGATTCCGGGAAATATCTGGTCATCAAAAGCGATTACTACAACCGGCCGAATCATCCACCCATTCCTGTACTGGTCATCAAGCTATAAATACTTTGGCAGCCGAAGACTCTCTCCGGCTGCCAAAACAGCTTAATCCAAAACCTGAATGCTCTCAATGACCGGCTGCTCTTCAGCCTTGATCGTGCCGTTGTTGTCTACGGGCTCTGCCTCCTTACAGATCGTATCCACAACCTCCATGCCTTCTGTTACATGTCCGAAGGCCGCATAATCCCCGTCCAGGAAATCACTGTCGGACTGTACAATAAAGAACTGAGAGCTTGCGCTGTCCGGATCAGTGGCACGTGCCATGGAAATCACACCTCTGACATGAGAAATGTCATTCTCCACACCATTGCTGGAAAACTCTCCCTTGATCGTATCTTCGGAGCCGCCGGTTCCATCGCCATTCGGGTCTCCGCCCTGCATCATGAAGCCATCCATGATCCTGTGGAAAGTCAATCCATCATAAAAGTCTTCCTGTACCAGCTTCACAAAATTTGTTACGGAGATGGGAGCAGTATCCGCATCCAGCTCAACCTCTATCGTGCCGTAGTCCTTAATGCTGATCTGTACATGATGCTTGCCGCTTAAGGCTGCATCCGTATCCAGTACAGTTTCTCCGGCTTCTTCCTTATCCGCCTCTTCTGCATCCGTATCCTCATCTCCATCCGTAAACCCTGCGGCTTCTGCAGTCTCCTCATCTACCGGCTCCCGCACTGCATTATCTTCCTCCTCCAATACCTCTGCTTCTGTATCTTCTTCCCCGGCAGTATCTTCTTCTGTCTTCGCAGTATCCTCTGCTTCTGTCTTCGTATTTTCTTTTTCTTCACTGCCCGTACAGCCTGTAAGAAGGCCAGCGGTCAAAACACCTGCGCATACCATTGCCAAAAACCTATGTTTCATTTGATTTCCTCCGTTTCTGCATTCCCATTTCCTGGTTGTTAAGCATTCATTATACATGCTTCCGTATAAATTACAATTCTTTTCACAGAAAGTTCAGATTTAACGGATTCTGTCCGGAAAACCAACCTTACGCTGCACCTTGCGCAGAGTTTTTGCTGCATAATAATTCGCCTTTTCTGCGTTTTCTCTGATTATGGAGTCAATAAAAGCTTTGTCCCTGCTGAGTCTTGCAAACTCGTCCTGCAATGGCTTCAGAACGCTGATAACAGCCTCTCCTACCGCCGGCTTCAGCTCACCATACCCCCTGCCCTCAAACTCTTTGACTGTTTCGTCCGGAGTTTTGCCTGTACATGCACTGTAAATGTCGATCAGGTTCTTGATTCCCGGCTGCTCGTCACGATAGCAGATACATCCCTCCGAATCTGTCACGGCTCTCTTGCATTTGCGCATGATTGTATCCGTATCATCCATAAGATAAATACTGCCGTTCGGGTTCTCATCGGACTTCGACATTTTCTTTGAGGGATTCTGCAGACTCATGATCCTGGCGCCGACTTTGCCGATATAGGCCTCCGGCACTGTGAAAACATCTCCGTAAATATTGTTAAATCTTTCCGCCACATTCCTGGACAGCTCCAGATGCTGCATCTGATCCACACCTACCGGAACCACATCTGCCTGATAAAGCAGAATATCCGCAGCCATGAGCACCGGATACGTGAACAATCCGGCATTGATATTATCCGCATGCTTCGCTGATTTGTCCTTGAACTGCGTCATACGATTCAGCTCTCCCATATAAGTATAGCAGTTGAGAATCCATGCAAGCTCCGCATGTCCGGATACATGAGACTGATAATAAATACAGTTCTTCTCCGGGTCCAGACCTGCCGCAATATACAGAGTCAGCAAATTCCTGGCTCTTTTACGAAGCTCCGCAGGGTCCTGCCGGATGGTAATCGAGTGCATATCCACGACACTGTAAAAGCATTCATATTCATCACTTAAAGTCAGCCAGTTCTTCAAAGCCCCCAGATAATTGCCCAAGGTCAGGTTCCCGGTTGCCTGCATACCACTGAATAATATTTTCTTCCCGTTGATCATAATTTCTCCTCCAATATTCCGTCATTTCTCAAAAACAGTTTAACATTCTATAGAAATAAAGTCAATCAGCGGCTAAGAGATATATTCCACCCGAAATCGCCGGAAATTAACGAGCAAAAGGATTGATGCACAGACTATTTGGAATTGCATTCATTTGTCCACGTCCTGTT
The DNA here is from genome assembly GCA_900551075.1 of uncultured Blautia sp. GTDB lineage: Bacteria > Bacillota > Clostridia > Lachnospirales > Lachnospiraceae > Blautia_A. The sequence goes on along the minus strand of URVB01000021.1, from coordinate 40,829 downwards.
TTCCGTAAGCGGAAGCAGAGACAAAACCTCCCGGACATTCCGCTATTCATGTTACTTGTAACTTTCCTGAATCTCTGCTAAAATAACTGAAGATATCATACCATCTGTTCAGAAAGAGAGGAATCAACCATGAAAAAAATCGCAAGCTTTACCATAGACCATTTAAAGCTCCAGCCAGGCATCTATGTTTCCCGTAAGGACCTGGTGGGAAACAGCGTTGTCACCACCTTTGACATCCGCATGACCTCCCCCAACGAGGAGCCTGTCATGAATACGGCAGAGCTGCATACCATCGAGCATCTGGCTGCCACTTATCTGCGCAACCACAAGGAATTCGGGCCCAAAATGATCTATTGGGGCCCTATGGGCTGCCGCACCGGAAATTATCTGCTGCTAAACGGAGATTACGAGTCCAAAGATATTGTCCCGCTTATGACAGAAACCTTTGAATTCATCCGTGACTTTGCCGGAGATATCCCGGGCGCTTCTGCCAAGGACTGCGGAAATTATCTGGATATGAACCTCGGTATGGCAAAATACCTGGCTAAAAAATATCTGGATGAAGTTCTGTATGACATTCGTCCGGAAAGACTGGTCTATCCGGAATAAGACACAATCGTTGTCTGTAGAATTATAAATTTTTTTGACAAATCACAATTAATAATTTATAATGAAATTACAAACATCAACGTAGGTATAAAAATACAAATAGGAAAGGGGGGGGGACATTATGCCTTGCAAATATGACTTATCCACGTCAGAATACGCCTTAATGCAGATGTTCTGGAAAGATAACCGGGAATATACTCTTGCAGAAGTAATTGAATATTACCAAAACTTTATAAGTAAAAAAAAATTATCGCCCAACACAATTCAGACATTTTTGACCCGTATGGTTAGAAAAGGAGCACTCCGCACACGAAAAATCGGACATAAGCTCTACTACCAGCGCTCTATGGCCCAGGCTGAATATGGAAAGCTCTGGATGGATGGTTTCATCAATGAAATGTTTGACGGCTCTCTGCAGAATCTGATGCTGACCATCTCCGGAGGGAAACCCAGCCTGACACCAGAGCAAAAGAAAGAATTAGAGGTTTTTTGGGATGAATAATCTTATTTTTTTTATGGCGCTAGGCGGTACGATTCCCTTTGGAATATACCTGCTCCTGCGCTATAAAGTGCATCTTCATTACAAATACCCGACATGGATGTACCGCCTCCTAAAACTATCTATTTTCTTTTATCTGTTACCGGTTCCTCTGCTTTCCAACGAAATAAAAAATTTTCTTAAATTCTTGCCGGATGATAACCGTTTTTTTTCGTTAAAACGGCCGGAAAATGTTGAGGTTCCGCTAAATATGGGAAAATACATTCAAAAGCTTTCCAATGGCCGCATGGTTTTTCCTCAATACAAAATGATATTTTTAATTGCAGGCATAATCTGGTTTTGTGTAACAATCGGACTATTTGTAATATATTATAGAAACTACAATGTACAACGAAAAAGAATTCTGGTAAATTCCATTCAGCCCGGCTCCGAGCTTCTTGAGCATTGTGAAAATGTACGAAAGGAGCTGTCTTTAAAACGACATATCCGGATTCAGGTGATGGACAGTGACTTTACTCCGTTTACATTGGGTTTTCTTAAACCAATCGTTGTATTTCCTGTGGGATACCCGCCTGAAAATATCCGCTTGGTTCTGATGCATGAGTACATCCACATAAAAAAATGTGATGCTCTTATACAAATATTGGGAAACATTGTGATTATCATTCACTGGTATCTGTTATTTCCTTATTTACTTTCACGGGAACTTAACTCAATGGCCGAATTAGACTGTGATTATAAAGTATCCTGTCTGTTAAATGAAAGTCAGATAAAATTATATGGTCATCTCATTATTAATTCAAATGAAACAGGACGGAAAACCACAGATATCAAATCACCTTTTATTTCAAACTTTAGTAACCCTTCAAAAAATCTGACAAAGGAGAGATTAATTATGTTAAGAAATTGCAGCAAAAAAAGGATATCCGTTTTACTGGCATTCATGATATTCACAACTTTTAGCAGCGTTGTTTCAGCGGCAGGATATCAGGAACCTGCAGCTATAGCATGCAGTGATGATATTATCTCTGACAACGACTCATTTACTGCGGGCGAATTTAAACTGGAGATACCAGAGGATGAACTCTTATTTAGTGAAATAAGCAGCTATTTTATAACTCATAATGGAATTGTTATCGCACCGGATACATCCTCGATTACCCCACGAAGCTGTTCGCATTCTTTTGTGACAGGCGTTCAGAAAAGACATGTTTCACATGCTGGCGGCAGTTGTACCGTCTATACTTATAATGCCAAAAAATGCTCAATCTGTGGGTACATCGAAGTAGGCACCCTCATTACTTCTGTGAAATATGAAGTATGTCCTCATTAATTTTTTATCATACCATATACATAAGTAAATCCCTGTCCTTGCGCTTATGAAACGGTTCTTTGCAGCCTTTACAATTTGAATTCTAAAACAACAGCAGGAGTTTTAAATCTTTAATAAGTACAGATTTAAAACTCCTGCCGCCCCGTACGGGATATGCAGCCCGCCCTATATTCTCTCCCAATATAGCATGTTGTCGTCAAACCGGGCGCTGATTCTTCCGGTATCCTTCAGCCACGCAAGGTAAGAACGTACTGTGCTGCCCACAAGCACATACTGCTCAAAATTCATCTGCAAACCGTATAATGCGAACAGCCTCTGCAAAATGACTTCAAAACAAAGCGGATCCCTGCAAAGTTCCAAAATCCGTTCTGCTATTTCTAAAACCTTATCTATATTGTATTGTGCCAGTGGAGCAATATCCTCTGTTACTGCTGCATGTGCCGGCACAAATATTTTCGCGTTCAGCGATTTCACCATTTCAAGAGTTTTTAAATAGGCGGCAATGTCATAGATAAAGCCAATCTGATATTTATCCAATGTTTCTTTGCCGGACAAACAGTCTGCAAGATAAATTACATCATCCGGTGTCCGGAATCCTACCATATCAAAAAAATGTCCGGGCAGATCGATGATCTGGAAGCCTTCCGGCAAACGCTCCTTCGTCAAATACTCAGCATCACTTTCCTGTGCCATGAGGAACTTATGCCGCAAATCCTTACAGGGATATCCACCATACAAAAAAGCCGGCTCCAAAATCGGGTGTCTGGTAAAGCTGCATTCTATCCCCTGTGTATAAATCTTACATCCGGTCTGCCCCTGCAAGTATTTGTTGCCGCCAATGTGATCAGCGTTGGAGTGGGTATTATAAACAGCAGTCAGACGCCAGCCATTAGCGTCTAAAATCCTCCTGACTTTACGCCCTGTATCCTTGTCGTTCCCACTGTCAATTAAACAGACCTCCGTATCATTCAGCTTTACAAGCCCGATCTTTGCAGGGCCTTGGATATAATAGCTTCTGTCCGAAACCTGTATCAATTCATACATATTTGTGACCTCCATGAGTCATTGGGATAAAAAATGATGTTATAAATTGTGCACCTTTCATCAAAAGGATTATGATACGCATGGCGAATGTCAGCCCGGAAACGAATTGCCTGCTTTTCACCTACGACAATCTCCTCCCCGTTTATAACAAGCTGTAATTTCCCTGTAAAAACAAAAACATATTCCTCTACGCCCTCATTATGCTTGTCCGACTTATGGCTGCAGCCTTCATCAAACTCAATATAAAAGATTTCTACATTCCTAATGGGATCATACGGAAATAAAGCGTATGCCCTCATTCTGCCGCTGTCCTCGGATATAAGCTCTTTTTCTCCAATAGCAATCACAGAATATTCCGTCTGCTGCTGTTCTAAAAATGAGGACAAAGGAACTTTTAACCCGGTTGAAATCTTCCATAATGTTGTAATTGTCGGTACGGATTGCCCTCGTTCAATCTGCCCCAGCATAGGCTTACTAACTTCTGTAAGCTTCGCTGCATCATCTAGGCTCAGGTCCCTGCTTGCACGAATTTCCTTCAGTCTCTTTCCAATTGCTGACACCGGTGAATTCATATATTTTCCTTTCTGAGTTATATAATAACATATCTTTATATAATATAGCATACATTTGATATGTTTTCAATATATATTTATCTGCCAATCTCTCAAACAACCCCATTTTATGCGGTTTTTCGAACCTGTCACATACGAAAAAAGCACATCTATCTTCTTCTGGTTAATTTTTAAAATTCCAAAATGCACTGTCTACTAATCCAATAAAATTTACCACTGAATATTCAAGACCTTTATTTTAATGTATTATCATAATAGGAATAGAGTGCTTACCACAAAAATTTTTCAGTGCGATCTGCCAACTATATGATGCAATTTCTAATTCTTTAATCAATAGTTCTTTAAATTTTTAATACAGTTATTAAAATAATCTCCTTGCTGATATGCTGGATAATGCCCTTTTATTTCTGATATTTCTATAAACTCCAAAATTTCTTCTACAATAAAATTTAAAATTTCTATTGAAAAATCTGTATTTAAACCCCTTTTTACATCATCCAACTTTTTACTTAAACTGTCCTGACAATTATAATATTCTGAACTTTGCTGTGTGTAATAAGACCCTGAAAATTCTTCTACAATATCCCTGATTTCTTCACAATCATTTGGTCTTCTGCTGTCTATTGCCAACATCATAAATAATGTCTAAAATAGCACTCCCACCAACAGATATGCGAAAACCGTTTTTTTGTATAAAACATAATATGAAATTAAATAATTTAAGCTCAGATGGTTCTAGAAACTCATTAATATGTAATAAAAATTTATCAAAGCGAATGTTTCCTCGAATTTCCACGAATCCATGTAATCCTAAGTATGGATCAATACGCATATAACATTTCTCATAATTATCAATTTTATTCAAAATTTTAAAACTATTTACGCATATGCAAATAGTAATCGGTTGTCACCACACTGTTAACCAAATCTTCCACATATGAAATAAGTTCATTACCAAAACCATATGCATTAGATTTTATTACGAACTGAACTACTCCGGAAATTTTTTTAAGATTATCTCTAATTGCTTTTACATTTATTTTAATTTTATTCAATACTTTGCCCTCTTTGTAAAATATAATAAATAAATTTCAACGGTTTTATTTTTTTAATGTGATATACTATATCCAAATAAAGACCTGCATTAGTACATAAAATACAAACTTTGAAAGGAAGATATTTATTATGGAATGTGTTTTTTGCCATGGAATTAAAAAAGAACAAATTCTTGCCACTACAGACAATTTTTTTATTGTTTATGATATAAATCCTATCCAAACAGGCCATTTACTAATTATTTCAAAAAAACATTATCAAAACATTCAAAATGTTCCTTCCACAATACTTACTGAACTTATTATGCTTGAACAATATCTATCTCAAATCATTGAAAATAACTTTGATGTTTTAGGCGTGTCAATTATAATGAATAATGGACGTGTTATGGACGAAGGTACCCATTTTCATGTCCATATTATTCCGCGCTATGCAAAAGATGCATTTTGGGATAATCAAAACATAATACAACATAATTTATCTCTTAAAAAGCTCTCACAATTATTATCTACTAAAATTTCATCTCTTTCACTTAAGATTGATTTATAATCTCTTAACTTTTACATAGTTTATAATATTTATAGATTAAGCTAAACCATCTATAACAGGAACCTTTATGTACAATAAGTATAATGCAATAATAACTAGTATAGTATATATTTTATCTGTCAATTTCTCAAACAATTCCCATTTTATGCGGTCTGTCCAATCTGTCACATGATAAAAAGGCAGCTTTTTCCTTAATTTTGACCATATAAACTGCAAACAGGGGAAAGATTTCATGCCCCGCTTTCCACGCGGTCAGGAAGTCCGGCACAATCCTTCTTTGCCTGCCTGACGGCGTGTGCATAAATCGACTACTAACTCCGAAAATACTCCGGAAATACTAAGTTCGCTCTCGCTGTCGACAGGATTCTCATATTCTATGCGGTTGCCTTTTTTCATGTAATAAACATTGCATTTTCTGCCCTTGTTAAGAACATCCACTAAATTTTCTTCCGAAATATGGACTACAGCTTTCGCTTTCCATTGATTGACATCCAATCTGCCTGTGATTTTATCGATGGTAATATCATAATCCGTCTTTGCAGTAAACTCCAGACTTCCACTGCTGTCAGAAATCAAAACACGTTCCGCATCACCGTCATACTCTAAACGGCGCAGATGAAGTCCCTTTATTTCAAGAAGCTTAGCCGAGGCTTGTATCTCACAATGGTCGGAATATTTATCCGGGAGGATAATTTCCACGGTCAGAGACTCCTCTGCCTCAAAACAGCTTATCTTATCCTTATTGATACAGTTTACATCTAACCTGTTTTTCTTCTCGTCAAGCTTTATTTTAAAGGAACTGCTAAGGGTTTCGAGAGTTGCGGAGGAAAGCTTTACATGCAGCTTCTCATCCTTTCCCGACGATAGTATGATTGCAGCAGTGCTTCCGATGCTGATATCAAAATGTTTCTCACAGTCAATGTCATAAATCGTTTCACTGGCATAAACAGATGTCTCTGGGGATGTAACAAGGGGCAAAGCATTGTGATGGTTACCCATGATAAGAAGTCGGCGCTCAGGGGCAGCCGTATCCTTATAGTTTGGACACTTTCGCCTTTACCAAAGGATTTTTTCAGATGTTTTGCTGATATGACCGGTTGCTTATCCATAACACGCCCGCCTTTCTATTTTTGTTATAAAAAAGAATAATAAAAGAAAACGGGCTGCGCCAGCAACATTTGCTTACATTCAAATATTTTCGTGCTACTTTCCGTTGCATGCCGTATTATATGGCAGTGTTCCGGGGCTTTGCCAAAAGCACTCCAGGGCATCCTCCTCTGTGATGAGCTTATGCCGCACCATGCTGCGAAGCACTTGTTACACACGCTGCGCGGCCAGCTCTTCATTGGTATCCGGGGAATAGGAGGACGGTGCATTCGGAATTCCCGCTAACATAGCTGCCTCATAATCAGTCAGCTCTGCCGGTTCTTTTGCGAAATATCACTCAGATGCCTGGTAAATGCCATAATAGCCACTGCCGAAATAGATCGTATTGGCATTTAACTCGAAAATTTCTTCTTTTGTATATTTTGCTTCCAGCTCCAGGGCTATCCCACAATTCATTCAGCAGCCGGCCCCGCGTAATAATCATCTTCGGATTACTGATAAATACCAGCAGCAGCCGGTACTCTAACGCAGAATTTCACCATCCTTTTTTAACACCCTTCTGTTGGAATTCTGATATTGTCTGACATACGCTCCATAGTCATCAACAGGAAAATATGCCGACTTTGATTTTAGCAAAAATACCCGGGATTTTCAACAAAGCACAGATGCCAAAAAATAAAGGCTCCCGGAAACGCTATACGGACGCCGAAAAAGCAGAAATGCTTGAGGAAACAGAAAAAGCCCTATGCGAAAGATTACTCATTCACATAGAACTTTCCTTTTTGTTATTCTTTATCCGGTTTACTGCGCTGCAGCTTCTGTTTCTGCTGCCGCTGTATCTCCCGCCGGCGGTGTGGCAGACGCATATTCCGCTTTTACGTAGCAGACCTGTCCGTTAAAGTCTACCTGTATCCATGCGCCATCCTCACTGACACCCGTGCTCTTAAGCTCTGTACCTGCTGCAACACCCTGGATATAGTCCACTTCCGTACTGCAGTCCACACGGAGATTTACATCTGCTGTTGCGTAATAGGTTCCTTCTTTTTTCTCAATATTGACACCGCTGGCTGTCTGCTCATATACAGGCGCCGGAGTCGGGGTCGCTTCCGGAGTCGGCGTTGCAATCGGGGTCGGGGTGGGTTCCGGGGTTGGCGTTGCCTTGATCACAACGACTGTAGAATCCTCTCCTCCATCAGCAAAACCGCATCCTGGAACAAAAAGAGCAAGTCCCATCAGCAAAATTAGCAGTCTCCATTTCTTCATAATATTTCCTCCTTTGAAAGCACATTGCTGTCTTGTCAAATTCTTTATTCTGCCATACACAACAACTATACCTTATTTGAGGCATTCTATGCAAGTACTTTTTATGGCCTTCGCAATATAACCTGCAGCCTAAGCTCTATCCTATCCTGTCGCCTAAGCTCTATCCTCAGAAACGGAAGTCCCGGCTTCCTTCTTCAATCTCTTTCAGACGTCTTGCACAGATCTCCCTGGTCTTCTCACGCTCTACATTCTGAAGCTCCCGTTCGATCACTTCCAGACCTTTTGCCTTTGTTTCCAAAGAAGCATAATCCTCCAGATATTCCTTCAGTGTCATCAGCGCGTTCGGATGACAGCAATTGGCAATCTGACCGGTTTTTACAAGAGACATGAAACGGTCGCCTGTGCGGCCCTCCCGATAACAGGCAGTGCAGAAGCTTGGAATATACCCCAGCTCCAGAAGCCAGTTCACAACCTGATCCAGGGTTCTTCTGTCACTGACGTCAAACTGCGCGGAGTTTTCTTCTTCCTGCTCTTCTTCCACATAGCCGCCCACAGAGGTTCTGGAGCCTCCGCTGATCTGAGAAATACCGAGTTCCAGGACTTTTTCCCTGCATTTCGGTGACTCACGGGTCGAAATAATCATACCGGTATACGGAACCGCAATACGGATGACAGCTACGATCTTCCGGAAAATATCATCCGGCACAGCATTGGCAAAATCTGCCGTATCAATATCATCCGCCGGACAGATACGGGGAACGCTTATGGTATGAGGTCCTACTCCGAAACGTGCTTCCAGATGCTCTGCGTGCATCAGAAGTCCCACAAAATCATAATGATACGTATCCAGACCGAACAGCACGCCACAGCCTACATCGTCAATACCGCCCTCCATAGCCCGATCCATAGCCTCTGTGTGATACGCATAATCGCTCTTCGGTCCTGTCGGGTGCAGCGCTTCATAGCTTTCTTTATTGTAGGTTTCCTGGAACAGAATATAGGTACCGATTCCGGCTTCCTTCAGCTTCCGGTAATTCTCCACCGTTGTTGCGGCAATATTGACATTCACACGACGGATTGCTCCGTTTTTGTGCTTAATGCTGTAAATCGTCTTAATACTCTCCAGCACATATTCGATCGGGTTATTCTTCGGGTCCTCACCTGTTTCCAAAGCAAGCCGTTTATGTCCCATATCCTGAAGGGCGATTACTTCTGCCCTGATTTCCTCCTGTGTCAGCTTTTTGCGGCGTATATGCTTATTCTTCGCATGATATGGACAATAAACACAGCCATTGATACAGTAATTGGACAGATACAGGGGGGCAAACATAACAATACGGTTGCCGTAAAATTTCTGCTTGATCTCCTTTGCCACCACATACATCTTTTCCACCAGCTCAGGATCATCGCATTCCAGAAGAAGCGCCGCTTCTCTGTGGCTTAACCCCTTACAGTCCCTGGCACGTTCGATCAGGCCTTCCACCAGCTCTTTATTCCCTTTGTTTGCTTTGGCGTACTCCAGAGTATCCAGGATTTCCTGGTGATCGATAAACTCTGCCGCTTTGGTTGAATGAACATCATACATTTTCGTTTCCTCTCTTTCTTATCCCTTGTAATCTCCACGGTCCGTCACAATCTGACAGCCGATTCGTTCCATTCGGCGCTTCATACAGCTCATGCATTCTGCTGCCTCGTCTCCTGTACAGATTTTTCCATCATAGAGCATATATTTTTTCCGTACGGAAACCGGCGACAGATTCGGCATCACTACATTTGCGCCTGAGAGAATCCCCAGCTCCCTGCCCTTGGGATGAATGGTTCCAAGAGCCGTTGTGGCAGGAAGCAGGGCTTTCGGCAGCATCAGCCTGAGAATTGCCAGATAAAACAGCGTATCCTCCAGGGTTCCGTTTTCTTCTCTCCCAAACGGAGTATCCTTATGGGAAATAAACGGCCCGATCCCTACCATATGCGGTTCCAGCTCCTTCAAAAACAGAAAATCCTTCACAAGAGTTTCGGCCGTCTGATGCGGCGAGCCTACCATAAATCCGGCACCGGTCTGATAGCCCAGACTCTTTAAATTCCGCAGACATTCCTTACGATGCTCACAGGACAGCTTTGGCGGATGCAGCTTCCGGTAATGCTCTCCATCCGCCGTTTCGTGACGCAGCAGATATCTGTCCGCTCCCGCTTCCCGGTATGCCCGGTAGGTTTCCAATGGCTTTTCTCCAACAGACAGCGTCAGCGCACAATCCGGGTATCCTTCCTTTATCTTCCGTATCAGCGCTGTCATCCTGTCTTTGGTAAAAAAAGCATCCTCCCCGCCCTGAAGGACAAAGGACCGAAATCCCAGCCGATATCCGGCATCACAGCAGGCCAGAATATCCTCCTCATCCAGACGGTATCTCTGCGCCTCCCGGTTGCTTCTGCGAATCCCGCAGTAATAACAGTCATTTCTGCAATAACTGGTAAATTCAATCAGGCCCCGTATATAGATTTTATTGCCGTACACCTTCTGCCGCATCTGACAGGCAAGCTCCCTTGCATAAACATCCGTCTCCGGCGACCGGTTAACAAGCAGCCTGAGAAACTCCTCCGCCGTAAGCGCCTGGGTCCGGCAAAGCTTGTCTATCAACTGCTTCATACTCTTTTCTCCGGTATCCTGGAATAAACGGTTTTACTGGTAATCCCCCCGAGCATCCCCAGCTTTCCTGACAGAGCACTGATCTTTTCCTGCGGCGCATCCAGGATAACACTGATGACAGATACCCCCTTTTCACGGTAAGGAACCCCCAGACGTCCCACAACATACTCGCCGTACGCGTGCAGGAGCTGGTTCAGCTCTTCACTTTTGGAACGATCTTCCACAATAATGGCGATCACTGCAATTCTTGTCTCCATATTTCTGTCTCCTCCTATCGGGCAGACAACAAAACCGGCATCCCCGTGGACGCCGGCTCATATGCAAAGAAGCCGCGGCTCATATGCCGCAGTTCTCTCCGTAATATGTCTCTGACTGTCCATCCTCCGCAGGTGCTGCCCTTAAAAGTCCGGTACTTGTTTGTATCTCTATCATATCATTCTTTCCTGCAAAGAACAACCATTGTTTAAAAATTGTCAGATATTTCAAACAATATCCTCTTATCTAAATTTTTTCGAAAAGCACTTTAACGCTTCCGCCGCAGATCATACCCAAATTTCTGTCATCATTGACAGAAAGATGATATTCTCTTATTTCCGTACCTTTCACCATCGCCGCATATTTCATGGCCTCGTATTCTACACTTCCGCCTCCGATGCTTCCGTAGGACATTCCATTCTCCTTCAGAAACATCCTGCTTCCGACTCCTCTTGGAGAAGACCCGGATTTCTCTATGATCGTCATCATCGTACCGTGTCCGCCCGCAGCCACTGCACCGGCTACCTTTTCATCCGTAAACGCCCTATAGTGAAGATTTTTCGTCTGTACGATCTCTGCCATAATACTGATGGCAATTTCCTCCGGAAGCTGCCCGCCTATAGGCAGTCCAATGGGCGCATGAACGGAATCCATCTGTGCCTCAGAAAAACCTTCTCCCAAAAGCTTTTCCCTGGTCAGCTTTACCTTTGTCCTGCTTCCTATCATCCCAAAATAAACGTACGGACGCTTCAAAATCTGTCTTGCACAAACAGCATCTCCTTCATGTCCCCGGGTGATCACCACATAATAGGTATTTGCATAAGGCGGGATTTTTTCGGAAAGCTCCTCAAAGCTTCCATAAATCCGTTCATCTGCTTCCGGGAATCGTTTTTTTGTCAAAAATTCCTTCCTGTCATCCATAACCGTCACATGAAAGTCCAGCATTTTGGCGATATGTGCCACAGGACAGGAAACATGACCTCCCCCGAGAATCACAAGGCGCGGATTTTTTTCGAACAGCTCTACTAATATCTTCGTACCGCCTACGGAAATCACCTTCGTTTCTTCTTCCGCGGAAATCGCATGGAGATACGGTTTCCAGTCCATTTCCGGGCCGGACCGTACAATGCAGTTTTCCCTGTTCAAAATGCATCTCTGCCCTCTCTCCCTGCCATTTAAAATAACTGCTGATTTTATCAGCCCTGTTTTATTCAATAATTCATATATCGTCTGATACATTTTTCTGTCCTCTCTTCCATTATTGTGTTAAAACGCCATTGTGATAAATCGTTAAATTTCCCGTTGAAAATTCAGCATTTTCATTGTTTTTATCATACCAAACCAAATATTTTTTGTAAATATTAAATAAATATTGAGTTTTATATCGAATTATATTATAATATTTGCATAAGTGCGCCGTACTATAAAAATGGAGAGGAGAAATGAGATGGATTCTGCACTTTATGCAAACTATCTAAACATCTTGAAGCATGAGCTTGTTCCCGCACTTGGCTGTACGGAACCCATTGCCATTGCCTATGCCTCTGCAAAAGCCTGTCAGGTCCTGGGAGCTTTCCCGGATACGATCAAGATGAGCTTAAGCGGCAACATCATCAAGAATGTCAAGGGTGTGACAGTCCCCAATTCCGGCGGTCTCAAAGGAATTGACGTAGCGGCTGTCCTCGGCGCAGTAGGCGGCAATGCGGACAAGGCCCTGGAGGTTCTGGAAGAAATCACCCCTGAGCACATTGCCCGGGCAAAGGAACTGGTTGCACAGGACATCTGCTCATGTACCCTAACGGAGGGAGTGGCAAATCTTTACATTGCAGCAAAGGTCATCAAAGGCGACCACTATGCGGAGGTTATGATCGTCAATCAGCACACCAACATCACCAGAATTGTGAAGGACGGGGAAGTACTTCTTGATCTGCCTGTGGAGGCTGAGGCAGAAGACGCCGGAATTGACAAATCCATCCTGACGGTAAAGGATATCCTGGACTTCGCTGACACAGTCAAAATTGAAGACATTGAAGAGGTGATCGGACGCCAGATTCAAATGAACACCGCAATTTCCCAGGAGGGCCTGGATAACAATTACGGTGCCCAAATCGGCAAGACGCTGATGCATGTATGGGGCAAAAGCGTGACCACCCGCGCCTGTGCAAGAGCTGCTGCAGGCAGTGATGCACGTATGGGAGGCTGCTCCATGCCGGTTGTTATCAACTCGGGCAGCGGAAATCAGGGAATAACCGTATCGCTTCCTGTCATTGCATATGCGGAGGAATGGGAGGTCTCCAAACAAAAATTATACCGTTCTCTGGTAGTCAGCAATCTGATTGCCATTCATCAGAAATATTATATCGGCAGTCTGTCTGCTTACTGCGGTGCAGTAAGTGCAGCCTGCGGCGCCGGTGCAGGAATTACATATATGTACGGAGGAAGCTACGAACAGGTGTCTCTGACCATTATCAATACATTAGGCAATGTGGGCGGTATCGTGTGTGACGGAGCCAAACCATCCTGCGCAGCAAAAATCGCTTCATCCGTAGACGCCGCCCTTATGGCCTTCCACTTAAGCATCCGGAACAAGAGCTTCCTTCCCGGCGAAGGAATCATCAAAGGCGATGTGGAAGAAACCATCAAGAGCATGGGCTATATCGGCCGTGTCGGCATGCGTGCCACAGATACGGAAATTCTTAACATTATGATCGACCGTATAAACATTGATCAGGATTGTTAGCCTTTTGCCTGCATACAATAAATTAACATAAAATTTACTTTTCGAAGGGGGATTTTCATATGAAGAAAAACAGTTTTTTCAGCAGCCTGCCATTTAAACTTCTGGTCGGCGTTGTACTTGGTATCATTTTGGGTCTTGTATTTAACTCTACGGACGATTCCGGCCTTACCATGGCAATCCTAAACGTAGTCGTAACTCTGAAATACATTCTCGGCCAGGTAATCAGCTTCTGTGTACCGCTGATCATCATCGGATTTATTGCACCATCTATTACAAAGCTTGGAAGCAGTGCATCCCGTATACTCTCGGTAGCCATTGTCATTGCTTACGCTTCCTCTCTCGGGGCAGCATTATTCTCCATGGCGGCCGGCTACACCCTGATTCCTCATCTTTCTATTGTAACGGATGTTGAGGGATTAAAAGAGCTTCCGCCCATCGTATTTGAGCTTGCGATTCCGCAGATCATGCCTGTCATGAGCGCCCTGGTATTCTCGGTTATGATCGGTCTTGCGGCAACCTGGAACAAAGCAAAATTAATAACCGGCGTACTGGACGAATTCCAGAAAATTGTCCTTTCCCTGGTATCCAAGATCATCATCCCCATCCTTCCGGTCTTCATCGCCTTCACATTCTGCGGTCTGGCTTATGAAGGATCTATTACCAAACAGCTTCCTGTATTCCTTCAGGTTATCGTGATCGTATTGATCGGACACTTCATCTGGATGACCCTGCTGTATGTACTTGCAGGTGCCTATTCCAAAGAAAATCCTGTGGAAATCGTAAAACATTACGGACCGGCTTACCTGACAGCGGTGGGAACCATGTCCTCCGCAGCGACTCTTGCCGTTGCTCTTCAGTGTGCAGGCAAGGCAAAACCGCTCCGTAAGGATATGGTTCAGTTCGGTATCCCGCTGTTTGCCAATATTCATCTCTGCGGCTCCGTATTGACAGAGGTATTCTTCTGCATGACCATTGCCAAAATCCTTTACGGCTCTGTTCCTTCCCTGGGAACCATGATCCTGTTCTGCGTACTCCTCGGTGTATTCGCAATTGGTGCACCTGGCGTTCCGGGCGGTACAGTTATGGCTTCCCTTGGTATCATTACAGGTGTTCTCGGCTTCGATGAAACAGGTACCGCTCTGATGCTTACCATCTTCGCTCTTCAGGACAGCTTTGGTACCGCATGTAACGTAACCGGTGACGGTGCTCTGACACTGATTCTGACCGGATATGCAAAGAAGCACAGCATTGCAGAGCAGAATATCAGCATCAATCTATAAAAACGGCGCAGGTTTTTCCTGCGGCATACCAGGAGATCCGGGTCCAATCCGGATCTCCCTTTTCTTTCGGGGATTTCTTACAAAGCCTGTCTTTTGCCCCTGAAAATATATTTCCCAAGCTTTTCCTTCACAAGCTTTCCCTCCTGGACAGCCAGGGTTCCACGCAGAAATACCTTATCAATGCCGCCATGCAGAGCAAAGCCCTCAAACGGATTATTATCCGTATTGTAAGCATGCGTCTTTGCAGAAATCACACTTTCTTTCTCCGGATCCAGCACAACAATATCCGCATCGCTGCCCTCTGCGATCACGCCTTTCTGCGGATAAACGCCATAGAGCTTTGCCGGGTTCTCGCTCAGCAGTCTGCACATTTGTTCCCTGGTAATCCTTCCGGTACGTACCCCGTAGGTATAAAGCAAGGTTCCTCTGGTCTGTACACCCGGAAGTCCCCCCGGTATCTTTGTAAAATCGTTCCTTCCCATAGCCTTCTGCGCAAGCGTAAAGCTGCACTGATCCGTTGCCACTGTCTGTATCTGATCCTCGGCCAGGGCTTCCCACAGGCACTCCTGATCTTCTTTCCTGCGGATCGGCGGTGCACAGACAAACCTCGCTCCCTCAAAATCCGGTCTGGAATAAACACTGTCCTCCAGCAGCAGATACTGCGGGCAGGTTTCCGCAAAAACCTCCTGTCCGTTTTCCCGTGCACGGAGAATTTCTTCATATGCCTTTCTGTTGGTAAGATGTACGACCATAACCGGTGCTTCCGCTTCCTCTGCAATCACCAGAAGACGATGCACCGCTTCCGCTTCCATGGTATCCGGCCGTACCAGCGGATGGTTTTCCGGTCCTAGACGCCCCTCTGCCTTTGCCTCTGCAGCCAGCGCATCGATCACGCCTGCATTTTCACAGTGGACACCCGCAAAGCAGCCATGCTCCCTCAGGCTCTTGATGATCCTGTACAGATCGCAGTCATTCACGATCATCGCCGGATAGGTCATATACAGCTTAAAGCTGGTGACGCCCTCGTCGATCATATCCCGGATTTCTCTCTGTGTTTCCTCATTCCACTCTACAATAGACATGTGGAAGGAATAATCGCAGGAGCATTTTCCATCTGCTTTTTTATGCCACTTCTTTAGCCCTTCCTTCAAAGTTCCGCCCCCTTTATCCTGGGAAGCGTAATCGATCACAAGGGTCGTCCCCCCCATAAGGGCTGCTCTGGTTCCTGTTTCAAAATCATCCGCAGTTACCGTATTGGCCACTTCCAGATCAAAATGCGTATGCCCATCAATAAACCCCGGATACAACAGCTTCCCGGATACATCAATCACCTCTGCATCCTCTGTGGGCAGCGCCGCACCGATTTTTTGTATTTTTTCCCCGTCAATCAATACATCCAGCTTTTGGGAGCTCTGACCTGATACCACAGTTCCATTTTTCAATAAATACTTCATACCCGTTAAGGCTTACCATGATTGGCGCGGCAGGCGCGCCGAACGATAGGTAATACCCTTCTCCTTTCTTGAAAATTCTGCTTCTGTTTACCAATATAGCACCGTTCTTTCCCCGATTCAACCGTTCCCGGATATTTTTCAAAATTTCTTTTAGCCTGACATAAATTTTTTGGAAAAATTCTTTCTATTTCTGCATTTTTATGCTATATTAAGATATATCTATGGAATCTACACTATTCTTAAGGAGGAGTAAAAATGGGACGCCTTACCGTATTGAAACAAATTGCCCGGGATCTTGCTTCTCAATTCGGGCCTGATTGCGAAATTGTTATCCATGACCTGAAAACCAATGACCCGGAACATTCCATCGTTTATATCGAAAACGGACACGTAACCAACCGCGGTATCGGTGACGGTCCTTCCAATGCAGTCTTCGATGTAATCCGTCATCAGAACAAACACAAAGAAGAGCCAAAAGATCATGCAGGCTATCTGATGAAAACCTCAGACGGCAAAATTTTGAAATGCAGCACCTCCTACATCCGTGATGATGACGGCAGTCTGCATTATGTATTCGGCATTAATTATGACATTACCAAGCTAACCATGATTGAAAGTGCCCTGCACTCTCTCGTCACCCCTGTGGATAAGGAAGAAAAACCGAAGGAGATCACCCACAATGTCAATGACCTCCTGGAGCATCTGATTGAAGAATCCGTGGCACTGGTGGGCAAGCCTGTGGCACTGATGAACAAAGAGGATAAAGTAACAGCCATTCAGTTTCTGAATGATTCCGGTGCTTTCCTCATTACCAAATCCGGAGATAAGGTTGCCAGTTACTTCGGCATCTCCAAGTACACACTGTACAGCTATATTGATGTCAATAAATAATTCTTTCAGGCATAACGAAACAGCCGCTGCCCCAAAACGGACAACGGCTGTTTCGTTCTATGTCTGCATAAGTAACCGTCTGAATTTCTTTTTTGTTTAATACTTCCGGCCGGAGCCGGAAAAGGACTCTCCTCTGCTTTGGAAGCCGCCTCCGTGAGAACCTCCCCAAAAATCATCCGATTCCGAACCGTCGTCCTTCGGAATCCGGGTTCTGGTCGTCACCATACGTACAAACACATCCTCTCTGAGCCGAAGCTTCAAGCCATCATCCGGAATATAATAATTCGCATCCGGCACAGGCACCGCTGATTTCATTTTTCGCTTCTGGTACCAGACTACAAAACAGGCAATAACTGCCATGCTTACATACGCCTTCCCAAAACAATATAAAATTTCCACGACAGTTGAATTGCCCCCGACATCCATAGGACGAATTTTCTTTCCTTCTGCTATCCGCTCCAGACTATTGCGCAGATCCCTAAGAAGAACCTTGTATGCGCCGAAGGTATCCTCTTTTTTCAGCTTCGCCGTACAATCATCCAAAAAAATATCCTGTATTTTATCGTTAAAAATCTCCTGGCAGGGCCCCCGGAAAACAAGTGTGACATTTCTGGCATCCGGCTGATGAAGAAAACACATTCCGTTATGCTCCTCTCCATATCCGATATTGTGATCCTGCATAAATTCCGCAGCATACATCCGGTCATCCTTTTCCTCTCCGATATCCCTGGAAATAAGGAGCACCGCCTCAAAACCATATGTATCACGGAGCCTTAAAAGCTCGTCATTCAGCTCCGCCTCCTGCGCAGTATCCAGCAGATCATATTCATCATAAACCCATGAGGATTCACCGGAAGCAAAAACGGCCGCCGGGAGCCAAATACTGATACAAAGTAAAATTACAGCCAGCGTTCCACAATATCTTTTCAATTATATCACCCCCAGTAACCGACCCAGGAACAAAAGCCCCGCTCCGATCAGAGTCAGCCGGATATGCACCCTGAACCAGTATTTCTTCACTAAATCCTTTCCCACCGGCAGATCTCCGATCAGCTTGCCTGTCTGTCCATTCATCACAAAGGAATATGTTTTCCCATTCCATTTTGTATTTAGGAACCACACTGGAAAAAGCCCATACTTTACGTTGTTCCTTTTTGCAATGCTTATTTTTTCCCGTTTGGGCTTCAGCGTTTCATACGGACCTACCGTGCTTCGGAACCCCTCCTTCACACTCTTCTCCATACGCGTATACAGGCGGTCTGTCAGCTCATCCGGCTCCACGTCATATTTATCCGCAAGATAACCGGAAAGATAAGAAATCTGGAAAGGCTGTAAGTCCTCATAATGATACGGCTCAATTGCCTCCATCAACGTATCGTCGATCTTCCTTGAGCCATCTACAGGTATCTTCATAAATTTCATATTTCCGACACGGAGGATATCATAGAAACTGGTTTCCGTATAACGGTAATCGTGATCTTCGTAATAGCGTGTCCTCGTTCCTTCATATCGAAAATCACCCCCTGCTTCCAGGTCAAACAGCCAAAACGGTACGTAAACTGCCTGAATCTCTTCCATATGGCCCGGGTCAGTAAATTCTTTTGGAAGAAGCGGCTTACCCATGTAGTGCTTTTTCAGCGCCTCCAATGCTTCTTGTCCGGACTTTTTAAATGGAATCACATAATCCGGCAGATACATGCCTGAAAACTGCTCCGGTATCACCATTGGATTGTCACAATAAGGGCATTTCATGGCCCCCCTTGTCTCCTCCGCAATGATCTCAGCCCCGCAGGCCGGACAATTCCACACCTTCATCCCCTGCATATCGCTGGCCTGCCACTGCTCCGGTCCGAATCCCTCCCAATGATTTTCGTCATCCTGCGTTTCTTTCTGCGCTTCCATGGACTCCTGGATATCCTTCTCCTTCAAAGCCTCCAATTCCTCCACGGAAAAAGAGCTTCCGCAGTATTCACATACCATTTTCTGAGTCCTGCTGTCAAAGGTCAGGCCTGCCGAACAATTGGGGCATTGATAATTCAAAACATCCATTCCATATCCCTCCTGCATTTACGGTCTTGGCTTCCCGCATTCCGGACAAAATTTACCGGCATTTACCGAACTGCAGGAGCAGGTCCACGGCCCCACCGGTTGCGGACTGCCGCACTCGCTGCAGAATTTTCCGGTGTTTTTTGTGCCGCAGGAGCAGGTCCAGAAGGCAGACCCCGCCGGTTGGGAGGCCTGCGGCTGTCCTGCAGAAGCAGGCATGGGCTGCCGTCCCATGGCAAAAAGCTCCTGGGGGTTAATCCCGCCCGCATTGGCGGCCATCTGCATCCCTGTAAACGCCATGGCAGGGCCTGCATTCTGATTCGCAGCCGCCGCCTGCATAGCAGATGCCTGTGCTCCCACCATATGTGCTGCCGCCATAGCCGGATTCCGAAAGGCTGCATTCCTCTGCAGCTCCTTGAGCATCGCCTCATCCTCCTCAGACGCCTTCACACTGGAAACGCCCAGGGATACGATCTGAATACCGCGAAGTCCGCCCCATTTCTCTGAAAGCACCTGATTCAGCACCTCTGCAAGTTCCTGCGTATGGCCGGGAAGCGCACTGTAGCGGATACCCATTTCTGATATTTTTGCAAATACCGGCTGCAGCGCCGTCATCAGTTCACTCTTCAACTGCCCATCTATCTTTTCTCTTTTGTAATCCTCGTTTACGTTGCCGCACACATTCGTATAAAACAGAATCGGATTGGCAATCCGATAGCTGTATTCACCGAAGCACTTAATGGAAATATCCACATCCAGTCCTATGTTGCTGTCCACCACCCGGAAGGGGATGGGACTGGGTGTGCCGTATTTGTTACCCACCAGCTCCTTGGTGTTGATAAAATAAACTCTCTGATCCTTGGGAGGCTCCCCGCCGAAAGTAAATCGCTTTCCGATGCTCTGGAATACTCCCAAAATCCCTTCTTCCAAATCGCCGTAAAACAACGAGGGCTCCGTAGACAGATCATAAATATATTCCCCGGGCGTTGCACAGACATCTACTACTCTTCCCTGCTCTACGATCATCATACACTGTCCATCACTCACCGCGATCACGGAGCCGTTGCTGATAATATTGTCAGAACCGTGTTTATTGGAAAATCTTCCGGAAACCTTTTTATGCCCCTTTCTTACCAGAACATCCGAAGGCATTGCTTCACAATAAAAATATTCCTTCCACTGGTCCGCAAATGCTCCGCCGGCTGCATCTGCCGCTGCCTTTATCAATCCCATATGACATTCTCCCTTTCGCTTACTATTTCATGCTGTTTTATGCCAAAAAGCCCTTTATTTTTAACTCTTCCCCGATTGCATTCAGAATCTCTTCTGATTCTGCCACCACCGTGTGATAATGATATCCCGAGGTGATCGTATTCAGGGGACTGGATTTACCGCTTTCTATCTCATGAAGAAATTCCGCCGCCTTTTTTCTGGAATCCACTGAAAGCTCTGCACGCAGTTCTCCGTATACCTCATGCTGCACGAACACATCCAGTACCTTTCCTCCATTATCCACGATCAGATTCAGTTCTTCCAAAATCCTCGAATCATCATGATGCACATAAAATATTCTGACAAAGGATGCCGTCCCGTGACAGATATACCCTCTGTTTGTAGAAAGAATTTCCTTCCCCTCCGCCCGCAAAAGCGCTATATCCTGAACAATCACCTGGCGGCTCACCTGAAACTGATCGGCAAGCTTGGTTCCGGAAACCGGCTTCCTGCTGCCTGTGATAAATTTGATAATTTCCTGTCTGCGTTCTTCTCCGCTCATAAATCCGTTTCCTTTCCTCCGATTCCTCCTGGAGCTTCATACAGCATCCCTCCAAATCTTCTCTTTTCAGAATACAATATCCGGCAATTTTTTTCAAGCAATTACGGATTTCAACATTTCTTAATATTTTTGTAATTTTTAGTTTCCTCTTTCTTATTTTTTATGATATCATATGAACAAAAGAGGACTGTAAAGCAGCCCGGATATTTTAGTTTTGGAGGTTATTTATGCGTATTCTGGTGGTGGAGGATTCCTTTATCCTCGCAGATACCCTGGCATCCCAATTCGGAAAAGAGCATTTTCTCGTAGATATTGCTTATGATGGCAAACAAGGCTACGAACAGGCATCTACAGGCATCTATGATGCTGCTGTTCTGGATTTGATGCTGCCTGAATTAAACGGCTTCCAGGTTCTGGAAAAGCTGAGGAGGGATAAAAACAAGCTTCCCATTATCGTGCTTTCTGCCAAATCAGAGCTGGACGATAAGGTTCTGGCCTTTGAATATGGGGCGGATGATTATCTGACTAAGCCCTTCAAGTTTAAGGAGCTGTTAATGAGAATCCGGGCAATTTCCCGGAGACAGAGTACCGACAGCGCTTCCGCTCTCACCTGCTTAGACCTGAGACTGGATCTGAGTACCTGTACTCTCAGCAATGAAAGGAACGGACAGTCCATCCGTCTCTCCGGAAAAGAGTTCCAGCTTTTGGAATACCTGATGTCCAATCAGAAACAGATCATCTCAAGAGAACAGATCGTCAGAAAAATCTGGGGATATGATTCTAATGCAGAATACAACAATGCAGAAGTGTATATTTCCTTTCTGAGAAAAAAAATCACCTTTATCGGCTCCAATGCACATATCCGTGCAATCCGCGGTGTCGGTTATACTATGGAGGCAGAAAATTGATCAAAAAGCTCCGCAAACATCTGATGATGATCCTGATGCTTCTTCTGAGTATTATTTTTATCAGCATTTTGGTAATCATCAATTATCTGAACTACAATTTCAATGTTGATCACCAGATACGGAAGTTCCGCTCCTCCTTAAAACAGATCGGCATAGCAGAGTTTTGTGCGAATCCGCCTGTCAACCCGAGGCTTGAGGATCTGAACTACTGTACCATTCTGAATAAAAAAAATGCAGATTCCCGAATACTGATCAATAAGCTGAACGGCTATACAGACCAAAAGCTCTTAGACTATACGGAACAGATTCTGGAATCCCACTCCTGGAGCGGACATAAGCGTTCTTTGGTCTATGTCAAAAGCGCTCTTAAGGAAAACTCCGTGATCTTCTTTCTGGATAATGAATATGCTTTTGAAAATTCCAAGAACCTTATCATTGTTTCGGGGATTTTTGGCGTACTTGGCCTTGTATTTCTGCTGCTTTTCTCAGCGTCCCTGTCCAAACGGCTGACTGCTCCCGTATCGGAGGCCCTGGAGGCACAGAAGCGCTTTGTCTCAGATGCCGGACACGAATTAAAAACGCCGCTTACCATCATCAGTTCCAATGTGGATCTGCTGGAGAGTGAAATCGGCGGCAATAAACAGCTTCAGTACATCCGTTCTGAGGCCAACCGTATGGGCCTTCTGGTCAACGAGCTGCTCACCCTTGCACGTATCGGGAATACGGCACTTCCGGACCATTTCAGCTCTTTTTCGCTTTCCCAGGCCCTTATGAGCATTGCCCTTCCCTTCGAGAGCATTGCTTATGAGAACCGGATTACCTTCGAAACAGACATTGCCGAAAATATCACATATCACGGAAACCGGGAGCAGATACAGCAGCTCCTTTCTATCCTGCTTGACAACGCTTTCCATTATACCCCGTCCGGAGGGCATATTTGTGTTTCGGCAGGACACGTTCACAGAAAAACGGTGTTTTCCGTATCCAATACCGGAGAAGCTATATCGAAAGAAATCCAGGAAAAAATCTTCCAGCGTTTCTATCGTGCCAATGAATGCCGCAGCACCTCGGAGGGCCATTATGGTCTGGGATTATCCATTGCCCATTCAATTGTTGAGCGCCACCACGGAAAAATCAGCGTAAGCTGCCAGAACGGTACGACAACCTTCCTGGTGACATTATAAGAAAAGCCGGGCGGAATGAAAAGGCGGATCAAAGCATAACAGTAGTAGGGGGTGATTTTTTGAATATTCAATGGAAGAACCTGATTACCTGTCTTGCCATACCGCTTGCCGTCGGCAGCTTATCCTCGCTTCTGACACGAAGCAGCATGGAAACCTTTGAAGCAATCAGCAAACCGGCTCTGGCTCCGCCGGGCTTTTTGTTCCCGGCGGTTTGGACCATCCTGTATATCCTTATGGGAATTGCATCGTATCTGGTGCTCACGTCCGGCAGACCAAACGATACTGCTCTGACTGTATACGGAATTCAGCTTGCATTTAACTTTTTCTGGCCGATTATCTTTTTCAATCTGGGGCTGTACCTGTTTGCCTTTCTCTGGCTTGTACTGCTGTGGCTGCTGATTCTTATAACAGCCGTTCTGTTCTGTCAAATATCAAAACCCGCCGGGTATCTGATGCTTCCGTATCTGCTATGGGTAACCTTTGCGGGGTACTTAAACCTTTCCATCTATCTGTTAAATTAACAAAAAACAACCATTGATGCCCGTCTCCACAGGAGGGTTCGGATATCAATGGCTGTTTTTTTGTACTTATAAAAAACGACGGATGTCGACGGCAAGTTTTTCTTCAAGATTTATCAGCCGCTTCGTAATGTCCTTCGTTTTCTCGTCGGCGGCTTTGTATTGGTTCAGATATTTGTTAAGGGACTTTACCCCCATATTACAGCCGTCTGTTATCAAATCGGCAATGGTTTCATCCGATTCATCCATAACCAGTTTCACATTTGTTTTCATCCATGACATGCTTTTTGCCATCGGATTGGGTTCCTTTCCGTCATCATGGTATTTATCTAAAAGGATCTGAATTTCTTCTTTCAGCTTGTTGTGTTTGTCTTTGCATTCCGCAAGGCACTTGCGGAATGCCTCATCGTGCACATAATCCAGAACATCATCAATAGATGAAACACCCATTTTAATACCCGCATCACATTCCCGCAGCAGCTTTATTGTATCTGCTTCAATCATTGATCGTTTTCAACTCCTTTTATATTTATGATTCAAGAAAATTATCCCCGCTTTTATCAAACATTATTCTGACTTTTTGTAAAGCAACGGACCAAAAATACATACCCTTTTTTGATTTTCCGAAAAACAGCCCTGCCCGGATGCTTCAGCATATCCTTCAGCTCATTCAGCTCCCTGCGAAGCTTTGCGTTTTCCTCTTCTATTTTTCTAAACAAAAGCAGGTCTGTCTCTCCAATAAAACGGATGACATCCGCCTGCATATAGGGATTATCCTTTTCCCACTTCGGAACATCCTTAATATCCGTATGAAACAGCGGGGCATCCCCTTCCAGCAAATACTCCTGTACGATCTTTTGATTGCCCTCTTCGTATATCTCCAAAAATTCCGCGGTTTCCTCAGGGGAAAACATGCTGCACTTATATTCCTTCTCCGATATATCGGAACAGGACAACAACGCCTGCCAGAAAAACCAGTTTTCTCTGGCATTCATCTCCGGCATAGTGTTCAGAATTCTTTTTATCTCCGGCATATTTCCGGACAAACGCATATTTACGTTTTCCTGAAGGATTCGGAATTCCTCTGTCATCTCCAGGCCAAGACAGTGCAGAAAATCCGCCTGAATCGTTCCGCCGTAAAAATACTTTTTGTCAAAGCGGCGCACGATCACATTCTCTTTGCCTATTACTGCGGAAATCCGTTCCAATGCTCCATAATAGTCCAACTGCATACTGTCCGGGACATTTCCTCTGTATTCCTCCCAGGTCATTGTCTCGTAATGCCTGCCCGGAACCGGGCGGCGCATTTTGATCAGTTGATTCCACCAGGAACTCAGAAATTCATCCTGCCTGCGCAGGTATACAATCGCCTTTACCGTAAAACCGCTCTTTTTTGCTTCCTCCACAAGCTCCTGCCACAAGGTCTTCCGCCTGTCATACATCGGCTGCCACAGTCCTTCATCGGACAGGACTACGCAGGAATGCTCTGCAAACTGCCTGACCACCATGTCCAGCCCCTCACGGACACGCCGCTTTTCCTCCTCCGGGTTTCGCCTGCCAGAGGCATCCCGAACGGCACTCTGGAGAAACAAGGCGTTTCTGTTGGCGCTTTTGGGAGGATAGGTCCATGGAAATTCCGGATAACAATATCCCTTTGCTTCCAATACCGACCGGTTATCACAGCAGAACTTCTGTATTGCTGACGTCGCCGTTTTCGGTGTACCCACATGTACATACAGCGTTTTCATAAACATTCTCCATTCATTATTTCTCTATCTCATTAACCCAAAAGCGGCTTTAGAGCGTGAATGATCTGCTCCACACACTCTTCTGCCGTAAACCTGCCGGCATCCACGGTAACATCCGGATGCTCCGGTTCCTCATAGGGGCTGGTAATTCCTGTAAAATCCGCAATCCTTCCAGCTTTTGCAGCCTTATAAAGCCCTTTGACAT
Source organism: uncultured Blautia sp. (assembly GCA_900551075.1). Lineage (GTDB taxonomy): Bacteria > Bacillota > Clostridia > Lachnospirales > Lachnospiraceae > Blautia_A. The sequence goes on along the minus strand of URVB01000021.1, from coordinate 15,153 downwards.
CTCTTCTCTCGCATTCCTCAATCGACGTGCTCACATATACCTCCACAAAGCTGCCGCCAATGATTTCTTTGGCATTTCTGCGGTCCCTGCGGTAAGGCGAGATAAAGGAAGTCAGCACGATCAATCCGGCATCATTCATCAGCTTGGATACCTCTGCGATTCTCCGGATATTTTCAATACGGTCCTGCTGACTGAAGCCCAGATTTTTGTTCAGGCCGATCCGTACATTGTCCCCATCCAAAAGCATGGTGTGCCTGCCCATAGCAAACAGCCGTTTTTCCAATTCATTGGCAATGGTGGATTTTCCGGCCCCCGAAAGTCCCGTCATCCAGACAGTAAATGCTTTTTGTCCTAAATGTGCCTCGCGAAGCGCCCTGGTAATATCCATATCATGCCAGGTGAGGTTGTTCTGTCCGGTAATTTCATGCAGTATCACACCACAGGCAGAAGTCATATTTGTGACCCGGTCGATCAGGATCAATGCCCCCAGCTCCCGGCTATTGAAAAATTCATCAAAAACAATTCCGGTTCCTACGGATATCTCACAATATGCAATCTCGTTTTTGCAGATAGAAGCTGCCGCCACTTCCTCTCCGGAATTGACATCGATCTTATATCTGATACCCATAACCGTAGCCGGAACCTGTGAGGTGCCCAGCTTTAACAGAAAGCTCTTTCCGGCTGTCAGACTGTTGTCATCCATCCAGAGAATGGTCGCAGCAAACATGGAACCAACCGTCAGCTCACAGTTCTTTTCCAGCACACAGCCTCTGGACACATCCACCTCTGAAGAAAAAGAAACCGTAACCGCATATCCTTTGGAGCTTTTTTCCACACGCCTGTTTCCCTGCAGTATGGAAGCCACCTCTGCCTGCTCTCCGCTCGGCAGTACAGTTACCCGGTCTCCCACAGATACCGTACCGGAAGCGATCTGTCCCTGGTATCCCCGGAATTCATGATTCGGCCTGCACACACGCTGCACAGGCATCACAAAGCCCGTGTTTGCCTCTTCCTCAGTCACATCCACCGTTTCCAGATACTGAAGCAGGGAAGGGCCTGTATACCACAGCATTTTTCCTGACTTTTTGGTAATATTATCGCCTTCTGTTGCTGATACCGGTATGATCTTTATCGTATGATAGTCAAATTCCGCCATCAAAACACGAATATCTTTTTCTATTTTTTTGAATCGGTTCCTGTCATAATTAACGAGATCCATCTTATTGACAGCAAAAACAAAATGCTTGATTCCCATCAGCGCACAGATTCTGGCATGGCGTTTTGTCTGAAGAAGAACGCCCCTGCCGGCATCAATGAGAATGACGCTCAGTGCCGCAAAAGAAGCTCCTACCGCCATATTTCTCGTATATTCCTCGTGCCCCGGCGTATCCGCCACAATAAAGCTTCTGTTTTCCGTCGTAAAATACCGGTAGGCCACATCAATGGTAATCCCCTGCTCCCGCTCTGCCATCAGTCCATCCAGCAAAAGGGAGTAATCAATCCTTCCAGCATTGGAACCAACTCTGGAATCCAGCTCCAGAGCCCGTTTCTGGTCTGCAAAAAGAAGCTTCGCATCATAAAGCATGTGTCCGATCAGTGTGGATTTTCCATCATCCACACTTCCGCAGGTGATAAATTTCAGTAAATCATTATTCATTTTAAAAATACCCTTCACGTTTTCTTTTTTCCATACTCGCAGAGCCGCCATCCGAATCAATAACCCTGCTGGTTCTCTCCGATTCTACGGAAGCCAGTGTCTCCTCAATAATTTCATCCAGAGTTGTGGCCTTAGACTCCACTCCGCCTGTGAGGGGATAACAGCCCAGCGTCCTGAAACGGACCATCTTTGTCTCCACCTTCTCGCCCGGCTCTATCCGCATCCTGTCATCATCTGCCATAATGATGTTGCCGTTACGTACAACAACCGGTCTTGGCTTTGCAAAGTAAAGGGATACGATTGGTATATTCTCCTGTTTGATATACTGCCAGATGTCCTTTTCCGTCCAGTTTGACAGCGGAAAGACGCGGATGCTTTCTCCCTGATTGATTTTTGTATTAAACAGCCTCCACATTTCCGGACGCTGATTTTTCGGGTCCCAGGCATGATTTTCATTACGGAAGGAAAAAATCCGTTCCTTTGCTCTGGATTTTTCCTCGTCCCTTCTGCCGCCTCCGAATGCCGCAGTAAATCCGTATTTATCCAAAGCCTGTTTCAGTGCCTGCGTTTTCATGATATCCGTATAAGCGGCTCCGTGATCAAAGGGATTGATTCCCTGCCGGACGCCCTCCTCGTTGATGTATTCCAGCATTTCAATCTGAAGCTCCCGGGCCGTTTTATCCCGAAACTCAATCATTTCCTTAAATTTCCACGTCGTATTTACATGCAGGAATGGAAAAGGAGGCTTTTCCGGATAAAATGCCTTGAGTGCCAAATGCAGCATCACGGAAGAATCCTTGCCAATAGAATACAGCATGACCGGCTTATCACACTCCGCAGCTACTTCACGCATTATATAAATGGCCTCAGCCTCTAATTCTTCTAAATGATTCATATCTTTTTCTCCTGTCCAACTATTTCCTCATTTATTCTAATAAACGAAAATTGAAATATTATTGAAATATTATTTAAATATTACCTTTTTATTAATATATATAAACCATAACGCTGTGGACAATAACGGTTTCCTCTTATTCATTTTTCTTGCAATTTGCTTTGGGGAGAATTATAATAAATATAGAAATTTTCATGAAGAATCCTATTAAAATTCATGAGCGCCGTACCGGGCAAGTATACAAAAAGGAGAAGGGACGTTATGAATCAAGAATTATACAATGAAGCTACCCGTTCAAACATTTTATCCAAAAATCTCATCTGTGCACTTTTGGAATCCATGGAATACAGCAGTATTTCATTCATTAACTGGACCATCGAGGTTCTTCGTGTCATCAAAACCAGACTCGACCGCGGAGATAAGATTACAGATGAGGTTTCCGGCATCACCTATACAGCCAGGACCTTCCGTACATTTGTAAAAGAAAACTTTTCTTCTTATATCGAAAGTCAGGTTTTTGCAGATCCCAAAAAAGCAGAAAAAGTTTATTTTTCTCTGGAAGCCTGCGAGGATGGCTACAATCTGATCATGGCGGACTCCTCCAAAAACAAAACCTATGAATGGATATCCAGCTTAAGCGAACGTTTCTCACTGGTACAGATGATCGCTACAGGCATCGTCTATGTCAAAGATGTCAAAAACAATACTTATCAGCCGTTTATTTCCGGCAGCGGCAAATACTGCCGGTACACCAAAGAAACCGGTAAGATCACAGAAGTGTGATCTTACCGGTTTCTTTATGACAACTTATGAATAAAAAGTCCGCTTCGAAGCTTTGGTTCAAACCAGGTGGATTTGGGCGGCATCAGCTTATTTTCATCCGCAATAGCCATCAAATCCTCCATAGAGGTTGGATACATGGCAAACGCCACACCTCCTGTCTGATCTGCAAGCTCCTGAAGCTCAGTAAGCTTATGGCTTCCGCCGATAAAATGAATTCTCGCATCCGTTCTCGGATCATCAATTCCAAGGATCGGACGCAATACCTTATCCTGCAGCAGCGACACATCTAACTGTCCCACCACATCCTTTTTTTCATAGAGATCCTTCCATGCCTTCAAATGATACCATTCTCCGCCCACATACATACCCATGCAGTGTTCCTCCACAGGCTTGCAGGGAAATCCGGGCATCAGCATCAATTCATAATGAAACTTCAGACTGCCGATAAATGCCTTTTCATCCAATCCGTTCAAATCCTCCACAACACGGTTATACGGCAGAATGGTCAACTGGTCGTACGGGAATACCACAGACAGAAAATAATTGAACTCTTCCTTTCCTGTATACTCCGGATGCTCCTCCCGGCGTTTTAAGCCCACCTTTACTGCGGATGCGGCGCGATGATGCCCATCTGCTATGTATACAGAGGAAATTCCTTCAAATTCCCGATGAATTTTCTGAATTTCATCCTCTCCCCCGATCACCCAAACGCGGTGGATAATCTCATCCTCCGCTGTGAAGTCATAGACAGGAGCATGTGCACCCTTCCAGTTTTCCAGAAGTGCCAGAAGCTCCTCCGTATATCTGCATGCCAGATAAATCGGCCCCGTGTTCGCATCACAAACATCTACATGGTGAATCCTGTCCTGCTCCTTGTCCTCTCTTGTCAGCTCATGCTTTTTCACAACTCCGTCCAGATAATCATCGACAGAGCTTAAGCCCACTATTCCTGTCTGGGTCTTCTGCTTCCTGGTCAGCTCATAAATATAATAGCAGGGCTTCTCATCCTGCACCAGGATTCCGTCCTTTTCCATATTCAGAAGATTTTCCCTTGCTCTCTCATATACCCTGGCATCATACAAATCGATTTCCGGGCTTAAATCCATTTCTGCACGGTCCACATGAAGGAAGGACTCCGGATTTGCCTCCCCGAGCACACGCGCTTCTTCCCTGCTCACCACATCATAGGGAAGCGCCGCCACCCGCTCTGCCTTTTCCGGCGTTGGCCTTAACGCACGGAATGCCTGAAATACTGCCATAATCATACTCCTTCTATTCGTATTCACTCCTACGAATCCTATTATTATCATACAAAAAATGTATGCTAATTTTAGCATATTTTACTTAGCATTTCAACATGCCTAAATATTTTTTGAAAAACCTAAAAATTTTTGTATCTTGCTATTGCAATTTCATTTTTTTGTGGTATGATAATATCAGAAAAAGAAATAATTATTAGTTCAAAATAATTTTTTTAAGGAGGTTGTCTTATGACAGAAGGATTAAAATGGACCGTTAATGAGGTACCAAAATCCGATGACGCTTATTTGGAGCTGATGTCCGAAGCCAATGTAAAAAAAGCAAACGAATTTCACAAGAGTTTTCCGCAGTATACAGTAACTCCTCTGCAGAAGCTTTCCGCCCTGGCAAAATACCTGGGTGTAAGAAATATCTACTGCAAGGATGAATCCTATCGTTTTGGCCTGAATGCATTTAAAGTGCTGGGCGGCTCTTACGCCATGGGCCGTTACATTGCACAGGAGCTTGGACGCGATATCAGCGAACTTCCATACAATGTACTCTCTTCTGACAAATTAAGAGAAGAATTCGGTCAGGCAACTTTCTTTACGGCAACTGACGGAAACCACGGACGCGGTGTTGCATGGGCAGCCAGCCGACTTGGACAGAAAGCAGTTGTACGTATGCCGAAGGGAACCACCAGAACAAGATTTGACAACATCGCAAAAGAGGGCGCTGCTGTTACGATTGAGGAAGTCAACTATGACGACTGTGTAAGAATGGCTGCTGCCCAGGCCGCAAAAACAGAACACGGCATCATCGTACAGGATACCGCATGGGACGGATATGAAGAAATTCCTTCCTGGATCATGCAGGGCTACGGCACCATGGTTATGGAAGCTGACCGGCAGCTAAAGGAAGATGGCACCGACCGTCCGACTCACGTATTTGTTCAGGCGGGCGTAGGCTCCCTGGCTGGTGCGGTTGTCGGATACTTTGCAAACAAATACAGAGAGAATCCTCCGGTTATGGTGGTATGTGAAGCAAGCGCTGCTGACTGTCTCTACCGCTCTGTCGAAGCAAAAACAGGAGACCTTGTAAATGTAACCGGCGATCTTCAGACGATCATGGCTGGTCTTGCCTGCGGTGAAGGAAATACCATTGGCTGGGATATCTTAAAAAACCATGCCGCCGTATTTGCTTCCTGTCCGGACTGGATGAGCGCCAAAGCAACCAGAATTTATGCAAACCCACTGGAAAACGATCCGCACATCATCTCCGGTGAATCCGGTTCCGTACCGCTTGGCCTCTGCTTCACTGCTCTCCACGACGAAGATGCCAAGGACTTAAAGGAGGCCCTGAAGCTGGATGAAAACTCCAATATCCTGGTTATCTCTACAGAGGGTGACACCGATCCGGTCCGCTACCGCGAAATCGTTTGGGACGGCTTATACGGAACAGATGAATCTTTAAGCAAATAAAAAATAAGGCAAGCATCTACATAATATCAATGAATGGGAGGAAATCATCATGGATTACGCAAAAATCAACGAAGCAGCAAAAGGTTATGAAGCAGATATGACCAGATTCTTAAGAGATCTGGTAAAAATCCCGGGGGAAAGCTGCGGCGAAAAAGGTCACATTATGAGAATCAAGGAGGAAATGGAAAAGGTCGGCTTTGATAAAGTAGAAATCGACCCAATGGGAAATGTTCTTGGATACATGGGAACAGGTGAAACCCTGATCGGCTTTGATGCTCACATTGATACTGTTGGTATCGGCAACATCAACAACTGGGAATTCGACCCATACGACGGCTTTGAATCCGAAACAGAAATCGGCGGCCGCGGAACCTCCGACCAGATGGGCGGTATCGTATCCGGCGTTTACGGCGCTAAGATCATGAAGGATCTTGGGCTTCTCAGTGACAAATATCAGGTACTGGTTGCAGGTACTGTTCAGGAAGAGGACTGTGACGGCCTTTGCTGGCAGTACATCATCAATGAGGACAAGGTTCGTCCGGAATTCGTTGTTTCCACAGAGCCTACAGACGGGGGAATTTACAGAGGCCAGCGCGGACGTATGGAAATCCGCATTGATGTAAAAGGTGTTTCCTGCCACGGCTCCGCTCCGGAACGCGGCGACAACGCAATCTACAAAATGGCTGACATCCTTCAGGACGTACGTGCCTTGAACGAAAACGATGCGGAAGACGGAACGGAAATCAGGGGCCTTGTAAAAATGCTGGATAAAAAATACAATCCGGAATGGGAAGAAGCCAACTTCTTAGGACGCGGTACAGTTACCGCTTCCGAAATCTTCTTTACCTCTCCAAGCCGTTGTGCAGTTGCAGACTCCTGTGCAGTTTCTCTTGACCGCCGCATGACTGCCGGCGAAACATGGGAAAGCTGTCTGGATGAAATCCGTGCACTTCCGGCAGTACGGAAATACGGTGATGACGTGAAGGTTTCCATGTATGAATATTCCCGTCCTTCCTGGACTGAACTGGTATACCCGATCGAGTGCTACTTCCCGACATGGGTCATTCCGAAGGACCACAGAGTTACTGCAGCTCTTGAAGAAGCATACAAAGGCCTTTACGGAGAAGAACGTCTTGGAAATGCTGAGACAGAGACAATGAGAAAAGCCCGTCCGCTGACTGACAAATGGACCTTTTCTACAAATGGCGTTTCCATCATGGGGCGTAACGGAATTCCTTGTATCGGCTTTGGACCTGGCGCCGAAGCGCAGGCCCATGCGCCGAATGAAAAGACATGGAAAGATGATTTGGTAAGATGCGCTGCTGTTTATGCTGCTCTGCCGACTGTTTACTGCAAATAAACAGCAAAGGGGGGGGCCTGAGCCCGGCCCCTCTGCACACCTCTCGGGCCAAAAACATAAGCCGAATAACAAATATTTAATATAAGGGAGAAAATGATATCATGAAAACTTTACAGGATTATATTGACAAACTGAACAGCTTGAACTTTAAGGAAATGTACAATAATGATTTCTTCTGGACATGGGACAAAACGGATGAGGAGCTGGAAGCAGTCTTTACTGTGGCAGACGCATTACGTTTTATGAGAGAAAACAACATTTCTACAAAGGTATTTGAGAGCGGTCTTGGAATCTCTATTTTCCGTGACAACTCTACCCGTACCCGTTTCTCTTTTGCTTCCGCATGCAACCTGCTCGGTCTGACCGTATCCGACCTCGATGAAAAGAAATCTCAGATCGCTCACGGCGAAACGGTTCGTGAAACCGCTAACATGGTTTCCTTCATGGCTGATGTCATCGGTATCCGCGACGACATGTACATCGGCAAAGGCCATGCATACCAGAAAGAATTCATGGATGCTGTTACCGAAGGAAATAAAGACGGCATTCTGGAGCAGAGACCGACTCTCGTAAACTTACAGTGTGACGTGGATCATCCGACTCAGTGTATGGCTGATATGCTGCACATTATCCATGAATTCGGCGGCGTAGAAAATCTGAAAGGCAAAAAGCTCGCCATGACATGGGCTTACTCTCCTTCCTACGGAAAACCACTCTCTGTTCCGCAGGGTGTTATCGGTCTGATGACACGCTTCGGCATGGATGTTGTTCTGGCTCATCCGGAGGGCTATGACGTTATGCCGGAAGTGGAAGAAATCGCAAAGAAAAATGCAGAAGCTACCGGTGGTACATTTACAAAAACAAATAATATGGCAGAAGCTTTCAAGGATGCTGATATTGTTTATCCGAAGAGCTGGGCTCCGTTCGCTGCTATGGAAAAACGTACCAACCTTTACGGAGAAGGCGACTTCGACGGTATCGACAAACTGGAAAAAGAGCTTCTGGCTCAGAATGCACAGCACAAAGACTGGGCTTGCACAGAAGAGCTGATGAAAACGACCAAAGATGGCAAAGCGCTCTATCTGCACTGCCTGCCTGCCGATATCACAGGCGTAAGCTGTGAGACAGGCGAAGTGGATGCAAGCGTATTTGACCGCTACAGAATCCCGCTGTATAAAGAAGCAAGCTACAAGCCATACGTCATTGCCGCAATGATCATGCTCTCCAAATTTGAAAACATTCAGGATGTTCTCAAAAAACTGGAAGTAAAAGCTGCTCCAAGAATTCTGAAATAATTGCGATACCCCGGGGCTGTATCACAGATACGGCCCCTTGCTTTTTAAGGAGGATTTTTCTGATGTATAAAAGAAAACGAATTGTCATTGCTCTCGGCGGCAATGCATTAGGCAATACTCTCCCCGAGCAGATGGTAGCTGTAAAAACTACCGCAAAAGCACTTTGTGATTTAATTGAAGAAGGACATCAGGTGGTGGTGGTCCATGGAAACGGTCCGCAGGTCGGCATGATCAACAATGCAATGGCTGCACTTACCAGAGAAGACCCTCAGCAGCCTAACACGCCTCTTTCTGTAAGTGTTGCTATGAGCCAGGCATACATCGGATATGATTTGCAGAACGCACTCCGTGAGGAGCTTCGCAAACGCGGCTTCATGCGTACACCGGTTGTCACAGTTGTTACTCAGGTCCGTGTGGACCCGGATGATCCTGCCTTCGAAAACCCGAGCAAACCAATCGGCCACTTCATGACCAGGGAAGAAGCAGAACATGAAGCCAGGGCTTACGGTCATATCATGAAGGAAGATGCAGGCCGCGGTTACCGCCGAGTGGTTGCCTCTCCAAAGCCAATGGAAATCGTAGAACAGGATGCCATCAACAGCCTGGTAGATGCCAACAAGATCGTCATATGCTGCGGCGGCGGCGGAATTCCTGTTATCCTGCAGGAAGATCACCTGAAAGGTGCTTCTGCTGTTATTGACAAAGACTTCGCAAGCTGTCTGCTTGCAAAGCAGTTGGATGCAGATATGCTGATCATTCTGACTGCTGTTGAAAAAGTAGCGATCAACTTCGGCAGGGAAGATGAAAAATGGCTGGATGACCTGACTGTTTCCGAAGCAAAACAGTATATTGCTGAGGGACACTTCGCAGCAGGATCTATGCTTCCGAAAGTACAGGCGGCTGTAGATTTCGCCAGCTCCGGTGCCGGACGAACTGCTATGATTACTCTTCTGGAAAAAGCCAAAGACGGCATTCAGGGTAAGACCGGAACCAAAATCCACTTATAAGTCATTTCATACGCCGGGTACTGTATTCCATACAGTATCCGGTCTCCTCTGTTTATCTGTTTCCGGGTCTTCCCGGTTTTCATTATTACCGTTTCTCTTAGATGGCTCTTACACGCCTCCATTGAAGCTGGAGCGCTTCTCTTTTCAGATGGAGCACCGTCCTCGGACCCGTGAGAAATTTCAACACCCAGACTGCAGAGCATAATTGTGATAAGATCGTTGCCAGCGCTGCACCCTGGGCTCCCATGTGAAAGGCAAAAATAAAAAGCGGGTCCAGGATGATATAAAAGCCTCTTGCAGCAATCATTCATCACACGGTCATCACATCCCCTTCTGAGGAGGCTGTCCGCCTGGTTGAGGAGGACGCTGAAAACACAAATTTTCATAAGCTGTTTTACTTTACAAAATCAGATATCAGCGCACATCCATATCCAAAAGCTGCTTTGCATCTCCTATTTCCAGAGTCACAGCTTCCTTTCTATGAGATAGTATCACACGCTTACCTCCGGTGTCTCCTTCTAAATTCAGTAGCTCCGGATAATATTTCTTTGAAAAAACACAGGGATTTCCCAGCTTTCCGTTATGGGAGACACAGGCAATCTGACAGTCGCAAGCACGGTAGTGTTCCAGCAGAGCTATGATGGTTTCCGCAGTGAGCCATGGCTGATCGGTCACGGTAAACAGACAGGCATCTGCATTTTGATTCGCAGCTAAACCGATTTTCAGGGAAGACGAAATCCCCCTTTCCGGATGCGGATTGTAAAGTACCTGCGCGCCCAGCTCCTCGGCTTTTGTTCCAATCTCCCCATACTGGGTTATCACAGTAAGATTACAGGAGATAAAATGATTTTTCACTTTTATCAGTTGTTCCAGCATCCGCAGATACATTGGTTTTCCTTCAATCTCGTATAAAAGTTTATTAGAACCAAAGCGGCGGCTGTTTCCGGCCGCCAGCATGATCAATCCAAGCTTCACACGATCCCCTCCTGCTCTTTCAGGCTTCCATAAGCAGCCACTGTATGCTGCTCTGTAAGTCCTTTCAGTATTTCTTCCGCTGGCTCGCTGTCCGGCAGAATATCCGCCTTGTTCAGATAGACCCGGTATACCCTGTCCTCCACATTTTTAAATAATCCGCAGATAGAGGAAGCAATTTTCACCACATCCTCCGGTGTCACGGGCGCATCCAGGCTCTTCTTCAGAAATTCCGAAGTGCGCTCCATACGATGTGCAGTCTGCCGGATCGGTTTTCCAAGACAATCCAGCCCCACCACGCTGATTACCAGATCCGCAATGGAGGGAATGACCGGTTCCCAATTCTCCGGCACTTTCAGCGGAAGCTGCTTCGAACCATCCGCCTCAATCAGGAATACATCACAGCAATCCTTTAATTCCCTCAGTTGTTTTTCCGGAAGACTCCCCACCTTCACCGCACCTTGTGTCCATTCCGCAGCCACAGTATAACCAAATTGCCGCAAATTTTTCTCTACGAGCACCTTATCCCCGCCATTTGCAAAGGGCCGGTCCGGTTCGTAGGCCATATGTGTCGTCGTCGTGATAATCACACGCTTTCCTTTCGCTGTCAGTTCCTCTGTAAGCCGGAAGATCAGGCTGGTCTTTCCGCCCCCTCCCACAACCGCAATAACCGGAGTCTCCTCTACATTCAGCTTCAGTAATTCAAGATAGCTTTCACAGCCTTTCATCAGGGCAGCACTCCCTTCGCAAGCAGTATTTCCAGCACGCTTCCTGCAATACAGCGCGCTTTATCAGATATTGTATAGCAATTCTTTGTTTCCTCTCTGCGGGGATCGATATCTGCAATCTTCATTCCCTCAAAGACCTCATAGCCTTCCCGGATAATTCCCCGCAGAACTCCCGTAATCGTGGCTTTTACCGGTGTTTCTCCTACCACTGCAAGAATCTGTCCCTTTTCTACCGAATCGGAAATCTGAGCCAGATTACGAATCATCCCGGCTGCCGGAGAATGAATGACCCGTTCTTTGCTCACACCGCCCACCATGCCGGGAACTCCGGTATTCGCAAATGCATATCCTTCCTCAATGATACGGCCCAGATCATGACCGCGCTTTGTCTCCACTACAAAATCCACATCCTTCCCGGCTTCAAAGCCAGGTCCCAGTGCAATGGTAAGAGGCGCCATCTCCCGGCTGGTTCCCAAATTTCGTTTTGCCAGAATGGCATCCACGACTGCTGCCGGCTTCAATACAGAAACAGCACTTCCGTCCTCATCTGTCAGAAGCGGAATTTCTCCTGCCTCCCATACATCCCTGCACTCCTGCACCTTAGCGATCCTGCGGCATACAACACCTTCCACAACAGAAGTTTCATCATAAACCGCATCGCAAAAGGAAACCTCCCGGCGTATCGCACTGGGTCTTTTGCTTTCCAAAACCAGTATCCGGTAACCGCTGCGGTATAATCTGTGGATCACACCGCTCGCCAAGTCACCGCCGCCCCGCACGACAATAACGTTCCTTTGATTCATTGCTCATTTATCCTCTCACTCCGTATTTAAAGATCCTTTCCAGAGGCTGCATTCTTTTCTTCCTGCTCATGCATAACCTTTTCCACTGCATTCACAATATTGTGATATCCCGTACAGCGGCAGAGATTCCCTGCCATGTGCTTTTTGACCGCATCCCTGGTAAGCTTTTCTCCACGCTCCAGCAGCACGGTGGCAGACATAACAAACCCGGGTGTGCAGAAGCCGCACTGGATGGCTCCTTCCTCAATAAATGCCTCCTGGATTCTGGTAAGCTCCCCGTTTTTCTCCAGACCTTCCAGTGTACGGATATTTTTACCCTCTGCCCAAACAGCCATATAAATGCAGGAATCAATGGCCTCTCCATCTATGATCACTGTGCAGGCGCCGCATTCGCCTACTTCACAGCCCTTTTTTACGGAGGTCAGACCCAGCCGGTTCCGCAGCATATCCAGCAAAGATTCCCGAACATCCACATACTCTGCGATCTCTCTTCCGTTTACGGTACACTGTACCAGCTTCATCTCCTTTTTCATGACCGCTCACCTCCTGCCAGCTCTATCGTACGAATCAACGCACGTCTCGCGATCTCTCCTCCGATCTGCAGACGAAACGCTTTTGAAGCTCTCCAGGAATCTCTTGGGCTGATTTCCCTGCGCACCAGCTCCTCTGTTTTTGCATACAGCGCTTCACCAACCGGCATTCCCTTCAACGCCTCCTCCGTATGTACACAGCGATAAGGCACAGGCGCCGCCACACCAAAGGTAATGCGGACATCCTCGAGAATGTTTTTTTCCATATTTACCCTGCTGACCACGCTGCAGCTCAGTGTCGCAATATCCATGGCACTGCGCATGGAATATTTGATGTAGTGTCCGCAGTATCCCCGGTATTCCTCCGCAGGAATGATCACATGAGTCAGTACGTCTCCCTGTTTTAAATCCACACGGCCAGGTCCCAGATAAAAATCTCTGACCGGCACGGTTCTGCCTCCCCTGCCATCCGCAATATGCAGAAGTGCATTCAGGGAAAACACCGTTGGCGCACTGTCTGCACTGACAGCTCCGTTGCAGATATTGCCGCCTATTGTCCCAATATTTCGTATCTGCGGACCTCCTGCCTGGTCTACGGCCTCTCCCAGTACAGGAATGCATTCCTGAATCACCGGGTGATTGGTGATATGGGAAAAGGTCGTTCCCGCACCAATATAAATATCACCGGAATCCAGCCTCTTTATACCCTGGATTTCCTTGATACCACGGACGCACACCAGAGAGACGCCCGCCATCTTCCCTTCCCTGATCTTAATGAGCACATCGCTTCCTCCTGCAATCACCCTTGCATCCGGATGATCCTTCAAAAGCTTTACGGCCTCTTCAACTGTTTCCGCATGATAATAACATCCAATGTCATACATGTGCAATCCCCCCTTCTAAATCAATCCCGCTTTTTGGAATCCGTCGATCAGTCTCTGCGGCGTCAGCGGGTTTTCATAAAACGCCACACCTGTGGCATGAAGGACTGCATTTCGGATCGCCGGTGCTCCCGGGATTGCCGGAGGCTCACCCAGGGCCTTGTTTCCATATGGTCCCATAGGATCGTCCATTTCCACAAAGTCCGCTTTCAGATCCGGTGTGTCCATGGTGGTCATTAATTTATAATCCAGCAGCGTTCCGTTTAACGGTCTTCCCGTTTTCTCATCCAAAATCATCTGTTCGCTCAGCCCATAGCCCATGCCCATGGACATACCGCCGTGTACCTGCATTTCTGCAAGCTGGGGATTCAAAAGCTTTCCGCTGTCATGCACATTGACAATCTTAAGAATTTTGATTTTTCCAAGCTTGATATCCACTTCCGCCTCTGCGAAACAGCAGCCTGTAGCAAGTGTGTTTTTCTTCACCTGTGTGGAAACCTCTGCTGTAATTGCTCCGGAATTTGTCAGGCTGTAATAGCTCTCCAGAGCAAGCTCCTCCAGAGAAAGCACCTGATCTTCTCCTGCATAAATCCAGCCCTGATCCAAAGAAAGCTCCCTGGTCTCCTTCGGAAGGAGCGTTTGCGCATAATCCAGAATTTTCTGATACATCAGCTCCGCACACTGGCGGACTGCAGTTCCTGTGACAAAGGATTGCCTGGAAGCATAGGCGCCTGTATCAAATGGTGTCACATCCGTATCCTGCATGGTCTCGATATGAATATCCCTGACATCCATATGAAGGGTTTCCGCAGCCATCTGGGAAAATACGGTATCCCCGCCCTGGCCGATCTCTGTCGCCCCGATCTGTAGCTGCATGCTGCCATCCTGATTCATGACAAGGCGTGCACCCGCAATTTCCAGAGATATCGGCCATACCCCTGTTTTATAAGCAAACAATGCCATTCCCACACCTCTTCGGATGCTGCCTGTCTGCTTTTCGTATAATTTTCTTTTCTCTTCCCAGTGAATATACTCCGCACCCTTTTTCAGGCATTCAAAAATACCATTGGTATTTGCAGCGATCGGTTTCAGATAAGCATCCTCATAATACCCGTGTATCAGGTTTTTATAGCGGAATTCCAACGGATCCATATGAATTTCGGCTGCAATATCATCCATAAAGCACTCTATGGCAAATGCAGCCTGCGGAATCCCATAGGCCCTCATGGCCCCTGCCACAGGAGTATTGGTATATACGGTATATGCTTCACCGCTGATATTCGGACAGGCATACTGAAGTCTCCATGCAGTCAGTCCGTTGGCCGCAATTGCATGGCCATGGGAGGCATAAGCGCCCTGGTTCGAATATGCTTTCATATCCTTTGACACCAGACGCCCATTTTTGTCCACACCTGCTGTCAGGTCGTATTCAATGGAATGGCGGCTTCTGGTATTACAGAAGGTTTCCTCACGGCTCACATCCAGCTTCACGGTACGGCCGCCTACCTGCATTGTCAAAAAT
>URVB01000020.1 GCA_900551075.1 uncultured Blautia sp. | reverse complement strand
AACAGGCACAATATTCACTTATTACTAATTATTCTGTATTAAGACCCGAAATAACCAAACCTTATATCGTATCTGGTGATGACAGATTTGAAAGAGCTGATGAACAGCTTAAAAAATGTGGGGATAACTTTTCTGTTGTTGAAGCATTCCACATATTAAAATCTGTAAAGCAAGAAGGACTATGGGCAACAAGAGTTTCTTTTGTATATTCAGCTAACGAAAACAAAGTTTATTATGTTTTAAATAATGACTTTGAGCATATTGCAGAATATCAGTTTGAAAAAGACCGTGACCGTTCTTCATTTTTAGAGAAAAAGAGTAAAGACCAAGAAAGATAGAAAGTCAAGAAATGGTTTGTCGATACTCCTTGTCAAAGAGCCAGATGCAGAGCAGATGAACTTGTGCGGAAACTCACAGTACATCGGCTCTGCGTCTAAGCGTCTGCGGACGGAACTTTTTTTGACTTCTTCGTTTGGGAATATGTACTCGCCAACCGACACATCGAACATCGTGATAAGCTGAATAAACAGCTCAATACTCGGATACTGCCCCTCATTTTCGATTGCTTGAATATGTCTGGGAGCAAAACCGATTATCCCAGAAAGCTGTTCCCTTGTCATTCCTCTGGCTTCACGGACTTTCTTGATAGCCTGTCCTATCGGCGTAAAGTCGAAATCAAAATTGTTGTTTCTTTCGACCATAAGCTCACCACCTGTACCTGTACTTGTATAATGCTTCCATTATATTTTACAGAAGTGACAGCTCTTATTAAACAATGTGTAATCTCTTGCTTGCGGAAGTTAAAAATCTGAAATATGTCTTTATTGGAAACAATATTAGGCTGTCCTTGACAAGACAGTAACAAGTTACTATAATTGAAAGCAGGAACTTGTTACTACTCAGAGGGAAATATATGAAGAAGAATGAATTATTTGAAAGCTATGGTTGTGACACACCACACAGAGTACAAGGAATTTTTTTAAGCATTTTTGTTTTGCAAAATCGTATGCAGACAGCAGGAGAAAAACTGCAAACAGAAATTTCAATGAAACAATGGCTGCTGCTTGCTATGACGGAATGCTGTCCAGAGCCGAGAACGCTAACCAATATAGGCAATTTAATGGGATGTTCAAGGCAGAATGTAAAAAAATTAGCAGTAGCACTTGAAAAAAAGGTTTTGTTCGTCTGCTATTAGGAGGTAATAATTCTATTCGGATTGAGCTGACTGATAAAGTAGCGAAATATGCGGAAGAAATAGGCGAAAGGCATTCACAGGCATTGTCCTTACTGTTTGCAGATTTTAGTGAGCAGGAAATAGAACAGCTCTTTTATCTTTATACCAAACTGTATGCAGGTATGGAGCGAGTAGAAAAATATGCGGAGGAACTTGAAGAATGAAGCGGAAAGCGAGGAAAAGAAAAATGTTTGTTGCGATTGGCATTTTATTTATTTTAGCAGGAGCAATGATGGTATGGTTTCATATTCCATATTCGCCTGTAAAAAGTGATTTCCAAAAAGATGTATCGACTTTGTTTGCTAATAATCATTTGTCTGAGGCAGGCGGGATATTTCAAAAAGAGGATTTTGCCCATTGTCCAACAGCAATCCAGAAATACATAGAACATTGCGGATATATAGGAACGCCCAAAATGTCTTATCTGAAAATGGAATACAACAATGTTGATTTTTCACAAGGCAAAAACCTCCCTACTCTGACAATCGACTATACACAGTACAATTTTATAAACGAGCCTTGTAGAATGGCACTCATAGACAGCAGTATGTTCGGTATTCCTTTTGAGGGATATGACTATTACCAAAACGGCACAGGGGGTATGAAAGGCGTGATTGCCAAAGCGATTACCCTTTTCGACCAGACAGGTGCAGATATGGATAAGGCGTGTTTGGCGACCTTTCTTGCAGAAAGTTTATTTGCCCCTACTACTCTATTACAAGACTATATCACTTTTGAAGAAATAAACAATTTTGAAGTGCGGGCAACAATCAGTTACAAAGGGCAAACGGCAAGCGGTATCTTTGCTTTTAATGAACAGTACGAAATGATTTCATTTACCACAAATGACAGGGCTGTTGCAGGAACCGACGGGAGCATGGAGTATGTTCCTTGGTCTGCTTTGTGTGGCGAATATCAGACTGTTGCAAGCGGCATAAAATATCCGTCTAAATTTCAAGCTGTTTGGAATTATCCCGATGGCGATTTTGCCTACTTTGACGGAGTGATTAGTGAGGTGTCGTATGGATATGCACAATAAAACAGAATGGATACACTGCCCTGTTTGCGGAAATAAAACAAGGTTGCAGATATGGGAAGACGTTCAGTGTATCTTACAGCCTGATTTTGCATCTTGCATCCGGAGCTCTTGAAAGGCAGCGAAATATCCGCTATAGTCATCCTATCAATTACAGAGAGGATGCCTAACAATGGAACTTGCTTTTTTGTTACTCTTATTTGTATTAGAGATTGCCCTTACAATTTATACGGTCATGGATGGTCGGGACAAGAGGAAATGGTACACCCGCCGGATGTTTATGCGAATTGCCGAGATGGTCAGCTTCCTGCTGTTTACCCTCCTCCCCGGTGTAAACACAGGCTTCCGCTTCGCACTTTACACCGTATTGCTGGCAATCCGGATGCTGCTGGCCGCTATTGTTTGGCTCTGCAAAAGGGGCAAGGCGGCAGGAACACTCGGGGCGGGCGGCTTGATCTGGAGGCTGCTGGGGTCAATGGCTCTGCTCTTTTTGGCGATGATCCCGGCTTTTCTGTTCTCTGGCTATGACGGCCTTGAGACTACCGGAGAATATGATGTGAAACTTGCACAGGCCATACTGGTAGATGACAGCAGGACAGAGAACTTTGAACAGGATGGATCCAACAGAGAGGTGCCTGTCTATCTTTACTATCCGGATACCGAAAGCGGGAAATTCCCTCTTGTGCTGTTTTCTCATGGTGCCTTTGGATATTATCAGAGCAACACGTCCACCTATATGGAGCTTGCCAGTCATGGATATGTGGTGGTGAGCCTTGACCATCCCTACCACTCCTTCTTTACGAAGGACACAGATGGCAAGACGATTCTTGCGGATAAGGGGTTTCTTGAAGAGGTTCAAAAAGTAGACACCGACTCAGTGCCGGAAAATGAAATCCTTGCCATATCTTCAAAGTGGCTGTCTGTTCGTACAGAGGATATGAGCTTTGTACTGGATACCATTAAGGACACAGCAGGAGACGGAGCTCTGACGGAGGCGTGGCACATCGCAGAACAGGAGGAAAGCGCAGAGGTTCTCCACGCGCTGTCTCTGGTGGAATGTGAAAAAATCGGGCTGATGGGGCATTCCCTTGGCGGAGCTGCATCGGTCAGTCTCGGAAGAGCAAGAGATGACATCGAAGCTGTCATCGATCTGGACGGAACCATGCTCGGCGAGGAATTGGCCTTTGAGGATGGGCGCTATGTGTTTATAGAGGAACCATACCCGGTTCCGCTTCTATCCATAGACAACGAGGAACATCACAAAGCTTCGGAAGAAGGTGGAAATGGCTATGTCAATGTGTTCGTACTGGAAAATGCCCTGGATGGGAATAACACCTGGTTCAAGGGCAGCGGGCATATGAACTTCACAGACCTTCCGCTTTTTGCACCGCCGTTGGCGTCACTGTTGGGAACCGGAAGCATTGACAGTGAGAGTTGTGTCCGTCAGATGAATCAGATTGTTTTGCAGTTTTACGATTGCTATTTAAAGGGTGAAGGTGAACTGGCATTGCAGGAAAGGTATGAATAAGAATGCTATGGATATCAGAGTAAGTAAAATCGCGGAGAATGAGCCGGAGCTTGTGACAATCTTTTGCCACAGGATCGACGATCGCGTGCAGGATATTGTGGATTTCGTGAAGTCAAGACAGGGACAGGTTTCCGGGTGCTTTGACGGCAATGAGTACGAAGTCCCGGTTTCTGAAGTTTATTATATTGAATCGGTAGACAACCGGTGTTTCCTCTATTGCGAGGACAGGGTCTATGAGGCAAAGCAGAGACTTTATGAGTTGGAAAAGATGCTGGCTGCAAAAAGGTTTCTGCGGGTGTCAAAATCCGTTTTACTGAATCTCATGAAGGTGGAATCCATCAAGCCTGCCATGAACGGACGATTTCTGGCACTTTTGAAAAACAGGGAGCAGATCATCATTTCGAGAAAATATGTACCGGCATTAAAAGAAACACTTCGGGAGGGAAGATAGCATGGACAAAAAGGAATATATAAAAGAAATGGCAAGGGACTTTTTCGTTATAACCACGCTGGTGAATTTTGTAATCTTCCTGTTGGGCAGCCTGTTTCGTCCGGATGCGAGATTCGGGTATGACGCCTTTTTGGCACCTATGATTTATGCCGCGTTTTCTCTGATTCCGGCTGCGGTCACATATTCCTCACGAGAGCTTTCTGTCAAAGAGATGATCGTGCGCAAAGCAATTCAACTGGCATTGATAGAGATTATTTTGTTTCTTTTTGGATTTGGTCTGGAAAATTTGCGTGCAATGAAGCCTCTGCTGCTTATTTGCGTTGGCGTCAGTATTGCTGTGGTTTATGTCCTTGTACATTTGATTGAATGGCTTACCGAATCAAAGAAAGCCATGATACTGACAGAGGAACTAAAGGCTTTCCAGCGCAGGGCGCAGTAAACTTTACAGGCTTGTTTTTTGCTTAAAATACGCAAATGCCACGCAAAGTAGCAGAAATTTTCTGAATGTCATCTGTACTTTCTTGTGGTGTAAAATGCAGTTTTCTATAATGGGTACATCAAACAAGGAGGTCACGGATATGACATTTGCAGAGAAATTAAAAATTATCCGCAAACAGGCGGGTATGTCGCAGGAACAGTTGGCGGAAAAACTTGGCGTGTCAAGACAGGCGGTTACGAAATGGGAAACCGATGCGGGCATTCCCGACATTGAGAATATGATGGCGATTTCTGCCCTGTTCGACATTTCCATTGATGAGCTGCTCTCAAATGAAAAGGGAGCGAAGAAACCGACAGATTATCTTTTTGAGAGCGTTACGGAGTACGATATTGACGAGCCGAAACGCTATGACATGAAGTTCGGCGGTGCAAAGCAATTCACTCTGTCAGGTTATGAGGGTGAGAAAATCCGTCTCCGTCTGGCATCCAATACCCTCTCCACGCTTCAGAATGATTTTAAGGTCAAGATTGACGACATCCGAAAACGGATTGATGTGGATGTAAACCGCAGGAACGGTGTATTAGAAGCTACAGCAAAAGAAGCCATCAGCATTTTTGTTCAGCTCCCGTCACCGTATATCGGCAAGATTGAATGTGCGGTCAATGCGGAAACGGTGGAAATCCATTCTCTGGAGTGTGACAGTATAGAGCTTGATGTAAAGACACCAAGCGTTGTTTTGGATAATGTTTCCGGGACGGTAGAAATAAACTGTAACCTTGATTTGAATGTGGTCTGCAATTCGTTAAATGGCGAAGTGGCAATCAACCAAGTGTCGGCAACCTCAAAAATCTATATTCCGGAGGATACGGTTTTTACTGCTGTAACAAAAGGTATTGGAACAAGCATTACTTATGAGAAAGACGGACAACAGACGGAGAGGTTTGATACGCCCGATGCGGAAAATATCATTGAGCTGAACGGCATCAAGAGCGAGCTTGTCATCTGCACAGACAGGGAAAGGAGCTGACGAGATGAAAACAAATTATCTGAAGAAATATATTATCAGTTCCTATATCCTTGTCTGGTTACTCATTATTTTTGTGGCAGGAACGGCAAGTCTTGTCTTTCAAGCACCGCCTGTTATCATGTGGATTGTCCGCAACCTTATCGCATGGTCTCCGACCTACCTGCTTTTCATTGGTTGGAAACACTTTAGACCCGACGAAACAAGAAAAGCCTTTGTAAAAAGATGTTTTTCGGGAAAAATCAAACCGTTGTTATTGGTGTTCTCCTTTGCACTTGTGTTTGGAATCAGTCTGTTGTCGCTCTTTATTTTTTCCTGTATAGAGGGAAGAACAATGATGTCCTATATCAACTTCGGAACAACACCGCTTACCCTCAGTGTGTTTCTGTCCTTTACCTCGGGTCCGACAGGCGAGGAATTGGGATGGCGTGGCTTTATGCGGGAGGAATTTAACAAGAGGTACGGCTTCCTTAAATCCTCTGTTTGCCAAGGCTTGGTATGGTGCTTCTGGCATACCCTGTTATGGGTGGTGGATTCAGAGTTTACCGACTGGAGGGCAATCCCCTATGTCATTTCCAATATTGTTGTCATTACATCAATCACCGTGCTGATGAATATTTTTCTGGAACGGCATAACAATCTGCTCTACTCGGTATTGCTGCACTTTGGCTTTAATATTATCTATGTGTTTTTGGATGCGGATATAGGTTTCTTTGTAATTTTGACCGTACTGTATCTGGTAATTACACCGATTGCCGTATTGATAAGAAATAAGGCTGCTGAAAGACTTTTGAAAAATAATGACAGAGGAGAAAGGAAAATAGAAGAATGAGTAATTTAGAAAAAATCCAAAAAGGAATGAGGGTGTTGCAGATACTCTCAAAAATAATTTTGATATTTGCTATTGTGGGAGTGGCATTAGCATCAATAGGGGCAGTTCTTGTGGCGACAGATGTGGCAAATATGGAAAATCAATTTCTTCATTTTATATCAGTTACGGCTGAAATCAGCAAAGGACAGCTTGTAGGGACTTTGACCGTTGCTGCTGTGTCTTTACTGTTTGGCGGTATCCTCACAGCATATGCCTACCGTTATTTTACGGCGGAGCTGAAAGAGGGCACGCCATTTACAAACGCAGGTGCAGACAGAATCAAGCGGCTTGGAATTATGGAGATTGTGTTGTCTGTCATATCTATGTGGATTATAGATGGTATCTATGAAAAAATCGGTCTGGCAGAATGGAACAGATTTGATGATGCAGGCAGCATTACATTTGGTATCTGCTTGATTTTAATTGCTATGGTTGTCCGTTATGGTGCGGAACTGGAGCAAAAGACGAGGGCGAAGTAAGGCAGGAGGATTTCTATGGAGAAAACAGAATGGATACGCTGCCCTGTCTGCGGAAACAAAACGAGGGTACAGATACGGGAAGATACGGAGCTAAAAAACTTCCCCCTCTACTGCCCGAAGTGCAAGCAGGAAAGTTTGATTGAAGCAAAAGATTTACAGGTAACGGTTGTTAATGAGCTTGAAACGAAAATGTCAAATTGACTGGTAAAGCGACAAATCATGATTTGATGAGGTGAAGAAATGGTTGGAGAGATACGATGGACAAAATATTTATGGATGAGCCTGCTCTCATTTGGAGCATTTATGCTTGAATACCTGTCAATATTTGTAATCGAATTCATATTTTTGCATGTAGATATATGGAATTATACACCATACCAAAGAAGCGTCCATTGTATCATAATGGCTTTTATGTGGACAATTTTCATTGGGATAATCCTGTATCTTTCCCGAAAACATTATCGTTTTCCATCAAGAGAAAACAAAGAGAATACGATTTCTTTGAAAAATTGGATAGTAACATTTGTTTGTTTCATTGGTTGTAAAATTATTACTTTTGTCGATTGGCATACCTTAAAAGTAATCGGAGAAGCTCGGGGTAAAGATGTATTTCAATTCTGTTCACAATACTTATATTACATATTTGAAGTAATGCTTGTTACCTTAATTATCATATATGGACAAAAAGCATTTGAAACTCTTTTGAAAAAAGAAAGTTCAATTCCTTTCGGCGGTATCATATTAGCAGCGACATGGGGACTGTTTCATTTTGTGTCAAGAGGAGTGGGACTTGAAATATGGAATGGAATTTCTACGATAATCTTTTCTATTCTTTGCGGTGTAATGTATTTAAGATTAAACAGGCGATACTTGTATAGCTATTTTTTTATCGCTATGGGTTATTTGTTATAAATTCTTGCTATCTGGAAAAATAGCATATCATCATAGAGCCAGACGCACAGACGCAGAGCCGATGAACTTGTGAGCAATCGGCGGTTTATAGTGGTAAACAAATCACTGTTTATGGAGGTAGTATAATGATAACAGATTCTTTTGACACGGAGACCCGACCGCTTCTCTCATTGAAGGACTTTTATGGAGAGCAGAGGCACTTTGCGGACATATGCCTTGTTACGTTTTCAAAAGTGATATACGAGACGCTTCTTACGACATATCCCTGCAAAAAGGTTGCGGATATGCAAGCTCCCAATGGCGAGACTCCAATATATTCTTTTCAATATGAAGGACATGAAATCCTCTTTTACTTGTCTTTGGTCGGTTCTACGGGTGCTTCCCACTGTGTTATGGAAGCAAACTGGCTAACAGGTGCGACAAAATTTGTAATGTTTGGTTCTTCGGGAAGTCTGGCTCAGGAAACGACTGCAAATCACTTCGTCATTCCTACAGAGGCGTACCGCGATGAAGGGACAAGCTATCACTATGCGTCTCCGGCAGATTACATTGCAGTCAGAAACAGTTCTGTTGTGAGCGCAATTCTTAAGGAATTGCATATTCCGTTTGTGGAGGGGCGCATTTGGACTACAGATGCAATCATGCGCGAGACTGCAGGTAACGCTGCGAAACGCCGTGCAGAGGGCTGTATTGCCGTGGATATGGAGATTGCGGGAGTACAGTCAGTCTGCGATTTTTACGGGTTGGAATTGTACACCTTTGTCGTGACTGGCGATGTTCTCTCGGAAGACAGCTATACCATTGGAACGCTTTCTGATGCCAATCATAATGTGGATAAACTCCAAATTGCATTGGAAATAGCAGTCCGTGTATAAAGAGACAGTTTCTTGTTTGTAAAAAAGGTGAGGTAAATTTAATGGTTGGTATTTATCTAAGTGGAACAGGGAATACAAAGCATTGTATAGAAAAGCTGTTACATTCGTTAGATGAAACAGCACAGACTGTTCCTATCGAGAATGTTAATGCAGAGAAAGTATTAGAGCATCATAATTTTATAATCCTGGCATATCCTGTTCAGTTTTCTAATGTGCCTGTTATGGTAAGGGATTTTATCAGACACCATTCAGAGCTTTGGAAAGGGAAAAAAGTCTTGTGTGTTGCCACAATGGGGTTGTTTAGCGGCGACGGGGCGGGTTGTTCCGCACGGCTGCTAAAAAAGTATGGTGCAAAAGTGGTTGGTGGGTTACATATCCGCATGCCCGATTCGGTTTGTGATGTGAAGCTGTTAAAAAAGTCGGTTGAGCAGAATAAAAAAATTGTGAAAGCGGCAGATAAGAAAATCGAAAAAACCGCCACGAGGATAAAAAACGGGAAATATCCACACGACGGTATTTATTTCTATGACCATATTGCGGGGCTTATCTGCCAAAGGCTTTGGTGCTATGGGAAAACAAAGGATTATGCTGCTGGGCTGAAAATCGGAGCAGAATGTATCGGCTGCGGTTTATGCGAAAATCTATGCCCTATGAGAAATCTTCATATAGAAAATGGAATAGCTGTTGCAGGAAATCAATGTACGATGTGTTACCGTTGCATTAGCTCCTGTCCTGAAAAGGCAATTACACTTTTAGGAAGCGAAGTAGTTGAGCAATGCCGATATGAAAAATATATTCCGTAGCGTAGAAATAAATCCGTATTTTGAGGAGGATATATTCATGAAAAAAATTAGGCTTAATCGGTGGAATGGTAGCTGAATCCACTATTCCATATTAGAATAGTATAAATTCCTATTTTATAGGGGTAAACAAATTATCAAAATTTTTCTGGAGGAAAATGATGCGAAAAATGATTTCAAGCGGGTTGGCGTTGCTGTTGTTTCTTTTGTCGGGAGCAACAACTGCTTTTGCCGCAGAGGATACAGGAGAAACGCCGTCCGGCATTGCCTGCACGGAGTTAGAGGAAGAAATTGACAAGTACATAGATGTCCGAAAGGATACTACTTCATCGGTTTCGGTAGCATACTTCAATGAAACAGAGGATATTGCTTCTGTTATATACGGTGAGGCTAATACTGCCGAAAATATCAAAGCAGATGAAGAAACCGTTTATGAGTGGGGGTCAATTTCCAAAGTTTTGGTCTGGACAAGTGTCATGCAGCTTTATGAGCAGGGAAAAATTGACCTTGATGAAGATGTCAGAAACTATCTTCCAGACGGATTTCTATCTAATCTTTCTTATGATGAGCCTGTTACTATGACACACCTGATGAATCATACGGCGGGGTTTCAGGAAACCACATGGGATGTGGAGGTATTGGATAAAAAAGACATTATCAGTTTAAGGGATGCTCTGCTTTGGGCGGCACCGCCGCAGATTTACAAGGTTGGCACAACCGTTTCCTATTCAAATTGGGGCGCTGCTCTTGCCGCTTATATTGTGGAATGTGTCAGCGGAATGGACTATGCGGAATATGTGCATCAGAATATTTTCGAATCCCTCGGCATGAACCAGACTTCCATACTTCCCGATTGCAGTGATAATGAATGGGTGGAAAGCAGACGGGATTTAACAAACGCCTACTACAATGTGCAGGGAGAATATGAAGATTATGGAGCATGTCGGCGTTATATTCTGCTTTATCCCGCAGGGGCGGCAACAGGAACAATGAGTGACCTTGTGCGGTTTGCCAAAGCGTTCCTTGCAGATAGCGAGGATTGTCCGCTTTTCACAAAAGCCGATACCCTTGCCAAGATGCTTTCCCCTACACTCTATTATGATGGGACAGATACACCGAGAATCTGCCACGGACTGTTTTCGCAGGAATACGGTGTGCGCCTGATCGGTCACGCGGGCAATACCACAGGCTTTTCCGCAAATCTGGTACTTGACAGAGAAAACAGGACAGGGCTTGTGGTAATGACGAACGAGGTAGGAGAAACCACCTATAATTATGGGCTTGTGAGCCTTATCTTCGGGGATTGCAGGACGGAAACAGGTTTTAGCTATGACGATTTGTCGGGGATTTACTGTAACAGCAGGGCAAATTACAGCAAGAGTTTTATGAAGCTGTTCAGTATGATTAGCGGTCTGTTGCCTGTTACAAAAGGAGAAACCGAAAGCTGTTATCAGGCTGCTATGGCAGGCAGTATTACGCAGATTTCAGAAAACGCCTGCATCATGGACGATGGAAACGGATTGAAAACCTATCTGCACATAAAAAGGAATAAGGACGGAAATGTAACTGCATTACAGCATATGACGGGCATGGACTTCCAAAAAGAGAATACGGCGTTTTTTATCATTAAGATTATTTTTTTCTTCCTGTTTGTAATATCCTCTTTTTGGGTGCTGATTATGCTTATTGTGCATGGGATAACGCTGCACAAGTATAAACATACGGAGATTTGGAGGATGAAAATATATCAGTTATTGGCGGAGCTGTTTATGGTGCTTGCGTCCATATTGATTTACTGGCTTATTGTCCCACCGCTGATGGGCGGTAATTTAGTCAAGACACTGGTTGTTGTAAAGTGTGTGTTGATTATCCTTTGTACGCTTATGGAAATGGTGATGTTGCTGGTTGGGTGGTTTGGTGTGAAGAATACGGGAAACACCAAGAATAATCTGTGGCAGAAAATTGGATTTACTGCTACAAAAGCAAGCGGAATACTTTTGGTAATAAGTGTTTTATATTGGCACTTCTATCAGTTTTGGGGATGCTGAATTACTATTCAGAGTGTAAATATGTATTCTTTAAAGCATAATCTGCAAAGGAGGATAGTGTGTCACTTGATATAGCAGAAACATTTGAATTATCATTCAATAAAAATAACAATGTTGCATACAAGGCATTGCAGAAATTGCAAAAAGAAAGTAAAGAAACAGATTGTGTTCATCCTTATATGGATAGATTAAGCGATATGCCTGACAATGATAATTCTTATATCCGAACAAGAGGGCTTACACGGATTGCCTATAATATTAAACCCATTACAGCAAGGCAATGTATTATATTGTTGCCGATTATTGCAAAGTATAAGCCAGAATTGAAGAATGATGGCGTTAGCATGTTTTGTTTTGTCTAAAAATTATAACGAGATAAGCAGAGGTTTTGAAATGTTTATAGGTGGAAATATTGCTGATAGCAACTTAGAGAGCTATACACTCCCCGCGGGAAACTACGCCTAAATCACAGTGAAACCTAAAATGGGCTTCCTATGAGGAGCTTCTATTGGTGAGATAAAACGCTATTTTTATACTAAATGGATTTTGGAAAATCCTTACAAAGCACTTAATATAGAATATGAGTATCATACAGAAAAAACAATAGGAACGCATCCAACGATTGATATTATTTTTGCAATTAGCAGGAAGTTGTAAATTTTTGTTGTGAGGTAAGTAATGAACGAAAAAAAGAATATAGAGACAACCAAAAAAGCATTTGAAGCAAGTTTTTGTGAGGGAAAATTATATGATAGACAAACGCAGGATATACAACATCTAAAGCGGATAATCGAAACACTGCATATACAGAAAAATGATAAGGTTTTGGATTTAGGTACAGGGACAGGGTATGTTTCTTTTGAAATTGCGAGGGAATACAAAGATGTTGAAATAATTGGCTTAGATATTGTGGAAGAAACTTTGAAAACAAATCACAGGAAAGCGATAGAACAGGGGTTAAGAAATATCAACTTTGTATCCTATGGGGGCATCGAATTTCCTTTTGACAACTATTATTTTGATGTGATTGTCAGCAGATACGCATTACACCACTTTCCAAACATTGAATATACTTTTTCTGAAATAGCACGAGTTTTAAAAAGGAATGGCAAATTTTTGGTGGCAGACCCTACTCCGAATGAAAATGACACTTCCCGTTTTGTTGATGAATATATGCGTATGAAACCAGACGGACATATTAAATATTATACAAAAGATGAATTTCAGAAATTAGGAGAAAAATACGGTTTGTCCCTGACAGATATTTTTCAGACGGAAATAACTTTTCCACGCTTAAAAAATACAGCGTATGGTTATGCGGATATTATGCAGAAACACAACAAGGATATTGTATCAGGCTATAATATATACGAAACAGCAGATGGAAAATATATTTACATTACACAAAAAGTTTGGAATATTTGTTTTGTAAAGATTTGAGAATTCTAATTTGTCGGGAAGTTTGCAGGAAGAATAAAATTGCAAATTTATTGGAGGGAAGATATATGGAACTGATTAAACAACCAACTTTTGAAACTTGTGGACAGGCATGTATTGCAATGATTGCAGGTAAGGACATAAATGATGTGATTAAGGATATGAAAACAAGTGGTTCGACCAGTATTGGGCAGCTTATAGAAATACTTGACAAATACAATATCCGCCATGCGGAAAAGAATATCCGTATATCAAAGAAAAATCCGAACCCCTATAAGTATTCCATTTTAACCGTTCACGCAAACGGTGGCTATACTCATTGGGTATTGTTCTATGAGGGTAAATATTATGACCCTGAATTTGGCGTGATTGAGGGAGAATATACTTACGGGAAAATAACATCATTTTTTGGAATTTTTGAGGATTGATATTAGAAATTCCCGTTTTTGGGGAAGAACAGCATATTATCATAGAGCCGGACGCACAGACGCAGAGCCGATGAATTTGTGAGCAATCACTAATTTTTAGGTGTACACTATGAATAATATAAGCGACAAGCCACATGGGAATATTAAGAAATTTATGAGATATTTTTTTATTGGAATAGCGGTATTTTTGCTTGTAGTGGTTATAGGAGCCGCTATTCTGTTTTGGAATGAATTACGAACACTTTTTTCTATAACGAAAATTGACGATTGTGGCGCATATCAGATGACCTATTATGGTGATTATGGTTTTGATGAGTTTCTGGAAGTTGGTGCGGAGAGTGATGCGGACATTGAAAAATTTGTGGTAAAGAGGTTGTTAAAAGGGCTTTCTATTGACCTTGGTATAACGGGCGGCGGCTGTACATGTTTTGTTGTAAAAAATGAACAAGACGAAATTTTGTATGGGCGAAATTTTGATTATAGTTATTCGCCAGTTTTACAGGTATATACCGAACCGAAGAATGGGTATGCTTCTATTTCTACTGTTAATCTGTCTTTCATTGGATATTCGGAGGACTCTTTGCCAGAAGGTTCTGTTTTTAATAGGTTTCTTGCATTGGCAGCGCCATACCTGCCTTGTGATGGCATGAATGAAAAAGGTGTTGTCATAGCATCGCTTTCACTTCCCGAAGCAGAACCGCCTTATGACAGCCATAAGATAACGCTGAACAGTTCAACGGCAATGCGTATAGTATTAGATAAGGCGGCGACGGTAGAAGAAGCGGTTGAACTGCTCCAACAATATAATATCTATTTTTCGGGCGATATTGCGTGCCATTATCTGATTGCAGATGCAAGTGGGAAGTCGGTGCTTGTTGGGTATTATGATAATGAACTTCAAATTGTGGAAACAGATTCAGACTTTCAGATTGCATCAAACTTTATTGCTTATAACGGAGTAAATATTGGCGGGGGCGGAACGGAATTTAAAAGATATGACACAGTGGAAAAAAGATACTGAACAACAATGACGTATTAAATGAGGAAGATGCCGTTTCACTTCTTGCCGAGGTAGGTGTGTGGGAGGGTGATATTGATAAGTTGCAATGGTCTGTTTTTTATAATTTTATGATTGTCGCTTTGATCCTTCTCTATTGGAAACTGATAGAGAAAAAGAGCTTCTCAGAGATTGGACTCACGAAAAAATTTGGCAGTTACTTTGTCGGAATGTTGACTGCACTCCCCTTGCTGATGATACCGGTATTTATAATTATTGCCTTTGGTGGATTTCGGTATCACGGAGTATTCGGAAACATTGATTTTCCTCTCATAGCATTATTTTTTGGCGGGTTTGTGTTTCAGGGAGTGTATGAGGAACTTCTTTGCAGAGGGCTTCTTTTACATACCATAAAAAGAAAAACCTCAATACCTGTTGCAATAGGTATCAGCGCAATCGCATTCATACTTCCCCATGTGTCATCTTTTGAAAGCGGTATTTACAGTGTATTAAGCATTATCAATCTCATTCTCATTTCCGTCATTTTTTATTTAAAAATCGATAGCACAATACGTGTGCATATGCTGAAATTAGTTTATAAACGTCAATTTTGCGAATTCCGGGACTAACTTTCGTCGATGTTTCCCAGCACTCTGATTTTCAATAATCACGCATTCCTTTGATATAATAGAACCGGTAATGTGAAAACTGCTGAAATAAAGAATATTCAGGCAAAAATTGTTAACGCTGTTAATTATCAGTTGCAGGTCGAATAGCAAAAGAAGCCGGAACTGTCAGGTATAATACTGTCGGTTAGATATGTTCCGTAAGGGGCATATCTAACCGACAGTATTATAAGGAAGCCAAATAATATGTTTTCGGACAGCCCATGAACTGTTATGGCTCATGAGCTGTTTTTTTCAGCCTGCTACGGTATTTTCCCGGTGTTATTCCGTATTTCTTTTTGAAAACTTTATAAAAATGCGTGCGGTTCGTAAAACCTAACTGCGATTCGATTGCAGATATGGGCTGGTTGGTGTTCTCTAAAAGGAATGCGGCCTTTTTTAGGGTAAATGTCATCCCGTAGTCGTGGAGATTCATACCCGAATATTTATTTACAATCGTATTCAGATAATTGCCGCTGTAGCACAGCACTTTTTCGAGAACCGACCTGGACATGCGGCCATCTGTGTTTTCCATGAGATGCCCGATCCGGGAAAACAGAAGCTGGTCAGAACTGGAATTCAGCTTTACATTGTTAATACGATAGCTTTCCCTGGCATCTAAGTACTGGAATAACTGGCAAATCAATCCTTTGATGATATAAGTGGAGCCGAATTTCGGAAACATCATCGTGTGAAGCAAGCGATCGGTAATACTGTGTAGGAATGATATGTTTTTTACGTCCTCAATGACCGGAAGATAATCCAGAAAATTTTTCCCTTTTTCTAACTGGATGTTGTCACCCAAAAATTGAAAAATAAAATCTTCACCCACATCCGCTTCCTTCTGGAAAAGGGCAGTCTGGTTTGTGAGCAGTTCACGGATAAAATCCACGGACATACCGATGAAGAAAAGCTTTGCCTCCCCGATGTACCTCTCGACGTGGAATACATTCTGGTTGAGCAGACAGCAGGTACCGACCGGATACAGGTATTCTTTGTTCTCAAGCACCTGTACAATACTTCCTTCCAGAACGATCAGAAACTCGAAAAAGGAATGTCTGTGTGGAGCGCGGGCGTTAAAGGCGTGAAAGTCGGGCACAATGTATGACGAAAAGAAGTAGTCCCTGTCGGGTGCTACCGATATGATATTATAATAATCCTTATCGGAGAGACCGCTGCAATAAGTCAGCGTGAACTGCAACGGTGCAGACATATCGTAATAAGAATCGATTTCGCTGTTTAAGCCGTATATTTCCAATATATTGCTCTCTTTTCCAGAGCGTATCTGTTTATCTTTCATGGATGCCTCCTCGGTTTCCATACCATCCTGCATTTAATGAAACGCCCACGAATCTGACACTAAAAATGTAAGTGTTCAACCGTTTGTGATATTGCTACATTTGGTAAAAGTGACTAAAATATGCTTGTATCAGGATAAAGTATATACATTATCACAACAAAAGTAAAGAGGAAAGGATATTTTTATGGGTGAAAAAAAATATTTGAAATGGTATCAGAAGATTGCCTACGGCTCCGGCGATATGGCATCAAACTGCGGATATGCGCTGATTTCCAGTTTTGTAATGATTTACCTTACAAATGCAGTGGGGTTAAGCAGTGCGGTAATTGGTACACTGATGATGTTATCAAAGCTATTGGACGGTGTGTCGGATATCTTTTTCGGGGGACTGATGGATCGGACAAAGAGTAAGATGGGGCAGGCACGTCCGTGGATGCTCTATGGACAGATTGGTGTTTCTGCATGCCTGTTTCTGGTATTCTGTATTCCCGATACGAGCCAAACCATGCAATATGCTTACTTCTTCGTGTTTTATACGGCATTTAACGCAATATTCTACACAGCAAACAGCATCGCTTACGCTGCGCTGGCGGCAAAGATTACCAAAAACGGACAGGAGAGGGTACAGCTTGGCTCCATCCGCTTTATCTTTGCGACGTTTACCACACTGATTGTATCTTACAGTGTAATGGGTCTTGTGGAACAATTCGGCGGCGGCACAAAAGGCTGGCGCACGGTCGCTTTAATTTTTGCAATCATAGCACTTGTTGTTAACACATTCAGTGTGCTTATGGTAAAAGAGGTGCCGGACGAGAATGTGACTTCGTCGGGAGAAAACAAAAAAACAGCGGATACGGTCAGTTTTGGAACGGCATTAAAGCTTTTGTTTAAAAATCCATATTATCTGCTTATTCTCGGGCTGTACCTTGCAAACTATGTTTACAGTGGAATCACGCAGGGTTCTGCAATTTACTTTATGACCTATTATATGGGCAATCCGGCGCTTTTGGGAACCTTTTCCTTGTTCCAGCTCGTTCCGGTCATGATTATTCTGACCATGACACCGATGCTTGTAAAGAAATTCGGAAGCATGTGGAAAATGAATTTATATGCCCGTATCATTACGCTTCTCATGGGTATCGTCTTTATCGCGGGTGCGGTGACGAAAAATCTCCCGGTGATGCTTATAGCTACATTCCTGCGGAATATGGCCGGAGGGCCGCTCACCGGAACACTCAATGCACTGGTTGCGGAAACGAGCGATTATACCTGGCGGACACAGAAGGCAAGAATCGACGGCGTGATGTTCAGTTGTTCGTCCATCGGCGTAAAACTGGGCGGGGGTATCGGAAGTGCGGTCGTCGGATGGCTTCTGGCACTTGGTAACTTTGACGGCACCGCAGAGGTTCAGAGTGCAGGCGCAGTCAATATGATCTTTTTTATGTACGCAATAATTCCGCTGATCTTCGGTGTTATTATGGCGATATTAATTTACTTCCTTAAAGTTGAGCAGGCAAACAGAGAATGGGACAAAGCACATTTGGAAGGAGAGAAAGCATGATACGTGAGAATTTCAATCGAGACTGGCGTGTTGTAAAAGGTGGAAGTAGTGCGGCCACAGCGGCATTTCTGGGGACGGACGAGATACATACTGTACATCTGCCGCACGACGCGATGATTCATGAGGAGCGCTCACCGGAAGTGGAGAGCGGCGCACAGAGCGGGTTCTATCCGGGTGGGGAATATATTTACCAGAAAGCTTTGGACGTACCTGCGGAATGGAAGGAGAAAAAGGTATTTCTGGAATTTGAAGGTGTTTACCAGACGGCGATGGTGTATGTCAACGGAGCACTGGCTGCGACCAACCTGTATGGATATTCTAATTTTTACGTGGAATTAAATCCATTTCTCAATTACGGTAACAAGAACCAAATCAAGGTAATCGCAGCAAACAGCACGTCTCCTAACAGCCGTTGGTATACCGGGAGCGGGATATACAGAGATGTCAGACTGATGACTGGGGGCAGGATACATGTCCCCGCAGACGGTCTCAGGATCACCACGCTGGCTGCAGATACAGAGTCGGCAATTGTAGAGATTGACGTGCAGCTTAAGAGTATCAGCCGGATCAGGGAGAGCGTGAATGTAAATATCTCTCTTCTGAAGGATGGGAAAACAGTTGCGTCAGACTGGCAGAAAGTCATTCTTTACCCGGATACACAGGAGATGTCGCATCATATCATCTGCATTGAAAAGCCCCAGCTCTGGAATTGTGACACGCCCAGTCTCTACCAGTGCAGGGCAGAGGTGGAAAGTACTGGGGAAGTGCTGGATGAGACAACAGAGACATTCGGTATCCGCACGCTGCTTCTGGATGCCGTACATGGACTCCGGCTGAATGGAAAAGAAATAAAACTGCGCGGAGCATGTATTCACCATGATAACGGCATTCTGGGTGCGGCTACCTTAAAAAGTGCGGAAGAGCGCCGTATAAGGCAGTTAAAGGAGGCAGGCTTTAACAGTATCCGCAGTTCGCACCACCCGATGGGCAAGGCGATGCTGGATGCGTGCGACCGCTACGGCATACTGGTGATGGATGAAATCAGCGATATGTGGACGTTTCACAAGAATCCCGCTGATTTCGCCCTGCATTTTGAAAATTGCTGGGAACAGGTGGCAGAACAGATGGTGGCAAAAGATTATAACCACCCGTCCGTAATCCTGTACTGTTCGGGAAACGAGATTTCGGAAGCAGGATCTGAAGCAGGGGCGGCGATCAACCGCAAAATCTGCAATAAGCTGCGTGCACTTGACCATACGCGCTACACGACGATGGCTCAGAGCGGTCTGATGACAGCCGGATACCGACTCAGGGATATTATGCAGGATGTCTCAGTGAAATTTGGTAGCCTTCCGACCAAAGGGGACGGAAATCAGGACGGCAGCAATGCCTTCAATAGCTTTATGGGGCTTATGGAGGGGGAACGTGGGGAGTATTTTTCAACACATCCTCTTCTAACCGAGGCGTTGGAGGGGTGCTCTTCCGCCAGCGATATTATTGGACTGAATTATATGACGGGCCGACATATTTTGGAGCATGAACTGCATCCGAACAAGACAGTTCTCGGCACTGAAACGTATCCGGCGGATATCGTGCGGCTGTGGGGAATTGTAAAGCGGTATCCGCATGTAATCGGTGATTTCACCTGGACTGGATATGATTATCTTGGCGAGGCGGGCTGCGGTATCTTCCACTATGACAGCACTGCGAACTTTTCCAGTGTATACCCGGAGCGTACTGCTTATATCGGTGACCTGGATCTGATCGGATACCGGCGTCCCCTCAGTTACCTGCGCGAGATCGTGTACGGACTCCGGAAAGAGCCCTATATCGGGGTGGAGCGCTTAAATCGGTATGGAATGACATGCTCGAAAACGCCCTGGATGCACAAGGATACCGTTGCAAGCTGGACTTGGCCGGGATATGAAGGAAAGCCTGCGATTGTGGATATCTATGCGGATTCCGGGGAAGTGGAACTTTTCTTAAACGGACGCTCCCTGGGAAGAAAACCGGCAGGAGAAGAATATGACTTTACGGCAACCTATGAGCTGTCCTATGAGCCAGGAGAACTCTTGGCGGTAAGCTATAAGGACGGGAAGGAAACCGGAAGATTTATACTTGCAACAGCAGGAGAAGATATACAGCTCAACGTGAAAGCGGATCGAACGGTGTTGCGCGCGGACGGGGAAGACCTCGCTTTCCTTACCATAAAACTGACAGACAAAGACGGAATCGAAAATCTTTTTGCATCGAAAAAAATTACTGTCTCCGTGGAGGGAGCCGGAAGACTGGAGGCGTTCGGAAGTGCCGATCCTAAGTCCATAAGAAGCTACGATGATGCGGAATGGGAAACCTATGATGGGTATGCAATGGCTGTCCTGCGCGCAGGAGAGGAGGGAGGAACGATAAAGGCTGTGATCACGGCGGACGGATGTGCTACACAGCACATCGAAATTGAAGTACAGAAGGAGGAAGGAGACAAAAAATGAAAAGCGCGGAAAATATAATTATCTGCGGTGCGGACATCGGCTTGTTGAGCCAGATGCCGTCAGGCTGAGAGCGTTCGTAAAGCCGCCTTCGGATTTTAAATGGACAAAGCCAGACGGAATGGTCGTCAAGCTTGGTTATGCAGATACAGCGGGACTGATTCACTCTGCAAAAAGAGCAAGGGCGCTTGACATGAAAATATTGCTGGATTTCCACTATAGCGACCACTTTGCGGATACTTCCATAAATGCATCTGTCAGTTCCGTGCGTGTATAGGCCGGCTGGCAGTCTATTCCTTCGTGTTTTTTGAAATTCATTTCCTGCAACGTGTCTATAATCTGACCGACTGCATACCGGTTATCTATAAAACGGGTGATAGTGAACTTCACCGGTAAGGAGAATGAACACAGCAAAAGCCGGTAGGAATGGATTCCCGTGGATGTTATGCGTACATTTCTTTACAGCAGCCGAGTATCTTATGGGAGATATTCTGATTATGAGGATTTGACATTTCCTTAAGTTTTCTTTATAATGCAAATCATACAGGTTACGGACCTAATCTCACTTTAGGATAACGACTGTGAATTTCGCAGAAAGTGAGGTAGGTCTGTTTTTATGTATTTTATGGTCGATAATTACGATTCTTTTGTCTATAATCTGTCCGCTTATATGAGAGAGCTCGGGCAGGAGGTTCTGGTCAGGCGGGCAGATGAGATCATGCTGTCCGAAATCTATGCATTGCAGCCGCAGGGAATCATTCTCTCTCCGGGTCCGAAACGGCCTGAGGATGCCGTAGAATCCCACAGAGTTTTACAGGAATTTCAGAATAAAGTCCCTATATTGGGGGTGTGTCTCGGGCATCAGACCCTGGGACAGGCATTTGGAGGGAAGGTGTGTAAGGGGAGCCGTCCCATGCATGGAAAAGTCACAAAAATCCGGCATGATGGTACAGGCTTGTTTGCGGGACTGCCCGCTGTATATGAGGTGACACGGTATCATTCTCTGATCGTATCCAAAGAAGGGTTTCCATCCTGTTTAAGGGTAAGTGCATGGAGCGAGGAGGGAGTGATCATGGGGTTGGAGCACAGAGAAATGCCTGTTTACGGGGTGCAGTTCCATCCGGAAGCAGTACTGACCCAGTATGGACATGAGCTGCTGATGAATTTTCATAAAATTTGTGAACAATGGAGGGAACAACATGCAGTTGATACAGGAATTTGAACAATACCCGGCGATTGACCGGATTTTTTCACTGGTGTATGACAGAGATGACGCTGTATTCTTGGATTCTTCTCTGCAAAATCAGCTTGGCCGTTACTCCATCATTGCATTACATCCGTATTTGAAGCTGGTGAAGGGCGCACAGTTTACCATTAATGGGAAAGTGGCGGAGGAAAGCTTTGAAACCTATGTAAAAAGATATCTGAGGGAAAATCAGGAGGAAAATCATACGGAACTCCCTCTGGTATCCGGAGCTGTGGGATATTTTTCTTATGATTATGGAAGGAAAAAAGAACAAGTAAGATCACAGCATGGGCAGGATGTGGATATTCCGGATAGTATTTTGATCTTTTATGACAGCTTTATCATTGAAGATCACGTTAAGCACAGGATGTTTCTGGCTGCCAACGGCCATGGGCAGGATTGTGAAGCAGGCATGAGGGAACTCCGGGAGCTTGTACGCAGGGCAGAGACACTGGCAGAGGCTGTGTTCGCTGACCCTGTTCCTTCCCTGCCAGAGGGGGTCCGGGCGAATTTTACGAAAGAGGATTATATGGCGGCCGTTCAGAGAATGATCCAATATATCATTGAGGGAGATATTTATATTGCCAATATGACGCAGCAATTGCAGATTGCAAGCGACATGCATCCGTATGAGATGTTTCAGGGACTTCGCAGAAGCAATCCCTCTCCTTTTGGCGGCTACTTTAATTATGGAGATTTCCAGGTGGTATCTGCCTCTCCGGAGCGATTTTTGCAGATGCGCAGCAGAAGGGTGCAGA
This sequence comes from uncultured Blautia sp., assembly GCA_900551075.1. Taxonomy (GTDB): domain Bacteria; phylum Bacillota; class Clostridia; order Lachnospirales; family Lachnospiraceae; genus Blautia_A. Next base: position 34,631 of record URVB01000020.1, on the reverse strand, counting down.
CCCGTCCGATCAAGGGAACCAGAAAGAGGGGCAGCACGCCCAAGGAGGATGCAGCTCTTCGAAGAGAACTGGAATTATCAGGGAAGGATAAGAGTGAGCTTCTGATGATTGTGGATCTGGAGCGGAATGATCTGAACCGTGTTTGTATTCCGGGAAGTGTGAGGGTGACGGAATTATTTACGGTGGAAGCCTATGCGACGGTATTTCATCTGATCTCCAACATTGTAGGAGAGCTGCGTCCGGAGCTGACGGTTATGGATCTTCTGGAGGCTGTTTTTCCCGGCGGCTCGATCACAGGAGCGCCGAAGCTGCGCGCCATGGAACTGATCGATGAGCTGGAACACAGCAGGCGCAACCTTTATACGGGCTCTATGGGTTACTTATCCCTGGATGGAGATTGTGACTTTAATATTGTAATTCGGACGGCCTTATACCGGAACGGCATCTATCATCTTGGTGCAGGCGGAGGGATTACTTATGAATCAGAGCTGGAATTTGAATATGAGGAAACCATTCAGAAGGCAAGGGCGCTTCTTTATGTATTAAATGGGAGGAAATAACATGCAGATTACATTGGATGAGGGGTATCAATTCGGTCTGGGACTTTTTGAGACTGTCAGCGTGGAAAACAAGAGACCGCTTTTTCTTGGATGGCATTTGGAGCGTCTTCACCAATCGCTTGATGAGCTGGGAATTTCACGTCTTGTTACGGAGGCGGAGATCATGCATTTTCTATCTTCGCAGAATGCCGATCACTTTGCCCTGAAAATTATGGTTTCCGAAAAAAACTGTATTTTTACCACTCGTCCGAATCCCTATACACCTGAAATGCTGGAGAGAGGCTTCCGGCTGGTATACAGTAGTGTCTATCGAAATGAAACGTCTCCATTGGTGTATCACAAAACAATGAATTACGGAGACTGCATTTTAGAGAAACGAAGAGCTGCTTCTTTGGGGGCTGATGAACAGATATTTCTGAACAGCAGGGGTGAGATCTGTGAGGGGACGGCCACTAATATTTTTTTTGCAAAGGAGGGCAGGCTCTATACGCCCGCCGTTTCCTGCGGGTTGCTGCCGGGAATTCTGCGCCGTTTTTTAAAGGAGAATTTTTCCGTGACGGAATGTGTGCTGACAAGGGATGAGGTTGCGGAGATGGAGGAATGCTTTGTGACAAATTCCCTGATGGGTGTGATGCCTGTAACAAGCCTGGAAGAAAAATTATTTTCCGGAGGTCCATGGACGGAGGAATGTATGGCTGCGTACAGGAAGGCCAGAAACGGTGGTGAAGCGGGTGAAGGAGTCCGTTTTATAAAAGCGTTTGGATAGGAAGCTTTTAAGAACAGACCTTCCTAAAAAATAGAACGAGAAAAGTAAAAGGCTGAAAGTGCGGAAATCCGAACCTTCAGCCTTTATAATAAGCAGATAACGGGAATCGCGTAGGGCGTTTTTTGCGGTTCCGTTATCTGTTTTTTATTGATTTTACGTTGAAATTTATTTGATTTGAAGCAGTTATTTTCTTTTACTCATTTTTCTAGTACCATTTCAGTACCACTCAGTATCCATTATTTTCACATAATTTATCAAGCTTTTCCGCAACTTCTGTTTGCTTGGAAGGGAATAGGTGCGAATATATGTTTAGTGTGGTAGATACATCCTCATGTCCTAGGCGTTCCGATACCAGCAGGGCGGAGAATCCCATTTCGATTAAAAGAGAAGCGTGGGAATGCCGGACATCATGCAAGCGTATCCGTTTCACATCTGCTGCCTTTGTGTGATTCTCTAATTGTCTGGCGTAGGAAGAGTGAGAGGCCATGAACAGCCGTGTTTCCGGTGTGATGCCATAGATCATGGCTTTATAGCGCTGAATACATTCTGAGAGGAAAACCGGGATAGAGATTGTCCGGTTGGCCTTGGTAGTTTTGGGAGTAGTAATAATACCTTCGCCGTTGATCAGGTGGTAGGTTTTGTTTATGGCTATGGTATTTCTTTCATGATCGATATCGGCAACTGTCAGCGCTTCAAGCTCTCCAATTCTCAAACCACAGTAATAGAGTATGAGAAAAGCGGTGTAGTACGGATCAGAATGCTCAAAAGTATCTATAAAGCGATCAAATTCTTCTTTTGTCCAGAAATTCAGGCTCTTTTGCTTCTGGCCTACGGTGTTCCCGGCCACCCTGCAGGGATTGACCGACAAGCCATAGAAACGAACAGCAAAATTGAATACGCTGGACAGCTCTGTGACAAGGTTTTGCATGTAGCCGGGGGAAAGTGGCTGACCATTGGCATTTATGGAGCTTTTTAGATCGGCCTGCCACTTCCGGATATCTGCTGCAGAAATAGAATCCACAGAGCATTTTTCAAAATATGGCAGCAGCCATTTCTCCACCCGGTTCTTTTTAGTCTCGTAGGTAATCAGCTTATTGTGTTCCTTTTTGTCCTCAAGGTACAGATCGCAGAGGGTAGAAAAGGGCATGGTTGGCTCTGCAGACTGCTTGAGAAGGAATGAACGTTCCCATTCTTTAGCTTCACGCTGCAGTTTAAAGCCACGTTTCTTTTTCTGTTTTTTCGTTCCGGTATAGTCAGTATAATAGAATTTGCAGTACCAGGTCTTTGTTTTTTCGTCATAGTATGACGGCATGGTTTCATCTTCCTTTCATTCTGGCCGGGCAGGGTGTGAAATGATTGGAAGTTGAATTTGACAAATAAATTGGATTGACATATAATATACTTAACAAGGGAGCCGTTGGCCAGCGTACACCTGACCGCCGGATAAAATAATTTGTTACAAAAAGTAGCGCCTTACTTTACCAGAGCAGGGGCGCTACTTTTTGCGTGTGCAATAAATAACAAGAGTTATCACAGCGCAAAGCATAATCACAAACTGGATCAGATCCGAATATGTAACCATAAGCACCAGCCTCCTTTCTTGCGTCCGGCGGCTGACATAACGCCTCAACGGCTCCCCGGGTAAGTATATTATATTGTCATGGTGTAAAGGCTTTTTGCGCTGGCGCAATTAGTCTTTTTTCTGGTATTCTGGTATTTTGGTTAAATCTTTTGAGTAATCAACTAATTTATTTTGACCAGTATCATTTAATTTTGATAAATTTTTCAGTATTTCCGCCGCAGAACCTTCTGTTAGAGAAAAAGAATTTTCAGTATACTCTTGCTCAAATTCTTCAGCAGATAGAGTATCATACATTAATTCGTCTAGTGTCATATTGAACGCTTTACATATTTGTTGTAAATGAATGGTTCTGGGTTCTCTTTTGCCATTTTCCCAAAAATTTACAGCAGCTTGAGATGATCCAATTTTGTCGGCAAATTCCTTTTGTGAGATACCAAGCTTATTTCTGAGTCTATATAGTTTTTCTCCTGTGGTTACGGTCATTCAATCACCCCCTTTCACTTATAATAACAAATGTATTTAAAATGGTAAAGAAAATCACATTTGCTATTGACATAATATTACATATGTGATAATCTGTCAATGTAAAAATCACATTTGTTATATTCTGGAGGTGAGAAAATGACGGTAAGCAAAGAAAAGGTAAATATCATTCTGGCAAGAAAGCAGATAACGATTGCTGCCCTTTGTGAGAAAGCAGGATTTAGCCGGAATCGCTTTTACACGATCTTGAACAGTAAGAGCGTATCGCCGAAGTCGGCCGGAAGAGTTGCTAATGCTCTTGGCGTAGATGTAACAGAAATCATTGAATAAACCATGCCGGGCAGGGTGTGAAATGGTTTGAAGAATTGCGCTGGCGCAAAAGCCGGAGAAAGAGAGGAAAACATGAATTATCATCAATCAGCAGCAGAGCAGGAAGTAATTATTAATTTTGACCGCGCAGGGGATGAAGCGAACCTGTACACAGCGGATCCGGTCTGGATTAGAAAGATGGACAAGCTGGTAGCAGAGTATCCGGAAAGCTTCAAGGTTAGAAGACAAGAGACTTACCAGGGAGAAGTCATTGCAAAAGATTATATTTTTCCCAAGAGATTTATTACCCTTCGAACTAAAGATGTTGAGACAAAAATAACAGAAGAAGAAAGGACAAGACGGTCTGAAAGAATGAAAGCTATGAGAGCAAAGCAGAAAGCCGGAAATAAAGATTAATTCTAATACACTGTTATTGAAATAGTCTACATGGTTTTATTCAATGTAGAAATTATAGCCTTATGATATTAAAGGGTAATTTTGAATAAAGGCGCATTGAAAAGATGTTCTTAAAGCCGGAGAAAGAGAGGTAGATTCCATGTACACGTACAGACTGATCAAAGAGGATCCCTACACAGGGCAGCAGGGAAAGCGCTGCCGGATGATTATAAAGAACCGTCCGCTTACTGTCGGGGGCTTATACGGTTCCCTTCCAGGGCTGAAAGGCTTTTGGCGTGTGCTGGAACTGGTAGAGAGGAGTGAAGAGGAATGACAAGGCAGTTTGTGACCGCCAAGGAAGTGGCGGAGATCATGGGCGTGTCAGAGGGCAAGGCTTACAGCGTGATCCGGGAACTGAACGCCCAGTTAAATGCCAAGGGGTACATAACCATTGCCGGAAAGGTGAACCGCAGGTTCTTTGAAGAAAAATGCCTGTATGGTGTAAAGGTCGGTGAGGCCGGATGAATGTTCATGAAAAGCTGCTGCACGTCCAGCGGAACCTAAAGGCCCCCAAGAGCCAGTATAACAAGTTCGGTGATTTCCATTACCGGAGCTGTGAAGATATCCAGGAAGCGATCAAGCCGTTGCTGGCAGAGGTCAGGGCCGTACTGCTGACCGGGGACGAAGTTGTCCAGATCGGCAGCAGGTTCTACATTAAAGCAACCGCCATCTTCCAGGATACGGAAAGCCCGGAGCGGATCACCAACACGGCCTACGCCAGGGAGAACGAGGAAAAGCCAAAGATGGACGCGGCACAGATCACAGGTTCCTGCAGCAGCTACGCAAGGAAGTACGCTCTAAACGGCCTGTTCTGTATTGACGATTCCAAGGATCCGGATACCCAGGAGCCAAAAGCCCCGGTTGTGCCGGTGCAAAAGCCAGCAGCAAAACCCAGGCAGCAGAGAGGGCAGGCAAGGCAGCAGGGGGTAAGCAAGACAGACATTGAAAAGCTCTGCAGTGAAGCCGAAAGGACAGGAACGGACCTGGCGAAAGTCCGGGAACGGTATAGGGTCCAGAGTATTCATGAACTGACACAGGAACAGTACCAGAGGGCAATGAGTGCCTTCCGGAAGATGGAGACAGTGCCGCCTCCTGCACCCGATGAGCAGTATGAGCTTAATTTTGACGAAAATGAAATGCCGTTTCGGTAGGAAAGGAGAATAATGGCAAGTAGGAGAATGTTTAGCATGGATGTAGTTGATACAGATAAATTTCTCGATATGCCAGTCACAACGCAGGCGCTATATTTTCATTTAGGGATGCGGGCTGATGATGATGGTTTCGTATCAGCTCCTAAAAAGATCACAAAAATTGTAAATTGTTCCACGGATGATCTGAGAGTGCTGGTTTCTAAAGGATATGTGATTCCGTTTGAGAGCGGTGTTATTGTTCTTACGCACTGGAAGAAGAACAATTATATCCAGTCAGACAGATATAAAAAAACGCAGTACACTGAGGAAATTCAACAGCTCTCGTTATCTGATGGTATATATTCAATGGATACAGAATGTATCCAAACAGTATCCGAAGCGGATACACAGGTTAGGTTAGGTAAGGATAGTATAGTAAAGGATAATAAAAAGACTATATGTCCGGAGCCTTTAGAAAAGGCACCAGATCCGAGAGGGCTCCTGCTGCCCCTGAATGACAAAACAACGTATGACGTGCCATTGTCCAGGATTGAAACATGGTCGGCAGCTTATCCGGCAGTAGATGTGAAACAGGAGCTTTTGAAAATGCGCTCATGGCTGGAATCGAATCCTCAGAGAAGGAAAACCCGGAGAGGAATCACCAGATTTATTGACTCGTGGCTTTCCAGAGAACAGGACAAGGGTGGACGATACCGGCAGCAAGGAACCACTTCCGGACAAGCAGACCAGACCCGGCAGGGAACCAGGGAGAAACCAGAGTATTATAAATTCTTGGAAGGATGCCAGCCAAAGCCTGACGATCCGTTCCAGTAGGGGGTGTGAAGATGGACGAAGGTAAATTTGCAGAATTCCGGGTAAAAGGAACCGGCCCCATGACACATTATTCAGCGGAGATGACACCGGAACAGGTTATTGACCGGAGGGCATACATCCGGAACGCATTAAGGGGAAGTTCGTGGCAGAACCTCTCCAACGCAGAACTGGACAATATACGCCTGCTGCCTTATGACGGTGCTAATCTCCTGGAAGATACGGAAGGACGGATGTTCTTCATCCCTGGGAAAACAATTCCGAAGGAGGAAACAGAGTTCCGGAAAGTCCGCGCAATGATGCCGTTTGAGTTTATAAACCTCACCGGGAAAGATTTTGACTGGACGCTGTACCATGAGAATGTGTCGGAACTCCGGGAAACGGTAAACCGATTTGTTACAAAGTTTGAGCAGTTCCGGAAAGAAGGAATGGGCTTGTACATAGAATCATCCGTAAAAGGCAGCGGAAAGACAATGTTATCCTGCTGCATCCTGAATGAACTGGCAAAGCGGTACGCTATTACCATTAAGTTCATTAATTCCCTTGACCTTCTGGAGCTGACCAAACAGGCCTACAAGGGGACGGAGCCGGAAGAGCTTACGAACCTCTACCAGGCAGCAGTTTTAGTGATTGATGATATCGGCGTTCAGATGTCCAGGGAATGGATCGATACGGTATTTTACAGACTGATTAACGCCAGATACAACAACAGGCTGGTGACGATCTATACCAGCAACACGGCAGCAGGATTCCTAAAGATGGACGAGCGCATCATTGACCGTATAGAATCCACCACATACAGGCTGATGCTTCCGGAGGAAAGCATCCGGAGCCGGATCCGAACACAGCAGAAATCAGAGATCATGGAGAAAATTAAAAATGCCCCTGTATAAACACAACCTTACACAGGGGCCAGCATAGCCGGAGCCATGCGCGCTCTATTTCAATTCCCGGGCAGGGTATTTTGAAAGGAGCAATTACATAGTAGCACACTTTCCGGCAGAAAGGAAAGGTTTTTTATGAATAATACAAAAAAGCAGCCGAAATATAAAGGAGAACTACGGCAGGCTATTATTGAAAACGTTAATGCAATAAAAGATAGCGTGGCATTGAAAGAGATGTGTATACTTTCAGATATCCTTAGAAGAGAGTATGATGAAAACGAGTTTAAAACTTTGACAGATAATGAGTGGGATGTGATTGCAATACTTAATAACATAATTTCATACAGGGATTCCAAGGAACTACATTCAGCGGCTTCATTTATAAAAGCATATTTCTCAATTAAGAAGAAGGGCGGTGCAGTATGAATAAAATCACAGGAAAAGAAATAATTTTCGGTATAAACGCAGGGCTTTCTGATGCCGGGGCGATAATATTAAGTTTTCTTTGTTTGGTAGTGTTCACGACTATGGATTATCTTGAAGCCGGAACGATATCTTTAACGATCGGATCAATGATAGGCTTATTGGTTAATTTGGGGGTGTCTGAATGATTAAGATCAGGATATCCTACCAGACACCCCAGGAGATTGAAAGCATCCTGAAGCTGTTGCACCCGGCCATTAAGACGGCAAAGATCAAGAAGGGGACAAATAAACGAGTATACATAACAATCAGGTGATTTTAGGGGCCGGTTTACAGCGCGTTTCTGCTATGTCGGCCCCGGTTTTATGCCACGAAAATGACATGTAGGTTTGCCGGGATCCGGCGTAAATCCTGGAAAAATGCTTGCATACCCCCGCCCCCTTCTGCTATACTATGTGTTGAGCAAACAGAATATTTGAAGTACCCCGGCACAACTGCCAGTGACGGAAGCCTGAAATATCGGCGTGGGAAATAAGATGATCCAGAAATGGGTTCTCTTGTTCCCGCGCCTTTTTGTTTGCTTGAATATCTTCTTCTCCATGAGACGGGAGAGCTTTTGGATGTTCACTCTCCCGGTGCTTTAAAAAGTTACTGAAACTATAAACAGGAGGTTAAAGCTATGTTTGAAACGAACACCGGAGAAAATCCGGGAAATGAAGAAAAGAACGTGGATACCACGGGGCAGCAGAAAGTCGCAGAGCCCGCCGGGGCAGAAGCCGGTAAGACATTCACCCAGGAAGAGGTGGATAAGATTGTAGAAAAACGCCTGAACCGCGAGAGAAAGAAGTTTTCCAGTCTCCTGAACGGGGATGATCCGAGGGAGGCAGATCTTGCAGAACGGGAAAGGCTGCTGACAATAAAAGAACTCCAGGTAGATGCAAAGGGTGCCCTTGCAGAAAAAGGACTGCCGATGGAGGCGCTGGAGCTTTTAAATTATACAGACAAAGAATCATGTGACAAGTCCATAGAAGCATTGGAGACTGTGATCAGAGCAGCGGTGCAGAAGAAGGTTGAAAGCTTTCTGGTAGGCGGAAAGCTGCCGAAGAAAGCACGCCCGAACTCACTGGAGGAACCAGTGGACGGGCTCCGGGATGCTTTTGGGCTTAGGTAGCATGTAGAACAGGAGAATATATGGCAATTGATTTAGTCACAAAGTTTGTCCCTTATGTGGATGAACAGTTTACCAAAGAGAGTAAAAAGTCGCTTCTGACAAACCAGGATTTTGACTGGACAGGAGCGCATACCGTGAAGGTGTATAAAGTTACAACTTCCGCAATGAATGACTATGACAGGAACGGAACCGGGGAGAACCCTTCCCGTTATGGCCCGATCGCAGGCCTGGACGCCACTACGGAAGAATTTACCCTTAAGAAAGACCGTTCGTTTACTTTCGCAATTGATAAGCTGGATACGGATGAGACGGTACAGCAGTTATCTGCCGCTTCCGCACTGGCGAGACAGAACCGGGAAAAGGTCATCCCGGAAGTGGACACCTATGTTTATGGCGTTATCACCGCCGGAGCAGGGACAAAGCCCGCTGCCGTTGCCCTGACACCTGAGAACATTTACGGGGAAATTCTGAAAGCCGGGAATACCCTGGACAATGCGGAAGTACCGGAAGAAGGCCGTGTCCTGGTAGTAACACCGGATACTTACGTCCTCATGAAAAAGTGCAAGGATATTACCATGGAAACCGATATCGGCAATGATATGCGGATCCGCGGCGTGATCGCCAACCTGGACGGGGCTCTGGTTTTAAAGGTTCCGGCGAACCGTCTCCCGAAGGACTTTGGCTTTATGCTGGTGCATCCGTGTGCATGTGTGGCACCTACCAAACTGGAGGACTACAAGATCCACGTGGATCCGCCTGGGATCAGCGGCGCCCTGGTAGAAGGACGTATCTGCTACGATGCTTTTGTCCTGGATAACAAGAAAAAGGCAATCTATTACCAGACACAGACAACAGGGGCATGATCGAGGTACCCGGGCTTTCCTTTGCGATTGCCTGGGTATTTTGCAATAAGAAAGGATGAAAGAATGGACAAACAGAGACGGGTAACGACAGATGACAGGCTTTATGATGATGACATGGTGATCTATAAAGAGGAACGGACAAGGGTCGGCGATATTCCGGGGCTGCCTTCCCTGACGCATGCAGAAAAAGCTATGGTGCTTGAGGGATGTGTGCTTGTGGAGTCGGAAAAGAAGAATACACCTTGCGGCGATCAGACAGGAAGCGGCCGAGGTGATGCCATGTGAGTAAGATCAGGCTTAAGACAGGGACACCGCAGGAAGTGCGCCGGACAGTGACCCGTATCATGAACATGGTAGCCAACGGGGAAATGAACAGCAAGACAGGAAACACCCTGATAGTCGGGTGTAATGCGGTACTTGCTTCTATCCGGATAGACGAACAGCAGCAGAAAATAAAGGAGCTGGAGAATCTTCTGGAAGAGATAGTGGAACTCAATGAGAGACGTTGAAAGATTACTGGAACGTGCCAGGGCAATCAAGGGGAGTTTTCAATTCGGTTTGTTTCCGGATGATGATGACGGTTTCATGGAAGCCCTGGGAGTGGACAAGTCAAAATATGAGGTAAAATACCAGGACGGGACGGTTGGTTATGATTTCCTTGCTGCATTAAATGACCTTGCTGCCGAGGACTGGAACGAAGATGAGGAACCAAGCAGGACTGACGTGAGACATGAAGCAGCTCCGGAGGAAGTTGTGAAGCAGGATGAAGTTCCGGACAAAGTAAGGCCGGAGGAAGTACCGAAAAAGAAGGTACAGAGATTGTTTGGATGGGGGTAGGAGTGGATACCATGACCAATGAACAGTTAGTGATCCGGATCAGGGCCGGGATAGATGTGACTGAGAATATGCTGCAGCTCTGGCAGCAGAACCAGGGGTTCATAGCAGCCATTGCAAAGCGCTTCCAGGGCTATGAGGATATGGAGGACTTGCTACAGCAGGGTTATATAGGCCTTTGCAAAGCCGTAGACGGCTATAACCCGGACGAAGGTGTCCCGTTCATCAATTATGCAGGGTTCTGGATCCGGAGCGTTATCCAGCGGTATATAGAGGACTGTGGGAGCGTTGTCCGGATCCCGGTGAATCTCCGTACAAAGATCGGGAGATACAAGAAGCTGACTGCTGCCTTTCTTTCACAGTTCGGACGCAATCCAACGGATCGGGAAGCCTGCTACTACCTGGGCATTGGCTATGACCACCTTCAGGAACTGAAACAGGCCATGCTCATGGATGATATGGGCAGCCTGGATGTGCCGATCGGGGAAGGTGAGGACGGAAGCATGTATGACCTGCTGCCAGGCCAGGAGGATCCGGAAGGGGAGATTTTGGAGAGGATGCAGCAGGAGCAGATCCGGGAGACCTTGTGGGGAATGGTGGATGAACTTCCAGGGCAGCAGCCGGCAGTGATCCGGATGAGGTACCAGGAAGGGAAGACATTAAAAGAGGCCGGGGGGAGGATTGGCTGCACTGTGAATCAGGCCAGTGATATCCAACACAAGGCATTAAGAGCCATGAGGGAGCCGAGGAGGGCCAATGTACTGCAGGCGCTTATGTATGGTGATACTTACAGTAAAGCCTTGAAGGGGAATGGTGTGGAACATTTTAACCGTACCTGGACAAGCTCCACAGAGTATGCGGCGTTGGGGTATTGCTGGTAAGCAGATAATATTTTGAGTACCATTTCAGTACCGCACCACAAAAACAAAAGCCAAGATTCCGCTCTATCAGCGGTTCCTGGCTTTTGTGAGAGCAGATAACGGGAAAAGAACGCGCCTCCCCAGCTTGGGAAGCTGGTGTTCTACCGATGAACTATATCTGCATGTCAACTATTATACATCGGCAAGAGCAGTTTTACAAGTGAATTTTATTTAAAAAAAGATTTTATTTAGAAAAAAAATTATGAGCCGTTTAGGATGGTGTCCTGGTATACTACAAATGAAAATGTCCCAAAGTGTGATACAAGATACTCCTGGAAAGGGGAGATATTATCAGAAAGGTGGCTCTTACTATGGATGCAGGCTGCCTTTCTGAATAGACTGTGGTCAAGTATGAGAAGCGGCGCTTATAATGTAAAACAGCAGCATAATTATCAAGGTTCAATCCGAAAGGTCAGACATTAAATAATATGTTTTGACTTGGGTATCATGACATTGGGAGTGAACAGTAATGTCATTGACAACCTTGGCACTATGATGCAATAAAACAAAAAAAGATGGTGAAATTGAACCTTGAGTGTGATATAATAAATATGAACTGTTCAAGGTTCTTTCCGTCATTGGACGTTCCACACACTTTCTCATTCCTTGTAATTTGGTTGCTCCCGCTTTGTGTTTCTGGCACCAGTCAGCCCGCAGAGTTCGGAAATGCGGAGTCCCGCCATTCTTTCCTTCCCCCCCTAAATGCAACCGGATTTTCACATAATACATGTATTCCTTTTTCTATGAGTTTTTCGGTATAACTATAATGAGCTAAGTTAGACTCAGCTAAAATAGCGGCATCTATTTTTGATTTTTATTTAACAAATAGCTGTTTTTACATTATGAAAAATACCGGGAACTATGTAGGAAGAAAGCTTAAATCATAATTTTAATGATAATTAAAAAGTAAAGCAATAATACTGCACAGTAGAATCAGGGAGATATGTATATGAAAATTGGTGTTATTTCTGTAAACGATAAAAGTACTACGTTATTAGCAAGGGGAGGAACAGAGGTTTTTTCAGCAAATTTGTCATTTCAATTAGCTAATCTCGGACATGAGGTCTATTTATTTGGCAGTGGGGATTCTTCTATTGAAGGAGTAAAAATTGTTTCCACCACTGATGAAAATCTGTGGAACCTACAGAAAAACTTTGGTACTGATACTTGGGATGAGTTAAAAAATATTTATCATATTAGAAATATGCTTGTTGCTAAAGAATATGAAGATAAAATTGACATCTTTCATGATAATATGTCATGTTCTTTAAGTTTAGCAATGCATAAAATGTTTTCCAAACCTGTAGTATCAAGTTTGCATATGCCGATAGAAGGCATATATCGCTCAGAAAAATTATGTAAATATCTCTATTCTGGTAATGTTGCTTTTGCGGTTGCCTCAAAATTCCAGCAGCAGTTTTTGCCTGATTATATTAAGTCAGCGTATATTCCGAATGGGATTGATACATATGCATTTCAACAATATGGTACAGAAAATAATACGGAGGACTTAATTTGGATAGGACGTATTAATCCAGCTTCTCCCAAAGGGCTTGATGATGCTATTAATGCTGCAAAACGGATGAAAAAGAGGCTTAGATACGTTGGACTTATAGAGAGTGCTGATTATTATAAAAAAGTTATTGAACCTCTCCTAAATGATAATATAATGAAACAATCACATTTTACATGTGAAAAGGAAAAAATACTTTTTTATCGTTCCGGAAAAATATTGATTAATCCGATTAAGTGGGAAGAGCCATTCGGATTAACGTTTATTGAAGCCATGTCAGCCGGAACACCTGTTATTAGCTATGCTTTAGGAGCGGCGCCTGAAATTATTGAAGATGGTAAAACAGGACTATTAGTTAATTTATCTGAAAAACAATTCAGAGGCGATTGGATTATTAAAAAGTGTGGCATCGAAGGTCTTTGTGAGGCGATTCAATATATTTTTAGTATGGATGAAAAGACATATTTGAAAATGAGACAAAGATGTGCAAAGCATGCAAAAGAAAAATTTGATGTTAGAAAAATGATAAAAAGATATGAATGCTTATATCGAAAACTGCTGCTTGCATAGCTATTAGATCAATAGCCTATCATGTCACACCGATATTTATTATTGAGAAAAATTAAGTGGAGGAAAAATGGTTAAAATATTAGAATTTCAAAAAGGACTGGTTGATGTCTATAATGGTTATGCGTGTACAACTTCAATATGCATGAATAATCCTGAAGGGAAAAAATGGTTGGTTCAAAATTATTTGAATTATATTACAAGGTATAATGACAGTTTTGATTATGTGACTTCTGATTATTTTTACTCTGATATTACTTATAATTCTGCGATAAATTGCTTTCAGCCGGAGAACATAGTTAATTTTCCTTATACTTGTTATTCCGTTCCGGTTTCCGAAGTATGTGATATAATCGAATTTATACAAAAAAAAATAAATGAAGGTTTTTACCTTTGTATGTTTGTTAATCTGAAATATTTGGATGTATATTCTCAAAACGAGGATTTAATACATGATATATTTATTTATGGATACGATGATGACAAGCAGTTGATATACTCGACAGGATACATCAGGGGAGAAAAATATTCCATATTAACGCATTCATATACCGAAATAATTTTATCATATAAAAATCTAAATGTGAATTCTCCTGATCACAGTTATTTTGATACAAAGCGAATCAGCTACTTTAAATATAGAGAAAATTTTAAATATGATTTTAATATAACTAATTTCGTTGATACCTTGAAAGATTATTTGAATACGACAACGTTTTATAAAGGAGAAAAAAGATTATTATGCTGGAATAGTTATCGAAGTGATGAAAACATTGTATATGGAATTGAAGGTATAAAGGTTCTAATTTGTTTTTTAAAAAATCTCGCCAAAGAAAAGTATCTTGATTTACGTCAAATTTATTTTTTGTACAATCACAAAATTAATATAAGGTATAAGATAGAGTATTTAATAGATGCTAATTACATTGATGATATTACAGCGCTGGATGCATATCAGGATATTGTGAAGCTTTCAGAAAAATGTTTAAATGTTTTGATAAAGTATTCCTTCAGAGAAAAGAATGAATATATAAAAAATGCAATAACATATTTAGAAGAAATTTATGCAAAAGAAAAAGATACATTATCAAAATTAGTTAGAATACTGGAAAACAATACAGAGTAAGACTATTGGAAAATTAGTTTTTGGTCAAACAGACTCGGTTTTATGGGGGCAAACTTATTTTTTACTGTGTCCTGCCTCAAGCAGTTAATAAATTTATCCTGATGCGATTGGTGCGGTAACGCAGACAGCCATCGCCCGGCCCCCAAACCGGATAATCCATGAAAAAACTTGCCTCAAGTGTTTATAGAGTTGTAGTTATTGTATAATTGTGATACAATTAGTTAACAAAAAGAATGGAGGGTTAAAGCTATGGATGAAAATTATTTGAAAAAAGCACTGGAAATTATGAATGAACGATTTGGTCATGATACACTTATTGCGCTAGCTACTGCAGATGATACGATACCATATGTTCGTGCTGTGAATTCATATTATGCAAACAGTTCATTTTATGTTATTACACATGCTCTTTCCAATAAGATGAAGCAAATGCAGAAAAATCCGACTGTTTCAATTTGTGGAGAATGGTTTACAGCTCATGGTATTGGCAAAAACCTTGGGCATCCGTGTGCCGAACAAAATAAAGAGCTTGCTTCAAAACTGAGGGATGTATTTTCATCATGGTATTATAATGGACATACAGATGAGAATGATCCTAATACATGTATACTCCAGATCCAACTTACGGAAGGTATATTATTATCCCATGGAACACGCTATGAAATTGATTTTACTAAAATAGAGTGATTAGTGCAAAATAATTTTCGGATGTGGTGTTAGATGACTAATCTTATCTACAAATAGCCAACTAGGGGAACAAAGGATTTTAAAACTGTAGAAAATGTGTAGACAAATGAATATAAGAGAGATGTCACACATTAATATTGCAGTTTACATAAATGAAGGTGCTTGCTGTCATAACTTGATATGTGATGGTAAGCACATTATGTAAATAATATGTTTTTTGTTTATCCCCCCTAAACGATTAAATTGTTATTTAAAGAAGGTAGTTACTTTTACGAAAAAAGTTTATTATTTATCAACTCCGTTAGTCAATTCAAGAATGTTTTTGATGACAAGATCAACTTTTTCCCTTTTCTTTTTATCGAGTAGTTTGTATAATATGTAGAAATCCGGATTACTCATTTCATTTTCGTCAAATAATAAACAATTAATATCTACATTTAGTGAGCGTGCCAGCATATATAGTATATATGAGGAGCATCCTTTTTTTCCAATTTCAATTTCATAAAGAAACTTAGGCGAAATATCGGCTAGCTCAGCTAAATATTCTCGTGAATAGTGCCTTTCTAAACGGATTTTCATTATCCTATAGCCAGTTTTTTTTGTAAAACCTTCATGTGTATTTTCCATAATTATCACCCTATATTAGTATATTATAATTCTATGATTTGAAAAACGATCTATAGTACGTAATTATTATGTACAAAAATTCTGTTTTTTGATTATTATCGTGTTTACGTTACTGACCCGTAGTTAGTGTCAATGTACTGACGAAGAGTAATAAATCTACTGCTATTTCATGCTTTTGGAAGAGAGAAGCTATATGATTCCAGCAGGGATTCGTTTAAAATCTTTTATCATCACATTTCCAGATTTATCCCTATTTTATCCAACAAATGTTTTTGCCCTTCGTTTATTTTTGATACCACAGTTTCTTTTCCCAGATATACAAGATAAATGGTTTTCAGCAGTTCTAATTCTGAAAGGCCGACGCCATATTTTTTATAGATTTTCTGGCTCAGACTGCCCATCTGGGTTGCGAGCTGATAATGAAAAGCTTCCTCGTTTTTTATGGTTCTTTCTTTTTCCAGGTAAGATTCTGACGACCATTTCTTTATGATGATGAAAAGGACATCTTCCCAATCAACGCCCAGTGGTTTCTTCCAGTTTTCCGGGCATAACAGCCAAATGGCTTTTGAAAAACCATATTCCTTCACTTCGGCTTCGGTAAGAGACAGTTTTTTCTTTCTGCTTTCAATGACACCTTCTCTGGTTATAACTCCGATATATGTATCCACAGGCTGCGGATACTTTTTTCCAGGCACTCTTTTGGAAGTATGTTTGTAAAGGTAGTAGTTTGTTCCTACTTTTTTGATGGTTGTTCCCTGGACTTTGTGAACCTGTACCCAATCAGGATATACTTTTTTACCCATAAGCTGCTCCTTTTTGTATGAGTATAATATACTTCTATTATACTATACGGAAAAAGAAAAAGCCAGAGATTTGAAATCCGCACAGTTTTTAAGTCTCCGGCATAAGTACGTTTAAATCCTGTTCTATTGTCCTTATGCTATTTAAACGGATGGCATGTATTTCATGACTGTAGGAGCAAAAGACCTCTATTTTTGGAATTATTATTCATTGTTGAAAAAACAATAAGCAACTATAGTTATATGTAAAGGAAAGGGAATCATGTATAGTTAACAGGGATAATTCAAAAGAGAATTTTCCTGACAGTGTGTTGAGAAAAATTTAGTATTAGTTTGAATTAGGGAGGAAGGTATGTCAATAGAATGTATAGTTATTGGATTTAATGATGAAAAAATGGAAGCTACCGTTAAGCGAACTGGTAATTATCAGGAGCGAAGTGCTTCTAATAATCATATGCTATCACGTTCTGCGATTTGTGAAGGGAAGTATCTGAAATTTTCCGAATTAGTTAATAGGAGCATTTCAACTTCAATGGGTGTTCAGTGTGACTTGTCTGTGTATAGGATGCCCAACATGGCAGTTCATTATTTGGCGGATTATTTAAATAAACGAGGTGTGGAAACCGCAAGAGTGAATAATTTTAACCATGATAAAGAAAAACTTAAGTTATTACTAAAAAATGAAAGACCATTGTGTGTTGGGATTTCATCTACTTGTCAGGTGGACCCGGCACCTATTAGGGAAGTAATTGAATTTATTCGAAAATATAATAAAGATACACAGGTAATTGTTGGCGGTCCGTTTATCAATAGCATTAATTATGAATACACGACTGCTCAAAAGAATTTTATTTTACGTAAAATAGGTGCAGATATTTATATTCATGAACGCCAGGGGCAAAAAGCGTTACTTGAAATATGCTTGGCCTTGAGGGATAAAAACTCAAATATTGGTTCTATTCCGAACATAATATATGAAAGAGATAGAAAATACATACATACAGAGAAAAGAGCAGAAAATACCAGTTTGGATGAAGACCCTGTAAAAGAGATGACATTCTATCCGGAGTATCCGAAACCATCTGTTTATGTGCAAACGGCCTTAAGCTGCTCGTTACATTGTGCGTTTTGCAGATACCCTATTTTAGGTGGGAATCAAATGTTTATGTCACTTAAGAGCGTAGAGGAAAATTTTAATTATCTTAAACAATGTAAAGTGAAGTATCTTGTTTTTATTGATGATTCACTAAATATTCCTTTGGAGCGCTTTAAGGCAATGCTCAAAATGATGATTAAAAATAAATATGATTTTAAGTGGTTCTCCTTTTTTCGGATATCCCACTCAGATGAGGAAACATATGAGTTAATGAAACAATCCGGATGTACAGGAGTGATTCTGGGAGTAGAATCGGGTAATAATACAATTTTAAAAAATATGGATAAGCAAGTGACCGCAGAAAAATTGAGGTGGGGTATAGCGCAACTACACAAAAATCATATTATCAGCTATGCATCTGTGATGATCGGGTTCCCAGGAGAAACAGAAGAAACAGTTAAAGATACTATAAATTTTATACGTGAGACAAAGCCAACTTTTTATGACTTGCAGGTTTGGTTTTACGAAAAGTCTGTGCCTATTGCTAAAGAAAAGGATTACTATCGGCTAGAAGGATATGGATACAGTTGGAAACATAAAGATATGGATTCTTTAAGAGCAAGTGAGATAGTATCCAATACCATTCAGGAAATAAGTGAATCAAGGTTTATGCCGTCGTTGTCTTTTAATTTGTGGTCATTAGGATACTATTTATCACAGGGGGCAAAAGTTGAAGAATTTCTTACTTTTTGTGATATATTTCGGAAACTTGTCAATGCCAAGTTGACTGATGTTGATGCAGAATATGTTTCTAACATGAAGAAACTGATGCATGTATTTGAAAATAACGCTGATTTGCGGGCCAATTTATCAATGCGGAATTTACCGGAGTATATTGATAAGTAGAAAAGGAGTTATCACAATGAGAAAACTATTGAAAGTTTTTATGTGGTGCATGTCGTTTATTCTTCAAAAATACACTTTTTATGTTGTGATGTTTGTTGTTTTTGTATTTGTTCAGCAATTTTGTATATTGCTTGTTCCGCAGTACATACAGTGTTTCGTTGATAACATTTCCATACTCAACAATAGAGAACTGTTACAAATAGGAATAGAAATAGTATTCTTCCTATTAGTAGCAATTTTGTCAAGGCTTATGTACATGCTATGCAAAATGGTTTTTTGTGAAAAAGGTACCTGTGATATTCAATATCGTGTGGTTGATAAGGCCAGGCAGCTGGGGTATGACTATTTTGAAAAAACTCCAAGGGGAAAAAGGCTGGCAGAGACTTATGAAAATGTTTTGTCAATTTATTTTATTTACGAAAACTGCTTTCCGGCAATGGTAAGTGAATTGTTTTTATTTTTGATTTCAACGTATAAAATATTTGCAAATATTCCTATGGGTTTAGCTCTTTTGCTTTCAACTGATTACATATTGCTATTTATTTTTGTGATTTTGTCCAGCAAAAAAATATATTTGGCAGGAAAGGATGAGACAATACAAAAAAATAGATTTTATCAACAGATATATGATTGGGTTGAGTCAAGAGAAGAGGTAATGGTTAATCAAGTTTACAAGTGGATGAATAATAAAAATAAATTGGCATTAAGAAGCTTATTAATTATTAGAAAAAAACTGTTGGTTAATAAGCAGAAAGTAGCGGCTGTTTTATCTTTATTACAGTTAATTGTGTGTGCACAATTTTTTGCCTGGGCATTTTTCTTTGGAGAAAATAATGGGATTAAAACAGGAAAAATTATTGCTATATATATGTATCTGCTGATAAGTATAGAAGCATTAGTTAAACTGGCCAATTTGTTTGTAGATTTATCTGGTTATTTAGCAAGTGCGGAAAAGCCATATGATTTTTTTGGCCTGCAGCCATTAATATGTGAAAGTGAAAATGCAATAAATAATAGAATTGCCGGAAACATAACATTTTCAAATGTGGAGTTTTCATATGACAATAATTCTATACTTAAAAAAATATCATTCAGAAGTAATCAAGGAGAGCATGTTGCTGTTGTAGGAGAAAGTGGAAGCGGAAAAACCACTCTGTTTAAATTGCTAATGCGGTATTATGACCCTGAATCAGGGGGGATTTTGTATGATGGTAATTCCATAGATAATTATTCATTATATTCACTTAAGCAATATATAGGAATTGTATTCCAGGAGACACTTTTATTTACGGCTTCGGTTTGGGATAATTTACAGTTTGCATCGCCTGATGCCTCTGAAGAAAAAGTAATGGAGGCGATCAGGCTGGTAGAACTGCAACACATTTTTCCAAATAGGGAAGCACTACAAAATACATATCTATCTGGTAAAGGAGACAATTTATCGGAAGGGGAACGACAGCGGCTTGCAATAGCACGAATTTACCTTAAGAACCCGAATATTGTATTACTGGATGAGGTAACCAGTGCGCTTGATTATAAAACTGAAGATGTTATATTGCGCAATTTGCTTACATTTTTTCAAGATAAGACAATGCTTATGGTATCACATCGACTTTCGGTAATTAAGCAGTTTCCGCGAATTATCGTAATAAATGAGGGGAGAGTTGTACAGGATGGCAGTTTTGGTGAAATAAATAAAGAAGGAACTGTTTTTAATAAGTTAGCCAAAAAAGGATTTATAAAAAATGCATAAAAAGAAAAATGTATTACTATTTTGGGTTAAGAAAAATATGCCAAATTTGTTGCCGCGTATTTTACTCCTGTCGGTTTTGTCTATTATAGTAGTTTTATTCAGATATACAGAGATAATTTTATTACAAACAATACTAGAGAGACTAGGATCAGGGGCGACAATTGATAAAATAATGTTTGTGACTTATATTTTGGTTTTGTTTACTACTTTAGTGCTGCCGCTAGGGGTTGAGTATTATTCAATGGTCAAAATTATTCAGCCTTTTACGAGTACTTTCTCGGCACTTGTTTCTAATGCACTATACTTTACTTCTAAGCAACAGTTTGAGCAAGAAGAAAAAACAGTGTATATAGATATCCAAACTAAAAATTTATCAGAAGTTGCAAATGCAATTGTTGATGGAATCATTGGAATAGCCAATATTGTACAGGTTATTTGGGCAGTTTGTATTTTTGCATCGGTAAATATTTTAATGACAATCGCTATTATATTTCTTTGTGTTCTATATATAGGAATTGGGAAAAGATTTACCATAAAGCTGGCAAATGCGCAAAAGGACTATATGGATGAAGTATCTGTGTTGCACCAGGCAATCGAAGAAGCCAGTACATTAAGCAGAGAAATATTATCATATAATAGTCAGGAGTGGGAGAAAAAAAGACGGAAAAAGAAGTTTGCACAATACTATAGGAGTGTGATTAGGCTAAACATTATTGGAAATAATCAGTATTTTATAAACAATGTAATTAGGTGGGCAATAGAACTGTGTATCCTTTTTGCGGCTGCAGCAATAACTTCTGCGGGAATAATTCCAGTAGCACTTTTTGTTACCATATATAGAGTGATTGAGATGTTTCTTCTGGCAATTGAAAATATTTTTAGCCGGTTAAGCAGTTTTGCAGAAATATACGTGAAACTGTGTAGAATAAAGAATGTCTGTGAGACGAATTCAGGTGCTGGTGGCTTATGTGAAATTCCGGTTATAAATTCAATAGAATTTCAAAATGTAAAATTCTCATATACAGATAATACAAGAAGTGAAATGTACTTGAATTTTACGATTCCTTGTGGAAAAAAGATAGGGGTAGTTGGGGAGAGTGGTAACGGGAAAACGACATTACTTAATTTATTTGCTCAAATAATTTCACCAGATGAAGGAGAAATTCTAGTAAATGGAAAACCATTGACAATGTATAGTAAAGCAGAATGGCAAAAAAGAGTTGCAATTTGTCATCAGAATTCCTTTATTTTTTCAGATACAGTTGAAAATAATATTTGTATAGGAAGAAAAATTTCGAATGAGGAAATGATTGCGGCAAGTAAGGCAGCATTTATCCACGAGAAAATAGAAAGTATGAAAGACAAATACAAAACGGTATTAGTTGATAATGGGGTAAATATATCGGGCGGTGAAAGAAAGAGAATCGCCTTGGCCCGAATATTACTGTCTAAAGCAGATTTTTATTTGTTTGATGAGGTAACCGCAAGTATTCCTCATTCGTTAAGTGTCCAACTAATGGATAGCATTATGAAGTATTTAAAGAATTCGCACAAGACATATATTATTGTCACTCATAGGTTGTCACTGGTAAAAGATGCAGATCTAATTTTAGTAATGGATAAAGGAAGAATCGTTGCAAACGGAAAACATGAAGAACTGAAAGAAACCTGCGAGGTATATAGAAAACTGTTGAGCAAAGCAGAATAACAAATAATAGATATATATTATAAAAGTGCAATTATGAGATGCAGTAATGAAATTACGGGCAAAGGAAGAAAAATGGATAGCAAAAACAAAATTAAAAATAATGAATCCAAATGTCAATTGAGCAGCATGATGGAGTATACTTTTTCACATTTTGCAGATGAAATAGCAGTTGATGATAATGAAAAAAAAATATCCTACATAGAAATGAAAACTATGATTATTGCATTACAAAATATAATTTTGCAGGAAAAGGCTCATAATAAGAAGTTTCGCGTTGCAGTTTGTATGGAGCGTAATTGGGCTGTAATTGTTGCTTTCGCTGCAATATTATTAAGTGGATGTACTTATGTGCCGATAGATACATCATATCCGTATGACAGGAAGCAACTGATTTTGAAAGATGCTAATTGTGGGATGATCATTGCCGACTCATATCAACGGATCAGTTCATATAGTATTCCTACGTTCCTGTTTTCCGGAATGCTGGAAAACGGAGACGGAATACTTAATAACCATATAACAGACAGGATGATAGCATATATTATCTACACATCAGGATCGAGTGGAAGCCCTAAGGGCGTAGAAATTACTATAGAGGCTATTACAAATACCATAAAATGGATAAAGGAACAGTTTAGTATTAACAATAAAGATGTGGTAGCATTAAAGACTTCGATTGGATTTACAGATTCTATTGTTGAATTATTGTTACCGATAATCTGTGGAGCAACAGCGAAGGTGATTGGTGATAATGACATACACAATATGGAAAAATTATTTTATAAGCTGTGTGATGTTACGATTATTCAGTTTGTTCCACCACACTTGCAAATGCTGTTATCTTATCTTAGGCTGCATAGGGGGATAGGGGCTTTACCTAAATTGAGATGGGTACTAAATGGAGGGCAGGCTATTCATATGAATTTGGTAAATGAATTTTATGATTTATTACCTCAAGCCCGGATAGTAAATACGTATGGAATGACCGAGGCGGCGGTATATTCTACATTTCATATACTTAAAAAAGGAGATTTAGAGGCGTATATAGGAGGTCCAATTACAAACATGTCCGTTGATGTCATGATAGAAGACAGAAGAATTGAAGCGCCGGATGTTTTAGGAGAAATTTGTATATCAGGAATCGGACTAATGAATGGATATATTAATGACCCAGAATTAACTGAACTGAAGATGCCATTTAGCAGGAAAACTGAAAAACGAATTTATCATACAGGAGATTTAGGAAAATGGACCGAAGCGGGACTGCTTGTCTATGCTGGAAGAATAGATGACCAGATTAAGATAAATGGAAAAAGAGTGGAAATAAATGAGGTGGAAAAGGCTCTGGCGGAATATGCTCCTAATGCTTTATTTGCACTTATTGCTGAAAGTGACAAATCATATTCAAATAAGCTTATTTGTTTTTATTGTGGAGACAGTGTAGAAATTGATTTGATAAAACTGAAATTGTCAACTACGCTACCCAATTATATGATACCTAAAAAATTTATTTATCTTGAAAAATTACCGTTAACTACAAATGGAAAAATTGATAAAAAGGCATTATGCTGCGAATATAGAAAAAAGGAGGAAGGTATAAGAGTTCAAATCGAAGGCGTATGGAAAGCTATATTGCCGGAATCGTCAAATAATTTATCAAATGATTTTTTTGAATTAGGAGGAGATTCACTTTTGGCCATGAAAATGATTGCGATGCTTGATATTTTGGGAATTTGTATTGATTATGAATTTTTCAGGGAAAATCCTACTATTGATCAAATTATAGAGAAAATGCAAAATGAAGAATAATAAAAATAACATTTTGGATATGCATCCGTTTAATAATTTCTTTGTAATAGACTGTTTCTATAATATACTTTTCTCAATATTGGAATATATGAATATATCAATTATTCCAATATTAAGAAACTGGTCCATTAATTTTGTGGAGAATAATACTAATGATACGATTTCTATAGAGTATACTCCTATTTTATCTCTTGAAGATGCTTTGAGCTGTATGGGGGTACAGATAAATTATTTTATTGATATGAAAAGATTTAAGGACGATATAATCAGGGGAATTAGGAATGGAATGCCAACAGGAGTTTTTGTGGATTGCTACAGTGAGACAATCAGAAAAGATACTTTCCGGAAAATCCATAATGACCATTGTGTATTGGTTACCGGAATAAATGGTACTATAGTAACCGTTATAGAGCAAAGTAGTATGAATACCCTAAATTATAGGCAAATGGAATGTCCATTATTTGAATTAGTCCAGGCCAGTAATGGCTTTGAAGAATATTATATTCATAGGGAAGGGAGGAAGGATTATCGTTATTTTCAAGTTGTTCGTTCAGAAGAAAATGCATTACTTTATAAGAAGCTTGCGTCTTGTTACATTACTACATTTCTGAGTAATCAGGAAAACAATATGAATGTTCGGATATTGTTCGGTGAGAAAGTAATTGATTATATTTTAGGCATAAATGATCTGGAAAGTGATTATGCGGTAAAAATAATCAATGAAATAATTAATATCTTTAAATTGTGGCGCTATATGTATCGGAATATTCAGAAAGAGGTTTGTACAGGCATTGATTGTGTCATCAAAGAATGGTCATATTTGCGTATGAATATATTTAAGAAACAGGAAGGAATAGAAGTTAACAAAAATAATTTGTCTGAGGTAATGAAAAAAATACGATCAACTGAGAAATATGTGCAAACAGAATTATATGAGACATTAAAGAAATTTTAGAAGCTTAGCTTGGCAAATATCATAAAGTGAAAAGAAAACATCGAGTTTGCAAGGAGAAACTGACCTATAGTAGAAAGGAGAGGTACATATTTATTTTATGCACCATAAATAACTATGAGTAATCAGAATAATATACAATGTAAAAATACGTTTATTGAAATGTTTCAGGCAGTTGTTATGAAATATCCTGAAAGGTTGGCTGTATGCTGCGAGGATAAAAAATTGACATACAGAGAATTGGACGAGTTATCTGATAAAGTAGCTTCATTTATCATTAAAAGGGAACTTAGCCCGGAAACCTTTATTGGAATCTTTCAGCATAGGACTGTAAATTATGTCGTCACTTTAATTGGTATTATAAAATCAGGAAATGCATATGTTCCACTTGATCCGGATACCCTGAATCCGGGTGGGGAACTGTTCCCTGTGGAGAGACTTAACTATATGTTAGCTGATATAGAATCACCATTTATTTTAACAGATGAAGAATTGAAACCTTACTTAGGTAATATTGGCTGTGATTCATATGTAGTAGAAAGAATATTAGAAACGGAGAGGAAGGATTCAAATGCCCTGGAAGTGAAAATAAGCAAGTCGAGTGCTGCTTATGGTATATATACATCCGGCTCAAGCGGAAAAGCCAAATTAACAATTATTGAATATCATTCAATAACAAACCTGTTTCATGGATTGGATGAAGAGATATTTTCTTTGCTTGATCAAGATGACAATCAAATGCAGGTCTCGATAAATGCCCCATTTGGATTTGACGCTTCGGTTCAGCAATTGGTTTGCTTACTAAAGGGATATTGTCTTCACATTGTGCCGGAAGAATGCAGACATACTATATCAAAGTTAGTCAGGTTTATAAAGGAAAAAGGAATAAATATTTTTGACTGTACTCCATCTCAAATGAAGCTATTGTATCGGCAAGATATGTTTAGTAAATGTACCTGTTTACAGGCTGTGCTTGTAGGTGGCGAGGCTATATCTGAAGACTTGTGGGAATGCCTTAATAAAGTTGAGAATACTGCCGTTTATAATATGTATGGACCTACGGAGTGTTGTGTTGATGCGACTATAGCAAAAGTAAATAATAACGCGCCTGGTCACTCTAATATTGGAAAACCCATAAGTGGAAACAGGATAGTAATTGTTGATGAAGAATTGAATGCAGTTGCGGATGGTGAAGAAGGTGAAATAATTATTGGGGGAGAGGGGGTTGCTAGAGGATATCATAAAAGGCCTGAATTAAATCAAAAAGCATTTTTAAGTTGTATACAAGGAGAAGCCAATGAGGGTATTCGATTTTATCGGACAGGTGATATGGGAAAAAAACTATCTGATGGAAATTATTTATTTACAGGGCGGAAAGATGATCAGGTCAAAATACGTAGCCATAGGATAGAACTAATGGAAATAACATATGTAATTATGAATTTTAGACATGTGAATGATTGTATAGTATTGGTTCATAATGACAATGGATACGATGAGATGGTTGCATATATTGTTTGGGATGAAGATAAAATCGACAAAGAGTTACAAAATCAATTAATCAGTTACTTAAAAACAATGCTGCCAACATATATGCTGCCAACATATTATATTTCTTTGGATAAGATGCCGCTGACGGCAAATGGAAAAGTAGACAAAACATCGTTGCCAAAACCAAAAGCAAAGAATGCTTTACGAAATGGGGACGAGTCTATGCTTGAAGCCGCAGTCGGGGATATTATCGAGAATATTATTCATACTCGGCTTTCCGGACATGACAGTTTTATGGAGGTAGGAGGAGATAGCTTACGAGTGATGACTTTGCTGGCCGAAATATTCTTACAGTTTGGTGTCGAAATTGACTATATGGAATTTTTTAAGACGCCAACCATATCTTTTTTAGTAGATGCAATTGAAAGTAACCTTCAGGAGTAATCTGGTAAAGGAAATAATGAATATGGAAAAAATGATATGTATATTAGGAACCTTGTCATCAGATGCATTAAAAATATTTTCAGATATTATGCGTATACGAGAAAAATGTGTGGTGTTTCCTTTTGAGTATTTCAAGCAGGATAGCAACAGGAATATATTTTTTTCAGAATATAGTCGGATTATAGAGCACGTGGATGAAGGAGAAGCAATTGAAATTTGGATATATTATGACATATTAGGAGCATTGGCATCTGATAATAATATGGATAAACGTTACATAGATTTATATGATTTTTGTGGAAAAGCATTATCCAAGGGTGCTGCGATTTCAATACATATTATTCTTCGAGGAAATGATATACGGGAGGATTATGATAAAAAGCATTTAGCTGGTGGAATCTGGGATAAAAGAAAAAACTGGGAAAAATATTATAGCAAAGTGAATACACTTAGCGTTGAAAAAAATATTCCTTTGTATCAATATTTTGCACCATATGTAATTGATTTTCCGTGGAATATAAGCGTCGAAGAAAGTATAACCAAACGAATAAGGAAATACATTCAGTTTGTTAGTGAAAGATTTGTCGGATACTCGGAGAGGGAAAGATATCATATTGCCTGTAGTAACAGAGGTTGGATAGAATTCGATTATTTGTCCTGGATAGATCATTTAAGTGGTAAATCCGATAGTGTGGAGATGTCTTACCATTCACTTGAAGAGTTAGTGAACAAACTACATATAACGGATAAATCTATTGTTGCAGCTAATGATGAAGAAAGAATGTCATCTGTTGATAATATTCTTAATGATTTGATATTGCATTATTGCCCATACATCAACAACAGTAATTTGAATTTTGAAAAAATAAAAAAAGAAGTATGTGCTATTCAAAATGAAAACAGGATGTGTACTTCATTTCAGTTAATAAAAAAAAGTGTGCATGTGAATGAAAGAGAGATTACGTATTTCACAGCCGGGGCAGGAGAAGTCATACTGATAATTAATGCATATGGCGTCAAAGTAGATGTATGGAGGAATATGCTGTATGAATTAACTCGAAAATATAAAGTGATTATTAGTGAAATACGTGGAGTACATGAATATGAAAAACCATTATTTTCAGAAAATAAAGCTATGGGACTTTATGATCAAGTAGATGATTTATGTGCGATCATTGATAATGAAAAGAATAAAAGCATACATATTATTTCCTGGTGCTCAGGTGCAAAACAGGCAATTATGATTGATAATATGAAAAAATATAATATTATATCACAAACAATAATAGCGGGAGAATATGCACCGTATTCAGGAAGTCAGATGCATCATTCTAAATTTAGAAAGAGTGTGCAGGAAATTTATTCTTTAGTAAAGGATAATGATCGGATTTTTGATTTTTACATGAACATTATTAATCAAAATCTTTTTACAAATCAAATTACATATGCTCAGGATATTAAAGAAAGGGGTCCTGCAGCCATAGAAGCGTTTTTGTTTTCTATTATACCGAATAAAGTAAGACCTTATATTTTGTATGCCTTTGAATCTAAAGAATTGATGAGAAATTTTCTTGCAATGTGTGTAGAATATTATCAGCATACAATAGAAGAGGAAATAGAGAAAATAGAGACTCCTGTATTACTCCTTTCGGCAGAAAGAGATCAAACGGCTAGTCCGGAACAATCAGTATGGGCTGCAGGAAAAAATAAAAATATCAGGCACGTATGCCTGCCGGCCGCTACGCACCTAATGATTATTGATCGATATGAAGATATTTTGTCAGAACTTTTACCACATTTAGAGTTTTCACATGTGTAGAATGGAGGAAAAATGAACGCAGAAAAACAAATTATTGACTACTTACTTTCCAATATCATATTTACAGTTAATGAAATACAGCCAGAGCAGCAGTTGATTGAATCATTGCTTATTGACTCAATTAGCATAATTAAGGTGATTCTGTTTCTCGAAAAGCAATTTAATATTAGAATAGAGGATGAGGATTTAGATCCAAATAACTTTGAAACTGTAAAAAACATGGTTAATCTGGTTAACAGAAAAAGGAATGAGAGGTGTATTGTATTTTGAAGAAGAATTTCAAGGTGCTGTTATTAAGTATATTGACAGAAAAAAATGCAATAATAACCGAAGAATTAGGTATTTGTTCTATTGGTGCCTGCTTACGCAAGGAAGGATATGACGTAAAGATAATTAATACGAGTCGGACATATCTGAATATGGAAGAAATATACAGTTATTCACCAGACATCATAGGCATTCCGATGTACTCCACAACAGAAAATGTGGTTAGTGAAGCATGTCAGGTAATTAAGGAACATTTACCAAATACTATTTTTGTTCTGGGAGGTTATTGGCCTACCTTGGCATATAAAGAACTATTGGAGAAATATGAGTGCTTTGATTATGCAATAGTAGGTGAGGGTGAGATTCCTTTTGTTAATTTTGCAAGAGCAGTTGAAGGGGAAAAAACAGTTGAAAATATCAGGAGTCTGGTATACCGGAAAAACGGAGAAATCATTGCCAATGAAAGAGAACCGTTAATTGCAGATTTAGATGAATTGCCCTATGCAGCACGGGATTTGCTGGGGAGAAATATGCTGCGGTATGCATATATTTCGACTTCACGAGGTTGTATGGCAAATTGCAGCTTTTGCTGGCACAGGCACTTTTGGGGAACGAATCGTAATAATTGCTGGCGTGGGCGTAGTCCTCAAAATATTGTAGGTGAGGTAAAACAACTGGTAGAAGAGCATGGAATTAATAGATTTTGGTTTATCGACAATAGTTTTGAAGATCATGCACCGGGCGATAAAGACAGAATGCTTAAGATTGCACAGGGTATTATTGATTCCAAAGTAAATATTTCCTATGAAACATATTTTCGCGCTGAAGTGTATAAGCGTTTTACACCGGAAAGCATTGAGATTATGCGCAAATCAGGGCTTGTTGGTACAATTATCGGGATTGAGTCCGGTAATAAGGAAGATTTACTGCTTTATCGTAAAAGAGCTTCTGTAGAAGACAACTATAACGTTATTGAGTTTTTCAGGCATAATGGAATAGCAGTTGATATAGGATTCATCAATTTTAATCCATATTCTACTTTTGAAAAATTGAGAAAAAATGCAGAATATCTGTATAATACCAAATATGGCTCAGTGTTGTATTATTTTGTTGAGAGGTGTGGGATTACAAGTTTTTCAGATATGCTGGATAAAGTTAAATCTGATGGATTATTACTTGATTCGGATGCATCTAATCCATATGCATACCGGTATGAATGTGATTCTGTGGGTAAATTATCGGACTTTCTATATTATAGATTTCATGGAAATGAGGATTCGAAAGAATATTTTTATGCAAAGAAAATCGGCAGCATAATTAGGGAAGAATTTAAGCTGCTAAATCACATTAAGCGTCATTATAATGAAGCTGTTCCAATAGTTGAAGCAGCAGAAAAACTTTTTTGGGAAAATATCGAAAAAGTAAACAAACATAATACAAAAGGATTTTTAGAACTTGTTGATTTGGCTGAGTATGGTTGGGATGAGCAAAAAGCAGTAGATATAGCCAATTCTTACTGGAACTTGCAAATTATGCATGAAATGAGCAACAAAATTGAATATATACGACTCAAACTCTATATGGATTTGGGTAAGATAGGAATTTCGCCAAACGTATATTTTATGTTGGAGAAATGAATTATGTTATTGCATATAGATATATTTGTAAAGTCGATAGAGGAATCCGTGAAATTCTATGTTCAGGGACTTGGTTACACAGTGGTGGATGATTTTTGGGTAGAGGGGGAGCTGGTACGTTTTGTTTCTAATAACCTGTATGATAGATATCGTATTCTATTACTTAAAATACAATATGGCAGTGCGATGATTGAACTTGTTCAATATCCATCAGGGATAGGTACAAATGATTTGATAAGGAACAAATCAACTATATCAATATATGTTCCGTCATTAGACAAAAAAATATATGAGTTGGCTCAAAAAGGTATTTACCCATGTTCTGATGTATTTTATGTAAATAGCCCCCGATTAGGTACAAGCAGAATTGTTTTTTTTACAGATCCGGATGGAAATAGTATAGAATTTTTAGAAAAAGTGGTTTTGTAACACTATTTGTCTGTCCGGTGTTACCCCGGAATAATCATGAATCGGAGATAATATGAAAAAAAATATCTTTTTAGGACCAGTAGACAAGTTTGCAAAGTTAATCGTGTATTGTTTGCAAAAAAGAGAAGCCATTCTATGGATAACTGATAAATTTTCTCTATATGATTGTGAAAAAGACACTAGACATCTGGAAAATATAAAGGTATGTGACTATTTTGATCTTACAACCATCTATGCTTTTATAGAGGATATAAAAACATGCACAATATGGTATTATGCAAAAGAAACAGGAACAAATATATACTTGGACCTTATTAACAGATGCTCAAAGAATCTTTTATGTAAAGTTAACTTAATTGTTTGCAACCGTATGTATATGAAGAAAAAATCATCGGCGGATGTGGAACTATCTGGTGGAGAATTGAGGAGCAATAAAATATTTGTTATTCCGGATTTGGCCAAATCAGGAAATAATAGTATTGTGGAAGATATAGTGTACCAGGTATACCAATTCCAAAGCATGATACTAAGCAGAGGATATAGTTTACATAAGCATCCAATCGAGGTTGACGTTGAAGGCTTGCGTGTTTATTTTACACCGTTAGATGATATCGTCAGGTCCATTATTTATCTGGAAAAACAAGAAAAACAGATCAATTACATATTTAGTAAAAAAAATGAATTTTCTATAAAAGAAATACTTGATTTATTTAACAGGTTAAATGGATATAGTCAATTTGTTTACAAAAAAGTGAAAGGTAATGAAAGGATAGTTGACAGCATTTTTAAGGAAATGCTTACCTCGTATTTTCCAAATTTAGAATGGGAATTTTTGGGGGAAAGTGCAATTCCGGACGGTTGTATTTGTCAGAAGCATTGGCTTCAAAAAAGAATAGAAAGATGTATAATGAAGATGGACATCCTGCCTCCAAGTGTGAATATGATGGAGAAATCTATCAAGAGCGTCTATGAAAAAGAACTGACATACTATGTCACAGAAAAAAGGATCAGAACTCTGATAGTAATAAATGCGTTTGGCGCCCATTATGAAGCCTGGAATATTTTTATTCGGTATCTTAGTAAATATTTTCGGGTTATTGTATGGGAAATACCCGGATGTTTCGGAGCAAGTTCAGCAGAAAGTGAAAAGGGATTATATTGTATAGACTCTCAGGTAGAAGATTTAGAAAAGGTAGTTTCAACTGAAAAAATAGATAAATTTCATATCATTGCGTGGTGCTCAGGTGTGAAAGCCGCGATGATATACGCACATAAGTATGTTGATAAAGTTGAAACTATTACTGTCATTTCAGGTGATTTTGCTCCGTTTCCGGGTTATAAGCGGAAAGGAAATAAGTTTCAGGAAAATGCGGAATTAGTTATGAAAATCATTAAGGGGCGCCCCAAATTACTATCAATTTACTTAAAACTAATATCTGAAAGTGTTTTTTACTCAGAACAGGATGAGAGTCTTTTAGAAAGAGTTCCAAAAGTATGGCATGATATTTTTTTAGAACAGTATGATCATGAGGAATGGGCAATATCTTTTTTGAAAATGTGTATACGGCAATACGATTATGATATATCTGAGATTATACAAGATATAGATATACCTGTATTGTTAATTACATCCAGGTATGATCATGTAGCATCAATTGATCAGTCGGAATGGGCATTCAAGCAATTTCGTAAAGGAAAGCTGGTTATTCTGCCAGTAGCAACACACTTGGTTATCATGGAAAGAGCAAAAGAAATTTTTGAAATCATGAAAGAAGAGTTTCGGGATGTTTGGAAATAGCACAATAAATTTACGGCAGGAGGTGGGTAAAAGACATTATTTATTATATATGCTATTTGGATAAATGTGCCTGCAAAGCTATTGGCGGAAACCGGGAAAAACTATTATTCAGTAAAGGAGAAAATGTTGAGATGAATGAAAATAATGTAAAGCGTTGTGCATGGGTTGATTCTGCTACACTAAGATATCACGATGAGGAATGGGGAAAACCCTCACATGATGATTCATATTTATTCGAAATGCTTTTGCTTGAATCTTTTCAGGCTGGATTATCCTGGGTTATCATACTAAAAAAGCGCAGTGGATTTAGGAGTGCCTTTGATAATTTTGATTATAAAAAAATTGCTCAATATACAGAAGAGGATATAGAACGATTGACTAAAGATGACGGAATAGTAAAGAGCCGTGGAAAAATTGCGGCAACAGTTCAAAATGCACGTATATTTATGGATATTCAGCAGGAATTTGGCTCTTTTGACAAATATATCTGGTCATTCTCAGATGGAAAAGTCATACGTGATATTTCGGTTATTTATGAAGGATTTACGCCTTTAGCAGAGAAAATTTCAAAAGATTTAAAGCATCGGGGTATGAAGTATATGGGACCTACCACTACATTTTCCTATTTACAGGCTATTGGTGTGTATAATGCACATGAGCCACATTGCTTTTCAGCACCGGAAAAAAATGTATAGTTATGATGAAAGTCAGGTTCTTGCAATAAATCAATTTGAAATATTCTTTGAAAATTCAGGGGCTGGTGATAGGGAGCTTTTTTCCCTGTCGCTTGCCTCCGTGGTAAAAAAGCAACTATTTAGCTATTTGCAGGAGTCTTCTGAAAAGTTATGCGGGCAGCCTAACAATTTTGGGCTAAATAATTTGAAAAATATTGAGAGCGGAAAATTAACATATGTATTTGCAGCAATTTTTTCCCAAAAAGATTGTAAAGTATATATTGATGCAGATTTACCAGGTAATAGCAGAGTATGGATGAATGAAGAGCCTGTTTTGATGAATTGGAAAGAACAGGAGAAGGTAATGACTTTAGTAAATTTGAATCAGGGAAACAATTATATAATTATTTCGCTTTTTTTACAAAAAGAATTTATTCTACCGCCATATTTATATCTGCAGGTTTATGGAGCGGATATTTGGGAAAGAAATAATATATTTTGCAGTTTACGAGAGAAGAAGGAGCAGAATGACTATAACGTCTTTGTAAGACGTGAAAATCAATATCTTAATATTACTGTATTGGGACCGGCTATGGAGAAAACTGCGGTTCATCTTCAAATAATGGTGAATCAACGAATGATAAATAACGCGGAAGACAATTATTACACTTTGGGAAAAGAATATAGGATTTTATTGGAAGCAGACGAGATAAAGAGCTGCATCGTTTATACGATATTTCCATGTAAAATTATTGATTGCTTTGTTGATGCGCAGTATATATACGAGGTCGAAAAAGAGGCTCGGGAATATTTGCTAAAGAATCAGGATGATATTGAAATGCAAGGCCGCTTAAGACAAATTAAAGGGGTATTAGTTACAAAAATTGAACAATATTTCATGATATATGAAATCCAAAAAAAGTTGGGACATGATGTGCCGTTTTTATCAATTAAAACTCCAACCAGCATTTTTTATCTGTCAGAAATAGATAATACAATTCAAGAGATGCGTGTTGTTTTTCCAAAAGAGGGGTGTGATAAAGGTGGTTATCCATTAGCTATATGTTTGAGCAATGATTGGTATGATTCATATCTGTTCGAAGAACAGCCGGAAAAATTACTTGTTATTAGTGCTTCAGGACGAGGAGTAATG
The DNA here is from genome assembly GCA_900551075.1 of uncultured Blautia sp. Classification (GTDB taxonomy): domain Bacteria; phylum Bacillota; class Clostridia; order Lachnospirales; family Lachnospiraceae; genus Blautia_A. The sequence continues at coordinate 163 of URVB01000020.1, read as the reverse complement.
GGTGGAGCGTATATCAATGAATATGCATACCTTGAAGCATTATCACTTGCGTGCAGATATTTTGATATAAATACGGAATGTATATATCTTTTTGGTAAGAGTAACGGCGGGGGTGTGGGGTGGGGAATTTATATTTATTTTACTTGTTTTTGAGGGGCTATTT
>URVB01000019.1 GCA_900551075.1 uncultured Blautia sp. | reverse complement strand
GGAAGACGAAATCAACGTCACCATCGCTAATCCCAAATGGGTAAAGGCTGTCAAAGGTAATAAGGACGATACCAAGGATTTCAAATGGATTGGGGATTTATTTCGCTTAGGACTGGTTCCGGGAATTTATATACCTTGTAAACCAATACGTATTCTGTGTGAATTCACAGGATACCGTTACAGGCTGACCTCCTGCCGTTCCAGTGAAAAAAACAGATAGCAGAATGCGATTACCGTCTGTAATGTCGCATTGGATTCGGCTGTTTCCGATATTTTCGGAAAATCAGCCACTTCTGTTATCGACTACCTGATTAACCAATCCGAACAATTCCATCAACCACAAAGAAATCGCTTCCAGACTGCTTCGCTCCCTAAAGAAGAAGTCTGACAGTGTCATTGAATCCATCAAAGGGTACCAGATGACTGATTCCCCAAAATATCGTATGCGCCGCGTCCCCGCACATATGGATTATATCACATCTACGATAAATGATATAGACACTATGCTTGATTCATTGATTGCGCCTTATGAAAATGCTGTCCAGTTACTGTGTACCATTCCAGGTGTTGACCCTAATAGTGCCATCACTATCATTTCTGAAATTGGTACCGATATAGCTCCGCTTTCGAATTCCAAATGCTTGTGCTGTTGGACAGGATTAACTCCCGGCAACAATGAATCTGCCGGTAAGAAGAAATCCGTCAGAATAACACATGCTGGTATCTACCTCAAACCTGCATTAGTACAAGTTGCTCATGCAGCCGTGAAATCTGATAAGCCTCCTTACTACAAAACCAAATATGAACGAATTACAAAACGCCGAGGCAATAGAAGAGCCATTATAGCTATCGCCCGGATGATTCTTACTGCTGTCTACCAAAGGCTGTCTACTGGTGAAGAGTGGAATCCGACCGATTTTTACAAGATTGATATGCCTGAACCTTTAAAAGAAAAGCAGGGGGAACAGGCTATCAAACAGTCTAAGAAACTGCTTATCAGCGAAGGAATTATTTCCGAATCGCAGTTAGCTTCTTAACTCTTCAAAACAATACTTTTTCAAAGGCTGCCATAAGACAGCTTGTTAAAGTACCCCATTTATTGGCTGTCCTCTACTTTCTTTCATAGTATAGTTTCCTTTTAAAAATAATGTTTTTCCGCCCCAGAGAAAAAGTTTTTCTCTGGGAGCCCATTACTATTTCTATAAATCTTTAATTAAAATCCATAATCCCACAACATACAACCCGCTGCAACCATTTTTTGATCCTGCGGATCATCAAAATTTGTTTCCAAATGCCATTGTGATCTGCCCCTTTTTAAAATATCACAACTCAATTGAGCTATACCAGCTCCAGCTAATAAAGTTTCCGTATCAAATAATACTCTTCCAACATATCCATAATGCATATTACCAATATCATCATGACGCATTTTCACCCCATGCCAATAATAATCATTTTGAGGTGTAAGATTCCAGTTTGACTGATTTTTAAAATCCCATTTGCCGTTTGGCATTACTTTTATTACAAAATAGCCTGTTGCTACAGCTTTTCCATATTTTTTTTGTATTTTTTGCAATTTCTTGACATTATTATGCATGGCATTATCTAATCTCTTTGTAATATCAACGACAGGTTTTCTATTGGGTGCTGGTCTTCTTTTATAATTGCCCAGGTATTCCCAATTATCATGTCTCCAATTACCTTTTGCATCATACCAACATTGTCCGAAAATATCTATACGATTTACAGGATTATTCTCGCAATATATAAACATGTTACAGCAACTCATCCCACGGCCTGTTGATACATACCTATCCGGATTGATAAACCGACGCATCTCAGGATCATAATAGCGGCTGGATACATAGTACATCCCCGTCTCATGATCATAGTAGTAGCCCCTGTAACGGAACGGATTATCCACACCTACCGTATCCTTCATGCTTCCGGTGATGCTCAAAACCTTTCCCCAGCTATCATACGTATAATGTACTACAGTATTGCCTGCTGCGTCAATAAGACCAATAATATCATTTTGGAGATTGCGGACATAGAAGTATATGCTGCCCTTCATGGTCACGGAAATTACATTTCCAGCGGAATCATAGCGGTACCAGTAGGTCTGGGTCCCTGTTTTTTCGGATACCGGCAGGTCTCCGGCCATGCGGTATTCCGTCACTTTTTCGTCCACAATTTTCTTTGTTCTTGCTCCGGTGTGGTCATAATAATACCGGATGCTCTTTCCATTGTTTACGCCGGAAAGCTTTCTGCCCTGGGTCCATGTATAGGCTGTACCGCCTTTGGTGAGCATATTGCCCGCCGCATCATAGGTCATGGCAGCGCCGTCCCACTCCAGCAGTTTATCCTTCCATACAGAATCGTAGGTGCCTGCTTCTGTCTTCAACGGTGCTTCTGTCAGGGAAGCATCCGTTGTATAGGCATATTCCTTTACCGCAAGCAGGTTTCCGCCGGCATCATAGCTGTAAACAAAGGTCCGGTTCTGCGTCTCACTATTCTCCCGGATCAGTTGGTTGAGTTCATTGTATGCATAGGTATCGGTTCTGGAAGCCGCACCCGGTTCAGGGCTGTCTGACTCTCCGATGCCGGTTATGTTGCCGTTTCCATCATACGCATAGGATATCAGTTTCTGTCCGATCCTAATGGAAGACGGCTGGCTTTTGCTGGTCACGCTGTCCGTCTCCGCATAATCATAAGCAACGGTCACCGGGCTCCCTGTACTCCAGGTCTGCTCCGCCACTCTTCCCAGACTGTCATAAAACGTCGTGCGGGTATACGCACTGCCTGCCTTCACGGTCACTTCCCTTCCGTCTTCATCATAGGTATAGCTGGTGACTGCCGCAGAAGACCCGCTGGCATGGTTCATACGAACCAGGTTGTTTTCCGAATCATACGCATACTCATAGGCATTCCCCTGCTCGTCCGTCACACGCATCAGTCGGTCCAGTAAATCGTAAGCCATCCGGCAGGTTTTTCCCGCCATATAGGAAGTCACCTGAGACAGATTGCCCTGTTTGTCATATACATATCCATGCAGCTTCTGCTCAGCAGAATCGGAGGCTTTCTTATAATAGCTCAAATTAGGACGATCCTGCGCGTCATAGGTATAGCGGATATAGTCCCCGTTGCCATAGAGAATCTTACTCAGCTTTCCATTCTTCGCTTCGTAGGTATATCCTGCTACCTGCTTTCCTGCCACGGAAGCAGTCAGCAGCCTGCCGAATGCATCATAAGCAAAGTTATAATCAAAACCATTATGATTAATCACAGCCAGCTTATCCCTGGTATAGACATACGTATTTTTTATGGTCCGCTTCCCGCCGTCTAAGGTCACATCCTGAGAAACGGAGGTCAGACGATCCGCACTGTCATAGGCATAGGTGATCCTGCTGCCGCGGGCATCTGTTATGGAAGAAAGAAGATCCCTGTCAAGGTCCCATGCATACTGCACCCTGTTGTTTTCCGCATCCTTTACAGCGCTGACATGGTTTTGGTCGCCTGTAAACTCCCGGCTCATCCAGATACCCCTGTTCTGGTCATTCGGTCTTACCTGCCCGCTTTTTACCACATTTCCCGCACTGTCATACTGCAGGCGGTAAACAGCCCCTGATGCGGAGGTACCCCTGGTCACATTGTGCTTTGCATCATACGCATAAGTAAATTTCTTACCCCTGGTGTCGATTATCCCCGTCATATCGCTGGCAGAATTGTACTCAAACTTCGTCGCCTTTTTTTGCGCATCCACAACGGAGATCAGATTGTTTTCTGCATCATAGGTATACGTCTGTCCGAACTCCTCCCGGTACAGGGACAGGCCGTCAAAAAATGCGGTATTGGCATTATGGCAGTAGGTATAAGATACCTGAATGCTGCTGTAATCCTGTTTCGCCACATACACATCGCTCAAAAACTGCCAGTCCAGGATATCCGGACTGAAATTCGTCCCATGAACATCCGTCTTTCCATCTGCCCCGACAAAGGACACCTCCACACCAAAGCGGCGGCTTTTGTCATTGTCCGTTTCCGGGAGCGGCTTTCCCCTGCCCCATGCATTTACAAGATAGGTGTCACCCTTCTTGCCGGTGATATCCAGGGACTTCGTCAGCCTTTTATCCAGAACCGGATCGCCCACAAATTTATAAATATGCGGTTCCAGTCCCCCAATCGCTTCCGAAACGGTCATCTTATCTATTTTACTGATATGCGGCGGTACCTGAAGCTCCAGATAACGGGAAGGAAGAAATACAAAGCTCTTTCCCTTCTGGATGGCATACCATTTTTCCCCGCTGTTCTTTTCCACAACGCCTCGGAAATACACCTTCTGTCCCACTTCCACGCTTCCTGCCGTTGTACCGTTCAGTGACATGGTCGTGTACAGATTGTCCGCTGCCATTGCAACCCCATATGGACGGTTGCTGCAAAGACGGATGATCTGATCCGCATTCATATAGCCGTAATACCGTTTCTTATCAATCTGCATGCCCAGATAATACCATTTCCTGTTCTGGGCGTCGGTCTTATGATTGACCAGGGATACGCAGGTGCCCTTCGGAATGGATTCCTCCACCGGGGTTCCTGTTGCAGACGCACTGGCCCTTAAGACTGCTCCGCTCACACCGACCACCGCCGAATTCAGGCCGGTGGTCCCTCCCAGATAGGGCACGGCCTTGGAGGTCTGGATATACCCCATTTTTCCGCCGGAGGTTTTTACATGGTACCAGTTGCTTCCTTCTGCGGAGAGTATGATCTTCCCCGCCAGATGCTGGCCCCTGGTGACGGAGGCCATGATCTTTGCCGTAGTGGTGGGTACCTCATAAATATCTGCGGCGGCTGCGGTCACGGTCAACGCACTCTGTACCGGGATGGGTGTTGCCGTTTTCAGGGACGTCAGGCCATCTGCCTTCTTTCCTGTTTTGACAAAGCCTTCGGCTGTACCCAAATGAAAGTCTCCATTGTCTACCAGGTTACAGCGGTTGGCGGTATTCCCCACCTCCAGTTGTGCCATATCCCCGCACATCCAGCCAATTGCATGCCACATAACCATATAGACCTTCACAGTATCGCTGCCGGCATCCGCCGGAAGCGTAAATGTCCTCTTCAGATGTACGAAATCCGCCGTTGTCTTTTTAATCACCTCACTGTCCAAAAGCTGCTGTACGCCATCCTTATCCATGTAGCGTACCCGCAGGAGCGCGCCTCCATCCTCCGCAGTCTGTTGGATCGATGCCCTGACATACATAGAAGCCGTATACGTTTCCCCTTTTTTGGCTGTGACATTCTGTGACCAGTACACATATCCGGTAAGTGAGGTGCTCTCAGCCCTGAGGGAACGGGTGCCGATCTTGCAGTAACCGGTGTTTGTATTAATGGTCGCCGCTCCTGCGCCGTTTTCGGAAATCTTGCTGCTCCACCCTATTGTCTTTGCCTGAATGATCGGGTCCTTTAAAAGCTGCACAACATTGGACTGGAGCTTTGTTTCATTTTCCAGCCTGTTGGCATGGTTCCCATCCCGGTTGTATTTCCCGCTGGCAGCATGGCCGAAGCCATCATGAATATGAAGCAGATTCCCGCTGTGATTGAAACGGTAAATCTCACTCCGGCCCTTATGGTCTGTAAATTTGGTACTGTTATAGCCGTAGGTGAGTGTCAGGCTGTTTCCCTCCGTACTTCCTCCAAACTCCGTAATCTTTTTTACACGATAGGGCATGGTTCCGTAGTAGCTGTATTTTACGGTATACCCATCCACATTTCCCGCACCGGTCAGCATGTTCCGGCTGTCATAGGTATAGGTCACTTTTTGTCCATCTGTATCGGAGATAGCAGTCAGGTTTCCGTTGGTATAGCCAAATTTCTTATTCCTGCCTGCCGGGTCTGTCACCTGGCTTAAATTCGTGGGGTTTCCGGCGCTGTCCTTGTAATATTCCAGCCTTGTCACCCGTCCGGCGCCATCGGTAAGCTTTGTAATCCGGTTATTGGCGTATCCGATAGAAAGGGTATTTCCATTCCTGTCACGGAGCTTCACAAGATATCCGCTGCTGTTAAAAATCATCTGGTTCTTTTCCTTATCTTCCATGACCAGCGGCTCCGCAGTACCGGTATTGATAAGAAGGTTCAGCTCAAGACCCGCTTCTTCCTTCCATTTTTCCTTTTCAGTATCATAATAGAAATAGTGGACCGTCCCGTCCCCGTCCGTATGCTGGTAATAATCCGTACCTGCGATCTTTACCTTTTTCAGTGTCTGGTGGTAATTCAGGCAGAAGCCGTTGCCGTACCCCAGGTTTTCTTTCCTGTTATTGGTGTTATAGACATGCGCCAGACTGACCGGCATACGGCTTCCTCCCATTTCCAGGGTGGAGTGCTCCAGGATCAGGTTGCCATTATAATCGTTTACATGGATTGTGCCTGCCCGTCCCACATCCTGTGAATGATAGGTCCAATAATCCTCCAGTCCGGAATAATTCATGTAAGAAATATCAATTCTGGGACGCATATTCTGATAGCCGCTGTCACAATCAGAGGACAGGAATTCCGTATATCCGGACAACTCATAGTCATCCTTCAGCATCAGGCCGAAGTTCTGGCCATTCTGATACCAGTCCTTTACCATCCGGGTGATATCCAGAGTCACATACTTCTGCTTATCTCCTTTATATTTACACAGATCCTCCACGGTCTCCTCGTAAATCGGTTTATTATACCAGTTGATTGTCCCGGAATTCCAATCCTGGAGCACCTTATGTACCTGTACGGTACGCTCTTTTCCATCCTCAGCCAGGGAAACCAGCGCCAGCCTTGCATTCACCACCATGTCTCCTGATTTCATTTCCGGAAGGGTAAACTTCAGGAAGCTTCGCTGTATCTCATCCCCTCCCATGGTCTTTAGAAGAATACTCTGCTGGAAATTATCTTCCTCGTTCAAAGAGGATACATGTGCGTCATAGATTTCTGCCGCCTTTTTCGATGTGGTCGTCACCGGGTCGATGATCACCGGATACTTTCTTTCCGGTGCCAAAAGCCATTCCCTGTCCGCCTCATAAATGATCCGGCAGGCTCCTTCCCCGCAATTTTCCATACGGACCCGGATTGCCTCCGCTCTGACTCCTTCGGCATCCCTCATATAAGGTGCATATACACAAAAGGCTTCCTCCCCTGCTTCATCCAGAAAAAATACGCGGCTGCCCTTCTGCACCGGAACCAACTTTTTCATCCGATAGAGAAATGTAAACTTATCAGGGACAGCTTCCGCATGATGAAGAACCAGATCCTCCTTCACCTGTTCCCCCTGTACTCTTAAGCGCAGATCAACGCCCTCCAGTATTGCGGGATAGCAGATCTCTTTCCCGTTCTCTCTCCGCGCTTCTGCATGTTTCCCATTCTCAGGGCCCCAAACAAGGCCTGTATCGCCTTTTGACATGGAAACCGTCCCCTGTTTCCTCAGTACATCGCTGAAACAGATATGCAGGCTGCCCTTTTGGTTCCGGTATTCTCTGCTCATCCTGATGCCCGTATGCGGTTTGGCCGTATACGCAGCGTCGGACACTGCACTCTCTTCCAGAGTATCATCCATTTCCTCCCAGACGCCTTCCCCGTTCCGGTAATGGACTGCATGAAAGTAGATTTCCGCAGTTCTGGAATGATCCTGGTTTTCAAAAACCTTTCTGTGTGCCGTTCTTTTGGTAAACAATTCTGTTCGTTTCATAACATACATTCTCCTTATCAGTTCTTTTATTTGGTTTCTGCGGTTTGACTCACTGCCGTAACCGCTGTAATCAGAGCTCCTTTACATGCTTATAATAACAAACATTTGTTCTCTTATGAATAACAGAATTGTGGTATTTCCTAACATATCTGTGGTATTTTTTATCATATTTGTGGCATTTTCTATCATATATACAGGATTTCCGGGATGTATCTGCCGTTACGGAAAAAGCTTTACCGAAACAAAAAGGAGAAGCGAAATCAACTTCACTTCTCCTGCCGAAAGCTCTTTTTTACTATGGAGCGCTATAGCATATTCTGTTTCTTATCACTCGGCGCACTTACTGCGCCGATGGCGGTACGCCTGGAACGGGCTTTTGCGCCTCTATACCGCACAAAAACGGAATTTGACAGGCTGGTAATCTCCCTTCCCCAGTGGAAGTGGAATACCTGCCTTCATCAAGGCCGCTCCTGTATAAATCTTCCCTGTCGCCATATCACGGTAATGTTCTGTTGGATTTAAGCCTTCCAGATAAACCAGATGAATATGCGGATTGGATTCATTGCGAAGCTGCACGCCATTTACGGCTGTCTCCCTTTGATCCTTGGAAACAAACTGCCACAGCACATAATCCTGATTTTTAAACGGATCAGACAGCCTGTAGTAATCTCCGGTCTGTACAAGCGGCTCCATCTCTTTGTACTCCCAAAGCTGCGCTCGCGCCATATTTTTTTCTTCCTCCGTCAGCTTTTCCAAATCCAGCTCATACCCAAAGGTCCCCGCACTTGCCACCACACCTCTCGTCTCAAAAGGCGTCACACGGCCTGTCTGGTGATTGGGGCATACGCTCACATGTGAACCCATGGTGCTAATGGGATATCCAAAGGAAGTTCCGTACTGTATCTTCAGTCTGTCTATTGCATCCGTATTATCACTGCACCATATCTGAGGGGAATAATACAGCATACCCGCATCAAATCTTCCTCCGCCGCCGGAACAGTTCTCAAACAGCAGATCCGGGTATCTCTGTACAAGCTGCTCCATCATCTCATAAACCCCAAGTACATACCTGTGGAATACTTCGCCCTGGCGCTCTTTGGGAAGGACTGCTGAATATACATTATCCACACTCCGGTTCATATCCCATTTCACATAGTCGGCATTACAACTGTCAAGTACCCTGAAAATCTGCTGCATTACATGCTCACGCACTTCTTTTCTGGTAATGTCCAGATTAAGCTGATGCCGGCTGCGGTTCATATGACGTTCCGGAATGCGAAGCACCCAGTCCGGATGCTCCCGGTAAAGGTCACTATCCTCAGAAACCATCTCCGGCTCAATCCATATCCCGAACTTAAGTCCAAGTCCATGTATCCTCTCCACAAGCCCCGGAAGTCCGCCCTTAATCTTTTCTTCATTGACCTTCCAGTCTCCAAGGCTTGTATAATCGTTGTCCCTTCGCCCGAACCAGCCATCATCCAGAACAAACATATCCAGCCCGATGTCCTTCGCAGCTTTCGCAATATTATACAGTTTTTCCTCCGTAAAATCAAAATAGGTGGCTTCCCAGTTATTCACCAAAACCGGTCTCGGCATATTCACATATTTACTCCGGATTAAATTGGAGCGGTAGGCATCGTGATAAATATGTGTCAATCTTCCCAGGCCTTCCCCGGAATACGCCATAATCACTTCCGGCGTCTCAAAAGCATCTCCATAATTCAACCGGAAGGAAAAATGATATGGATGGATTCCCATGACAAGACGGGTCTGCTCCATCTGGTCAACCTCAATCTCGCAACGGTAATTTCCGCTATATGCCAGGGCAAATCCAAAACATTCCCCATGCTTTTCCGATGTCATCCTGTCACAGAGAATCACAAAAGGATTATGCTGGTGGCTTGAGGTTCCGCGCTTGCTTTCCACGGACTGAACTCCATGATGCAGAGGCTGGCGTTCCAAAAGGCGCTCCATACTATGCCTTCCGTAAAAATGAATCATATCCATGTGCTTATGGGTATAATCCATTTCCATAGACATGGCTCGCTGAATCGTCACCTGTTTTTCTCCAAGGTTTTCAATGCGTACTGCTCTTGTAATCACATCCAGCTCCGGAAAAACGGCATACAAAAGATGAACCTTGAGATTGCTGATTCTGTCATATAGTGTGATTTGCAGAGTCTCCGCCTCATCCTCATTGCCATACATAGCAGGAAGACCTTTCAGCGAATATTTGCCCTTCTCCATTCGGTAAGATTCATACCGCAGATGTACGGCATCGCTTCCATCCTCATGCTGTATCTCCAGACTGTTGATACGGTAATCCCCGTTTCCATATCCGGAATATTCCTGTGGAAGCACATCCAGGGAAAAGGTTCTGTCCTCACCCGCTTCGTAAGGGTTTCCGGAAAATCCTCTGTCCAGGCAGACAATGCGGTGTGTTGCCTCCGTGTCCCCGATATCCGCGCCATAATAAAGATGTACCAGCGTATCATATTTCCCTATCTGCATCTGATACATGCTATTTTGGGTACGAAGAACAAAGACTTTGGTTGTTTCATTATAAGTTATCCACTTCATAAGCTGCTTCTTTTCCCCCTTCTCCAACATAGTGTTTAAACATTCTCCACATAAACCATGCGTCCGCATAAGCAGTCAGGGAAAATCCACACAGAAGCCATACAAAAAGATAAACCGGGAACAGCTTAGCATCTACCAGTGTCATAAGCATTGGTATAATCGTAATGACCGCAACTGCCAGCGTATAACCAACATGCTTTACGGAAAAATAAAATGCCGTCCTGACCAGCTTCCCTGTGCTATTGGAAAATGCCGCCACTGTGGGAAAAATATACAGTGTGATGAAAACCAGCGGAATACATACTGCCGTAAGCACATATGCAAAAAGCTGAGACAAGCCTCCCGGCATTGTCGCAATCGTTTCTTTTTCCATATAGAGCACTCCGGCAATTACAGCCATAACTACCCAAATCAAGGTCGACTGGCGGAAATTCTGCCGGAAACTTTTAAAAAACTCGCGAAATACCCGCACATCCCCGTCTTTATGAAGCTTTAATACACAATAGAACAATGCAGTCGTGGATGCCCCTGCCGTAACAACCAAAAGAGAGCATCCGATCCATAGCAGATTCAGTGCAGTCATTTTTCCCAGAAAACTGAATACGCGGTCAACAAGACTGCCTTCCTTCATAAAATTCATATTATTTCCGCCTTTCCTCAATCTACGCTATAAGGCATTTTATTATAATTTTCCACCTGACGTTGCAATACCTTCGATAAACTGCTTCTGGAAAATCAGATACAGAACAACCATTGGAATACATGCAAGCAAAGAAGCTGCCATCAACTGGGGATAATTGCTTGTATACTGCCCCTGCATTTTTGCAAGCGCCGCTGACAGCGGCATTACATCCTTGTTGCAGATTAACGGCCACATCAGGTCCTTGTAAGCAAATACTGCCGTAAAGATACCCAGCGCCACCATGGAGGAACGTGCAAGAGGTGCCATTATATACAGGAAGGTCTGTCCAATGTTGCACCCATCCAGTCTTGCCGCCTCCTCCAGGTCCTTGGGAAGTCCCATATACGCCTGCCTTAACAGGAACGTACCAAATGCAGTTACAATACCCGGAAAAATAAGGGCAAAAATCGTATTAAGCATTCCCATTTTACTAACCATAAGATACTGCGGAATGATAAAAATCTGTCCCGGAACCATCATCTGGAACAAAACCAGGGAAAACATAAGTTTTTTCCCTCTGAATTCCAGACGGGCAAAGGCATAGCCTGCAAGGGTGGCTGTCAAGACCGCGCAGATAACCCTGCCTGCAATCAAAAGCAGGGTATTGATATACAGGCCCAGAAAATCCATATTATGAATTACTTCTTTAAAATTGACTGTAAGCCATTGCGATGGCAGTATTACAAACGGGTTTACAGAGGTTGCCTCTGTCATTGTCTTAAATGCAGTCAGTATCATCCACAAAAACGGCACCAGCATGGTAATGGATACAATAATCAGGATGACATGAATGAGTACGGAATTTATTTTAGCTCTTGTTTCCATAATATGCCTCCTCAACTATAGTGAACCCACTTCTTCTGTGCGTAATTCTGGAATGCGGTCATCAGCATAATTACCGCAAGAAGAAGCACCACGATTGTGGAACCATATCCTTTGTTATTTTCAACAAAGGAATTCTGGTAGAACAGGAATACAAGTGACTGGGTTTTGTAAAGTGCAGGATTGTTCCTGTCCATTACCATGAAAATCAAATCGAATACCTGCATCGCTCCTATAACTCTCGTAACCATGACAAAGAAAATCGTCGGTGAAAGAAGCGGAATGGTAATATGAAAGAACTGCTTCACGCCGGTTGCACCGTCAATGCTTGCAGCCTCATAGTAATCTCTCGGAATTTCCTGCATTCCTGATATGAACAGAACCATATTATAACCAATGATGGACCAGATACCAATGACTGCAATGGAGAATATTGCAATCTTCGGGTTGGAAATCCACTCGATCCTCGAGCCTATGATATGGTTCAGAAGGCCAAATTCTGAATTAAACAGCCATCTCCATACCATTGCAATTGCTGCCGGTGCAGCTACCATTGGCAGGAAAAATATGGTCCGGTATGCCGCACGGCCCCGCATTCTGCGGTTTAGAAAAACCGCAAGAACCAATGCAATTGCAATGGAAAACGGCACCTCCACAACCGCATATTTAAAAGTATTCAGCAGTGCCTGCCATACCTCTGCATCGTGGAACATCTTTATGTAGTTGTCAATGCCTATGAAAATACTACCCTTTCCGAAATCTCCCGCCTTAAAGAAGCTCTCGTAGATGGTCTTAAAAATTGGATAGATATTCAATATAATCAGTCCGGCCATTGTCGGGAGAATAAATGCCCATCCCCAGACAAACTCATTGCGAGCCTGACTGGTGCCTTTCTTTGGTTTTGCCACAGTTCTCACTCCTTTTAACGAATAGATAACGTCTGATTAATAGGACTCCTCCGCAATTGCCTCGTTCATCATTTCGGTGATGTTCTTGCATGCATCCTCCATACTTTCCTCACCATTCCAGGGTTTCTTCAATTCCTCTACCATAGGATTCCACCATGCAAGCGTTGCATTGGTATGCGGTCTGAATACCGTATCCTCCATCGCATCCAAGTACGGCTGCAGGTTAAATGCATCTACACTTTTTACCCAGCCTTCAGACATTCCTTCGTAAGCCGCCATAGTAACGCCAAGGTCTGCCTGCTTCTGCTGCATGTCCTTGCTTCCGAACCACTCAATCAACTGATATGCTTCATCCGGCATCGATGTACCTGCGGCAGCAGCCCAGCCAAGCCCGTTATAAAGGGATACGCTTCTGCCCGTTTCCGGGTCCTTCGGAAGCCTTGCAACATCGCAATGCTCGGTTATGTACTCATTATCCTGGAATGCGGATACCATCCAGGAACCCTGGCTGATCATGGCAACCTTTCCGGAAGAAAACAGTACATCTGTAAGTGTCTCAGACATGGTAGATGCCGGCGGCATTACATTCTTAATACATTTGTCAAGGAAATTCATAGCCTTAATGGTGTTCTCATCATCAAAGCCTGACCGATTGTCCTCTGTAAGAACAGTTCCGCCCATCGTATAAACCATATTCATCCATGTATCCTGCTCATTGGAGGGATTTGCCGCAAATCCGTACTGGCTTCCATCTTCCTTTGTCAGCTTTTCTGCAATATCATAGAATTCATCCCATGTCCAGCTTCCATCCGGATACGCAATTCCCGCTTCATCGAACATATCCTTATTGTACCAGATTGCTATAGTATCCATATCTTTCGGAACTGCGTATGTCTTGCCATCCCACTGATACATTTCTTTGATATCTTCCGGAAACTTGTCCATTTCCAATGTATCACTTTCTGCAATTTTATCGGTCAGATCAAGGAGAATGTCATTGGACATGTATCTTACTGCCTCATTGGAATGCATCCAGAAAACGTCCGGCATATCTCCGCCTGACGCACCTGCTTCCAGAAGTGTCCAGTAACTGTTCCATTCAACTACCTGAAGCTCTGTCTTGATTCCTGTCGCTTCCGTGAAATCCGCCATAATTTTTTCAAGACCGGCCTTCTGCCCGTTATCCCAGATGGCAACAGTTAATGTATCTCCTTTTGCCTGTGCAGTTGCCGGACATAACGCAGTTATGCTTATTGCGCTCACTGCTGCCGCCATTGTGAGTTTTCTCATATTTTTTCTCATATTTTCCTCCTTTTCAAGTCATTTTGACTTATTTTAATATAAATAAGTATATCATTTTGTCTGGTTTTACTAAAATGGCACAATGAAATCTATTTATGGCATTTTGATTATGGCAAAATCGCCAATAATATGGTAAAATGGAAAAACTAATATATACTGCAATATCGGATGCTCCGTTGAGGATAATTTTTTTTCGAATTTGGAGGAAATAACATGCGTAATGCAAAATATACCAGCAGTGAAACTTTCCAATGTCTTGAAAACCTGCACCCAAGTTCTTTAGATATTGCACTCGTCCATACCGGAAAAGAACAATGTCTTCCGTATCATATCTATTCCGGTATACGCAGTGAATATATCATCCATTTCGTATTAGCAGGTACAGGAGCTTATTCTGTTAACGGCAATACCTGGTCACTTCAGGCAGGCCAGATGTTTTTGATTTTTCCCGGTGAGCCTGTCACCTATAGCGCGGATGAAACAACACCCTGGTCCTACACCTGGATAGGATTTAATGGAATACGCGCCAATACCATAATCCGGCAATGCGGATTTTCCCGAAACCGGCGTTTTCTCCCTGCCCCGGAGCAAAACCTGTTTATAGAATGCATTGAACAAATGCTGGAGCACAGAACCCTTACCCTCAGCGATGACCTTGCCCGGGAGGCCTATCTTCTTATGTTGTTTTCCAGACTAATCCAAAACCACGATATGCTTTCCAAAAAGGTAATTGCAAACGGTACAAATGTTTACTCCACAAATGTATACGTAGAGCTCGCCATTGAATATATTCAAAATATGTACAAAAATGGCGTTAACGTATCCGACATAGCAGAATACATAGGCATTAGCCGTACCTACCTCAACCATGCATTCCAAAAGGAGCTCGGTTTATCCGTACAGAAATTCCTGATTGATTACCGGATGCATAAAGCTGCGGATCTTCTCGTCAGTACCAGTCTTTCTGTAAAGGAAATTGCCGGTCAGGTAGGATACAATGACGCACTTACCTTTTCAAAAGCATTTAAGAAAAAATTTGAAGCAGCTCCTCAAAACTACCGAACTCATATAGAAAAAACGAACCGCAAAAGGACGAACCGCACTCCGCTTCCCCCCCCCCCCCAGGCCGCTGAAGGTCCTGGTTTTCCACACTCGTGCAGCCTAATCCCCGCCCTTCAGCACCCGGTTCAGGATATCTGCAAAAGGCTCCATGGCATTCTTGACCTCCTGAATTGTGTTGGTCTGTGCTCCGGCCTCCAACAGGAGGGCCTTGGGACGCAGATGCAGATTATACCGGAGTCCCGCCAGATAAATTCCCCTGTATAAATCCGGATAATATTGTGCCGCCTGGTATTCTAACTGGAACGAAAATGCCAGATTGTCCTGTATGTATGGATTGGGCAGATATTCCACAGGCCCGTTGCTGACTGTGTAGCTCAGCCCGTTGTAAAACATAATCTGGGCGGTATCTTTTCCATTTATATTGGTAACAAGCTGCCTGTCCTCAGGCACGCCGTCTCTGTGCAGGTCAATGACGACCTCTATGCTGGGATTTTCCGCAAGCACCTGCTCTACATACTCCCTGGAATAATCGTATGCTTTGCTCCTGTCGATTTCCCCATCAATGATATCAAAGGTTTCCTTCACATGAATGACCTGATACCCATAGGTTTCTGTAAGAAGCTGTGTCAGATAATCACCCACTCCCACGATTGTGTCCTCTGCGACACCTTCTCTGGAATCTGCAAAGGTCTCCTGGGAATGGCTGTGATAAATCAAAATCTGGGGTACAGACGCATCCTGCCGCATCGTCATGTCTTTTTCCAGAAAGCTTGCCGCATTCAATTGTTCCGCATTTGTTGCGGTATTGGAATCCAAAATAAAAAACTGTCCCAAAAGATAATCATAGTCTGCCAGCATCTCCGGAGATAAATCCACAACAGGATGCGGCTGTATCTGAGCGGAAGCAGACTGCACATCCCCGGCTCCGGATGCCTCTGTCGGCTTCGGCGCTTCCGTCGGCTCCGGCGTCTTTGTCGGCTCCGGCGTCTCTGTCGGCTCCGGCGCCTCTGTCGGCTCCGGCGCTTCCGTCGGCTCCGGCATTTCTGTCGGAACCTGTTTTTCCGTCGGCCCCGGCGCCTCTGTAGGCGCCGCCTCTTTTGTTTTCTCCTGCTC
This sequence comes from uncultured Blautia sp., assembly GCA_900551075.1. GTDB lineage: Bacteria > Bacillota > Clostridia > Lachnospirales > Lachnospiraceae > Blautia_A. Next base: position 43,685 of record URVB01000019.1, on the reverse strand, counting down.
CTTGGCGGACTCCGCCTCTTTCTCCCGGACAGCCTCATTCTCTTCCTGGACTGCACCCTCCGTATTTTCTCTTTGCACCCTTTCTCCCAGGTAATCCGCATTACTCTCTATGATCTGATTCAGCGTTTCCGGGTCCTCCCTCTGAGGAGTGCTTCTCGCCTCTTCTTCCAGAAAGCAGTACAGCGGCAACTGCCTGTACACATTTCCGCGCAGGTAAAAGGGCCCCGGCATTACTGCCAGAACAGCAAAAAAACACAGGCTTAATAAAATGCAAAACGCTTTCTGGAACTTTGTCACACAATCACCTCTTCAAGGTATCCTATGACAGAACCCGTGCGATTATACTTGTGCAAAAGCGAGATTCATTCCCTCGGAAATCGTAAAGCTTAAATATTTTACCGTTTCATCCACATCCTTCGGCGTTACAAACATGCTGTGCAGATTTGGAGAAATCATCTCTTCCAGAAATTCCTTTTGTTCTGCCTCATCCAGTGTGTCCAGAAGATGCGCCATAGCATCATGTACAATTGTCGCTGCATCCACAACGGTTGGTACTCCGATGCCGATCACCTTCACCTGCAGATTGTCTTCCGTAAGGCCAACTCTGTGATTTCCCACACCGGAGCCCGGATGGATTCCCGTATCCGTAATCTGAATGGTACGGTTCAGCCTTCGGGTACTCCGCGCAGCCAGCGCATCAATGGCAATGACCACATCCGGTTTCGTTTCATCTACGATACCCTGTACGATTTCCGATGTTTCCATACCTGTCTGTGCCATAACACCGGGTATAATCCCGCTGATACGGTGCATCTTTTCTTCTCCAATTCCCTGAAGGCCGTATTCACGGATAATATGACGCGTCATATGAAGATTCTCCACTACATGAGGACCAAGGGAGTCCGAAGTGATTCCCTGGTTGCCGAGTCCGACTACCAGAACGGATTTTTCCCGTTTCAGATCAATGAGCTGTCTGAGATGCCGGGCCACTTCCTCCGAAACCTCTCTGTGATAGTCCTCATCCGGCGACGAGAGATTCGGAGCTTCAATAGTAATATAGGTGCCCTGTGGCCGTCCCATTGCCCTGGCACCGTTTTCTGTCTTAATTTTTACCACCGTAGTTCTGATATCCTTTTCCTCATTATAATCTTCCTTGATTTCCACACCGCGGATTTCTACATTTTCCTCAGTAAAACGCTCCGTTGTCTCCAATGCCAGGTCTGTCCTGATTCTGTAATTTCCTAACATACTTCACCCTCCAGATATTTTTACGTAAACCGCTGAACGCTTCCCGCAGCCAGTCTCCGGTCTGCTCCTTCGCCATGCTCACCCCGATTGGGCTTCGGTCTGTTTAGATGGACTTGCAAGGCTTGCTTATATCATATTTTTAACATTTTTTACGGAAATATGTATTGACATTCCCTGGTAATTATACTAAACTATATTAGCATGTTTCGCAGGAGCGCCCGTGTCTGTTTCTGCGGAAGACATTTTACTATTACCCTGGAATTGGAGGTGTACGAATTGGCTAATATCAAATCTGCTAAAAAAAGAATTTTAGTAAACAGAACAAAAGCTGCGAGAAACAAAGCCATCCGTTCTGCTGTCAAGACTTCTATCAAAAAAGTTGAAGCGGCGGTTCAGAATAAGGATAAAGAGGCTGCACAGTCTGCATTGGCAAACGCGATCTCTACGATCAGCAAGGCAACTTCCAAAGGCGTTTATCACAAAAACAACTGTGCCAGAAAAGTTTCCCGTTTAACCAAGGCCGTAAACAGCATCGGCTGATAGAGAGACATTTTTATATTTTAATAATAAGCTTATGATTAAAAGAAAAGCAGTCACAACCGTCAGTGACTGCTTTTTCCTTTTCATATTCCGTTCTTCTCTAACCCTGTGCACGGGCAGAGCTGTATTTTACGATCAAAAGCTCCACACTCAGTACATCTCCAAGCCTCCCGGTCTTCACCGCCTCCTCCGCATCTACAAAGTCCGCCACCGCCTCCTCCAGTTCTTCCACTGTATAAGAACGAGCACAGGAAGCAATTGTGCGAACCACAAAGGACGGCACACCAAGTCTTGATGCTGTCTCACTCTGAGATACGCCCTCTTGTGAAAGCTTCTTACAGAGCAGGAGCTGCCGGAACTGCTTCGCCAAAAGAAACAAAATCCTCATCGGCGGTTCTTTCAGAGTGAGCAGATCATAATACAGGTCCAGTGCACGCTTCTGGTTCTTCTCCGTAACCGCCCGCACCATATCAAAAATCTTATTTGCTGTCTGTGTTGTACAGACTGCTTCGATATCCTCCGCAGTCACCACATCCCTTCCCATAGTGTAGGTAATCAGCTTCTCCAGCTCCATGCGGATATTCCCCATATCCACTCCCGTTTTTGCCAAAAGCAGCTCCATATCCCTCTTCGTAATCTTCCTGCCTTCTCTTGAGAGAATGCCCGCAGCCCAGGTAATCAACGTCTTTTCATCCTGCTTCACAAATTCCGCAATACGTCCGGCAGATTTCACTGCCTTATACATTCGGCTGCGCTTATCCACCTCTGTCTCGGCAAATATCAGGCGCACATATTCCGGCAGCTCTTTCATATAGTCTGCCATCTCCTCGGATTTATTCTTAAAAAACCCCGAATCCTCAATCAAAATCACCCGATAGTCCGAAAAAAAAGGCATAGTCTCACAAAGGTCAATCAACCCCTTCACATCAATACCCTTTCCTTCAAAACGGCTGAAATTCATGGTGTCTCCCTCCGGATTCAGAGCATCCACAAGCTTCTGTTTATACTGCTGCCGCAAATATGTCTCTTCCCCATAGAGAAGATATACCTTCTTAAAATCACCCTTTTTAATATCTTCCTGTATATTTCTCAAATCCCGACTCCTGTTCTTACCTTTTCTTCTAACACCATACCACAAAAAGAACCGTTTAGGAAGCCAGAAATCTTTGCACACGCATCCTGCCTTCCTGAACAAGAATATTTACAGCCCCGCTCGTCATGGTATATTCCACTCTGCATCCGCTTTTTTCCAGACGTTCAATAGTTTTCACCGACGGATGTCCGTAGGTATTTCTAAAGGAACATGAGATCACTGCAAGCTCCGGCGCTGTTTTCTGCAAAAAGGCATCGCCTGTAGAATATCCCGAGCCATGGTGCGCCACCTTCAAAAAATCCACGTCCTCAAGCTTTTCCAGTAATTTCCTCTCCGTCTCAGCTCCGATATCTCCCGTAAACAGTCCCCGGAATTTCCCATATCTGACTTCAGCTACCAGCCCTTCTTCATTTTCATCAGTTCCCAGGGCCCCCTTTTCGGGCGCCAAAATTACAAGCTGCACACTCCCTGCCTGCAGTACATCTCCTGTATTTCCGGTCATTGTCTTCACACCGGCCCTCCGTGCAAGCTCCGCCAATTCCATATAAGCTTCTGATTTTTTCTCCCAGCCCGGCAATATCAGCTTTCCTGCCCTGATTGTCGTAAGGTCATTTTTCATAAATTGCAGCAATTCCCGGATTCCGCTGATATGATCCTGATCCGTATGGGATACCAAAATCGCATCCAGATAGGAAATTCCCTGATTTTTCAGATAGGTCAAAAGCTGATACCGGCCCACTTCGGATTGATTGCTGCTCCCGCAGTCTATAAGCACATGCTGTCCCTCAGGAGTCTTCAGTACACAGCCATCTCCCTGGCCCACATCCAGACAGGTGATCTGAAGTCCCCGGGAAGGACGGCAGCCCAGCAAAAAAACACCGGCAGCTATAAAAGCCATACAGCCAAGCCCTATATACCGCCGCTTCCACCTGCCTCCCACCGCCCGATGTCCGGCCGCCAATACGAGAACAAGAATTCCATAATAGCCTGCGATCTGCCAAAGCTTTGGTGCGCCGCCGATCCAGGTACAAAATGAAAGCCGTCCCGCAAATACGCACACCGCTTCATAAATATGCAGCAGGATTCTTCCCGGCACGGCTGCCGCACATGCAAGCCCATTATGCAAAAATCCCAGCAGTCCGCACGCCGTACCGCTTACCAGTACTGCACCAACCGTTGGAAGCACTGCCAGATTCAAAAGTATTCCTATCACAGAGACCTCCCCATAGAACCATAAAAGAACCGGAAGTGTGGTAAGCTGTACTGCCAGGGAAGACAGAATACCTTTTACAAATTTGCTTTCTGCTCCTGTTACTTCATATAGGACAGGGGCTGCTGCTCCGATTCCAAGCACTGCCCCAAAGGACAAAAGAAAGCTGCTGCTGTACAAATAAGCGGGGCTGTCCAACAGGAGCAAAACTGCAGAGACGGAAAGTGCGGTCAACAGATCATAAATCCTTCCCAGGATTTTTGCACATACGGCAAAGAGGAACATACAAACCGCCCGCATTGCAGACACACTCGTTCCTGTCATCATTCCGTACTGCAGCATAACGGTCAGGGCAAGCATCCCTGCCGCATAATTTCCGAGTCCCGCCTTTTTCAGCAAGGCATAAAGCCCCATACCCAAAAGACTGATATGAAGCCCGGATATCGCCAGAATATGAATGATTCCGGCCAATTGATAGCGCATTTTCAGATCATCCTCCAGATTCTCCCTCTCTCCCAGAACCATTGCTTCCAATACAGGCGCATCTGTTCCTGCTGCAACCTCCAGATTTTTAGATATCTGCTTTTGCACATCCAGAAGGGCTTTTCCGTATCCGGACCCATCTCCCGATTTTTGGAGAATTTCACCCTCCTTCATAAAATAGTAAATATGCTGACAGGCATAATACTGTCTGCTGTCAAACTCTCCCGGATTTCTCGGCTCTTTGACAGGCTCCAGCTTTCCTGATACCTGCAGCACCGTTCCCGGCGGAACCTCTTCCTCTTTTTTTAAAAAAACTCTGACATTTTCAATGGGAATTTTCTTAGCAGAATATAGCAAACAGACTTGTTTCAGATAGACAGACCGGGAAAATTCTGTATCCTGGCACCTCTGTACCTCCCCGCAGATGACAGCCTCCGGATGCTGCAAAATCACCTTCTGTACGGAATCCGGCAGAGGATTTCCCCGAATCAGAGGAAATCCCAGCCAATCCGCCAGACACATAGCAGTCATCAGAAGCAGGCAGACAAGACACAACGGGCGTCTTCCCATAAGCCCTCCTTCCGGCTCTCAGGATTCCTGGCCCTCCTGCACAGAGAGCACCAAATCCTCATTTTTTTCGTAGAAATTATAAATCGGAAGATTCTCTCCAAACTCTCCTTCTGTCTTTCCCTCTATGGAAATCTGCACCTTATCTGCCTCACAGGCAGCAAGCAAAGAGTTGACTACGGAATAAACAAGAACCTCCTTCGAAATATCCGGGGCATAATCCCGGAAGCTGCTGTCCATATTGACATAACAGACCCGGTCGGCAGTCGTGATGCTGAGCGCCAGAGCATTTCCCGGAAGCGTGGGATAATTTCCTTTTACCATAGGTCCTTTTGCCAGTTGTTCCAGCACAACGCGCTCCTTTGCCAGCGTACGTTTATAATATACATTACGCTTCTCCGCTACCAGCCTTGTCCCGGTTTTGTCCGTAAAGTACAGGGTAAAGGTATCATACCGATAGGCATCCATGTCTTTTCCCGAATATTCTACAAATGTATTCGCAGACATATCTCCTACCTTTTCATTTTTGGAGTCCAGCAGATCGGCTCCTCCCACGGTAAAACGAACCACCTCAATCCCCGGCACCTGCAAAAAGGTCTTAACAACCCCCGCACGGACCAGGATTTCTCTTGCACGGCTCATCTTACTGTATTGTCCGTTAAAATCAATCACCAGCAGGTTATCCTGCAGATTATAAGAATTAATGGAAACCTCTTCAGGAAGCAGGTTGATATCTTCCCCTTCCCTGGCTTTTTTGCCAAGGCGCTGCATCAGATCTTTTACCATGAAAGCAGTGGTCTCTTCCTCCGGCTCATAGGCCTCTTTTTTTAATGACGTTTCCTCTGCATTCAGATAATAAAAGCAGTAGCCGCTTTTTTCATTATTCTGCGCTTCTTCCATTGCAATGCTGCAGCCGCTCCATAGACTGCAGGCCGTAAGCAGGGCAAGCGCACTACACAAAAATCTTTTCACATGGCACCTCCTACGGTATATACGACAATGGAATTCTGACAGAAAATGTCGTACCCTCGCCTTCCTTGCTGAACACCGTAATCGCACCGTGATGCATCGCTATGGTGCTTCTGGTAATCGCAAGGCCAAGACCGGTTCCGCCGATTTCTCTGGAATGAGATTTATCCACACGATAAAATCTCTCAAAGATTCTGCCAATGGAATCCTCCGGGATTCCCATACCGGAGTCAGCCACAGTTACATAAAAATATTTGTGGTCTGCATCCAGGGAAACCCTTACCCAGCCGTCGTCTACATTATACTTGATGCCATTTTCCACCAGATTGCTGATTGCCAATGTGAATTTCACCTCATCCACATCAGCTTCTACAGGACGGAAGCTGTCCAGAATCAGATCGATACTCCGTTTGTCCGCAATCGGACGCAGCCGTTTCAGGATACCCTCCAAAAGCTGATTGATATCCATATGGCTGATGTTCAGATCTGCCGCTTTTTTATCCATCTTTACAAGAGTAAGCAAATCTGTAATAATTGTATTTTCTCTGTCAATTTCTGCGGTAATGTCACGCATAAACTCCTGGTAAAGCTCCTCCGGCACACCTTCCTGACCTACCAGGGAATCCGCCAGCACCTTCATGGAGGTCAACGGAGTTTTCAGCTCATGAGATACATTGGATACAAATTCCGATCTGGATTCATCCAACACCTTCATACGGGCCACCATCTTGTTAAAGGCATCCGTAATCAGCTCCGTCTCTGTATAGTCCGGCACAGAAATCTGTTCATTCTGATATCCATCCGTCAGATCCTCGATCGCCTTCGTGACTCTGGCAAAAGGCTTCACCAGCACAGTGGAAAGAACATAGCCCAGCAAAACAGAAAGAGCTACAATAATTCCCACAATCATAATGCCTCTCTGTTCCAGCTCCGAGATCATAGCGGAAACCTCGCTGTCCGAAACGGTCATCAGCATTGCTCCCTGCACCTGCTGCACCTCCGGGCTTTTTATCGGAACTGCCAGCTCCAGCATCTGACTCTTCTTCCGGTAACCGGAATTCGCCTCTCCCTTGAAGCATTTGACAACCCTCGGTGAGATCAGTATTTTTCCTTCGTCCACATGATACGTATCCTTGACTACCTTAAAATCCCTGTCTACCAGCAAAACTCTTCCGGCGTAAATATTAGACAATAACTCCAGCTTGCTGTTAACAGCTTCGGAGCCGGAGTCATTGAGATAATTTTCTTTAATTAACAGGTTTCCCAAAATGTCGCACTGACTGCGGAGATTGCTGAGCCTCAGCTCAATCGCCCGATCCTGATAATCGGTGATGATCATACGGGTCACAATGACACTTGGTACAATTCCCAGTAAAATCAGGATGATTAGGATACGAAAACGCAGACTTTTAAAAAAGTTTATTTTCTTTTTCATGGATTACGACTGGAAATAATATCCTACACCCCATTTGGTGTGTACATATTTCGGCTCACTGGGATTTGCCTCAATTTTTTCACGCAGACGGCGAATATGTACATCCACAGTCCGCACATCACCCGGATATTCATATCCCCAGACAATGTTCAGAAGATTTTCGCGGCTGTATACCTTATTCGGATTAAAGACAAGAAGCTCAAGCACATCAAATTCCTTGGCTGTCAGATTGATCTCTCTTCCGGCAATAAATACACGGCGTCCCTCACAATCCAATTTCAGATCGCCAGTCTCAATGGTCTTCGCCTTTTCTTTTTCGTCATGATCGGAACCGGCTCTGCGCATGATCGCTTTGATGCGGGCCTTTACTTCCAGGATATTGAACGGCTTGGTGACATAATCGTCTGCTCCGTATTCCAATCCCAGAATTTTATCCATGTCTTCTCCTTTAGCAGTCAGCATGACAATCGGAACATTGGAAAACTCCCGGATTTGCTGGCAAACCTCCAGACCATCCATTTTCGGAAGCATCAAATCCAAAAGAATGATATCGTATTTTGTTTCTTTTGCCTTTTCGACCGCTTCCTCCCCATCATAGGCACAGTCCACTTCCATTCCATCCTGCTCCAGACTGAACCGGATGCCTTTTACAATCAGCTTCTCGTCATCAACTACTAAAACTTTCCTGCTCATTTATGTTCTCCTATTCTACTACAATGTTATCTTTTATCTTCGTAAAAGTGCCCTCTTTAATCCCCTGTACATTCATAAGCTCCTCTATGGAGGAAAATCCTCCGTGCTCTTCCCTGTATGCCAGAATTGCCTGGGCCTTGGATTCTCCAATGCCGTTCAATGTTATCAAAGCCGGCACATCCGCCGTATTCAGATTGATCTTCGCGCCTTTTGTGCCGTTGGCCGATGATGCGGCAAACCCCGGGGGTTCATCTGTATGTGTCCCGGCTTCTTCAGAAGGTATGGAAAGCGCATGAGCCTCTGCTTCCTCTCTGGTCGGAATATAAATCTGCTGTCCATCACTTAAAGCCTGCGCACGGTTTACGTATTCTCCGGCAGCCTCTTTCCGTAAGCCGCCGGCTTTTTCAATTGCCTGAAAAACCCGGCTGTCCGGTTCCAATGCATATACCCCCGGATTTGCCACTGCTCCGCAGACATCTACATAAATCTCTGTCTTTTGTGTTTTTTCTTCCTGCCGGAAACTCTCTGTTTCCAGATCAGTTACTGCCTGTTCCGAGGCTTCCGGCTGCTTCAGGGCTTCCGTTTGTTTCAGAGCCTCCGTCTGCCCCGGAGCTTCTGCCTGTATTTCCATATCCGAAGCAGGCACAAACTCTGCTTCCTGTCTGCCGCAGCCTGACAGTATCAGGCAGCCCCCCAAAAGGGCCGCAGCCAAAATGCCGCTCTGCCCTGATATCAGTTTCTTTTTATTCATGATGACCGGTTCACTCCTCTGCCATTTTTTACGGCAGACTCCCCCCGATTCTCATACTAACCATGTCTTATTTTAACGAATTATTACAAATTTTACAATAGGAAACTCTTAATTTTCCCACTTAAAAATAACAATGCCGGCAATTGCAATGAGCATTCCGATAATCTTGCGCCACTCAAACGGCTGTCTGTCTGTGCCGAACATTCCGAACAATTCAATCACATAAGCGACTGCAAGCTGAGCGACAACAATCAGCATGGCCGCCCTGGCAGGACCCAGTGCACTCATACTCTGGATAACCGTAATCGTAATAAAGGCTCCGATCACACCACCCAGCAGAGTATATTTGTTTTCTACCTGCCACAGAGCAGAAATGCTGTCTCTTCCCGTAAACAGCCATGCCAGAACACAGACCAGGAAGGCTGAAAACTGGACCCAGCCCGTAGAAACCCAGAGGCTGCTCTGTTTTGTGACTTCAGTATTGAAAACCCCCTGGATACTCATTAGTGCACCGGAAATCAATGCGACCAAAAATCCCCACATAATAAATTCCTCCGTATATAAAATTCGAGGCTGGTCATTGCCTGTACCAGCCTCATGAAATTACTATTAAGATATACGGAATAGCAGGAATTTATGCGTCTGAATGGAAATATCCGCCCGCACTTACTGCCGCTTAAGATTTTTCACTGCATGAGTGAGCTTGATTGGATTGCCGTAGTGCAGTGTACCGAAACGGAACAGCTTTGCGGCAAAAATCCCGGCGACTGCACAGGACAGGATAAGTACTGCCGCCGAAAGAATGATTTCCCAGACTGCTACGCTTCCCATAGAAATACGGATAAACATGGCGTTACCGGAGGTAAAGGGGATAAACGAAGCAATCTTCATCAGAAGACTGTCACTTTCCGTCAGGCCAAACATAGCAATCAGGAACGAAGCAATATAAATCATCGTGACCGGCGTGGAGCTTTTGCTGATATCCTCGGTCTTAGAGACCATGGCTCCCAGGGTTCCGAATATAAAGGCATAAAGCAGATAGCTTAATATTCCAAACACCGCATAGGCAGCCAACACCCTGGCCGGAATCCGAAACAGGAAATCCAGCATACCTCCCCAGGCATCCTGAAAAACATGATATGAGGCAAATCCGGCTCCTAAGATCAGAACCGCCTGCAGAACACCTGCAATGGCTCCTGCCAGCACCTTTCCAAAGATCAGGCTGTTGGAGCTGACACTGGTCACGAGAATTTCGATTGCACGGTTACTCTTTTCTGTTGTAACGGATACGGCAATCATCTGTCCATAAAAAATAATAAGAATATAAACAATAAATACCAACGCATAGGTATAACCGTAATTGCGGGCGCTGTTTTTGCCCAGGATTTCCGGAGTCAGACTGGCTGTAAGACCCTCTGCTGCCGCTGCCTCCTGCGGACTCAAGCCCTTTTCTGTGAGATACTGCTGCTTCTGATATTGCTCCAGGCTTTCGCAAAATACATCGGAAAGACTGTCCGTCATGGACAGATTATCTACTACATAGGTGGCCTCCAGAGCGCTTTGCAAAACAAAGCCTGCCTCAATCTCCTCCCGCCCGACAGCCTCTTTTACCGCCCCGCTGTCTTCATAGATTTTCCACTCTGCCGGAATCATATCCAGAAGCTCTTCCACATTCTTCACTTCCTCCGTATTGACACAGATTCCAAGAGTGCCGTACTGAGCAGTCTCCGCTTCCCGGCCTTTTCCCTGTGAGTCATTCAGCAGCCCGGGAATAAAGGTGGGAACAATAATAATCCCTGCCATAAGCACTGCCAGTATCACCGTGGTCAGCATGAAGCTTTTGTTTTTGAAATAGTTATTCAGCTCAAATTTTAATACCGTCATAAACTGTTTCATGCCTCATCACCTGCCCTTTCCACAAAAATATCATTCAGGGACGGCTCATACAGCCCGAAAAATTCCAGATCCACATCCTGCTCGATAAGCCGTTTCAATACAACCGCTTTATTTTCCGGCTGTTTCTTACGAATAATGACACGATCCTTCTGTATCTTCTCCACTTCCGCCAGATCAGAAAACGTATCCCGCAAACGCACCGCCAGCTCCTTCGGAGCTTCTTCCAAGCTGGATAAGACCAGGCGGTCCCGCCCAAACTCTCTTTTGATCTCCCTTAAATTACCGGACAGTACCACCTGTCCATGGTTTAGAATTGCAATTTCCTCACAGAATTCTTCCACATAACTCATCTGATGGCTGGAAAAGATCACCAGCCTGCCGATTTGGATCTGCTCTTTGATCACATCCTTTAAAATCTGGGAATTTACAGGGTCCAGACCGGAAAACGGCTCATCCAGAATAATAATGTCCGGATCACAGAGCAAGGTCTGTGCGAGCTGTACCTTCTGCTGGTTTCCCTTTGACAGAGTTTCCAGCTTCCTGTTTTCGTATTCGGAAACACCCATTCGCTTCAGCCATTTTTTTGTTTTTTCCTTCGCGGCCTTCATACTTAAGCCTCGAAGCATCCCCAGGTAAACCAGTTGTTCACTGACTGTTTTTTTCGGATAAAGTCCCCGCTCCTCCGGAAGATAACCAATCTGATGCTCTCCCGGTACAAAGGGCTTCCCATCCAGCAGAACGCTTCCGCTGCTGCTTTTAAATACATCCATTAAAATACGGATGGTCGTAGTCTTTCCCGCACCGTTGCGGCCAAGAAGCCCCAGCGCACTGCCGCTTTCTACCGCAAACGAAATTCCATGGAGCACCTCATTCATACCGAATGTCTTTGACAAATTTCTGACCTCTAATTTCATGTATTCAGCTTACTTCCTTTCTTTTTGACACATGCACGGCAATAAGCGGCCGTCATGGTAATCCATACGATTCCCACCATAACCACAGCCATGATACCGGTGTTCCAGAACAGATGACTCAGCATTGCAATAACTGCCAGAACCGACACCAGTTTATGGATACAGAGATACGTCCGGTAGGATGCCTGATAGATCATCTCCCGTTCTGCCTCATCGCAGCTTTCCAGCCATTGCTCCTGAAATTTCACGGATGCAATATCCGCCTTCTGCTTCGGATAAATTTTCTGTACGCTTTTTACATAGCGGACCTGCCAGAAACCATTATAAATACAGTTCAGGATAAACACTACAAATACTGCAAGCAGAATTCTGTTTCCGCTTGTGCTGAGAGACTCTATGTACTCCATAGAATATCCTGTGGACAGAAGAATCATAGCAAGCACCATTCCGGCAATACTGGATGTCATCCCCACTGAGCTTACCCGCTCCATCTCATACTCAATCCTGTCGCTCTGCTCATCCTCCGCATCCTCCAGTTGTCTTCCAAGAGCGCGATATTTATACAGAACCGGTTCTCCTATCAACACAGCAAGAATGAAAAAGAGCGCCTGAACAGGCAGCAGATATTCCCGAACCACATTCGCCGCAGCCTCCACGAGCCCGCCCAGGGAATAAATACCAAAATAAACACTTCCCAAACCAAGCAGGCCTCCCGCGAACGCAAATGCCAGAATTTTCAGTCCAAATTTCAGGTATGTATTCATTGTCTTCTTTTCTGCTTTCATTCTCCGTCCTCCTCATCCGCATAAGAAAAAATATCTTCTACAGAAACCTCAAAAATCCCGGCCAGCTTCAGTGCCAGCGTCACAGAGGGCGAATAATCTCCCCTCTCGATCAGACTGATGGTCTGGCGTGACACACCGCTTCTCTTTCCAAGTTCGGACTGGTTTATCCCCAGCCGTGCACGATGTTCTTTTAAACGATTGTTTAACGGCAACCTTTTTACCCCCCCCCTAATTTTCTGACAATTTCCAAATAGACATTTCTTTATTTCCTTTCGCAATTATTTTTGTCATTTTGACAATTTTTCTTGTCATAAGTACTATAACATTGACAAAGAAAGTTGTCAACCCATTTCGTGATTTTTATACAGATTAAAAAACGGGATATTCACTCTCCATTTACGCAATCATTCTCCCTCAGATCAAAAATCAGCCGCATACCAAGTGCAGCCGCAATTCTCACCATCATCTCAAGAGAGGGATTGTAATTCCCGCTCTCAAACCGGGTAATATTGGACCTGGGAATTCCTGCTCTCCCGGCAAGCTCGGCCTGTGTCATATGCCTTGCCTTTCTGCAGCTTACATACCTCTGTATGATCTTCTCTCTTGTTTCCCTCTGTGTCCTCTCTATCCTGATCTGTTCATTGCCTATAGTATAAATAATACCCATATCTTTTCTCATAAGCGTATTCTCCATTTTATCGTCTAACCATTCACCGTTTTCTGTAACTCCATGCGAATGCCCATATGCCGTCTTACTTTAAAATGTTCTCTGCAGAAATCCGTACCCGCGGCATATTCGATTTTCTCCACACACATATATGCCCGGCCTTTTCCGGTATACACCTCCAGAATATCTCCGGGCACCACCGCCCTCTCCAAAGTATATCTCCAACAATAGGCCTGCTTATTCCTTATGATATATCTTCCTCCCGAAGCTCCTACGTGTCTCCCGATTACCAGCTTCGCAAGGGGCTGATCAGAAAGGGCTTCGTAAACCTCAGGCCGAAGATGGTACTTCACAGCCAGCAGATAAGAAATATACCCATCCCGAAGCTGGCGGTTTTCGTCAACCACCAAAGCATGTGCCAAATGCTTCGTTGCTTTATAATAGTTTTCGTAATACTTCCATTTTTCTTCTGCCGGAGAAGCCATACGGTCCGTCTTAATATGTGGGAGCGAACACACATCCGTCCGATGACAGACCTGTAGCTGTATCAAAATATTCTGTAACCATATTGCTTCTTTCAGCACTTTCCCGGCCAAAAACACTGCATGATCCCTGTTCCTTGGATTCAGGGGAACATAATAATTGCCCGGCCCGATATTTCTGATACCAAAATTCATAAGTAAATGATCGATCTTTTCTGTTAGTATTTCATTTTCTTTTTTTCCGCATGTGTTCAGGTTTAAAATCACTTTAAATGCCTCGTTCACACGTTTCTCCTTTCCATATGTATCATATATGATTCTTTTTTAAATTGTACCATATACGAGACGTTTGTCAAGTTTTATCTGTTCGTGTCTCAAATAGCTTCTTTGCATGTGTTTATGTCGAAATTAAACGAAAAAGAGTCCTGCTTTATTTGTTTGTTCTGCCATCACTATAAATGCAGCAGGGGACACTTCTTTATGTGAAGTGTCCCCTGGCAGGATTCTATCTTATATATTTACATTATCCCTGAACATCCGTAATCTGAAGGCTCTGTGCTTCTACAGCCTTTCTGACCTCTTCTTCGAATTGCCGCCGCAGCCGCCGCATTTACTGCAGCCGCCTGAACAATGAGAACCTTCCTTATGCGATTTCCGTATGGAACGCACTGCAAATACAACCGCAGCAGCCAAAACCAGCAATACAATTATATTTCCAAGAATCCCAGGCATATTTTCCCTCCTTTTTTGAACAGCTTTCTTTATGCAGCCGCTTTCTTTTTCCCGTAGCCTTCCACTGCATAATGTCCCTCAGCCGGCCGATAGCCCTTACGGAACAACAGATACAAAAGTCCTGCCAGCAGAGCGGCCGCAACAACAGTAAAGATGTTGAACCCTGCTTCTCCTGTGAGCAGCCCGCCGATCTGATAAACGATCATAGAGATGACATAAGCAAATCCGCACATATAGCCGATTGCTGCCCATGTCCATTTTGCATTGTTCATCTCACGCTTGATCGCGCCCATTGCTGCGAAGCACGGAGCACAAAGAAGGTTGAAAATCATAAAGCTGTAAGCGCTCAGAGCTGTAAAGTCCGCTGCGATCAATTTCCATATCTCATCCCCGGATTCAGAAAGCTCGCCGCCGTACTGGTACAGAACGCCAAAGGTATTGACTACCTCTTCCTTTGCAATCAGACCGGTCACGGTCGCCACCGTCGCTTTCCAGGCCATATCTCCAACCCAGCCCAGCGGAACGAATATCCATGCAACTGCGTTTCCGATAGCTGCCAGAAGAGACGTGTTGTTGTCCTCCACCATGCCGAAATGTCCGTCCACAAAACCGAAGCCCTGCAAGAACCAGAGTACGATAGAGCTCAGCAGGATAATGGTGCCTGCTCTCTTAATAAAGGACCAGCCGCGCTCCCATGTGGCACGGAGTACGTTGCCCATGGAAGGAAGATGATAAGCCGGAAGCTCCATAACAAACGGGGCCGGTTCACCGGCAAATACCCTGAATTTCTTCAGCATGATACCGGAAATAACAACTGCCGCGATTCCAATAAAAAAGGCAGAGGTCGCAACAAGAGAGGAGCCCCCGAAAATAGCACCCGCAAACAGACCGATGATCGGCATTTTGGCACCGCAGGGAATAAATCCCGTCGTCATAATCGTCATCTTACGGTCACGATCCTGCTCAATCGTACGGGAAGCCATGATTCCGGGCACGCCGCAGCCTGTAGCTACCAGCATAGGAATAAAGCTCTTGCCGGAAAGGCCGAAACGACGGAAAATACGGTCCATGATAAACGCTACACGAGCCATATATCCGATATCTTCCATAATCGCCAGAAGGAAGAACAATACCAGCATCTGCGGTACGAAACCAAGCACAGCGCCGACGCCGGCTACAATGCCATCCTGAATCAGACTGTACAGTATGTCATTCACGCCAAGTGTACTTAAAATGCTGTCTACAGCATTCGGCACCCATTCACCGAACAGCACATCATTTGCCCAGTCAGTACCGAAAGTCCCGATAGAAATCTTCCAGCCGCCCATTGCAACCGCATATACGCAGAACATGACAACCGCAAAAATCGGAAGTGCCAGAATGCGGTTCGTTACAATGCGGTCAATCTTATCGGAGGTGGAAAGACTGTGCTTTGCAGCCTTCTTTCTGACGGCCTTTTCCACAATACCGCTGATGTAAGTATATCTCTGATTGGTGATAATACTCTCCGCATCATCATCCAGTTCTTTTTCACATTTTGCAATATAAGATTCGATTTCTCCGGTCAGGCTGCCATCCAGCCTCAGGTCTGCCAGAATTCTTTCATCTCTCTCAAAGACCTTCACTGCATACCAGCGAAGATACTGTTCATCCACCTTATTGATAATGGCAGCTTCAATCTGACTGATTGCATTTTCCACACTTCCGGTAAAGGTCTGTGCCGGTTTTCCTGCACGGTGTGCCTTTGCCGCTGCAACTGCCTTTTCTGAAGCTTCCCTGCTTCCCTGAGATTTCAGAGCACTCATTTCCACCACTTCACAGCCAAGAGCCTTACTGAGTTTCGCCAGATCAATCTGGTCGCCGTTCTTACGTACCAGGTCAATCATGTTTACTGCTACGACTACCGGAAGTCCAAGCTCCAAAAGCTGCGTGGTAAGATACAGGTTACGCTCAATGTTCGTACCATCTACAATATTCAGAATCGCATCTGGTTTTTCTGTTACCAGATAGGTTCTGGAAACCACTTCCTCTAACGTATACGGAGATAAAGAATAAATACCGGGCAAATCCTGGATGACTACTTCTTTATTTCCTTTCAGATGTCCTTCCTTTTTTTCAACCGTAACGCCAGGCCAGTTGCCTACGTACTGGTTCGATCCGGTCAGGCTGTTGAACAGCGTTGTTTTGCCGCAGTTCGGATTACCTGCCAAAGCAATTTTTAATTCCATGATAATCTCCCTCCTACAGTTAGCAGATTCTAACCGTCAGTTCTAAAAAAACAGCGGTCTTACCGCCTTTTGCCATTACTGCACTTCAATCATTTCCGCATCCGCTTTACGTACAGATAATTCATAACCGCGGATATTCAATTCCATCGGATCTCCCAACGGGGCGACCTTACGCACATGGATTTCTACGCCTTTCGTAATCCCCATATCCATAATGCGGCGTTTTACAGGACCTTCGCCATGCAGCTTCGTTACTGTAGCATTTTCGCCAACCTTTACGTCCTTCAGCGTTTTCATTAAAGCTCCTCCTCACCTCAATTAAGTTAAATCATAATCCGATTGGCCATGGTTTTGTCCAATGCCACACGACTGTCCTTCACCTGCAGAATCAGATTTCCGCCCATTTCATTTACTACTGTGATCCCGGTACCCACCACAAAGCCGAGTTCAGCCAAATGCTGACGAACTTCATCCTTTCCGGTTATTCTCATAATTGTAACGGTATCACCTGTTTTTGCCATTGTCAGGGGCATCATACATTCCTCCTTATATTTGTAAGCCAGTACAACGCCTTCCAAACACTGTACCCGGATTACCATGCTGCCAATGGAAGTTAGCTTTATATAACCCTTCCAGTTTTTAAGTTTATCATATCTAACTATATGTGTCAATAGTTTTTTTGACACCTGCATAATCCCATAGCTTTTTAGTACCTGCTATATGGCAGAAAAACAAAAAGCACATGTATCAGCAGATATACTGCAAATACATGCGCTTCCGTAATTCTCCGGTTACTCTTCCAGTCCCTCCATAATGTACTTCAGCCCCTTTCTCATCCTGAGGTATTTTTGGTATTTTTTTTCACAAACAGACACTGCATCCCTGTCAGGCTCAAAGCAGCGCTCAACCTTTACATTCCCTTCCGAAATCTGTTCTAACGAAGAGATACAGCCACCGCTGTATGCCGCCAGAAGGGCAATCCCAAACGCAGGCCCTATCATACCGTCCATTTTTTCAATACGGATATTCAGGACATTTGCCATGGTCTGCATCCAGACCGGACTTTTAGCGCCTCCGCCCACAACCTTGACGCTTCCGTACCGCTCAAGCGGAAGCTTCATCTTTTCTGACAATTCACGAAAGCCAAAACACAGACCTTCGATTACTGCATAAAACATATCTGTGCGGCTCGTGTCGACGCCGATCCCCACAAACGCCCCCCGGATATCCGGATCTGCATAGAGCGTCTTATCTCCGTCTAAATGAGGGTAAAACAGCAGTTCGTTCTCAGACAGCTCTTTTACATCCAGATCGTTCGTCAGCTTTTCAAATTCTTTCATATCCATAATGTCCCGGTTCCACCAGTCGAATGTATTCCCATTGCACTGAACAACTCCCTGAACCAGATATGAATAGCTCCGATTATCAAAAGAAAAAAGTATCATCTTTCCCTTTGCCTGGCTTTGCGCTTCTTCCACAGGCATCATAAATACGCCTGAAGTTCCAAGGGAAATCACCGGATGCCCAAGTCCAAGACAGCCTGTAGAAATTGCAGTTGCCGGGTTGTCCCCTGTCCCCACAATCACCTGCACATCCTGATTCAGACCGAAGGCCTCCGCAATCTGTGGTGCCAAATTGCCCGCCTGCATAGCACTTCCTCTGATCACAGGATACACCGTTTCTTCCAAACCGAGCAGCTCCCTCATCTCAGCAGACCATTTTCTTGCATGAATCTGATAGAGACATGAAGTGGAAGCCTCACAGTAATCTGTTCCGAAATTACCGGTAAGGCGGTATACAAGGTAATCCGGGCCTATGAGAAATTTCCTTACCTTTTCCAGATTTTCAGGTTCATTTTTTTTCATCCAATAGAGATTAGCGGCAGGGCTTCCGGTAGAAATCGTGCGTGCAAGATATTCTCCCTCCTGAAAATTCTTCACATGTGCCCTCAACTCCGGCAAAAGTTCTTTCGTTCTGGTATCATTCCACATCATCGCAGGACGCACCGCTTTTCCATCTTCACCAATAACGACCAGCGTATGCATTTGCCCTGTCACTCCAATCCCTCTTATCTGAGTTCTGTCATGCTTCTGCAAAATCCGCTCTATACCAGTCCCCATACAGGTAAACCAGATCTCCGGATCTATCTCACAACGGCCGCCCTCTGACTGTATTGTCTGATATTCCTCTGTAACCTGCTCCAGCACATTCTTACGGTCATCTGTCAAAACCAGCTTCATAGCAGATGTCCCTAAATCAATTCCCAAAAATGTATGTCCCATACTAACACCCACCTTGCCGGAAACAATTACTGTTCGTTGATCATTGTTACCAGCTCCTGAACCTTTCTGCTCACATTATCCACTGCCTCCATGCTCAGATGAATCACATCATGCTCATTATGATCGCTTTCATATGCCGCTCCAAAGGTACAAACATATTCCTTTCTAAGATCGGAACCATAGTTGATCTTAATCAGGCCGTGCTTCTTTGCCTCCCAGATAACTTCTTTGGGAATACCGGAGCCTCCGTGGAGCACAAGAGGAACCCTGCTCACCTGACGGATTTTTTCCAGCAGCGAAATGTCAATTTCCGGATTCAGGCACAAGCCATGTACATTTCCCACAGAAACTGCCAGCGTATCGCATCCCGTCCGCTCCACAAAATCAGCCACCATATCCGGATCTGTTTTGCCTTCCGCCTCATTTACCACATCCTCTTCTTTGCCCTTCAGAGCTCCAAGCTCAGCCTCTACCGGTACCCCGTAGAAATGACAGTATTCTGCTGCCCGCCTGCATTCCCTGATATTTTCCTCATAAGACAAATGAGACGCATCCATCATAATGGATGTAAAGCCTGCATCTATACACGCTTTTACATCCTCAAAGGATTTTCCATGGTCCAGATGCAGGCCTATGGGCACCTCGGATTTTTTCACTGCGTCAGCGGCAAGCTCTGCGATAATTGCCGGGTTCGACAGACGCAGATTATTGGACGAAATCTGTATATATCCAGGGAGGCCGGCCTTCATCAAGCCGTCCGCAATAGCATAGGTCATTTCCAGATTCGTAGTATTAAAGGCCGGCAAAACATAATGATATTTTTCAGCAAATTCCATAAGTTTAAATCCATTTATAAGTTTCATAATCCTACCCTCCGTTTACTTAAAATTGTACATTTTATTGTACAACAGCTTATACTTCTCAAATTTTTCAATATAGTATTCATGCATTTTCCGGTCAGGAATATATTCTTTCTTTACCTTCACTGCCCTGCTAATCGCATCCCTCAATGCAGGATATGCTCCTGCAGCAACAGCCGCCATCATCATACATCCGAGCGTTCCGGACTCCTCACTTTCCATGGAAAGCACCTTCATATTAAAAACATCCGCTCTGATCTGAAGCGTCAGTTCTGATGCCGCCCCGCCGCCCGTAGCTGCAATATACTGCATTTTTGTCCCCAACTTCTCCATCCGTTCATATGCCAGATACATCTGGAAGGCAAAGCTCTCCAGAATCGCTCTGTACAGTTCCTCAGGCTTCGTGTGAATGGTCAGGCCCGTAATGGTTCCTCTTGCATCCATAGACAAATCCGGATTGCCCGCAGAACCAAACTGAGGCAGAAGCAGCACCTCTGTTTTGATATGCTCGGCACACTTATCCATATAAGAAAAAAAGTTTTCTCCGCGCATCCCGCATGCCCCGGCAATATCCCGGAACAATCCTGCCTTTGCCCAATTTTTCAGTGCGCCACATGTAGTTACCTCTATACTCGAAAGATAAGTGCCCGGAAGTATATAAGGAATACAGGCAAAGTCATTCTGCAGCATAAACGGCGTCATTTTTGCCTCCGGAAGCATGAGAAACATAAACTCACACGTACCCATTCCGCATTCTCCGGTTTCCATTCCAAGCAGCCCGCTGCCCAGTGCCGCGCAGCTCTGGTCATGACCTCCCACCACCAGCTTCATTTCCGGATTCAAATGCAGCTCCCGTGCCATTTGGGGAAGAATGGTACCTATTACGGTACACGGAGGTACCGGGCTTGACATCTGCTCCGGACTTATGCCCGCCAGCGCCAGCATTTCCTCAGACCAGACACACTTCCGTATATCAAATGCCATACTGCGTGCAGCAGACGAATAGCTGACCTTTCGTTCACCCGTCATTATGTAACCCACAAAATCTTCGTAGTATAAGATTGCCTTTGCTTTTTTTATCGCATCAGAATTCCGGTTCAGCCACATATATTTTGGAAGCCCGTAAAGCTCATTGGGCGGAAGCCCGGTAATCTCAAAAATCCT
Source organism: uncultured Blautia sp. (assembly GCA_900551075.1). Classification (GTDB taxonomy): domain Bacteria; phylum Bacillota; class Clostridia; order Lachnospirales; family Lachnospiraceae; genus Blautia_A. Next base: position 22,686 of record URVB01000019.1, on the reverse strand, counting down.
CCTGGCCCCTATCCGTTTAATGATTTCCTTTGTCTCAGGTATGCCCCTGGAATCTCCTGTGAGCATGGAATTTGCCAGTACCCGATCCTCCTCATCCAGGCATACGACAGATTCTCCAAGACTTGCAACTGCCATAGCTTCCAACGGTTCCGGACAGTTGTCTCCAGTCTCCCTGAGAACTTCTTTTACTTTCTGTAAGACAAGCTCAGGATTCAGTTCTCTCCTGCCAGCCCCGCCTTCCTCTGCATAATGCCTTACAGCTTTAAAAATTACATTTCCATCCAGATCATATACCAGCAGCTTGCATCCGCTGGTTCCTACATCCATTCCTGCAAATGCCATACGACACCTCGCCATCCTTTTTCTGCAGATTCCCCTCTGTCTCTTTCATTCACTGATCCTTGGTTTTGCTTTTACGCATTACATCAATGACTACTGCCGCCATAATGATAATGCCTTTAAATACATTCTGCCAGAAGGAATTGATTCCCATCAGATTTAAGCCATTGGTAATTACCCCAATGATCAGAATGCCGATAAATGTTCCGCCCAGGGTTCCCACACCGCCGGACATGCTAGTACCCCCAATGACAACTGCAGCAATCGCATCCATTTCAAATCCATTGCCAAGCGTTGCCGCAGCCGAACCAAGACGTGCGGACCATATCAAACCTCCGAGACCGCAGAAAAGGCCAATCAGTACATAGGGAAGCATATTATATTTTTTTACATTTACTCCCGAATACTGCGCCGCCATTTTGTTGCCGCCCAACGCATAAATGTAATAACCGAAACGTGTACGGTTTAATAAAAACCAGGTAAAAATCAGGACAAGCGCAGCATAGATGACAATAATGGAAATACCGCCGAATTCTTTGTTTCCCAGAGCCGTGTATGTCTGATTGCGTACACGTATGGTAACACCGCCCGAAATGATCTCCGTAAGACCTCTGCCTATACACTGTGTTGCCAGAGTTGCCACAAACGCCGGAACCTTAAGATAAGAAATCGCAACACCATTCACAATACCGACCAGCGCTCCGACACCCAGACAGATCAGCACTGTCGGAACAGCCGGGAGCCCTGCGTTTGTAATCATGTATGCTCCAATCACCCCTGTCAGCCCTACTGTAGAACCTACAGAAATATCAATTTCTCCCATCAGAATTGCCAGAAGCATGCCGCAGCTAATAATTGCATTTACAGAATTCGATTTTAGCAGATTCAGTATATTGGAACCTGTCAAAAATTTTGGCGTAGAAAAAGATACGATAATCACCAGCAAAATCAAACCAACGATCGTACCTATATTTCGTTTCAAATAATCCATACCCGGAACGGATTTTCCATTCTTTACTCCCATATCCAGACCTCCTAAAATTTCAATTTTCCCTCTTCGTCGCATACTGCATCATAACTTCCTGTGAAAATTCTTCTTCCTGAAGTTCTCCGGTAATCTGTCCCTCACACATCACATAACACCGGTTACACATGTTAATGATCTCCGTCAGTTCCGAAGAAATCATAATGACAGATACGCCCCTGGCCGCAAGCTCATCAATAATCGCATAGATTTCCGCCTTTGCGCCCACATCAATACCCCTGGTCGGTTCATCCAGAATAATCACCTTAGGGTTCTTGGCCAGCCACTTGCTCAGTACAATTTTCTGCTGATTGCCACCGCTTAAATTACCTGTCAGTTGTTTCGGGGAAGTAATCTTGATTGAGAATTTTTTCCGGTACTCTTCCACCATTCTGTCCCAGTCGTTCTCTTTCACATGAATCCCTTTCACAAAATCGGACAGACAGACAAGCCCCATATTGAATTTTACATCATTCTTTAATATCAGCCCTTCTCCTCTCCTGTCCTCCGAAACATAAGCAATCCCACAGCGTATCGCATCTTCCGGTTTCCTGATATTCATCTTTTTTCCATCCAGAAAAATATCTCCGCCTGTCTTCTGATAGGTTCCGAAAATCGTTTTCATCAGTTCTGTACGGCCCGCACCCACAAGTCCGGCAAAGCCTACAATCTCTCCATACCTGGCACAAAAATTCGCATTTGTAAAGTACTTTTCATGTGAAAGCCCTTTTACCTCCAAAGAAATCCCACGAATTTCATGCTTATTTCTGGTATAATAATTGCTGAGTTCACGACCTACCATCATCTTTATCAGGCTATCCTTATCCGCCTTTGCAGTCGGAACATTCCCAACCATCTCACCGTCGCGCAGAACCACTATTCTGTCTGTAATCGTAAACAGTTCTTCCAGTCTATGTGAAATATAGATAATTCCAACCCCTTTTTTCTGAAGAAGTCTTATAATTCCAAACAATATTTCTACTTCTCCCTGTGACAGCGACGAGGTCGGTTCATCCATAACGACAATTTTCGCATCTGCTGATATTGCTTTTATAATTTCCACAAGCTGCTGCATACCCATGGTCAGATTCCCAACCAACTGACCAGCGCGGAGATCCAATTGAAGATCATCAATAATCTTCTGCGTTTCCCGTTCCATCAATTTTGCATCTACAAGCCCTCGTCTATTCTTCAGTTCCCGGCCCAGAAATACATTGGCAGCTATTGTTCTATCCGGAACCAGAACGATTTCCTGATGAATAATTCTGATCCCATTCTCACCTGCGGCTGCAGATGAACTGATATTTTTTACTTCGCCATTCACACGGATTTCCCCGGAATCCGCTTTATAAATTCCACCCAATATCTTGATCAGGGTTGACTTTCCGGCTCCGTTTTCTCCGAGGATAGCAACAACTTCTCCTTCATTGACAGAAAGCTCCACACCGTTCAGCACAACATTTGAAGCAAATGCTTTCGTTATCTTTGACATCTCTAACAGCTTTGTTTCACTCATATTATGCTACCTCTTCATTTTGATTTATATTTCTTCTCTTCTTTAAAAAGTTCGGCCCAAAATATGATCTTGAGCCGAACAGCCTAATCAAGGATTCTCATCTATCAGCCAATCCCTTAGTATCCGATATCCTTACACTATCCGCCTTCCGTCCTATTCCTCTTCAAGAGTATCCCATGCATCTAAATCATAGTCATCAATGTTGTCAGCCGTGATACTGTAAGATTCAATACTGGTATTAAATTCAACTTTGTTTCCCTCTAATACATCAATCGCTTCTTTCACCCCCAGATATCCCATATATGTAGGTCTCTGCGCTGAGCTCTGAACCATAGTTCCATCCTTAATTGCATGCTTTCCAATAGGCGCACCATCTTTACCGAGAATATCAATTTCTCCGGTCTTTCCGGCTTCTTCAACTGCCTGCACGGCACCCAGCGCAGAAGTATCATTGATACAGTAAATTACATCGATATCATCATTTGCCTGAAGCGCATCTGCTACCACATTAAAGGATGTTTCCGTGGAACCTTCGCCTTCCACAACCTGTACCTCCTTGTATGCATCCGGGTTCTCCGCATTCTCCTCAATTCCCTTCCAGAAACCCTCTACATTAATAATACAGGATTCTGCGGTCTGAAGATGAACAATCAGAACGTTCGCCCCATCCGGATGGTTTTCGGCAACCCACTGTCCGGAAAGATAACCCAGTTGCGTGTTATCAGAGGCTATAATTCCATCTACCAGCTCATAGTCCTCCTCTGTAATTACATTGTCTACGTTAATTACTTTTACACCCTTATCTTTACATGTCTGAAGAACGGTATTTGCTCCTGCGGAGTCATACGGAATATAAACCAGCGCATCAATGCCGCTTGCAATCATGTCATCAATCTGTGACGCCTGCTGTGTGGGATCATTCTGCGGGTCAAAATAAATAAGTTCATTTCCTGTTTCTTTACATGCAGCCTGAGCACCCTCCAAAACAGCGGTAAAGTATTCATTCGTCAGTGTATACGGGGAAAACCCAATCGTATATCCACCCTTTTTCTCCGTTTCAGCCGCCATTACATTTACACTGGAAGCCAGCGAAAACGCCATTGCACCAGTTAAAGCTACCGCTAATAGTTTTTTCATAAAATATAAATCCTCCTTTTTTATTTCAGGAATTGGCCGTCTCCCTTTTGACTGTACGAACATATTAGCACATCATTTTTTATATTTCAATGACAGTAATAGACAATTTTTGTTTGTACAATTTGTTTATTATGTCTTTATATTGTTCGTTTTCACATTCTATTATGTTCGTTTTAGCATCACAGGCATCCCACAGGAAACCACGGGTAAATTCACATTTATGCTCTTTACAGGAAATTTCACAATTCTAAATCGTGTCCGATTTTGTTCGTTTTGAAGATTCAGATTGATCGTTTTCATCAGACAGACGAAAAAAATTAGCGGCCAGAAAAAATCCTGCCGGAATTTGCTGCAAAAAAAGAACCACATACGGTATAAAACCGCATATGGTTCTTCCTGGCTCTAATTTATTCCGCATACATTACATTAACACGGTGCCTCTTCATCAGAATTTTCCCCTCTTCATCAATCCCGGCATCCGTGATCACCCCGTCTACCTGCGATAAATGCCCGAACTCATTCAGATCATACGTATTTATCTTAGAGGAATCTGCCAATACATAAACCTTTTTGGCAACTGCAAAAATTGAACTTTTCAGCCTTGCCTCCGGGGAATATCCGTCATAAAGCTTCCCATCCGTTCCGATTGCTGCCGCACCGATAAATGCAATATCCAGTTGATACTTCCGAAGCTGTTCTTCTGCCACCGGACCTGAACTGCAATTCGTAATCCGGATCATATCACCACCCAGCATAATTACGGAAAGATTATCAAACTGCAGTGCATGCTCCGCAACCTTCAGATGATTGGCAACCACCACTGCACGAACATCCTTATCCATATAATTCATAATAATCCTTGTTGTCGATCCTGCATCTATAAAAATCCTCTGCCCGTTACGGATCATGGATGCCGCCAGGGCTGCAATCTTTTCTTTTGCTTCTTTATGTGCGATTCTGGATTCATCAAAGGAAATCATTCTGACAATCGGCTGATTTCCCAAAATTGCCCCTCCATGTGTTCGGGTTATATTATATTGCTGTGCAAGAGAATTTAAATCGCGCCGAACCGTCATTTCCGATATGCCGAATTTTTGGGATAGAGTTCCCACCTCAACCTTGTGCTTCTTCTGAAGAATTTCCAAAATCGCAAGGCACCGTTCACTTTTATTCACCAAAAACCACCCTTTTCATCCTTTTTCGACTATTGCTTTTATTATAGCATTTAGCCTCCTATTTTCAAGAACTTTATTCCGTACCGGCTCCCGGCAAACAAAGCTGACCGCTTCTCTTTTATTCCTCCAGGCTCTTTTCCAGCTTTTCCGCCATTTCGTCAACGTGCTCTTTTGTAATTACAAGGGGCGGTACAAGGCGCAGAACATCAGAGCCTGCTGAAATCACTAACAGACCGTTTGCCAGAGCCCTTTTCACCACATCTCCAACCGGGCGTCCGGCAATGACAAGTCCCTGGATAAATCCCCTTCCCCTTCTTACAGTAACACAGTCATATTTTCTTACAAGCGCATCCAGCTTTGCCTCCAGATACGGAGTCAGTTCCTGTACATGCTCCGGAATCTTATCCTGCTCAAAGATTTCCAGAACCTTGCTGACCGCAGCACAGGCAAAAGGATTCCCGCCATATGTGGTACCATGATCGCCAGGCACCAGAGAAGCTTCCGCGACTTTCTCATTCAGCACAAAGGCGCCTACCGGGACACCGCTTCCCAGCGCTTTTGCACAGGTCATGATATCCGGCTTCACACCGTATGCCTGCCATGCAAAATAATAACCCGTACGTCCCATTCCACATTGTACTTCGTCCAAAATCAACAGGATATCCTTCTCGTCACAAAGCGCACGCAGTCCTTCCAGGAAGGCCGGATCCGCAGGGTAAATGCCGCCTTCTCCCTGCACAGTTTCTGTAATAACCGCACAGGTTTTCTCCGTAACCTGCGCCTTTACACTCTCCAGATCATTAAAATCCGCAAACCTTACACCGCCGATCAGCGGTTCGAACGGTTCTCTGTAATGAGCAGTTCCGGTCACTGCCAAAGCTCCCATACTTCTTCCGTGGAAGGAATGATTCATGGCAATAATCTCGTGATCCGCAAATCCGTCTCTTGCAAAAGCATATTTACGTGCAGCCTTCAGGGCACCTTCAATTGCTTCCGTACCGCTGTTTGTAAAAAATGCCTTGCTCATACCGCTTGCCTTTACCAGCTTTTCTCCGGCTTTGCTCATAGGCTGGTTATAATACAGATTTGAAATATGCATCAGCTTACCGATCTGCTCCTTCAGTTCTTCATCATACCCCGGATAATGATAACCGAGCGCATTTACTGCAATACCCGCAGCAAAATCCAGATATTTTTTTCCTTCTGTGTCGTATAAATAACAGCCCTCTCCCCGGTCAAACATCACAGGAAAACGATTATATGTATGCAGAATATTCACCTCTGCAGCCTCCATTTGTTCATGCATGCTCATGGTAGAATTTTTCACCATCCTCTCGTAAAATTGCTGTTCCAATACCTTTATTCGTAAAGATTTCCAGCAGCAGACTGTGTGGAATCCTTCCATCCAGAATATGCACACGGTTTACCCCATTTTCTATGGCATCGATGCAATTGCGCAGCTTCGGAATCATGCCGCCGCCAACATAGCCTTCGGAAATCAGGCACTCCGCTTCCGTCACGTGAAGCTCGGAAATCAGGGTATCCGGATCATTCTGGTCTTTGTAAACCCCCTCAATATCCGACAAAAATGCCAGCTTCTCCGCATTGACTGCCTCTGCAATGGCACAGGCCGCATCATCCGCATTGATGTTGTAGGATGCAAATTCCTCATCATATCCGACAGGGAAGACAATAGGAAGAAAATCCTTCTCCAACAGGTCATACAGAACCTTGGGATTCACTTCCGTAATCTCTCCCACGAAGCCTATATCCTCTCCGTTTGACAGCTTCTTCCTGCACTGAAGAAGGCCGCCGTCCTTTCCGCTGATACCCACGGCCTTCACACCCAGAGACTGCACCAGGGTTACCAGCTCTTTGTTAACCTTACCAAGCACCATCTCCGCGATTTCCATGGTGTCTTTGTCTGTCACACGAAGGCCGTTTACAAACTTCGCCTCCATGCCGACTTTTCCTACCCAGCGGCTGATTTCCCTGCCTCCGCCATGCACAATGATCGGTTTAAAGCCTACCAGCTTCAAAAGAACTACATCCTTGATCACATTTTCCTTTAATTCATCATCCAGCATTGCACTTCCGCCGTATTTTACCACAACAATTTTACGGTTGAAACGCTGGATATACGGAAGGGCTTCGATCAGAACTTCCGCCTTGTCCAAATACTTCTGTTTAACCATAACAATTTCTCCTCTTAGCATTAAAAACAAATTTTTGTAATAAATCCGCACAAACCGGATATATAAGGAGCCTCTTTATGACCGGTAATCCGCGTTGATCCTGACATAATCATAAGTCAGGTCACAGCCCCACGCAGTCGCCGTACAGTCCCCCATTTTCACATCCGCAATCGCCGTCACCTCTTCCTCGGAAAGAATCTTCGTTGCTTCCTCCTCGCCGTATCCGGTCGATACTCCATTCTCAATGATTTTGATTTTTCCGGCCTTACTCTCAAAGTACAAATCCACCTTCTCCGGGTCAAACTGTGCCCCGGAATAGCCCATCGCGCAGAGAATTCTTCCCCAGTTGGCGTCGTGGCCGTAAATCGCAGCCTTTGTCAGAGAGGAGGTCACTACAGATTTGCTCAGAAGCACTGCCTGTTCTTTACTCTCTGCGCCTATGATCTTCACCTCAAACAGAGCGGTTGCGCCTTCTCCGTCCCCTGCAATCTTCTTTGCCAGACAGGTGTTTACATAATTCAGCGCTTGTTTAAATATCTCATAATCTTCATTTTTTTCGGTAATTTCCGGGTTTTCCGCCATACCGTTTGCCAGAAGCAGCACCGTATCATTGGTAGAAGTATCGCCGTCTACCGACACCATATTGTAGGTATCCTTTACATCCTCGCTCAGAGCCTCCTGAAGCATTTTTTTGGTTATTTTTGCATCCGTAGTCACGAATCCCAGCATGGTACACATATTCGGATGAATCATCCCCGAGCCCTTACACATACCGCCTACCGTCACGGTCTTACCGCCGATCTCGACCTGTACAGCCACTTCTTTTTTCACCGTATCCGTGGTCATGATCGCCTTTGCCGCTTCTGTTCCCGCCTCCGGACTACCGCAGAGAACCGGGGCCATAGCCTTCACACCACTGGTAATTCGGCCGATCGGAATCTGCATACCGATCACCCCCGTAGAAGCTACCAGCACACTCTCTGCCGGTACACCCAGCGCTTCTGCCGCAGCCCCGGCAGTTTCCCTGCAATATCCATAGCCCTCTTCGCCTGTGCAGGCATTGGCAATTCCGCTGTTGCACACCACCACCTGTGCAGCAGGCTGATGATACACGATTTCCTGATCCCATTTGACAGGAGCCGCCTTCACCACATTTGTCGTGAAGGTTCCCGCTGCCAGACATGGAACCTCACTGTAGATCATTGCCATATCCGTCCTGCCCTTATACTTGATTTCCGCTGCCGCTGCCGCTGCCTGGAATCCCTTTGCAGCAGTTACACCGCCCATGATCGTTTTCATAAAAACACTCCTCTCTCCTCTATATCACGGTACCATCGGAATGATCCGAAGCCCTTCCGCCTCGTCAAATCCGAACATCAGATTCATATTCTGCACCGCCTGACCCGCAGCGCCTTTTACCAGATTATCAATGGCTCCCATCATGATGATCCTCCTGGTTCTCGGATCAATTTTAAAATTCACATCTACGTAATTGCTGCCCTCCACCCATTTGGTCTGCGGGCACACATCCTTGTCCAGAACCCTCACAAAGGTTTCTTTTTCGTAATATTTATCATATGCTGACTTCACCTCTTCATAGGAAACATCCTTCAGCAGAGATGCATACGCAGTAACCAGAATGCCTCTGTTCATGGGAACCAGATGCGGTGTAAAATTAATTAAAATCTCCCTGCCGCAGGCATATCCCAGTTGATCTTCGATCTCCGGCGTATGCCTGTGGCCTGCCACACCGTACGCTTTGATATTTTCATTAACTTCACAATACAGGTTATCCGCCTTTGCACCTCTTCCGGCGCCGGAGGTTCCGGATTTTGCATCAATGATGATCGTATCCGGGTCGATCAGTCCCTCCTTTAACAACGGATATATGGAAAGAGTCGAACAGGTCGGATAACATCCCGGATTCGCCACCAGTCCTGCCTTTTTGATTTCCTCACGGTTGATTTCACAAAGGCCGTAAACGGCTTCTTTTACATACTGGGGAGCTTTGTGCCCGATTCCATACCATTTTTCATATTTCGCCACATCCTTCATACGGAAATCCGCACTCAGATCAATGATCCTGGTCTTTGACAGAATCTCTTCATTAATTAAGGATGCACATAGCCCCTGGGGAGTCGCCGTAAAAATCACATCCACCTCATCAGCCAGAGCTGCCATATTGTCATCCATACATCTGGCATCGATCAACTGAAAAAAGTTCTGGTAAATCCCGGAAAATTTTTTATCAATGTAGCTTCTGGACCCATACCATGCCACTTCCACTTCCTTATGTCCCAGCAGCAGCCTTGCAATTTCATTTCCCGCATAGCCTGTCGCCCCGATAATTCCTGCTTTTATCATCTTTCCTTCCTCCCTTTTGGCTTGAAATCTATTAACAAAGCGGACAAAACCGCCTTCCTGTTCGATTGTGTTGCTGAGCAGTTATGATTATACATCCCAAATGTATATTATGCAACTATTATTTTTATATCTCTTTCATTGTTATCTTGTTTTTTGTGCACTTTTATCTGTTTTTTCCTATTTAATGCTGTATTTTTATGCAAAGATTTTTTCAGTTTTTTCATTTTTCCTATTGCATATTTATAAAAAATGTTGTATATTATCCCTTGTCAACAGGACAATCATATCAAAAATCACCGTTTCTGCCAATAGCAGAAACGATAATATTCAAATTTTCAGGAGGATTTTATTATGAAAGAAAAAGTTGTTTTAGCATACTCAGGCGGACTGGATACCACAGCATTGATTCCGTGGCTGAAAGAAAATTTTGATTATGAAGTCATCTGCTGCTGTGTTGACTGCGGCCAGGGTAATGAGCTGGATGGACTGGAAGAAAGAGCCAAACTCTCCGGCGCTTCCAAATTATATATCGAAAATATCATTGATGAATTCTGCGAAGACTATATTGTGCCCTGTGTGCAGGCAGGCGCCGTATATGAGCACAAATACCTGCTGGGTACCTCCATGGCACGTCCTGGAATCGCAAAGAAATTAGTAGAGATCGCCCGTAAGGAAGGCGCTTCCGCAATCTGCCACGGCGCTACCGGAAAGGGAAATGACCAGATTCGTTTTGAGCTCGGCATCAAAGCGCTGGCTCCGGATTTAAAGATCATTGCTCCATGGCGTATGACAGATGTATGGACCATGCAGTCCCGTGAAGATGAAATTGCTTACTGCCAGGCACACGGCATCAACCTTCCGTTCGATGCAAGCCACAGCTACAGCCGTGACCGGAACTTATGGCATATCAGTCACGAAGGTCTGGAACTGGAAGACCCGTCTTCGGAACCAAACTACGACAATCTTCTGGTACTGGGCGTAACCCCGCAGAAGGCGCCGGACAAAGAAACCGAAGTATCCGTTACCTTTGAGGCAGGCGTTCCGACTGCATTGAACGGAAAACCCATGAAGGTTTCCGAAATTATTACCGGGCTGAACAAATTAGGCGGAGAAAACGGCATTGGTATCGTAGATATCGTAGAAAACCGCGTAGTAGGCATGAAATCCCGCGGTGTTTATGAAACTCCCGGCGGTACCATCCTTATGGAGGCGCATGACCAGCTTGAAGAGCTGATTCTGGACCGCGATACCATGGAAACCAAGAAAAAACTGGGCAGCCAGTTTGCGCAGATTGTATACGAAGGGAAATGGTTCACACCGCTTCGTGAAGCAGTGCAGGCATTTGTCACCTCCACGCAGAAATACGTAACCGGAGAAGTAAAATTCAAGCTTTACAAAGGCAATATCATCAAAGCCGGAACTACTTCCCCATACAGCCTGTACAGCGAATCCCTTGCATCCTTTACCACCGGCGACTTATATGACCACCATGATGCAGATGGCTTCATCACTCTGTTCGGCCTTCCTCTGAAGGTTCGCGCTATGAAAATGGCAGAAATAGAAAAAAACAATCAATAACCTCTTTCTTATTTAAAACAGCAGGAGCCTGTCACCTTGATATTGCTCCTGCTGTTCAATCTTCTACTGTTCAATCTCCGTCCGTACGGTTCCAAAATCTTCCTCCGACTGCTGCTGGGATTTGCTTACCAGCAGATAAATACAGAAAAATGCCGCCGCAAATCCAAGCTGTATCAGCACTCCCCTGTATACCGGCATCAGATTTTCCGCTGTAAAGCCTGTCAGACCGCAGATGCGCTCCTCATTCTTTTCATACCAGTATACAGGAAGCAGTTTTGCTATACGGAGCAGACCCGCCCCAAAGAACTCCTGAGGTACAAATACACCGCTTAAAAAACAAATTCCAAGACTCACAATATTGGAAATAAAGCTCATCGATTTTTCATCATTTACGATAGTGCTGCAAAGCAATGCCAGCGAAACTGCAACCAGGGTTACTGCAAGACCATTTCCCAAAAGCAGGAGAACAATCCTCCCATCCACTCCTTTCCAATCCTTCAGGCAGAACAAAGCACCCATAAGATTCAAAAGCCCCCATGCCCCTGCTCCTACTACACAGGCATACAGAAATCTCTGAACGGCAAAGGAGAACGGCCGTATAGGACTGCAGAGATTCCGCATTCTGATTTCCGGCTTCCGGAAATTTATAAATACAACGCTGACACAGGAAATGCTCAGCAGCAATAAGACATATGGAAGAAATCTCTGATACAGCCGGATTTTTTCGGAAACAGCCGCACCATCCATATACTGCCGCATTTCCACAGTTGTATCCTTTTCCATAGATGCGGCCACTGCTTCTGCGATGCCTTTATCCGTCATGTCTCCTGTTTTCTGATACATCTGTACCAAAAGCAGATACTGTTCTGCCGCAGACCGCAGGTAATAACCGGATGCGGAGGAGGGCCACTGCCACATTTCAAGAGCTGCATCAGCTCCTTTTTTCAGCTTTTCCCCATAACCCTCAGGAATAAGGAAAATACATTCCACTGCCTGATAGAATCCGGCATCAGCCATAGCCTCCCTGGAATCCTCAAGCTCAATCCTGGTTCCCGTATGCTCCAGTACCTCAGCCAGCCCCTGTACCAGAGCACTGTCCTCATCTCTGTTGATCAAAGCGTACTTCGGCCTCTGTCCCTGAAAACCGCTGTACACTCCGGAGTCTCCCATAAATGTCATAGTCAGAAGCAGTCCTGCAAAAACAGTCACATAGATCAGCAAAGTGGCCTTATGCCCCTTCATCATTTTCATACATGCACTAAATACTCTCATATTGCTTCCTCCTTGCAAACACTATGGAAATACTCAACAAGACCGCCGTCATTACCAGCAGAATACCCATATCCCGGAAGTATCTGACATGATCCTCATAATAATACAGACAATAAAACGCATCCGCAATCCTCGATGCCGGATTGATCATGGCAAGCACCGGCAAGTTCTCCTCTACCTGATAATTCAGCCCTCCGACCATCAGACCTGCCAGGAAACAGCAGATCATAGAAACACCCACTACAATGCCGACCTTTACACCGCCCTTCCACCTGGCCGGCATGGAGATCAGACTGCCGAATGCAATCCCTACCATACTCCCCGCCAGGCAGGTGGCAAGCGCATAGCCGAACTGGGAACCAAAATTGATTTTCAGTATAAATCGAATATAACATAAAGCGCCCAGCATACAGATAAACTGAATGGTCAGTGCGGCCAGATAGGACGCCCAGAACAGAATTCCCCTGTTTCCGGGCGAAAGCGTATTTCTGGCCCCCTGCGGGGAAAGGTTTGCCTGAAGAGAACTGACAATCGTCACGCCGTGGAAACCGCCGTACAGGCATACCATAGCCAGAAGTGCATAATAATAGTGCACCGTCGATGACGGCATTTCCTTTGAAAGCTGAAGCTGTTCAATACCGGCGCCCATATCCTCCCAGTTCTCCCGGATATCTTTGGCAAATTCCAGTGCGGACGCCGGATTCTTCTCGATCACAGCCATAACCGTATCCTTTGTCTGTATATAACGGTTCAGGATATTTTTTAATATGGTCTGATAAATGCCATTTTCTTTTACATACAGCTTCGGCGCACCGTTTTCCACCGTAATAAAGCCCTCTACCCTGTCATCCCGCAAAAGCGCATCCGCTTCCTGCACATCCTTTGTCTGCACGATCTCCAATATGGCATCTTCCCCATCGGAAAGGGTATCCAGCAGCTTTTCCAGATAAATCTCTTTTTTCAGTCTCTCATCCGCCACTACGGCAGTTGGGATAGAGGTGAACATTTCCGCCTTATCTATGGAGCCAATCGAAAAATAAAATAAGGTTGACAGCAAAATCGGAAACAAAAATGTCCAGATAACCAGCTCTTTGTCTCTGACAGACCGGAGAATATACTTCCAATAAATATTTCCAAACATAAAGACCTCCTTAATCACGAAGCTGTTTTCCGGTAAGCTCCAGAAATACATCGTTCAGCGTCGGCTCCGTAATCTCATTGCCCTGTGCATCCTTCTTCCGTATCATATTTTTCAGCTCCTCCTTGGTGCCGGACACAATAGCACGCCCTTTATCCATGATCATAATCCTGGTACAGAGCTGCTCCACCTCTTCCATATAATGAGATGTATAAATGATCGTTGCTCCATGCCGGTTCAGCTCCCGTATTCCTTCCAGAATGCTGTTGCGGCTCTGCGGGTCCACAGCTACTGTCGGTTCATCCATAAAAATCAGCTCCGGCTTATGGGCAATCCCACAGGCAATGTTCAGCCTCCGAAGCAGACCTCCGGAGAGCTTCCCCGGAAGAAATTTTCGATAGTCTGCAAGTCCGGCAAATTCCACCGCCTCGCTTACCAGCTCTCTTCGCCTGCTTTTTTGCCTGACATACAGTCCACAGAAATAATCAATATTCTCCTCCACCGTCAATTCGTTGTAGACTGCCACATTCTGCATAACAACACCGATCTTCTGCTTGCTCTTATAATTATCCGGAGACATCCGCTCTCCAAATAAACGGATTTCTCCCCTGTCATATTTTAATAAAGAGAGCATACAGTTGATCGCCGTTGTCTTTCCGGAACCATTGGGCCCCAACAATCCAAAAATTTCTCCATCTGCCACATTCAGATTAAAATGATCCAGTGCCAGCACCTCACCGTAACGCTTTACTAAATTTTTTACTTCTATCATAAACCGAGCCTCCTTTTCGTACATCCAGCATATCAGAAAACTTTTTTTCCGCAAAGTGAATCCTGTCATATCAGGCCATGACAAATGTCACCTTTTTCAATCCCCCATAGATTCCATATGAAATTCGTGCTATGATAACAGCAGGGAACGCCGCTGATTCTTCTTTTTATGCGGCAGAAAGGAAGGATTTTATGCAGCTTCTTTTTCATAAATTTCTTATTTTTATTTTGATTCTGCCTGCACTCCTGGCCGAAGAACAAACGGAGGGCTGTATCGCTGCCATGCTTTTTGCAGTCATACTTACTGCCCTTTGCAGCTATCTAAACGTCCGCTCTTCCTTTCTCATACATGTCCTGTTCTGTGCGGCAGCGTGCCTCTGGCCTCTTCTCTTTCCCTTTCTGCCGCTGGCTGCCTACGACGGAATGGTACAGAATTCCATTAAGCACCGTTATCTATGGCTTTTGCCTCTGCTGCGCGGCCTACACTCCCCAAGCCGCTTAGCATGGCTTACCTGTGCGGCACTCTGCATGCTTGCCGTATATCTGGAGCTTCAGTCTGCACAATACCAGAAACTTCTTCAGAAATACCACCGGGTTCAGGATGATACGACGGAAGCAGCCATATTGCTGAAACAAAAAAACAAAGAGCTGATGAAAAACCAGGACTACGAGGTAGAGCTTGCCACGCTTGCAGAACGAAACCGGATCGCAAGGGAAATTCACGACAATGTGGGGCACCTGCTGACCCGCTCTATTTTGCAGGTGAGCGCAATGCTTGTGGTGCACAGCGGCAATACAGAATTAAAGGAACCGCTTCTTGCAGTCAAAGACACCCTGTCGGATGCTATGGACAATGTGCGCCAAAGTGTACACAATCTGCATGAAGAATCCATAAATCTACAGCAGCAGCTTACCCGGCTGACCGATGATTTCACCTTCTGTCCGGTACAGCTCACCTATGATTCCACACCTCTTCCAAAAGAACTGAACTATACTTTTATTGCTATTGTAAAGGAGGCTTTGTCCAATATTGCGAGACACAGCAATGCCACCCGGGCCTCTGTTTCCGTCCTGGAGCACCCTTCCCTGTACCAGCTCAGGATTCACGACAACGGCACACTGCAGACACAGGACAGCCCGGACGGCATCGGACTTTTCAATATGGAGGAACGAATCCGTGCATTGGACGGCAATTTCCATATTGACCGCACAAACGGCTTTAAAATTTTTATTTCTATTCCAAAACGGGGGAAAAACTATGAACATCATATTGATTGACGACGACAATCTGGTCTGCCTTTCTCTGAAAACCATTCTCCAGGCAGACAGGGAAGTACAGGTTCTTGCCACCGCAACCAGCGGAGAGGAAGCCATCGCCCTATATGAAAAGCACCGTCCGGACATCCTTCTTATGGATATCCAGATGAAAGGAATGAGCGGTCTTACAGCAGGCGAACAGATTCTGTCCGGATACCCGGACGCCAGAATCCTCTTTCTCACCACCTTCTCAGACAATGAATATATCATAAAAGCTCTCGGTATGGGTGCCAAAGGCTATCTGATCAAGCAGGACATAGAAGCACTCCTCCCCGCTCTTCATGCGGTTATGAGCGGACAGAATGTATTCGGAGATGAGATCGTTACCAGAATCCCGGCACTCATGCACCAGAAACCCTCCTTCCATCCGGAACAGTATCATTTAAGTCCCAGGGAGGGAGAAATCATAGAGCTGGTAGCAAAGGGACTGAATAACAGGGAAATTGCGGACACGCTCTTCCTAAGCGAGGGTACTGTCCGCAACTATTTGAGCAATCTGCTTGACAAGCTGTCTCTTCGTGACCGCACACAGCTTGCCATTTTCTATTACCGGAATCAGACCTGAATCCGTTTCTGTTTTAAACGTTTATACGCCCATTCCCTGAACAGCGTATACAGGACGGAAACCAGAGGAATAAAAATCAGCATTCCCACAATTCCCATCAGACTGCCGCCCAGAGTAACCGCTACCAGTACCCAGATCGAGGGAAGGCCGACGGAGTTTCCAACCACATGCGGATAGATCAAATTTCCCTCTATCTGCTGCAGAACCAAAAACAATACAAGGAACATTACTGCCTGCATGGGGCTGACCATTAAAATCAGAAAAAATCCCACCCAGCATCCAATAATCCCGCCGAAGACGGGAATCAGCGCCGTAAAGGAAATCAATACGCCTACCAACAGCGCATATGGGAAACGGAAGACCGTCATGGAGACAAAGAACATGCTTCCCAAAATCACCGCCTCAATACACTGACCTGTAATAAAATGTGCAAAGGTTTCACCTGCCAGACTGAGGACATGCAGCACTTGCTTCACTGCGCGCCCGGGAAGCAGTGCATACAGCGCCTTTTTTGCCTGAAGCCCCAGACGTTCCTTCTGCAGCAGGATATAGCAGGCAAAAATTAAGCCGATTCCCGTATTCATTGCCGTGTTCACAATCCCCATGGTCACAGTAATCGTAGAGGACAAAATATTGTCCACGCCGCTTTTCAGCACTCCAATGGCAGAATCCAGCATTTTCTGGGGCTGGATATCGATGGAATTGGCCCACTCCACAACAGGGGAATCCTCCCGGAAAGTATGCTCCGCCCATATTTGCAGCTTCGGAATATTCTCCTCAATCCTTTTTCCCACACTGATAAATGTTGTTCCCAATTCCGGCGCCACCACCAGCACCACCACCAGAACTAAAACGACAACAAACAGGATTGCAAGCACAAGGCTGATTGGACGGACAAACCTTTCTGCCGTTTTGTTTGCCCTTTCTTTTGCTTTGCCAAATAGATGACGCTCCAGAAATTTCATAGGAACATTCAGCACAAAGGCAATTCCCCCTCCCAGAATAAAGGGGAATAATAACCCCCAGA
Organism: uncultured Blautia sp.; assembly: GCA_900551075.1. GTDB lineage: Bacteria > Bacillota > Clostridia > Lachnospirales > Lachnospiraceae > Blautia_A. The sequence goes on along the minus strand of URVB01000019.1, from coordinate 5,268 downwards.
TACCGCCCAGATATTCCAGTACAACATCCAAATGCTGCACTCCCAGATACAGAAGTACGCCAAACGCAATCAGATACATTGCCCTTTTCATATTTTCTTTATTTAATTCCACAAAATACCTCCTGTTCAGATGTATCCGCTTAGTGATAACAGTCATTCTAACATGGAAACAGCTATTTGACCAGAGTACAGGCAAAAAGTTCCATAATTTAATTGACAGAAAAATCCTAATCTTTTATAATAATTTATGTAATATATTTTAATTGCGGCAACTTATATAAGTCCATAATCGGTTGGACGTCTCTACCAACTACCGTAATAGTTGTCTATAAGTTCTTTTCAGGGACTTGGGGCATATTGGGTAGTTTTTCTTTTGTTCGGCAATACGCCTTCCCTGAAAGCAGGAAAGAAGGTGACTTATATGAACAAAAAAACATTCGCACTAAAAGGAACAGTCTGTTACAGCAAGGACAAAACCCGTCTTGTTATTACAGAAAATGCTTATTTGGTTTGCGAAAACGGAGTTTCTGCCGGTGTATTTCCGGAACTTCCCGAAAAATATCAGGGAATTCCCTGCCGTGACACGAACGGCTGCCTCATCATTCCCGGACTGACCGATCTGCATGTGCATGCACCTCAGTACAGCTTCCGGGGTATGGGAATGGACTTAGAGCTGTTGGATTGGCTGAACACAATTACTTTTCCGGAGGAATCCAAATATGCAGAGCCTGATTATGCAGCATCCGCATATACCATTTTTGCAGAGGATATCAAAAAGAGCGCCACTACCCGCGCCTCGGTTTTTGCCACGCTTCATACGGAAGCTACTGAGCTGCTTATGGATCTGCTTGAGGAAACCGGACTGAAAGCTTTCGTCGGAAAAGTAAACATGGACAGAAACAGTCCTCCTGCATTACAGGAAAAAAGTGCATCCGCATCCGTCAGAGATACCATTTCCTGGCTGGAAGAGACCGCAGGGAAATATCAGAATGTCAAACCTGTTCTGACTCCCCGTTTCATCCCTTCCTGTTCGGACGAGCTTATGAAAGCACTGGCTGAGATTCAAAAAGCCTATCATCTTCCGGTGCAGTCACATCTCTCCGAAAACACGGGAGAAATCGCATGGGTAAAGGAGCTTTGTCCGAGTACCTCCTTTTATGGAGAAGCCTATGACCGATTCGGTTTGTTTGGCGGCGAACAGTGCCCTACAATCATGGCGCATTGTGTCCACTGCCCGGATGAAGAAATCACTTTAATGAAGGAGCGAGGTGTATACATTGCCCACTGTTCCCAATCCAACACAAATCTTTCTTCCGGTGTTGCGCCTGTACGGCGTTATCTGGATGAAGGGCTGCATGTGGGACTTGGCAGCGATATTGCAGCAGGCTCATCTATCTCAATCCTGCGGGCAATGGCAGATTCTATCCAGACCTCAAAGCTTCGCTGGCGGCTTTCAGATCACTCTCTGAAACCACTGACTCTGGAAGAGGCCTTCTATATGGCAACCATAGGCGGAGGCTCTTTTTTCGGAAAAACCGGAAGCTTTTTGGAAGGTTATGAATTTGATGCCGTCATTCTCGACGACACCAGCCTGAAGCACCCGCAGACGCTGACAGCCAGAGAACGGCTGGAGAGACTGGTTTATCTATCCGATGACCGCAATATCACCGGAAAATATGTTTCCGGTACCAAAATTTTTTAGCACAAGCGTGCGGAAAAGGGGGAAGAACTATGAACCTTGAAAAACTTTTTCATCTGAAAGAAAACAATACTGACGTAAAGACAGAAGTCATTGCCGGTATTACCACCTTCATGACCATGGCGTACATCCTGGCGGTCAACCCGAATATCCTGGAAGCCTCCGGCATGGACCGCGGTGCAATTTTCACCGCAACAGCACTGGCATCCTTCATTGCTACCTGCTTAATGGCCCTTCTGTCCAACTACCCGTTTGTACTGGCACCCGGTATGGGGCTGAATGCCTACTTTGCCTATACGGTGGTTCTTGGTATGGGATATACCTGGCAGCAGGCACTGGCAGCGGTATTTGTAGAAGGCCTGATTTTCATCCTTCTTTCATTGACCAATGTACGTGAAGCAATCTTCAACTCCATCCCAATGAATCTGAAGCATGCCGTATCCGTAGGCATCGGTCTGTTTATTGCTTTTATTGGATTACAGAATGCAAAAATTGTCGTAAACAATGATTCCACTCTGGTAAGTGTATTTTCTTTTAAAGGCTCCGTAGCCGACGGTACCTTTCACTCCCTGGGCATTACGGTGCTCCTTGCTCTGATCGGTATACTGATCACCGCAATCTTCCTTGTAAAAAATATCAGGGGCGGAATTCTCTGGGGTATCCTGATCACCTGGATTCTCGGCATCATCTGCCAGTTGATCGGCCTGTACGTTCCGAATCCGGAGCTTGGTTTCTACAACCTGCTTCCTGATTTTTCCAATGGAATCTCCATTCCGAGCATGGCGCCGACCTTTATGAAAATGGACTTTTCCATTGTGTTCTCTCTGGATTTCTTTGTAATCATGTTTGCATTCTTATTTGTAGATATGTTTGATACTCTGGGAACTTTAATCGGTGTTGCATCCAAAGCCGACATGCTGGACAAGAACGGCAAGCTGCCTAAGATCAAAGGAGCTCTCCTCTCTGACGCGATCGGTACTTCCGTAGGTGCTGTCTGCGGTACTTCCACAGTTACCACCTTCGTAGAAAGTGCTTCCGGTGTTGCAGAAGGCGGCCGTACCGGTCTGACCTCTCTGGTGGCCGGTCTGCTCTTTGCGGTGTCTCTGTTCCTGTCCCCGATTTTCCTTGCCATTCCATCCTTTGCAACGGCTCCGGCACTGATCATCGTAGGCTTTTTGATGCTGACCTCTATCACTAAAATTGACTTTGAGGATTACACGGAGGCAATTCCATGCTTCATCGCAATCATTGCAATGCCGTTCATGTACAGCATCTCCGAAGGTATCGCAATGGGCGTTATCTCTTATGTTTTCATCAACCTGATTACAGGCAGGACAAAGGAGAAAAAGATCAGTGCCTTAATGTATGTATTGGCTGTTCTCTTCATACTGAAATATATTTTCTTATAAAAATCAAAAAAGAAGCTCTGTTGGGGCAGGGCTTCTTTTTTTGTTCTAATTCCCTTCCGCCGTCATTTTTGAAAAATTCCCTTTATTAATTTACAGTCATGCAGTATAATAAAAAAGCTGATGCGCCTCCACGCAGCCCATATGCTGTTCATTTCCCGTGCATCAGAATTCTACAACAAGGGGGACGAATTACTTATGAAAAAACAATCCATCCAACTGAAAAACTCCTTATTGCTTCTTCTGACTGCTGCCATCTGGGGTATCGCATTTGTCGCACAGAGCGTCGGTATGGACTATGTTGGGGCATTTACCTTTAACGCCGTGCGGAGCATAATCGGAGCCATCGTTCTGCTTCCGGTCATCTGGTTTCTAAACAAAGGCAGGACGGCTGTCAGCCAAACCCCAAAAGAAAAAAAGGCCGCCCAAAAGACCCTGGTCACAGGCGGTATCTGCTGCGGTATTTTCCTTTGTATCGCCAGTAATTTCCAGCAGTTCGGCATCAAATATACGACGGTCGGCAAAGCGGGATTTATTACTGCATGTTATATCGTTATCGTACCGATACTGGGACTTTTTCTGAAGAAAAAGTCCGGTCCCTTCATCTGGGCTGCCGTTATCATGGCTTTGATCGGTTTATATCTGCTCTGCATCAAGGATGGCTTCTCCATCGGAAAAGGGGAGCTTCTGGTGTTTATCTGTGCGATCCTGTTTTCCTTACATATTCTGGTCATTGACTACTTTTCGCCAAAGGCAGATGGCGTCAAAATGTCCTGTATCCAGTTCCTTGTATGCGGAATCCTGTCCGGAATTCCGGCATTGCTTCTGGAACATCCGGACATGTCCTCTATCCTTGCGGCATGGATGCCGATTCTCTATGCAGGCGTCATGTCCTGCGGTGTTGCTTACACTTTGCAGATTGTAGGCCAAAGGGGTATGAACCCGACCGTAGCCTCTCTGATTCTCAGTCTGGAATCCTGCATTTCTGTTCTGGCCGGCTGGGTAATTCTCGGACAGAGCTTAAGCACCCGGGAAATTCTGGGCTGCCTCATCATGTTCGGAGCGATCATCCTGGCACAGCTTCCGCAAAAAACGGAAAATTAACGGAAACCTATCTGAACAAAGCGCTTTTTTATATTATAGAAATCCTGTTTAAATACAGAACCATATGGAGTACTGTTCTATGCCATAAAAAGATGCCGGAATCTCTTCCGGCATCGTGCTCTCATTTTACAGTTCTCCTCCATTACGGAAGAAATGCTCCTTGATTCTGTCAAAGCTCTCACTGCTGATATCGTGTTCAATCTTGCAGGCATCCGCCCTCGCCACCTCCGGGGAGACTCCCAGGTTCTCCAGCATCCTTGTCAATACTGTGTGCCGTTCATAAATCCGGCTGGCAATTTCTTCTCCCTTCTCCAAAAGTGTCACAGTTCCATACCGGTCCATAGCAATATATCCATCTTCACGAAGAAGCTTCATAGCATGACTGACACTGGGCTTTGACACCCCGAGCATGGAAGCGATATCCACCGAGCGCACCCCACCGCCCTTTTTTGATAAAATCAGGATTGCTTCCAGATAATCTTCCGCTGATTCTCTAATCTGCATAAAAATACCTCCTGTACTATTTACTAATCTTAACACAAACTTCCATTTTTTTCAACCTTATGCCAAATATCTCACTGGCTGCAAAAGAGGTCCCAACACTGCAAATATTACCTTTTTCATCCATGGGATCTCCCTTACCGACACGTTTGGGGGCACCTCATAATGCTCTTCATCCAGCACCTTCCGGCACCTTTCCTGAAATACATCCATATAATCCGCAAGCTCTGCCGCAAACTCCTCGCCATGAACCACCAGCATCAGCTCCGTATCCATATAAGTGCTCCGCATATCCAGATTATACGAGCCGATAACCGCCAGATCATCATCGATCAATATCGACTTCCCGTGTGAGGAATCTCCTCCGTCAAACTCATATACCTGAACTCCTGTCTCAAGGATATCCTTTTTATGGATCAAATAATCACTGGATGCTACAACATTATCCCCATTTTCCACAGAATTCAGCACCATGGAGAAATCCTCCACTCTTTCGGCGATTTCCTTCATTCCTTCTTCCATTTGGGAATCCAAAACTGCATAAGGCGTATGCAGCAC
>URVB01000018.1 GCA_900551075.1 uncultured Blautia sp. | reverse complement strand
ACATTATCACTTAATTACCCTGGTTTAGCAGCAGCTATTATTCCGATTTCAGGATTGCCTATCGAAGATATCATTAGCAATAATAGTAACTTACCTATATATAATGTAGTATCTGATTTGGATTTATGTTATTTGAATGGAAAGCATGAATGCATTAAGAAAAGCTTAAGCGCCTATGGAAACTATAAGTACATTGAGGTGCGCAATATGTTACATCACACTATTTCAGATTACAAATGGTTTAATATTGAAGAATTCTTTTTGCAACATAGACGGGTGAATTTTCCTGAAAAAATAACTTTTATTACAGAGAGAAACTGCTATCTGGAAAGCTTTTGGATACGTTTGCATGGAATAGAAAAGGGCAAAAGAAGCGCCAAAGTCAGTGCGATAAGAAAAAACAAATATCGTTTTGAAATTACCGTGAAGGATTCGAAAGGCATCACAATAGTTTTACCTCCGGATGTCGATAAGAAAACAGAAATTTGTATTAACAGCAAAGAATTTGTTTATTTTGCTCCACTTCCGAAAAATATACATTATGCCATTGAAGGTAGAAAAATTTTTCAAATACAACAGCCGGGTCCGGTAGATATAACCAAAGGAATTGGAATTTTAGGAATTTATCGCACTTCGATGAGGATAGTAGTGCCAGATCGGGCAGATAACTATGAAATATCTGCAGCAAAAGCTTTTGCAACACCACATTCCAATGGATACTTTGATTGGATTTCAACCACATATCCGATAATTCCATATTCGCTCCTGGATGATGATGATTTACTGCATAGCCTGGTTCTTGTAAACCTGTGTCAATCGGATATTACTGATAAATTTGCAAATTATTTAGATAGGAATATTTTTGTTTCAGGCGATGGATTTGTATACAAGGAGCAGCGATATGAAGGGGAATATTGTATTATGCAGGTTGAAGAGCATCCATTTGCAAAAGGGAAATATGTTTTGTCAATAAACGCTAATAATTCACGGCTATTACGACGTAATTTTTTGACAAGAAAAGTAGTTATTCCTTTTTTGCAGGAGGGTATTCATCCTATTTGGAATAACGTAGCCATAATATTTTGGAATGGAAATTATCTTTGCATTCGAGAGTGGCAAGAGGATCTTGTTGAGATGTTATAAGAAAAATAATGAGAGGAATGGTGGGAGATGAATAAAGAAGAAATAAAAAATGTATTATGCCGGGTTTTTAATGAAAAACTAGGCATACCACTTGATGAGGAAGCTTTTTCCAAAAGCTACATAGAGCTGGGAATTAATTCTATATTGTTTGTAAAGCTGTTGATAAATTTAGAAATAGAGTTGGATATTGAGTTTGAGGAGGAAATAATAAATATAAATCAAATGTATACACCAGATGAACTGATTCAATATATATATAATAATATGTAAACCTTATATAAGAAGTACATCAGTAGCGGCAGATAGATGCATTCAGTACGAGAAGTGAGCATCTGCTATGGTTAGGTGCTAAGAGAAAAATTTGACAGGAAAAATAAAAAGGCTGAAAGGAGAATTATGATAATACAAAATATTATGGAAGCTATATGGAAGCCGATATCGGAACAGTATTGGAATGAGTATGACAGTGCCATGAATTTGTCGGCGGAAGAAATTTATCAGGGTTTCGTAGGAGAAAAAATGAAATATTTTCCTTATGTTGGAGTGAATATGAACTATGTAAATACTTTAGGGTGTCCCTATCGTATGAAAAACAAAAAATTAGCTGGTTGCAGTATGTGTGACTATCAATCTGAGTTTGCAGCTAAGCAAGGTGCACTCTTAGCACTGAGAAAAAAGGATCCGGAGTTGTATGCGAAATGTGTACGAGAGAACTTCCTTAATTCGAGAGTGGAAAGCGACTCGTCAGTTATTGAAAATATATCGGGTTATGATTCGCTTGACTACAGTGAGGTCCCTGAAGAACTTTGTATTCAATTATTTAGTAAAGAGCTATTTGCCACATCCCCGTTCATTTATAATGTTGAAGCACGTGCTTCTTCAATAACAAGGGAGCGGTTAACTAACTTTTCAAAGACAGTGTCAGGAAAAAAAAGAGTGTCTATTGATTTTGGTGTAGAGGTAGCAGATGAATGGATAAGAAATCACTGGCTGAATAAGGAAATAACTAATGCACAAATAGAAAACGCAGTGGAGTTATTACATGAGTTTCATTTTAAAGCTGTTGGTAATGTACTGCTGGGGCTGCCGGGGCTCACAGAAGAACAGAGTATTGAGGAATTTGTGAAAACAGTATTATGGATGGATGATATTGGGATTGACAAGATTGTAGTGCATGTACTGAATAGAAAGAAATATACGATACATGGATTTATACATGATTCTCTTTCCGATAGTAAAATTTTGCAGGAGTCCGGGCTTGCTAACGGAGAGCATACGGGATTACCTTGGTTATTTACTGTATTGAGAGCAATTAACAATTTATATAGGGCTCGCAAGAATATATTTAGTAAGACCGTGATCGTACGGATTGATCCTGAATACAATTCAATTACAAATAAAGTGTGTTATAACGCTGACGAACAGTGCAAATGTAATAAAGAAATAATTGAGTTTATAAATAATCTGGTCTTTAAGAAAAATTATTTTGAAATTCAGGATTTCTTATTAAGCTTCAAAGCCGATGACTGCTACATAGAATATGAAAAATTATTAGATAAGCAAAAATCCCAGGCTGACGTACATCAGACAATAGAAATATTGTGCAAGGAAATTACCAAAAAACTGTTAGGAAAGGAATGTGAGGTTGATTGTATATAGTAATTTAGAAGTTTGCGTGCTTAGATGTGCTATTTGTCTGAGAGGGAAGGAAAATGGATAATCTGTTAAGATTCCATCACATTGGAATTGTTGTTAAGAGCATAGAAAAAGCGATACAAAAATATATTTTATTTTGTGGTAAGGAAAATAATATTATTTTGGAAACAGTAGCCTCACAACATGTACGTATAGCTTTGGTTAGTTTGGCTGCCAATATATATATTGAATATATCGAACCTATAGATTCTGATTCTCCAGTATATGAATACTCAAATAAAGGAGGCGGTATTCATCATGTCTGTTTTTCAGTAGAAAACTTATTGCTGGCTGACCAGTTTATGGCAGATACATATAGGAGAATATCGGGAATGGCATTGGGATTAATGGGAAAGCCTATGCTGTTTTATTATTCAAAAGATTCAACGTTGGGTGAAGGGCTTATTGAACTTCTGGAAATTAAACGGATGTAAAGGGAGGAAATATGAATATTACACCGGTACATGATCCAATTTATGACTGTTATGATGGGATAATTGCAACCATTTGCGCAGCAAATAACCGGGATTTTTTTATGATATTTGCAAGCAAATTATTTTTCAGGTGTATTTCAACTAATGACCATTCTGTTGAAGGGTGTTTTAGTTTGTATTCATATGATTATTCTACACAGATTTTGGAAAAAGCACATGGTATTCAAATAGCGGGACGTGTTTTCTTTAGTAAGGAAGAGCTATATAGAGAAATAGAGAATGAGGTAAAAAATAAAACACCATTAAGCTTGAAAATCGACACGTATCAATGCCCTTGGAGTGAGTTGTATTGCAAAAAGCATATAGAGCATGAAATACCAGTTGTTGGTATTGAAGATGATACGTTGATTTGTTTGGATCCATATCTCACAGAGGAACGTCAACGATTGAAGCTTCCGGATGATCAGCGAATGTTTGAATGCAAAAAGTACAGACTTTTACATAATCCTGTTTCTGCTATAGGCTGTTTGAAAATATTGAAGCAAAATCTACTAATATGCCGGGAGCTGCTGCGTGAGAATTTTACTAACCTGAAAAAAGTAACTCAAAACATTCAGGGAGATGACGTTAGTGTGGAGCAAATGAATAATTATCTCTTGGCAATGAGGCTGAATACATTTCAAAATAATCGAATTTGTTATTTGAGAATGCTTGATATTCTGTATTTACGTTACGGATTTTGCTTTGCATATGAAATAAGGCTGATAAAAGAAGAGATAAGTGATGTCGGAAAGCTTAGAACAGTAATTGTCAAAAGCATAATAAAAAAAACAATTCAGGAAAAAATGCCGCATATCATTGATATGATAGAGTGCATTTATAAAGAAGAAAAAGAACTGATTGAATCCCTACTAGATAGAGCTGATACATTATTAAAAAATATTTGATATAAAAAAATAATGGGACAAGTACAGGAGTTGGCAGCTTAACAATTGTCTGGAAAATATTATGATTAAGGAGAAAAAATATGAGTAAAGAATTAACTGATATTTACATTGAAGGATGGGAAAACACTCAAATGGGAAAAAGATTTTCGAAGATGGCATTTCATATGTTCACAATTGATCAACTGTTAAGTGAATATGAGAATAAAGGTGAAAGCGTAATTAGAATGACCTTAGGAAAATCAGATCAATTATTGTCAAACGAAGTAAAGGATGCAATGAAGGAAGCGCTGGATTATCCCAAGGAATTATTAAGAGTAGATTCGGAAGGGAATCCTGAGCTCCGAAGAGTTTTTTCAGAACATTACAGCAGACGTTTTTGGAAAAAAATATTACCACAAAATGTGATTGTAGGTTCACAGGGTACAAGCTCTCTTTATCGTGACATATTTACTATGCTTTTACAGTCGGGAGGAAAAGTACTTTTGCCGAAACCGGGATATATTTTATATGAAGCGGCTGCGTCATTGCTGCAGGTATTAAGGAACGATATAAGTATCGATTATTATAATATTGATATAGATTCCGGAAGAATTGATATAGATTCATTTGTGAGAGCATTTGATAAAGAACATACTCGTATTGTTGTAGTAAATTCACCCGGAAATCCTATCGGAAATTTGGTATCAGTCCAGGAATGGGAGTCTATCATTGAAATTATGAATACTGGCCGGAGGGCAGTGTTGTTTAGTGATCAGGTATATAGCAATATGGTATTTGAGAATAAACCATACATATCGGTTCTGGATGAAGCGCTAAATAAAAAAATTAAAATACCATATATTGTTACAGATTCGATGTCTAAAGGATATGAGATGTATACTTTCCGTGTTGGATTCGCGATTGTACCAGATGAATTAGTTTTCCCGTTAACTATATTTCAGCGGAATTTTTCTTTAACACCTAATACAATTTCACAGATTGGTGCAATTCAAGCGATTAGCCAGAATGATTCAGTGGAAAAACTGCGAGAAATGTATACTTGCAGATATCAAAAAGCAATAAAAGAGCTTGCTGATATTAGTGGGGTAGTTCCCTGCCCTGTAAGTGGAGGATTTTATTTACTGGTTAATTGCCGTAAATATATTGTAGAACATGGTTTAGGTGGTGATCTGGAATTGGCTATGAAAATTGCTCAGCATACCAGCCCGCATATCGGAGTAACACCGGGATCGGATTTTGGTGCTGAAGGCTGTATTCGTATTTCATTTTCACCAAGTGATTTTGACAAAGGCATTAAAATATTAGCGGAATATTTACAGTTATAACAATAGACTCCATTTAATAATATGAAAATATATAAGAGCTTAAGAGAATTTTATCAAAAATGGTAGATATATATTTGACAAAGATTGATTTTTCATTAGTAGAAGCCTATAAAAATAAAATAGCTGAGATTATGCCATACTTGGATAAATCGGGAATTCAGCGCAGAAAAGATTCAAAGGATGCCATACGTTCGATATTTGGTGAGGCTATGGTTCGCATGATAGTAGCAAGAAAGCGGGGGATATTGCCAGGCGAAATTTCCTTTTCAAGAACATATTATGGGAAGCCATATATTGAAGGTTCAAATATACAGTTTAATGTGTCACATTCAGGTGAGTATGTTGTTTGTGGTATAAGCACAAAACCTATTGGCGTAGATATAGAAGAAATAAAGAATCAGGATATAGCATGCATTGCTAAACGTTTTTTTAGCAAAGCAGAATTACAATTTCTAAATGAAGAGGGAGAGACATTATTTTTAGAACGGTTCTATGAATTGTGGGTTCTACGGGAGAGCTATTTAAAATGGCTGGGGCTGGGATTAACGAAGCCCCTCGACTCATTCTCAATTTGCATAACCGATGAAAATATTACTGTAAATGACAAGAATATCAAGGCGTCTCCATTCTTTTTCCGCTATTCTGACAGTGGATATAAAATCGCAGTATGTTCAAGGTGTAATGAGTTTCCAAATCAAATATGTAAGATGTCAATGGAGGAGGTATTGCGTTTTTAGCAATTGCCATATATCTTTGCCAAATAGAGAGCGGAGTAGAAATGAGAAAAGAATTAAGTTTAGGAAAAGCAATATTACGATGTTACCAAAAAGGCAGATTTATGACAATGATGCTGTCACAAAACGAAAGTACATTGCCATGGATTTATTATAATAATATGCAAATATGCTGCCATAAATTGAATGAAAAAGGCCAAACCTTTGTTTTGGATATATGTAATTCAGTTGCCCCTTTTGTTACAAAGGAGTGGGATGCATGTCCATATATCCGTGACAATAGCTACAGTATAGAACGGATTAGGGAAAAGTATAGTAGTATTTCACAATATATTGTCGAATGTATTGTTCATAATGAATATGTCCATTGTTGTCTTAACGTAAGTTATATTACTTGGTATGACAAAAAAAGATACCCAAAGAATAGTATGCATGACATTTTTATTTTTGGCTATGATGATGAAAAAGAAGAATTTATGGGATATGACTATTTTTCTGACGACTATGAGAGGAAAAGTATTCCCTTTTGTGAAATGGAAAATGCAATTCTTCACATAGTAGAATGTGAAGGGACAGGAGACTATGCAAACGGCATTCATTCATTCCTGCTACAGGAGCCATATGTTTTTTTTCTATTCAGTGCAGATGACCTAAACATAAATCATATTCTGCAAAAAATGTATGAAATACTATATATTCAGTATTCGGAAGTGAATAATATGGTGTCAAAAAGTAAAGAAGGTACAGAAATAAATATATTTGGGCTTGCTGTATATGATGAGTTATGTGATTACTTAAGTAGTAATATAGAAGTATATGGACGATTTGACTATAGACCATTCTCAGTCATACAGGATCATATGCAGATTATATGTGATGCAATTAAGTATTTTGGAATTCCTTTTATAAGTGAGAGTGAAAGCCTCTTGCAATTGGCAATAGAAATGGCTCATGTAGGTATTAAGGAGTCAATTAGGCATAAAAGGGAGAATATCATTTATTTATGTCAACGGGTTATTGAGTTAAAAGATGAAGAAAATGCATTATTGATGAATATATTAAAATATTATCAGTACCGTATATAGACTGGATGCTTCATTTTTAGCTCCTGTGGTTATTGAAATTGCCGGATTGTTGTTTTTATGGAATATGTAAGGGTATGAGAGGAGAGTTATTTGCGTTGACGGCTACGGATAAAATCACCTCGGTTTTTGAGGAACACATAGATAAGGGAATTATAGAAAAAATGTTGTTTAGAGAAGAAAAAATGAGTGAATTACCGATGAATTCCCTTGATTTTATAAAAATAATTGTCAAACTGGAAGACGAATTTTCAATAGAAGTAGATAATGACAGGCTTAGCATGGATGCATTTTATTCACTCAGTGATTTTTTTCAATATATTGAAAATTTGGTAAAAGAAGCAGACAAATAAAGAGTGCTGTAGCTGAACTGTGAAATAAAATTGACGTTTTTGAAAGTGTGGAAAAAACGATACGATTATAAAAATAAGTTAGTTACGGTTTGGCAGAATAGTGATTTGTATACATATAAATGAGAATAGTAAGGGGGGAAGAATTTGAGTGGAAAATACTATATTGATGAAAAGACAGAGAGACAGGTTAAGGAGCTAGTGACTAATAAAAAAGGCAACGTGGAAATATATGGAAAAACAGATATTTCGCCGTCTCAATCTGCTACGGTTATTTTGGATAAGGAGCATCAATTATATGCGCAGCAGATGAAATGGGGCGTTTTGAGGTACGATGGAAAAGGAGTCTTTTTTAGTGCAAAAGCGGAAAGGATATCTTCAAATAGGATGTATCGTGAGAGTATTTTATGTAGAAGATGCCTAATTCCGGCAAAGGGATTTTATTTGTGGGATTCATACCAAAAAAAATATTCCTTTGAACGATCTGATGAAGATTTATTACTAATGGCGGGATGCTATATTAGGAATCGTAACCAGGAAAGATTTGTAATACTATCTGAGAAGGCAAACAAATCAATTTTATCAGTGGCAAATTATATGCCTATGGTTATTGATAGAAAAGATATAGAAAAATGGGTAATCAATTATTGCGCACTGGAAACTTTTTTTCATAAATCACATGTGACACTGGTCAGGAAAGAGGAGTGCGCCTGAGTTATTTAGTCAGAGGTTAGGTATGCTGTCGCTGGAGAAAACTTCAATGAAAGAAGGGAGGAGTATGGGGAATAAATGAAATTGCTCATGCAAAAGATAATGAATATTTGTTTGGTACATGAAGAATATCCTTTGGAAACAAATTTTGGGGGAATTGCAACATATCAGAAAAACCTGGCAGCAGGTTTACATAAATTAGGCCATAATGTGTTCGTTGTATGTAGGTCCTACGTGGAAAATCAAACATATGTGGAGGATGGGATTTCGATTATCCGCATATTTGTTGAGAAAACAAATGATAGTTATACTGATTATGTGAATTACAGAAAAAAAGTTAACCATGTACTATGCAGCCTTGAAGATAAAATTGATATTATTGAATCCCCGGAGTGGGGAGCAGAAACTCTCTTTTATTTGCAAAATAAAATGAGAAAAAAACCAATTGTGGTTAAGTTGCATACCCCATTGTGTATATGGTTGGAACATAACAGATGCGGTTTGGCACAAGGAGTTACTGAACCTATGCTTTGCTGGGAAAAGGACGTGATTGAAAATGCAGAAAAAGTTATCTCATGTTCAAGAATGCTTAGTCAAAAGGTTGCCGGCCAGATGAATATTCAAAGAGAGGACATTACAATTATTCCTAATCCTGCGAATTTGGTTGATTTTTATATTAATTCTGAGATAAAAAGAGAATATGTTCTTTTTTGCGGTAGTCTTGAAATGAGAAAAGGTGTGAATGTATTAGCAAAGGCAATCCCCATAGTTCAGGCGATTCTGCCAGAGACAAGCTGGGTTTTTGCTGGGAAAGATACAACCAGAAATGATAAGAATATATCAATGAAACAGTACATTTATGAGCTGATTCCCGAGAAATATCATAATAAATTAACATTTCCCGGACAGATTGAAAATAAAAAATTAAATGATATTTATGCAGGTGCACAGGTGCTTGTTGTTCCCTCAAGCTTTGATAATTTTCCATATGTTGTACTTGAGGCCATGGCATCCGGAACACCAATAATCGGAAGTGAATCCAGTGGAATTACTGAAATGATAGAAAATGAAAAAAGTGGTATATTATGCGATTGTAAAAATGAAAAAATACTTGCGGATAAAATAGTGGAGTTGCTTTTAAATAAACAAAAGCAGAAAACATATTCGGATAATGCTTTAAAGAGAGTATCGGAAGAATATTCGGATATTGAAGTGGCCAGGAGGAATATAGAAATCTATGAGCATGCGATAGAGTCCTTTATTTCGAAAGAAAAAGAGTCAAGTATTGCATTTATGGATTCCTTTCCGGCTTCCTTATAGGATGAGGACGCGGATATGGAATTTATGATGACAAATCAGCGTCTGAATGATAGAATAGAAGAAAAGTTATAAGGAGAGGTTATGCACAGACAAGTAAACCACAAAATAAGAAAACACTTTAACGAGGCCATTTATCATGTTGCCCGTTATACGGAGATTCTATTATCAGTTGTGATCTTGATTGTGATTGGGTTGGCAAGTATTCCCTTGGTCTATGAGCTGTTTCATATGTCTGTTTTTGATATTAAGATAGACTTTTTTACGGAATTTTTGTCACAGGCGCTGTCTCTGGTGGTAGGGGTAGAGTTTGTAAAGATGCTGTGCAAGCATACGGCGGAAACCATCGTAGAGGTACTGCTCTTTGCGACTGCAAGACAAATGGTCGTAGAGCATCTGCAGACATGGCAGACGCTGATCGGAGTGGCGGCAATCGGTATTTTGTTTGCAGTTCGTAAATATCTTCTTACAAGCGATGACAATATATTTACGCACACAAAAGGTGCACCGGAGGAGGACACAAAATGAAAATAGGGTTTATAGGCTGCGGAAATATGGGTTCTGCTATGATTGGCGGGATTTTGAAAAAAGGTATTTTCCAAAAGGAAGAGATCATCGTATCCAATCTGACAGAGGAAGGGGCACGGCGCAGCAGAGAAAAGCTGGGGGTTGCGGCAACCCTGGATAACCGTGAGGTCGTCAGGAGTACAAGGCTTCTGGTATTGGCCGTGAAGCCGCAGTTCTATGAGGAGGTTTTGGAGGAAGTAAAGGATTTGCTGACGACGGAGCATATGGTTGTGGGAATTGCACCCGGCAAAACCCTTGCATGGCTGGAAAAAAAATGCGGGAAGCCACTGAAGGTAGTAAGGCTGATGCCGAATACTCCCGCACAGGTAGGCGAAGGTATGACCGGGGCTTGTATAAACGAGCGTGTGACAGAGGAGGATGCAAGGCAGATTCGTGAAATCACGGACAGCTTCGGAAGGACGGAGTTTGTGCCCGAGCGGCTGATGGATGCAGTAGGTGCAGTGAGCGGAAGCTCTCCGGCTTATGTATTTATGTTTGTGGAAGCTATGGCGGACGCGGCAGTTGCCCTTGGAATGCCGCGGAAGCAGGCATACGGCTTTGCAGCTCAGGCAGTTCTCGGAAGTGCGAGGATGATCCTGGAAACGGGAATGCACCCCGGGGAACTGAAGGATATGGTATGCTCTCCGGCGGGAACTACCATTGAGGGGTTGCGCACCCTGGAAAAAGCGGGGATGAGAAGTGCGGTTTATGAAGCGCTGCAGGCATGTGCGGAAAAAGGAAAGAGATTATAAAGAACAAATTGTACTCTGGAGCAAAACATGCTAAACTGTTCTTCGTAAGGAGGTTTGGCAGATGCTTTCATTTGTACAGAAATTATTGGAAATTTCCATGTGTATGGATAAAAGTGCCTGGGGCATCATAAGGTTTTTGGGAAAACTGCTGGGAATTTTTCCGGTGTGGTACAGTGAACGGCTGGCAGAAAAGATTTTCCGGGAGGGATACGATCCTGTCAAAAGATACAGAAAGCGACAATGTAAAAGAAGGCATCCCGGAAAAAGCATAGAGAAAAGACATAAGCACAGGTAATTACTTAAGAATATCATATCAGGACGAGGGACAGCCCTGCGGATAATCAGCCGCAGGCAGCAGTCCCTTTGCTTAAGGTGCTGTTGTGGTATTGAGTGGAATAGGTGACATCCTCTCCAAACCATGCAGGAGGCTCATAGGCCCTGGCGGCTTCCTCCGAGGGGAATTCTATCTCTGCCAGCAAAAGCCCTTCATAAGTATTATGGAAAATATCCAGTTCAATCGTAAGCTGGTCCTTTTCGGGAATCAGATAGCGGGTTTTAGAGATGACTATTCCATCTGCCTTTGGCTTCAGGTGTTCGTATGCTTCCCTGGTCAAAGGCAGGTTGTATTCCTCCCGGGCAAGCAGCCCCCTGGACTTGTAGGTGAGATAATAGTCCTCGTCCTGACGGCGGATGCGGACAACCGGATCCGTGCAGAGATAGCCCTGTTCAATTTTATGAAAGGGACAGGAGTCAAGACATGCGGGAAGGTTTTCCTTTTTAATAAGAAATTTTCTTTCGATTTCCATAGGCTTCTCCTTTTTGTAAATATGATTATTTTTAGTATAC
This sequence comes from uncultured Blautia sp., assembly GCA_900551075.1. Taxonomy (GTDB): domain Bacteria; phylum Bacillota; class Clostridia; order Lachnospirales; family Lachnospiraceae; genus Blautia_A. The sequence continues at coordinate 48,816 of URVB01000018.1, read as the reverse complement.
CCGGTTCGTTGTAAAAAAGAAAGAGAAATGCTATACTGAAAAAACAAACAGAATCAGGAGGGATTTCCATGAGTAAGGTATATATTTTTCTGGCAGATGGATTTGAAGATATTGAAGGTCTGACAGTCGTGGATTTGATGCGGAGGGCGGAGATTGGCATTGAAACCGTATCCATTAAGGAGACAAAAGAAGTCACCACCTCCCATGGCATCATTCTTCAGGCAGACCGCATATTTGCAGGTACGGATTTTTCAGATGCGGATATGCTTGTGCTTCCGGGAGGTATGCCGGGGACAAAACATCTTGGGGCATATGAGCCGCTTACGGAGCTTTTGACAGAGTTCTATAAAAAGGGCGGTAAGGTGGCCGCCATCTGTGCAGCACCCAGCGTGTTTGCAGGTCTTGGTTTCCTGAAAGGAAGAAAGGCAACTTCCTATCCTTCTTTTCTGGATAAGCTGGAGGGTGCAGTCACAACGGAAGAGGCAGTGGCAGTAGATGAAAATGTAACCACCAGCAGAGGCCTGGGAACTGCCATTGATTTCAGCCTGTCCCTGATCTCCCAGCTTGCGGGGGAAGAGAAGGCAGAAGAAATTGCGAAATCTATTGTATATTTGCGGTAAATTCTGAGAATTGCGGCGGAGAATCCTGCCTGGCAGGATTCTTTTTTGCTTTTTGTATTTTACAGGGCGGAACTGCAAAAAAACGCTGGCGTTTTTGAAAGTCTTGTGCTATACTTCCATAATGACTGTAATTGTATCTCTCATGATGAGGGCACTCTGTCCTAAGGTTCGGAGACAGAGAAGGACAAAATAAAGAAAAGTGATTCATAATAAGAATTTACCTGAATATTAAGGAGGAACACGAAACATGAGTTTACAGGTGGAAAAAATGGAAAAAAACATGGCAAAACTGACAATTGAAGTTTCTGCCGAAGATTTAGACAAGGCTATGCAGGCTGCATACCAGAAAGCAAAAGGAAAAATTTCCATTCCTGGGTTCCGTAAAGGAAAAGCTCCGAGAAGGATGATCGAGCAGATGTACGGCAAAGGTATTTTTCTGGAGGATGCAGCAAATGCCCTGATTCCGGAGCATTACAGCAAAGCCCTGGAAGAGTGCGGGCTGGAGATTGTTTCTCAGCCGGAAATTGATGTAACCCAGGCAGAGCCCGGAAAACCATTCATCTTTGCAGCAGAAGTAGCTGTAAAACCAGAGGTTACACTTGGTGAATATAAAGGCGTAGAGGTTCCGAAGGCAGAAATCGAAGTAACTGACGAAGAAGTTGATGCAGAAATTAAAAAAGAGCAGGAAAAGAACTCCAGAACGGTTACAGTAGAGGGCCGCGGTGCAAAGAACGGAGATATTGCAACCATTGACTTTGAAGGATTTGTTGATGGGGCTGCATTTGAAGGCGGCAAAGGCACCGATTATCCCCTGACCTTGGGCTCCGGTTCCTTTATCCCTGGCTTTGAAGAGCAACTGGTAGGCGCTGTGACCGGCGATCATGTAGAAGTAAATGTAACCTTCCCGGAACAGTATCAGGCTGCGGAGCTGGCAGGCAAGGCCGCCGTATTCCAGTGTGATGTGAAGAAGATCGAAGCAAAAGAGCTTCCGGAGCTGGATGATGATTTTGCACAGGATGTATCTGAATTTGATACTCTGGCAGAGTACAAGGAAGATGTAAGGAAGAGCCTGACAGAAAAGAAGGAAGCTGAGGCTCTTCGTGCAAAAGAAGATGCAGCAGTAGATAAAGTAATCGAAAATGCAGAAATGGAAATTCCGGAGCCGATGATCCAGACCCAGATTCGCCAGATGATGGATGATTTTGAAAGAAGAATGCAGTCCCAGGGATTATCCATGGAGCAGTATTTCCAGTTCACCGGTATGACTGCAGAGAAGATGCAGGAAGAAATGAAACCGCAGGCATTGAAGAGAATTCAGACAAGACTGGTTCTTGAGAAGATTGCGGAAGCAGAAAATATTCAGCCGAATGAGGAGGAAGTTAAGGAAGAAATCACCAGGATGGCTGAAATGTATAAAATGGAAGCAGACAAATTAAGAGAGCTGCTTGGCGACCATGAATTGGAGCAGATGAAGAAGGATATGGCAGTACAAAAAGCCGTAACTCTGGTTGCCGAGGCAGCAAAGGAAGCGTAAGCGGAAGTCAGGTATCCGTTATGCGCCAGCGAATGGAGGCGTGTTTATGAGTTTAGTACCGTATGTCATTGAACAGACCAGCAGGGGAGAGAGAAGCTACGATATCTATTCCAGACTTCTTAAAGACAGGATTATCTTTCTGGGAGAAGAGGTAAATGATGTAAGTGCCAGCATTGTTGTGGCACAGCTCCTTTTCCTGGAGGCAGAGGACCCGGGAAAGGACATTCAGCTTTACATCAACAGTCCGGGTGGTTCCGTGACGGCAGGAATGGCAATTTATGATACTATGAAATATATCAAGTGTGATGTATCTACCATTTGTCTTGGAATGGCGGCCAGCATGGGGGCATTTCTCCTGGCGGGCGGTACCAGGGGTAAGAGATTTGCCCTTCCGCATTCTACCATTATGATTCACCAGCCGTCCGGCGGTGCACAGGGGCAGGCAACAGAGATTCAGATTGTTGCAGACCATATTGCTCAGACGAAGAGAACTCTCAACGAGATTCTGGCTGAGAACACCGGACAGCCGATAGAGGTAGTGGAAAAGGATACGGACCGCGACAATTATATGACCGCGGAGGAAGCCAAAGCATACGGCCTTATAGATGGGGTTGTCATGCATAAATAATGCAAAAGAAAAGACTCCTGCAGCCAGGAGTCTTATCTTGTATACCAGGGAAGCAGGAAAATAGCAACAAATAACAAATCCCAGGCGGATTGTTGGAAAGGAAAAATTAGATATCCATGGCAGATAAGATGAGAGATGGAAAAGTCAGATGCTCCTTTTGTCATAAATCGGAGGATCAGGTACGCAAGCTGATCGCAGGACCGGATGGAGCGTTTATTTGTGATGAGTGTATTGGCATCTGTGCGGAAATCATGGAGGAAGAACTGGCGAAGTATGAGCGTGATGAGGTATATGATACAGACATTCATCTGCTGAAACCAGAAGAGATCCATTACATTTTGGATGATTATGTCATCGGTCAGGATGCGGCGAAAAAAGCCCTGTCCGTAGCTGTTTATAACCATTATAAGAGAATTACTTCCAGCAGGAATCTGGATGTGGAGCTTCAGAAAAGCAATATTTTGATGCTGGGACCTACTGGTTCCGGAAAAACTCTTCTGGCTCAGACCCTGGCGCGTCTTCTGAATGTACCTTTTGCGATTGCAGATGCAACGACGCTGACAGAAGCGGGCTATGTCGGAGAGGATGTAGAAAATATTCTGCTGAAGATTATCCAGGCTGCGGATTATGATATAGAGCGCGCCCAGTGCGGAATAATTTATATTGATGAAATTGACAAGATTACAAGAAAGTCTGAAAATGCATCCATTACCCGTGACGTTTCCGGAGAGGGTGTACAGCAGGCTCTTTTGAAGATTCTGGAGGGTACGGTTGCGAGCGTTCCGCCCCAGGGAGGCAGAAAGCACCCTCATCAGGAGTTCATCCAGATTGACACCACCAATATTCTGTTCATCTGCGGCGGCGCCTTTGAAGGTATCGAGAAGATCATAGAAGCCAGAAAGGACACCAAGTCAATCGGCTTCGGCGCAGAGGTTGCAGTAAAGAAGGAACGGAACGTGGGAGAGGTTCTGAAGGAGGTTATGCCTGAGGACTTTATCAAATACGGTTTGATTCCTGAGTTTATCGGACGTGTGCCGATTGTGGTAACGCTGGATGCTTTGGATGAGGAAGCTTTGATCCGCATTTTGCAGGAACCGAAGAACTCTCTGACAAAGCAGTATCATAAATTGTTTGAATTGGATGGCGTGGAACTGGATTTTGAGGAAGAAGCTCTGGAAGCCGTTGCAAGGAAGTCGCTGGAGCGTAAGACCGGGGCCAGAGGACTTCGTGCGATTATGGAGAATTCCCTCATGGATTTGATGTACAAAGCGCCATCAGACAATACCATCCGTAAATGCATTATAACAAAAGATGCTGTAGAAGGAACAGGAGAACCGGAGATCATCCATGGAGAAGCTCCGGCTCCGGGTGTGCCGGCAGGAAGAAGGGGCTCCCGTTCCAGAAAAAAAGGCAAACCGGAAACAGCTTGATGAAGGGACTGATGATAAATGAATAATCCGATTAGTGTGCTTCCGACCGTTGCCCTTCGGGGAACGACGATCCTGCCGGACACGATCGTACATTTCGATGTGAGCAGGGAGCGTTCCATAAAGGCTGTCGAAGCTGCTATGCTGCATGACCAGAAGATATTTTTGATTACCCAGAGGGATCCGGAAATGGAGACACCCGGGCTTAAGGATCTGTACCAGGTAGGCACCATTGCATACATCAAACAGGTGGTGAAGCTGCCGCAGAATCTGGTGCGTGTTCTGGTGGAAGGAAAGGAACGCGCGGAGCTTTTGAACCTGGAGCAGGAATATCCGTTTTTGAAAAGTGAGGCTGCGCTGTTTGAGCGCGAGGAAGCGGAGCATTATGCGCCCCCTGTAAAAGAGGCGATGCACAGGAGTATTCGGGAACTGTTTCAGCATTATTGTATGGAAAGCGGCAAGGTCAGCAAGGAGCTGGTTGCGCAGATATTGAACATTGGAGATGTGGAGGAGCTGATCCGGCAGGTATCTGTGAATCTTCCGTTGTCCTGTCAGGATAAGCAAAAAATACTGGAGGCAGTTTCTTTAGAGGAGCAGTATGAGGTTCTTGGAGCAATCCTGAGCAATGAGGTTGAGGTCATTCAGATCGGCAAAGGGCTTCAGAAGCGCCTGAAGGAACGCATTGATAAAAACCAGCGGGAATATATTCTGCGGGAACAGCTCAAACTGATTCGTGAGGAGCTTGGTGAGGAAAATACCTCTGATATGGCGGAAGAGTTCCGCAAGCGTCTCGAGAGCCTTCAGGCTTCGGAAGAGGTGAAAGCGAAAATCCGCAAGGAAATCGGCCGCTTTAAAAGTATGAGCAGCAATGCGCCGGAGAGTACGGTTTTAAGCGGTTATATTGAAACACTGCTGAGTCTTCCGTGGAATAAATGCTCCGAGGATTCCGATGATCTGAATGAGGCATGGGGAATTTTAGAGGAAGGTCATTACGGACTAAAGGACGTCAAAGAAAGAATTATGGAATTTCTGGCAGTCCGCAGACTTACCTCCAAGGGCAAAAGTCCGATCCTCTGTCTGGTAGGCCCGCCCGGAACCGGTAAGACATCCATTGCGAAATCTGTGGCGGAAGCAATGCATAAAAAATATGTGCGCATTTGCCTGGGCGGTGTCCGCGACGAGGCAGAGATTCGCGGTCACAGAAGGACGTATGTGGGAGCAATGCCGGGGAGAATCACGACCGCTCTCAGGCAGGCAGAGGTCAGCAATCCATTGATGCTCCTGGACGAGATCGACAAGACCGGCAGCGATTATAAAGGAGATACCGCCTCTGCGCTTTTGGAGGTGCTGGACCCTGAACAGAATAGCCGCTTCAACGATCATTATGTGGAGATTCCGCAGGATTTGTCGGAGGTACTGTTTATTGCTACTGCCAATGACGTGCAGGGGATTCCGAGACCTCTTCTTGACCGTATGGAGGTTATTGAGATCGCAGGCTACACGGAAAACGAAAAAGAGCATATTGCCAAGGAGCATTTGATTCCAAGGCAGATGGAGATCAATGGTATCGAAAAAGGCAGACTGAGCATTCAGGGCGGTGCTCTTCGCAAAATCATTAACCACTACACGAAGGAAGCCGGTGTCCGCAGCCTGGAGCGCAGGATTGGGCAGATATGCCGAAAAACTGCAAGGGAAATCATGGAAAATAGCAAAGATAAGGTGACGGTTACAGGAAAGAATCTGTCCAGGTTCCTGGGAAAAGAACGTTACAATTATCTAATGGCAAATAAAAAAGACGAGGTGGGAATTGCCAGAGGACTTGCCTGGACGCAGGTGGGCGGCGATACCCTTCAGATAGAAGTCAACGTCATGCCCGGCAAGGGTGAGCTGGCACTGACAGGACAGCTTGGGGATGTGATGAAGGAATCTGCACAGGCAGGTATTTCCTATATCCGTTCCGTAGCGGATAAATACGGGATTTCTCCGGAATTTTTCCAGGAGCACGATATTCACGTACATATTCCGGAGGGAGCTGTTCCGAAGGATGGGCCGTCTGCAGGAATTACCATGGCAACAGCGATGCTTTCGGCTATCATCGGCAGAGAGGTTCGTGCGGATGTGGCAATGACCGGAGAAATTACTCTTCGTGGCCGTGTCCTGCCAATCGGAGGCCTGAAAGAAAAGCTGCTGGCTGCCAAATATGCAAAGATCAGGCAGGTGCTTGTGCCGAAGGAAAATAAGCCGGACATTCAGGAAATGGATGAGGAGATTTTGGATGGGCTGAAGATTTCCTTTGTGGACACAATGAGCGATGTACTTCGGGAAGCACTCAGCAAATAGAGACAGAGAGGAAACCTATGGTCATTAAAAATGTATCCTTAGATATTGTGTGCGGCATTACCAGCAGGCTCCCGAAGACAGGGCGCCCGGAGGTGGCTTTTGCCGGCAAATCCAATGTGGGGAAATCCTCCCTGATCAATGGGCTGATGAACCGCAAATCCCTGGCACGCACCAGTGCACAGCCGGGAAAGACACAGACGATCAATTTTTATAATATCAATGAATGTATGTATCTGGTAGACCTTCCCGGATACGGTTATGCGAAGGTGTCCCGGTCGGAGAAAGAAAAATGGGGCAGAATGATCGAAAATTATCTTCACACATCCGGGGATTTAAAGGCTGTTTTTCTGCTGGTTGATATCCGTCATGAGCCATCTGCAAACGATAAGATGATGTATGAATGGATATCAGGCAACGGCTATGAGCCTATTATCATAGCTACAAAGCTGGATAAGCTGAAAAGAAGCCAGATACAGAAGCATATAAAAATGGTAAAAGATGGGCTGAAGCTTCGTCCGGGGACTGTGGTCGTTCCTTTTTCCGCACAAACCAGGCAGGGAAGGGAAGAAATCTGGGCGTTGATTGACGAGTTGACCGGAATGACAGACTGATCAGAATCAGTATACTGCGGCAGCTACCGAAGAAGCCTGTATCAAAAAAAGGAAGCACGGGCATATGCCCATCCCAAAATCATGCTGCGGCAAAGCGGCACAGGGAGGAAAATATGGGAATTATCAAAGCTTTGAAGCTGGGATTTGACTATCTCAAGTATGACGAAGACGGCAACGTGCAGGAAACGCAGCGTGCTGTCAATGATGTAAACCTGGACATTGAAGCTGGGGAATTCGTGGCGGTTCTGGGGCACAACGGCTCCGGGAAATCTACTCTTGCAAAGCAAATGAATGCATTGCTTCTGCCCTCTGAGGGTACGCTCTGGGTAGATGGCATGGACACGGCAGAGGAGCCGGAGCTGTGGAAAATCCGCCAGAAGGCGGGGATGGTTTTCCAGAATCCGGATAACCAGATCATCGGAACTGTAGTAGAAGAGGATGTAGGCTTTGGACCGGAGAATATGGGTGTTCCAACAGAGGATATCTGGAAGCGTGTGGAAGAAAGTCTCCAAAAGACAGGCATGACCGTTTATCGTCATCATTCTCCGAACAGGCTGTCCGGCGGACAGAAGCAGAGAGTGGCGATTGCAGGCGTTATGGCAATGCGTCCGCAGTGTATTGTTTTGGATGAGCCGACGGCCATGCTGGATCCAAACGGCCGTAAAGAAGTATTGCAGGCAGTCCGTGAGCTGAATAAAGGAGAAAATGTAACAGTCATTTTGATTACGCACTATATGGAGGAGGTCATCCATGCGGATCGCGTGTATGTCATGGATGGCGGAAATATTGTGATGCAGGGAACTCCGAAGGAGATTTTTTCTCAGGTGGATACCCTGAAGGAATATCGTCTTGACGTACCGCAGGTGACACTGCTTGCTCATGAACTGAAAAAATCCGGGGTGGATATCCCAGAGGGAATACTGACTACGGAAGAATTGGTGGGTACCTTATGTCGATAGAGTTAAAAAATGTGATGTATACTTACAGCCCCGGGACTGCGTATGAGATTCATGCATTGAAGGATATTAATCTGGTGATTCCGGATGGACAGTTTATCGGTGTAATTGGGCATACCGGGAGTGGAAAATCAACGCTGATCCAGCATTTTAATGCGCTGGTACGGCCAACCTTTGGAACCATTTTGTATAATGGAGAGGATGTTTGGGCAGAAAAATACAACCGGAAAGCTTTGCGGAGCGAGGTGGGACTGGTGTTCCAGTATCCGGAGCATCAGCTATTTGAAAATGATGTACTGTCTGATGTGTGCTTTGGTCCCATGAATCAGGGGATGAGCCGTGAGGAAGCGGAAATAGAAGCCCAAAAGGCACTTCAGCAGGTGGGATTTAAAGAAAAAAACTATGGAAAATCTCCTTTTGAACTGTCCGGCGGACAGAAAAAGCGTGTGGCAATCGCAGGTGTTCTTGCCATGAATCCCAAAATCCTGATTCTGGATGAGCCGACGGCAGGGCTTGATCCAAAGGGAAGAGACGATATCCTGGAACAGATAGCCATGCTTCACAAGGTCAGAGGAATTACGATTATTTTGGTGTCCCACAGTATGGAGGATATTGCCAAATATGTAGAGCGGCTGATCGTGATGAATCACGGTACAGTTGCCTTTGATGATACGCCGAAGGCTGTATTTTCCCATTATCAGGAGCTGGAAGCAATGGGTCTGGCAGCACCGCAGATCACCTATATCATGCACGCCCTGAAGGCGCATGGCTTAGAGGTGGATGCGGATGCAACCACAGTGGAGGAAGCGCGCTGCAGCATTCTGGCAGCGCTTAAACGCCTGGGCTCCCCGCTTTGGAAGGAAGGACAGAGGGGAGGAGAGGCAGATGCTTAGAGATATTACCCTCGGTCAGTATTATCCGGCAGACTCGATCCTTCACAAATTGGATCCAAGAACGAAATTTCTCGGAACATTGGCATTCATTATCTCAGTGTTTGTGTTCCATACGATACCCGGGTATGCAGTTGCGACTGTGTTTTTGGCGGCTATGATTGCGCTTTCCAAAGTACCGGTGAAGTTTATGTTCAAGGGATTGAAGGCCATCGTGATGATCCTGCTGTTTACCATGGTATTTAATATGCTCCTGACTCCCGGTGAGGTGCTCTTAAGCTTCGGATTTTTGAAGATCACGAAGCAGGGACTCATTATGGCGGGCAGGATGGCCATTCGTTTGGTATATCTGGTGATCGGTTCTTCGATTATGACGCTGACCACAACTCCGAACCAATTGACGGACGGACTGGAAAGGCTGCTTCGTCCTTTGAATAAGATTCATGTACCTGTGCATGAAATCTCGATGATGATGTCCATTGCACTTCGGTTTATACCGATCCTGCTGGAAGAAACCGACAAGATTATGAAGGCGCAGATAGCCAGAGGTGCGGATTTTGAAAGCGGGAATCTGATACAGAAGGTGAAAAATATGATTCCGCTTCTGGTGCCGCTGTTTATTTCCGCTTTTCGTCGTGCCAATGATCTGGCAATGGCCATGGAGGCACGCTGTTACCACGGCGGTGACCACAGGACCCAGATGAAACCCCTTCAATATAAAAAGAGAGACAGACTGGCGCAGGTCATATTACTCGTTTATCTGACAATTGCCGTTGTTTTCCGTATGGCCGGATTATAATAGAGAGGAGCGGAACATGAAACGCGTGGGACTTGTCGTGGCCTATGATGGCACGAATTACTGCGGCTGGCAGACCCAGCCGAATGGAGTAACCGTTCAGGGAGTGCTGAATGAGACGTTGTCAGAGCTTTTGGGAGAGAAAATCGAAACAATAGGTGCGAGCCGGACGGACGCAGGTGTTCATGCTATGGGAAATGTGGCGGTCTTTGATACAAATACCAGAATACCCGGGGAGAAAATTTCCTATGCACTGAATCAGAGACTTCCGGAGGACATTCGCATCCAGCTTTCCGAGGAAGTTGAGCCGGATTTTCATCCCCGCTATTGCGACAGCCAAAAAACTTATGAGTACCGCATTCTGAACCGGAAATTTCCGGTACCTACGGAGCGCCTGTATTCCTATTTTTATCATTATAAGCTGGATGTGGAAAAAATGCGGGAGGCAACGTCCTATTTGATCGGCCGGCATGATTTTGCCAGCTTCTGCGGTGCGAAGGCCCAGGTGAGGACTACTGTAAGAACCATTACCGGAATAGAAGTGTGGCGTGATGGAGATATAATAACCATCCGCGTTGCCGGTGAAGGGTTTTTGTACAACATGGTGAGGATTATAGCCGGAACCCTGATAGAGGTGGGCAGCGGACAATATCCGCCGGAACGGGTGAAGGATATTCTGGAGGCTTGTGACCGGGAGGCAGCGGGACCGACGGCCCCGGCACACGGGCTGGCCTTAGTGGGAATTGAATTTTTCAATTGAATTGAGAGCTTTTGCTTGAACTAAGACAGGACTGACCGGAGTGGGCAGTCCTGTTTTGGGGATTGTACGAAGTTGCGCGGATTCCTGGTGTGCCGGTTTCTCTTTTACATAAGTTGCAGGGAGACCGGCTAAAGGACGGAACCTTATTTGTCAGGAATATTTCCGGTCCACCTGGATGATGGCAAAGTATTTGCTGCCGGGCATAGCATGCACCTTATGCCTGATCTGTTTGATGATTTCCGCATCTGTATCTTTGCAGCTATAGGGAACGACCACATCAAAGATCAGATTAGTATGGGAAGGCCCCTTTACCATGCGGAAATCGTGCATGCTGTACTGCTCATTCAGACCGCGGATGATTTCCTGTATGGTGTCGCGCATTTGCAGGACTTCCTCATCATCTGTGATGATAGGATCCATGTGGATGGTAGCTGCGCAGTTTAAGCGTTCCTGAAGTTCGTGTTCAATATGGTCGATCTGATCATGGATATCCAGCATATCGCCCTCTGCGGAAACCTCTGCGTGAAGAGAGAGCATCAGTCTGCCGGGACCGTAATCATGGACAATCAGATCGTGAATGCCGTATACCAACGGATGTGATGTGACAATCCGCTCGATTTCAGCAACCAGTTCCTTTTTTGGAGGCTGCCCGAGAAGCGGGTCCATGGTTTCTTTCATGGTAGTAATGCCTGTGTAGAAAATAAACAGTCCTACCAGGATGCCGAACCAGCCGTCCAGAATCCAGCCGGTGAGCTGGCTGATCAGAGTAGCTGCCAGTACGAGGGCTGTGGACACGGTATCGCTTAAGCTGTCCATGGCAGTTGCATGCATAGCAGCGCTTTCCAGTTTTTTTCCAAGGGAGCGGTTATAATAAAACATATAGATTTTTACCAGAATAGAGGCGGTCAGGATACCCAGGATCACAGGACTGCTTTCGATAGCTGCCGGATGCAGCAGCTTTTCTACAGAGGATTTGATGAGTTCAAATCCCATAATCAAAATGGCAACGGATACAAACAGGCCGGAAATATATTCCATGCGTCCGTGTCCAAACGGATGCTCCGGGTCCGGCTTTTGCCCGGAGAGCTTAAAGCCAATCAGTGTGATCACGGAGGAACCTGCATCAGACAGGTTGTTGAAGGCATCCGCAGTGATGGCAATAGAGCCGCTTAAAGTTCCGGCCAGCCATTTTCCAAGAAACAGAAGAATATTCAGACCGATCCCGACGGCTCCGCAGAGCATTCCGTATTTCTGGCGTACCTGAGGCAGAGAATAATTTTTGTGGTCTTTTATAAAAATAGAAGAAAGAAATGCGATCATAACCATGACTCCTTGTATGATTTTGATTGTCCCTGGCAAAAGCTTAAAAGGAAATATCCTGATTTAGGATATTCACAAGATAATAACATAATTCATAGGAAAATAAAATATGTAAAAGTGTATTTTGTTGAAAAAGCTTAAAGTGGGGAGTATCATAAAATTATGGAAAAACCTTGAAAAAACTGTTGACAGAAGGATTTTGCTATAATATAATTACTCAATGTGACGTAGTGCGAAAACGCATAGGCCATAGCCCCGGCAGAAGCGTTTTTTTCAGCGGTTTCGGACATTTCCGCGGTTATTTCTTTTGCACCACGCACCCGATAAAACTTATCATCGCGGAATGCCGCGGTTATACAAACTATTGTTGATAAATAACAGGAGGTAAGACCATGCAGACTTATATGGCTAATCCAGATAAAATCGAAAGAAAATGGTATGTAGTTGACGCAGAAGGCTGTACACTGGGCCGTCTGGCATCTGGTGTGGCAAGCGTTTTAAGAGGAAAGAACAAACCGCAGTTTACACCACACGTTGATACAGGTGATTATGTAATCGTAGTAAACGCTGACAAGATTAAAGTAACCGGTAAGAAGTTAGAGCAGAAGATTTACTATCATCACTCCGATTATGTAGGTGGAATGAAGGAAACCACCTTAAAAGAAATGTTAGCAAAGAAACCAGAAAAGGTTGTTGAGCTGGCAGTGAAAGGCATGCTTCCAAAAGGACCTCTGGGAAGAACCATGTACAGGAAACTTTTCGTTTACGCCGGATCTGAACACAAACATGAAGCTCAGAAACCGGAAGTTTTAACATTTTAATGAGGAGGTAGAAAACATTGGCTAGCGCAAAATTCTACGGAACAGGAAGAAGAAAAAAATCAATCGCAAGAGTTTACCTGACCCCTGGTACTGGTAAAATCACGATCAATAAAAGAGATATTGATGAATATTTTGGATTAGAAACACTGAAAGTAATCGTTCGTCAGCCGTTAGTAGCAACTGAGACAGACGGTAAATTTGATGTGCTTGTTAATGTAACAGGCGGCGGATACACCGGACAGGCCGGTGCGATCAGGCATGGCGTTGCAAGAGCACTTCTGGAAGCAGACAACGAATACAGACCGGTTTTGAAAGCTGCCGGATTCCTTACTCGTGATCCACGTATGAAAGAGCGTAAGAAATATGGTCTCAAAGCTGCCCGTAGAGCACCACAGTTCAGCAAGCGATAATTTCAGTTACGCAGGAGATAATAAACAATATATAAGAGAATTATTAGAGCCCTTGAAAAAGCAATTTTTCAAGGGTTTTTAATATTGAAAAAATTACCGGAAAAATTTAAAATGCTTTGAGAAAATATGAGTAACTAATTGTAAGCATGCGCATAATGCGATAAAATCCAATTATGGAAGAATCGTGTTACAGGGTGTCTTGATACGCTGGAAGATGTTATGGTGGGATTTGGAATCCGATTACGGACATGAGTCAGATCAACGGCTGTTTTCGGAGTATCCGGGATTGTCCGTGGACTAAAGGCCAGTGGAATCAATATCAGAAAAGGTGATTCAGATTATATGGAAAAATCGTATGTGATGCAATTAAAAAACAGACAGTTTTCAGAATTCTACCTGTGTTTTTGCGGGTGCGCGGAATGCGCTCCGCTTCATAGCTTCGGCCCTGCGGTCAGACCTAATTATTTGATTCATCTCATTATTGAAGGAAAAGGACGCTATTTGGCAGGGGATGAGTGCTATGAACTGGAAAAGGGGCAGGGATTTCTGATTGAGCCTGAAGTGCAGACTTTTTATCAGGCAGATGAAGAAGAACCGTGGAGCTATATGTGGGTCGCATTTGATGGGACCAGAGTAAAAGAGTATCTATCAGGGATAGGACTGGGGCAGGGTAAAATTACTTTTTGCTGCGAACACATTTCAGATATTAAAGTAATGCTTTTTAATATTATGGAAAAAAATACGTATTCTGTTGAAAATGATTTTTTGAGACAGAGTTTTCTATATGCATTTTTTGCTGTATTATCCCGTAATCTGACAGTGGATTTCTTGTCAAAGAATGAAAGTGAAAATGTATATGTGCGGAAAGCAGTGGAATACATACAGAATAATTTTTTTAAAAAGATGCATATTTCGGATATTGCGGATTTTGTCGGAGTAAGCAGAGGATATCTGCACAAGCTGTTTATCCGGAGCCTTTCTCAGTCTCCGCAGGAATATCTGATCAATTACAGATTAACAAGAGGCGCGGAACTTCTTACCGGAAGCAGGCTGCCGGTGGAAACGGTCGCCCAGTCCTGCGGTTATGAGGACCCTCTTGTCTTTGCAAAGCAGTTTAAGAAACTGACAGGGAAGACCCCGACACGTTACAGAAAGGAAGACTGGGAGATGACCGGGCGCAGTCTGAATCATATGAAGAAGCGATGAAGACATTAGGACTGTTTTTGGCTACATCATTGCCTGTTCGCGGGACTTATTCCGGATATAATAATATGTAGAAAGAGGTTGCGCGGCTTCTCGGGCATATCAGGAACCACAGACGGCATCACAGACGGAATTACAGGGCAGGGCTGCAGATCGTCGGGTATGATGGAAAAGCAGCGGTACAGAGTGCCGGAACAGTTGCTGGTATCAATACACGCAGCAAAAGAGGCCGGGAAAGAAAAATAAAAAACCAGGAGGCAGGTATGAGTATTCATGTAAATAAAGAAGGGAATACCTTTCATCTCTGCAACAGTGAAATCAGCTATATCATGCAGGTCCTTCCCAATCACCAGTTGGGACAGATATATTTTGGAAAGAAAATCGGAAATAAGGAGGATTATTCTTACCTTATCGAAATGCCGATGCGCCCCATGTCATCCTGCGTTTTTGATACCGATAAGCGGTTTTCCATGGAACATATCCGCCAGGAATATGCGGTATTCGGCACGACGGACTATCGTATGCCCGCGGTGGAGACCGTACAGGATAACGGAAGCAGAATTTCCGAATTCTGCTTCCGCGGTTATCGGATCGAAAAAGGAAAGCCGGCACTTCGCGGTCTTCCGGCTACCTACACGGAGGCTCCTGAGGAAGCCGAGACACTGGTCATGGAGCTGGAAGACAGTGTGACGGGGCTGGTGACGGAACTCGCTTATACGATATTCCACGAAGGAGGGATATTGGCGAGAAGTGTCCGTTTTATAAACAAAGGAAGGAAGAGTCTGCGGCTTACAACGGCTATGAGTGTGTGCCTTGATCTTCCGGACAGTGAATATGACTGGATACAGTTTTCGGGAGCATGGGCAAGAGAGCGTTTCCCGAAAGTAAGACGGCTGGAACAGGGAATACAGTCAGTGGGAAGCATGAGAGGAAATTCCTCTCACAATCATAATCCGTTTGTGATTCTGAAAAGGCCCTCCACAGATGAGTTTCAGGGGGAAGCCATGGGATTCAGTCTGATTTACAGCGGTAATTTTCTTGCCCAGGCAGAAGTGGATGCATGGGATACCACGAGAATTTTGCTGGGAATCCATCCGTCCTGTTTTGAGTGGAAGCTTGAGCCGGGAGAAGAGTTTCAGACACCGGAAGCGGTGATTGTATATACGGACAAGGGGTTGAATCACCTGAGTCAGACGTACCATAATCTGTATCGGAAGCGTCTTGCCAGAGGCTTCTGGCGTGATAGGGAACGGCCTATTCTGATTAACAACTGGGAGGCCACATATTTTGATTTTACGGAAGAACGGCTGGTGCAGATCGCTGCAAAGGCCGGAGAAAGCGGAGTGGAACTCTTTGTTCTGGATGATGGCTGGTTCGGGAAAAGAAATAATGAGCATGCGGGACTGGGCGATTGGACTGCCAATCCTGAACGGCTGAAAAATGGTATCACAGGCCTGGCACAGCGGATCGAGGAGCTGGGAATGAAGTTCGGACTCTGGTTTGAACCGGAGATGGTGAATCAGGACTCTGAGCTGTACCGGAAACATCCGGACTGGATCATCCGGACACCAGAACGGAACGCATCTCACGGCCGATATCAGTATGTACTGGACTTCTCCAGAAAAGAGGTGGTCGACTGCGTCTATGAGATGATGGCGAAGATTCTGTCGGAAGCAAAGGTGTCTTATATCAAATGGGACATGAACCGCAGTATAACAGAATGTTACTCCGTCGGACTTCCTTCCGACCGTCAGGGAGAGGTCTACCACAGGTATATCCTTGGAGTATATGATCTGTATGAACGGCTTACGGAAAGATTTCCTCATGTATTATTCGAGTCCTGTGCCAGCGGGGGAGGACGTTTCGATCCGGGAATGCTCTACTATGCGCCTCAGGCGTGGACGAGTGACGATTCGGATGCGGCAGAAAGGATTAAAATCCAGTACGGGACATCCTACGGATATCCGGTCAGCAGCATGGGAAGTCATGTGTCAGTGGCGCCCAATCACCAGGTCAATAGATTAACTCCGCTGGAAACGAGAGCGAATGTGGCATATTTCGGCACCTTTGGATATGAGCTTGATTTGAATGCCCTTTCGGAAGACGAACAGGAAGAAGTAAAGAAGCAGATCCGCTTTATGAAACAGTACCGCCGTCTCATACAGTTTGGTACATTTTACCGGTTAAAAAGCCCCTTTGAAGGTAATGTGTCAGCCTGGATGGTGGTGAGCGGAGACAGAAAAGAAGCAATTGTGGGCTGGTACCGGATTCTCAACGGGATCAATCTTCCGTGTACCAGACTGAAGCTGCAGGGACTTGATGCAGAACAGATATATGAAATCATCGGAAAGCCATGGTACTGTTCGGGAAGTGAACTGACGAATGCGGGACTTGTCACAACGGATGCTTCCTCCGGACAGGCGGAAGGAGACGAAGTGATGAGCCGTGACTTTGAGTCCAGGCTATTTATTGTCAAAGCAGCGGAAGGAGGCAAAGAGTAATGAAGACATGCCGGAAACGTCTGGTAAAAAGAAGCGTGATGATGCTGGCGGGAATCCTGTTTATCAGTATCTGCGTCGGCTGTTACCGTCTGAGCGGCTTCGGTGTGGATGCGTTTACATGCATGAATCTCGGCATCAGCGGTTTTTTGGAGATGAGCTTCGGAACATGGCAGTTGCTCATGAATGCAGCGATTCTGATTGTTGTGTTTTTTACGGTGAGAAAATGCATAGGGGCAGGGACGATGGTGAACATGGTCTGTGTCGGTTATGGGGCGGATCTGATCTGCTGGTTCGTAAATGACAGGCTCCGGCTTGAGATGACAATGCCTCTGCGCATCGCGGCGCTGCTGGCGGGCTGTATGTTTGCAGGGCTTGGTGTTGCGTTCTATATGGTCGCGGAAATGGGGATTGCTCCGTATGACAGTGTAGCTCTTATTATTGAAAAGTTTACGCACAATAAGATACAGTTTCAGTATGCGAGAGTGATAAGCGACGTTACCTGTGTTGTGATCGGTATTGTTTTCTGCCTTACGGCAGGAAACAATCTGTGGATGATCGTCGGGATCGGTACTCTTTGCAACGCCTTTTTTAACGGCCCCCTGATCCAGTTTTTTAAGAAGCATATCAGTGAGCCTCTGCTGAACGGAAAGGATAGATAAATTTTTATGTCTTCTCAAAAACGGTCAATGGGATATAATTAAGATTAACCGGAACGGTCAGTGGGAGGAGACATATGAACGAAAAATTTTTTGCTTTACCAAAAGAGAAACAACAGAGAATCATCAATGCCGGATACCGTGTATTCAGCCGGAACAGCTACAGGAAAAGCCCGGTGGGGGAAATTGCGGCAGAAGCAGATATCAGCAAATCTAAAGAATATCGGATCTGACGGGATTTGTTATGAAAGCATTTTATGAAAAGGAGCCGGAAATTGCGGCCGCTATCCAGGAGAGCTATCAGAAATTTTTTGGAATAAAAGCAGCCGTTTCTTTGAGTCGGTTAAAGACGGAAGATTTGCGCGAAGGGGTGGATGTGAATATGATGTTTCAGGAAATGTACCGGGCTTCTGAGGGTATCTTTGGAAGGAAGTGCAGAAAGGCCCATTGGATACTGAGAAGCTGGAAAGGGATTTTGGGAAGCTTTTGGAATTCTGGAAGAAGATATACGGCAGGGAGGGAGAAGTATGAATGAGGTGATCGTGACTTCAGGTTTGACGAAGTATTATAACCAACCGGGTATCCGGGTATTGACGCAGCGGATGGGGCGGACCGGGAGTAAGGGGAAGAACAGAGGCATTCTGGATTTGAATCTGCAGGTGAGGGAAGGAGAGGTTTTTGGGTTTATCGGTCCCAATGGTGCAGGAAAAAGTACCACGCTTCGTATTCTTCTGGGATTGGTAACACCCACATCCGGAAATGCCCGGGTCTTCGGCAGGGAAGTGGGAAGGGAACAGAAGGAAATCCTTTCCAGAACAGGATATCTTCCGGCGGAAGCCATGTTTTACAGCAGAATGAAGGTGTCCGAGGTATTGGAGTTCTCATCCGGATTATGTAAAAGAGACTGCAGAGCGGAACAAAAGCGCCTGTGTGAGAGGTTTTCGCTGGATGTGCACCGCAGGGTAGATGAGTTGTCCCTCGGCAACCGCAAAAAGGTAGCCATTGTCCGGGCATTTCAGCATCGTCCGGAATTGCTGCTTTTGGACGAGCCTACCAGCGGTCTGGATCCGTTAATGCAGAAGGAGTTTTTTGATTTGGTAGAAGAACGTCACAGAGAAGGCGCTACAATTATTCTGTCTTCTCACGTGCTGGCCGAGATACAGCAGCATTGCGGACGTGCGGCTATCCTGCGGGAAGGAAGACTGATTGCCTGCAGCGAGGTAGAGAGGCTTGTGGGCAAAAAGTGCCGGAAGGTGGAGCTGAAGGGTATTTCTGCCGTGCCAAAGCTTCCGGGAGTACGTGAACAGATAACGGAAGAGAACCGGGTCCGTTTTCTTTATGAGGGACAGATAAGGGATCTGATCGCTGTTCTGCATCAGCTTCCCGTAGAGGATGTAATGAAAACGGAACCGGAGCTGGAGGAAATATTTTTGCATTATTATGAGAAAGGCGGTGCGGGGCTATGACAATATGTACTCACGAAATAAAGAGGGGACGGTTGGCTTTTGGGCTGTGGACCGCCGTGATCGCATTTTTGATTCTCGTTTGCATGGCTCTGTTTCCTGAAATGAAGGAGCAGATGGCGGGAGTCAATGCTCTGTTTGCCAATATGGGCAGCTTTACGGCTGCATTTGGTATGGATAAAGTGAGCTTTGGAGAAGTGATGGGCTTTTATGCTATTGAATGCGGCAATATTCTGGGACTGGGAGGCGCTTTCTTTGCGGCGTTATCAGGCATTACGGCACTGGCAGAGGAAGAAAGGGCCCATACTGCGGAGTTTCTTTTGACACATCCGGTCAGCCGTGTTTCTATAGTATTTCAGAAATACCTGGCTGTATTTCTGCAGCTTCTTATTATGAACGGAATAATTACAGTGATTTCCGCACTGTCCTTTCAGGTGATTGGAGAGGAGCTTCAAACCAAAGAATTTCTATTGCTGCATTTTGCATTTTTGGTGCTGCAGATAGAGATTTCAGGTATTTGTTTTGGAATTTCGGCATTTTTGCGGGGGAATACAATGGGGCTTGGCCTTGGGATTGCGGCCGTATTTTATTTTTTGAATCTGATCAGCAATATCAGCGGACAGGTGGAATTTCTGCGCTATCTGACACCGTTTGCTTTTGCCGATGCATCGGATATCGTTGCGAAGGGCAGTATTGACAGTGTTCTGACAGGATTGGGACTGGTATATACGCTTATTGGAATTTGTGCCGGAACGTGGTATTATTCGAAAAAGGATATTGTCTCATAGAGACCGGTTAAATTTGGCTGTTTATTCTGTATCAGGATAAACAGCCTTTTGTATGTTTGAAATTAACAGAACCTCTGAAAATATTATATTTTTAAGTCCCCTTATTCCGTTATAAAACGTAAAAGTATAGACGGAGCTTTCTAAGACTGGTAGAATATGGTGTGATAATGGTGATATATGTGGAATCTATTTCCTTCCCCCTGATATCAAAAAGAACCGCTCTCCGGGATTATGGGAACCGTACCAGACCCAGGTGTGAGCGGAAAAAGAAACACGACCATGGGGGATACAATTTTTTCAGGGGTCAAATCCTCCTACATACCGCAAAGAAAGCGATTATTTAATCCCTAACCTTACGCTTTCTGCAAGTGAAGAAATAGATATTGGTATTTATGGACAGCGACACTTGTAATACTTGCAGGAATATTGTAGGTTGACTTATATCAATTTGCTGACAAATGGGATGCTTCATGAATATCTCTACAAGATTGATAGGCAAGCACAAAAGCGTTTTTGTCGGATTGTAAAACAGTTGAAAATGACACAGGGTATCACTGAGCAGTTAAAAGCTGGCCGTCCTATGGAATGGATTGGGCAAATCAAAACTTTTGGATTTTCGGGCTGATGAGTAACATACGGGCGTGTGCAAGGGAGATTGTGAATGATTTGAAATCTCTTGTTATAAGATATAAAATCCCTTGCTTGGAGAGATTTCAATACTGATAATGGTAGTTAATAAGCCAGACGCAAAGCCGATGGGTTGTTAGATACCTCACAACTTATCGGCTCTTTATAAATTTGGACTATGCGTTTTTATTACGGCTTTCAAGCAAACGCTTTGTTCCTGTTATTTCAGCATCTACTAAGTCAATCATTCTTTTTACATTTGCGACATGAATGGCAGAAACATCATTTTCCCATAATGGATTAACCTGTTTTTCAATTCCTGTACGGTATTTTTGCAGGATAGTAAGGCGCTCCTGTAAAAGCTCCTGTTGTTCCTCTGGTGTGAATATATTCAAGAAAAATGCAGCAATAGAAAAGATGTTTGTATCATAATTGAATTGTAGGATGGATGCCTTTAATGTAGCTATAAACTCGTTTTTCCCCTTGTCGGAAAGACTATAAACGGTACGATCTGGCATATTTCCGACTTTTTCGGTTGTACCTAATATGTATTCCTTTTTTTCAAGAGCTTTTAGTGTAGAATATACGGTTGAATCAGCAATGTTGAACCACCATTTTACATTCATATAGTTTAAGAGTTTTATTATCTCATATGCGTTAAGTGGTTTTTCATAAATTAGACCTAAAAGCATTGTGGCAGGCTTTGATAACATTCGGTTTCCTCCTTGACATTTCATCGTATTCGCAGTACTTTATATATAAAGTGATATCAATAAACACTACTATTATACCACATCAAAATTGAAAATGGAAGAGCGACAAAGGATGTTTTTATGCCACAACAGTGTCATTAAAATTCCGCAAAGCACTCTGTCAGCCTTAAATTTGCAATCTGGGATGGAACTATTATCCATTCGCAGCAGAGATATTGCCTTTGCAATGGGGGCAAAAGGACTTCTACTGGAAAAAGCGCGTAACTTTCAAGGCGATATAGCAAAATATTAGAAGAATAACGAAATGAGAAATATAACAGACAATCGATTATTTAATATAATTTTATTATTTACAATCATGGGTGAATTTTTTATCCCATGGATGCTGGAGCAATTTTATCCTGGATATAACGGCAAGATAATGGTTATGAGTGCTTTAGGAAGTCCACAAAGCCCTGTTCGGCATGTTTATAATTTATGGCTTATCTGGCTTGGAGGTGTCTTAGCATTTACAGCAGGTGCATACTTTGTGTCATTAAGAATAAAGTTTCCTGTTTTGGCAGTTTTCATGCTTCTCTCGATTGGAATTTTTGCTGTTGGAGCAGGGCTTATTTCTGGATTTTTCAGTGTAAACGAAAACAAAGGCATAGTTACTACAGCTTCAAAGATACATGGTGCAGGTGCTGCGATAGGTTTTATGGCTTTATTATTTTTTCCTCTGTTAAATGGAATTATATCATTTAAGCAAAAAGACATAATTGAGGGTATCATCAGTATAAGCTCATTTATTTTATCTCTTGTTTTTTTCGCTTGTTTTGTTATGGGAGATAAAGAACAATTTCAACACACATTTTTGAAGTACGAAGGTCTGTTGGAACGGCTCACTATATTTTTTATGTATATGCCCTTTATTTATAGGGCTATTGGCAGCCTAGCCTTTTAATACCATAACGAGGTACTGGAATGACAAAATTGGAATGGGTATTTTGTCCTGTCTGCGGTAATAAAATCCGTAATCAAATTCGAGAGGACACCGTTCTTTTGAATTTTCTTCTCTACTGTCCGAAATGCAGACAGGAAACATTGATTTCAGCAGAGAATCTTCAAGTAACGGTCATTAATAATCAAAGCAAAAAACTATTATGCGAAAGGGAGATGATAATTTTGGACTATAAGGAAACAAATTTGAATTTTTTATATGATGATTTGTCAAGAAAATACGGAGAAAAACAAGCTGAGTTGCTTTATTCTTTCATGTGTCAAAAGTATACCGACCTATGTAAATGTGAAATGAAACTTGAAAATAGTGAGATGAACGACCACATTTTCAAAAGAATATTACCAACAATAGGTGTATATATGACCCTCATAGAAAACGGTTTTACCAAAGAAAAAGCACTTGTAGTTGCTAATGGTGAAATACAACGGGACGCCCACTACAAGGCTGAGGTAAATGCCAAGCTTACAAAAATGCCTTTTACATATAGTCTGTATAAGATGTTTGCAAAATCACATATGAAGAAAAAATATCCAATAGAGGGTTTTGATGTGGAATGGAAAAGTCATGATATCGTTGTCCCGAACTGTGTACAGTCGTTTGCCAAAGTGATATAACTGCCTTTGCAGGATATTGAGATATTCCGAAAGCGTTTCTTGGGCTATGCCTGTCAAATCCCAACCTTTCAGCCGCTTCTCATGTGCGATTGTCCAATGCGCCTTGCCGCCGTCATACTGTTCCCTTGCCGCTGTACAAACGCCAATATTTGCTGCTTAATCTTCTTCAATGCCAGCTTTTGGTCGTCTCGCATCCGAATATATTCTTTGACCTCGTTGTACCATCACTGTTGTTAGTCATTGCCGCGAGCTTATCGCGCACCTGTGTTCTTTTGGTAAAAGGGCGGCACAGGAAATGAGGAGGAAGTGACCTATGAAGCTAAAAAAATATGCAGCGGCTCTTTTGGCAGCGGCTGTCCTGCTTTACACACTCAGCGTGACCGCGTTTGCCCATGATGTGGCCGACCTGACCAGAGAAGGGGCGATTTCGGTTACAATGAAATACCAGGGTAAAGCCGTGTCCGGCGGAACGCTGACTCTCTATCGGGTGGGTGATGTTCATGAGGAGGACGGCAACTATGATTTTGTCCTGATCTCCGGCTTTGCCGGGAGCGGCGTTGATTGAGGAAATCCCATGGCAAAGCAAAAGACTGGAATTGGCTGTCAATTTTGGAAGTTAAATGACATTGGTTCATTTGCTGTAAAATGGCATCTCGACTATTACCCCCTTTTGTGATATACTTATATTTTAATTAGTATTCACGGAAGGAGGCGTTTTCATGGGCGATCAGGCAGAGAAGAAGCCGGTAAAACATATTTGTGCGGGTTTGCTGGCTCATGTGGATGCGGGAAAGACCACTCTTTCGGAGGGACTTTTGTATCTTTGCGGCAAAATCAGAAAAATGGGGCGTGTGGATCATGGAGATGCCTTTTTAGATATTTTTGAGTTGGAACGGGAACGGGGGATTACCATCTTTTCCAAGCAGGCAGTGCTGGAGGTGGGAGACAGGAAGATTACGCTTCTGGATACGCCGGGGCACGTGGATTTTTCGGCGGAAATGGAGCGTACCCTGCAGGTTTTGGATTATGCGGTTCTGGTAATTAACGGAGCGGAAGGAGTGCAGAGCCACACAATGACTTTATGGAGACTGTTGGCGCGTTACCGGATACCTGTATTTTTATTTATAAATAAAATGGATCAGGAGGGCACGGATCGCAGTGCCCTTCTTAGTGATTTAAGAAAGCATTTGGACGAGAACTGCGTGGATTTTGATCCCGGACAGGCTCAGGATGTATTTCAGGAGAATTTGGCTATGTGCAGTGAAAGCCTCCTGGAAAAGTATCTGGAAACAGGGACGGTGGAGGATGCGGAAATTGCCCGTTTGATTATTAAACGAAAAGTCTTCCCCTGTTATTTTGGCTCTGCACTTAAGATGACAGGAGTGGAGGAATTTCTGGGAGGTGTCGGGAAGTATACGGCATTTCCTGTTTATCCGGAGGAATTCGGGGCAAAGGTCTATAAGGTCGCTCGTGATGAACAGGGGAATCGCCTGACGTATCTGAAGGTCACCGGGGGAAGCCTGAAGGTAAAGGCACTTCTGACGAATCAGAAATCAGGAGGGACTCCCGGCCGTCAGGGGAGTGAAGAAGAAATATGGGAGGAAAAAGCAGATCAGATTCGTATTTATTCCGGGGCAAAATATGAGGCTGTGCCGGAAGCGGAGGCAGGAACCGTCTGTGCGGTGACAGGACTTACCAAAACCTATCCGGGACAGGGACTTGGGATAGAAACTGAATCCGATATGCCTGTTTTGGAGCCTGTCCTGAATTATCAGATTCAGCTTCCGCCGGACTGTGATGTACATCAGATGCTGCTGAAGCTGCGCCAGTTAGAGGAAGAAGAGCCGCAGCTTCATATTGTCTGGGATGAGCAGCTTGGGGAAATTCATGCCCAGCTTATGGGAGAGGTGCAGATTGAAATACTGAAAAGCCTGATCTGGGAACGTTTCCATGTGGCTGTGGAATTTGGAGCAGGAAACATTGTCTATAAGGAAACCATTACCGGGCCCGTAGAGGGTGTGGGACATTTTGAACCGCTGCGCCATTATGCGGAAGTCCATTTGCTGCTGGAGCCGGGAGAGCCGGGCAGCGGTTTGCAGTTTTTTACCTCCTGCAGTGAGGATGTGCTGGACAGAAACTGGCAGCGGCTGATTCTTACGCATTTGGAGGAAAAGGAGCATCGCGGAGTGCTGACAGGTTCTGCCATAACAGATATGCAGATCACGCTTCTGACAGGGCGTGCACACCAGAAACACACGGAGGGCGGTGATTTTCGTCAGGCAACCTATCGGGCTGTGCGTCAGGGACTAAAAAAGGCCAAAAGTGTATTGCTGGAGCCATACTATGAGTTCCGGCTGGAGGTTCCGGGAGAAACCATCGGGCGTGCAATGACCGATATTCAGAAGATGCAGGGAACCTTCGGGACTCCGCAGTTGGAGGGAGACGTATCCGTGCTTACGGGAACGGCGCCTGTTGCAGAAATGCGCGATTATCAGAATCAGGTAGTCTCTTATACAAGAGGGCAGGGAAGGCTATTTTGTAATCTGAAGGGCTATGCACCCTGCCGGAATCAGGAGGCTGTGGTAGAGCGTATAGGATATGATTCCGAACGGGATATGGAGAATCCCACCGGCTCCGTGTTTTGTGCTCATGGAGCCGGATTTGTGGTTCACTGGGATACGGTGGAGGAATATATGCATCTGGAAAGCCAGGCCGTAGCTTCGGATGTGTGGAAAGATGAGTCTGAGGAGAAGCCCGGAAGGAAGATATCTTCAGGAGACTCCCGTACCTTCTCTTCAGGCAGCGGCTACAGCGGAACCTATGAGGACGAGAAGGAGCTGCTGGCGATTTTTGAGAGGACCTTCGGACCTGTGAAGAGGGAGCGGAATGCATTCCAAAAAAGAGTGATCCATGCTTCTTCTGATTACGGAAGGCATGTTCCAAAACAAGGGAAGCAGGAGGAATATCTGCTGGTAGACGGTTATAACATTGTGTTTGCATGGGAGGAACTGAAGGAGCTTGCACAGGCAGATATCCATGCTGCCTGTGATAAGCTTATGGATATTCTGAGTAATTATCAGGGATATAAAAAATGCACGCTGATTTTGGTCTTTGATGCCTATAAGGTGGAGGGACACGCGGAAGAGATCATTCCGTACCATAATATTTATGTGGTATATACGAAAGAGGCTGAGACAGCAGATCAGTATATAGAGAAGACGGTTCACAAAATTGGCCGGCAGTATCAGGTGACGGTAGCGACTTCTGACCGCCTGGAGCAGGTGATCATTCTGGGGCAGGGGGCAAACCGGATTTCAGCCCGGGGATTAAAACTGGAGATTGAAGAAACGATGAAGACCATGCGGCAGGAATGGCGACAGCAGCGCCGGAGCAGCCGGAATTATCTTTTTGATCAGATTGATGAGAAACTGGCTCGGGATATGGAGGCAGTGAGACTCGGCAGAAGGAAGCCGGAGGATTTGAATTAAGGAATTTATGTGCTCTGATTTGTCTTGACAATCTTCCTCTATGGATGTATGATGTTGATATCAAAATGATATCATATTGATTACTATCCAAAGGAGGATATAGAGATGAGAAAAGAAAAGATTGAGGAAGAAAAGGTTTTAAAAGCAGCTTCAGGGATGTTGATGCTGATTGTATCGGTGCTCGTCATGCTGGTAGGAATTCTGGTTATTGTTGCCGGGAGTATTTACATGAGCAGGAGCCTTCCGGCAGCAGGTGTGATTTTGGCAGTGACTATTAATTTGGGCGCGTTGCTGGAAATTGCCGGGATCATTATGATGTGCGGACTGAAGATCATTCATCCGAATGAGGCACTGGTATTGACCCTGTTCGGTAATTATTATGGAACTCTGTATGAAGCAGGGTTTTATTGGGTAGTTCCGTTTTGTACGGCGATCAATCCGACAGCAGGACAGAGGGAAGCAACGCAGAAAGAGGCTGGAGGGAAGGAGCTGGCAGTAAATATCAACCTGGGACAGTCATCGGCGTCAAAGAAGGTTTCTTTAAAAACCATGACGCTGGACAATAAACGCCAGAAGGTCAACGATGAGCTGGGAAATCCGGTGGAAATCGGAACCATTGTCATCTGGAAGGTGAAGAATGCCACAAAAGCAGTTTTGAATGTTGAGAATTATAAAGAATTCTTGTCCATTCAGTGTGATGCCATTACCAGAAATGCCGCACGAAATTATCCGTACGATGCAAACGATGGAGCGGATGAGAAGACGCTGCGGGGCAGCAGTCAGGAAATTGCGGATATCATGCAGAAGGAATTACAGAGAAAGGTTATGGAAGCCGGAATCGAGATTCTGGATGTACGTATCACTCACCTGGCGTATGCACCGGAGATTGCATCGGCAATGCTGCAGAGACAGCAGGCAGCCGCAATCATTGATGCCCGTCAGAAGATTGTGGAAGGTGCGGTCAGTATGGTGGAAATGGCGCTGCAGCAGTTGAGTGAGAATCAGATCGTGGAGCTGGATGAAGAGCGCAAGGCAGCTATGGTCAGCAATCTTTTGGTAGTCTTGTGCGGAAACAAAGATGCACAGCCAATCGTCAACAGCGGATCGATTTATTAAGTAAGGAGGGCGGCGGATGGCTGATTCCAAAGTAAAAGAAAAAGCGAAGAAACAGATTCCGTTGCGGGTGTCTGCCTCCCTTTATAATGAGCTTGCGCAGTGGGCGGAGGATGATTTCCGTTCGCTTAACGGTCAGATCGAATATCTTCTGACAGAATGCGTGAAGCACAGAAAAAAATCTCATAAAGACACGGACGGGTAAAAAGGAATGCCGCATAGAATACAGTTTGATGGGACTGATTTTGTGCGGCATGATCTGTTATGAGAATCACGGATCATACAGAGAGGGTGTGAGGAAATATCGGTATGTGCAATTTGCACAAAATAGCCTTGGCTGTATTTTGCATATTTTTCACGAACTTGCAGATGCGGGGGACTTTTCTTTTGCGAAACCCCATAAAGAATGCTATAATATGTACAAGAACAAACTCCTTGCTCCGGATGCTCTATTCGGCAGGGAGTTTCTTATCTCGTAAAAGGAAAGTTCTCTTGGCCTTACATGCGGGATAGGAAGTGCTCTATATGGAAACGCAGAGGTTAGTTTGGAAAGGATGTGGAAGCATGTTTGAAACAGGAGATTACATTGTTTATGGAAATACAGGGATCTGCCGGGTTATGGGCGTAACAACCATGGATATGGAGGGAATCCCAAAGAACCGCTTATATTATATTCTTCGTCCCGATGGACAGGCAGAAGGTAAAATTTTTACTCCTGTGGATAATCATAAGATGGTCATGCGAAGAATGATGTCGAAGGAGGAAGCTGAAAATCTGATCGAGGAAATACCGGATATTGAGGTACTGGGGGTTGCGGACGATAAGCTTCGGGAAGAAAAATATAAGGAATGTATCAGGAGCTGTGAGTGCAGGGAACTGATTCGTATTATCAAGACCATTTATATACGCAAAAAGGAACGGCTATCTCAGAGAAAAAAGGTGACTGCTGTAGATGAGCGGTATCTGAGGCTTGCGGAAGAAAATCTGTATTCCGAATTATCCTTGCTTCTTGGCATACCGAAGAACAGGATGGAGCATTATATTACGGTGAGAATGAAAAGAAAACAGAAAGCATAAGAGACGAACAGAAGCAGGGCGGACCATTACGGTCCGCTTTTTTTTATGTCAAAGTACTTCGCTCTGTCCCGAAAGCAATGCGGCGGCCTATATAATTTTGCAAACATAACAGATGAATTATGCGAAATAGGGCAGAAAATGTAGAAAAATAGGTTAAAATCAGGAATAAGCAATGACAGGTTTTCCAAAAAGAATATAAGGGGGGAATTATATTTTGGCTTGGATAGTGTGTAAAATACAATTTCATTTGTGGGAAGAGGGAATCAGATTATGAAAGAGGATTATGGAGTATGTATTTTAGGAGCAGGAATATCCGGATTATCATCAGCCCAGATATTAATGGAAAGAGGAGTTGATGTGGTTGTTGTTGAGCAGAACGGGAAGGTTGGGGGATTAGCAAAAACGTATTCAGCAGGGGAGTTTAAGTTTGATTTAGGAGGGCATAGGTTTTTTTCTAACAATAAGGTAATTTCAGAATACTTTAAGAAGATAACGGGTGATGAATTGATATGGGTAAATAGAAAAAGCAGGATTTATTACAACAGTAAATATTTTTCTTATCCTTTGAAGTTGTCTGACGTTATAACAAAAATAAATCCATATCAGGGTTTGAAAATTATGATTGGATATGTATTTGCAATCTTTAATTATCAAATAAGAAAGAAAGAGATTGGTAACGTAGAGGAGTGGTTGGTAAGCCGATTTGGGCGGGAATTGTATAAAATCTTTTTTAAAAATTATACAGAAAAAGTATGGGGAATACCATGTCAGGACATTTCTAAAGATTGGGCTGCTCAGAGAATAAAAGAAATGTCAGTTTTTGAGGCAATAAAAAATATTTTTATTAAGACTAAAAATAAACCGGTTTCGTTAATTGATTCTTTTATGTATTGCAATTTTGGAATAGGAGAATTCAGTTATCAGTTAGTGGAGAAAATAGGAAAGGAAAATATCAAAGTTAATTCAGAAGTGAAAGAAATTAAAGTGAGGGGAGGAAGAGTAGAGAGTGTAGTGGTTGGTAATAAAGATAATAGGGAAGAAATAAAAGTTGAACATGTTCTTTCCAGTATACCGCTTACCCGATTAATAGAACTGATTAGCCCAAAGGTCCCGGAAGATATATTGAGGGCGGCAAAACAATTGCGATACAGAAGTATTGTTGTGGTGGCCGTATTTATTGACCAGGAAATAGCGATAGAAGATACCTGGCTATATATACAAGACAGAAGGGTTAAAATGACAAGAATTCATGCACCTCAGAATTGGAGTAAAAACCTGGTTCCCAAAGGAAAGACAAGTCTTATCATTGAATATCCGTGCTTTTACAGGGATGAATTATGGAATATGTCAGATACCCAATTAGGCGAATTGGCCATTGAGGAATTGAAGCTGTTAGATATTTTAAATATAAAGAATATACTGTCTACGACTGTGACTCGCGAAAGATATGCATATCCTATATATCATATGGGGTACCGTGATAATAGAAAAAGAATATTGGATTATATTCAAAAAAATATTGGAAATTTAGAAATGATAGGCAGAACGGGACGCTTTCAATATTATAATATGGATCATTGCATCGAAACAGGTATAAAAGCTGCCTTGAATTTAACAGGGCATCATTATGACATAGAAAAAATTAATAAAAAAGAGAGGTATTTGGAGAAAGGGTGGGAAGTTGATGAGAAATGCAAAAAATAGAATCATGCATAATATAAAAGAAAATAAGGTTCTCTATATTTCATTAGTTATATTTATATTATTCGTAATAAAATTTTTGCCGATACAATGTGTATTTGATGAGCGGCCTATAAATAATAATGATTATATGTTTCATTATTATCACTGGAATACATTTTCGGAATACATGGATGATAATGGAAAGTCATGGGGGTATGATCCTTTTTGGATGGCGGGACATCCTGAAAATGCAGTTTGTGATGTAGATAATAAAGGAATGGAACTGTTTACATATATAATAAGTAAAATGGGCTTAAACAGTGTTATTTTCTTCAAGATATTTTTATATATAACCTTTATTGTCGGACCTTGCTTAACCTATTTTGCAGCCAGAAATTGGAAGTTTGATAAAAAGACAAGCTCATTGGTTCTAATATTTCAAATGATATTTTGGGTTACGATGCCTTATATGCGCGTAATGTTAGTAACAGGTACATATTGCTATGTTTTTGTGTCTTATTTGGCGATATATATATTGTCGCTATTATATCAGTATTTACAACACAGAAGAGTAAAGACGCTAATAGGCATTTGGATTTTATCATCTATCGCATTATTGCTGCATATATATTCTGCCGTGGTTATCGGCATACCAGGAATAATACTTTACCTTTTGTATTTCAGGAATCAACCTCGTTATGTACATATCAGTTTAATAGGTGTTGGTATAGCTGTAGTTATGGCAAATAGTTTTTGGATTGTACCGCTGATAAAGTTTATCCATTATTCTACTGTGTCACGAGATTATGTGAATCAGGGTAGTATTATTGATTTTTTAATGTGGTCAGTCATGGCGTTGGTTTTTGTACCGGGGTTAATAGTAATTTTATTATTTTTAAGAAGAGGCATTAAGTGCATAAAAAATAGCAGCGAATGCGATCAAAAGTTACGATATTTTTTCATGATAACAATATTGATGTATTTTTTGCTGGGAATGTTTGGCAGATATACACCGTTAACCCGTATGTTAATTCCATTAAGATATCATGTAAATATGTTTCAGTATATGGCATTTCCGGCGGCATTAGGAATCATTAGCAGTATCGGTAATTTTAAATTTCTTTCCAATATCAAGAGGTTTAAAGTTTTGAAGATAACAATGTTAAGTTTAAGTGTAGCAATACCAATGCTTCTGGTTACCGGTATATCGGGGGCCTCTAATGAGACAAATCCTATTGCGTGGTTTTATTCACGTAATTTGTGTCATCATATAGATGACAATACATCATCAGAAGAACTGATTCAATGGTTAAGCGAAAATACCAGCAAAGAAGGCCGCATATTAATAGAAAGTATTTGGTCTCCTATGGAAAAGGAACAGGAAAATTGGTTTTTTATGAATTATGAACCCGTTTTACCGTTGCTTGTGGATAGAGAATTTATAGGCGGCCCCAGAGATGATATATTTATGGAACACTATTATACGGGTATGCATTTGGATTTTGTAGAGTTTACTCAATTAGCAAATGAGAGTGATATTCCTATGATACTATTTGAAAGAAAGATGGACACAATTGATTTACAGGAATTAGAGGATTATTTTGAGACATACAATATAAAATGGTTAATAGCATCCCGGCCGGAGGCAAAAGAATATTTCGATAAATTTCCGGGATATTTGAAAAAAGTAAAGACATTTGATGAGGTGTGGCTATACGAAGTAGAACAAGAGCCATCGTATATTTTGAATGGAACAGGAATCGTTGAGGCAGATTATAATCACATTTATGTAAATGAGTGTTCAGGAGGAGACATCATATTAAAATATCATTGGATGGAGGGATTAACTACAGATAAAAAATTAAAAATAGAGAAAGTGAAGCTGCTTGAGGACCCTGTTGAATTTATTAAAATATGCGATGCACCAAAAGAATTTGAAATTTATTTAAAATAGATAGTGTATAAGGAGTAAGTTATGTCAAAATATGGTATTTTAATCGATTACGAATTTTGTACCGGCTGTCATTCTTGTGAGTTTGCCTGCCGTCAGGAAAATAATCTCCCGCTTGGTCAATGGGGAATTAAGGTGCTTCAGATTGGTCCCTGGAAAATAAAAGAAGATAAATGGCAGTACAGCTATATGGCAATTCCTACAGAGCAATGCACATATTGTGGAAAAAGACTGGCGCAGGGGAAGATGCCAAGTTGTGTACAACATTGCCAGGCAAAAGTTTTGCAATTCGGAACAATTGAAGAGTTATCTCAATTATTGAAAAAAAAGTCGAGGCAAACTTTATTTGTGCCTAAATAAGATACTTTTGGAGGTTTATATGGAAATGGATAAAAAGCATGAAACAAAAGAAGACAAAATGAGATGGCGTTGGTCAGAAAATGGGTTGACTGTTACCAGAAGTATTTTTTGGACCGGACCAGGATGCCATGAAGGGTGTGGGGTATTATTTTATACAGATGAGGAAGGACAACTTGTAAAAGTAGAAGGTGATCCTGAGAATCAATTTAATCAGGGAAGATTATGCTTGAGATGTTTGGCTTTAAAAGAGGTGGTGAATCATCCTGACAGATTACAATATCCTATGAAAAGAGTGGGAAAAAGAGGGGAAAATAAATGGGAACGTATAAGCTGGGACGAGGCTTTGGATACTATTGCCGAAAAATTTAATAACATAAAGGAACAGTTTGGCCCGGAATCGGTTTTATTTACTCAGGGAACAGGCAGAGACATTCCGGCATACATACAACGCTTGGCTCATTCTTTCGGCAGTCCTAACAGATTATGTATGGGGCTGACGGGAAACGCATGTTTTTTACCGAGGGTTGCGTTATTAATGGCGACTCATGGCGGATTTTGCGTAACAGATGCAGCCCAACATTTTTCAGACAGATATAAAAATGCTCAATGGGAGTGCCCGAAAGTTATAATTATATGGGGAAATAATCCGGTTGTATCAAATTCTGATGGATTTTATGGACATTGGATTGTTGATATGATGAAAATGGGGGCAAAGCTTATTGTCATAGATCCGCGTTTAACCTGGCTTGCTTCAAAGGCAGAAATATGGCTGCCTATTCGTCCGGGGACGGATGCGGCGTTAGCGCTGGGAATGATAAATATAATTATAAAAGAAAATTTAATAGACAGAGACTATATAGAGAAATGGACATATGGGTTTGATCAATTGGCAAAAAGAGCGGAAGAATATCCTGTCGAGAAGGTGGCGGAGATAACCTGGTTACCTAAAGAAAAGATTATCCGGGCTGCCCGTATGTATGCAAAAGCAAAGCCTGCCGCTATTCAGTGGGGAGTAGCCGTTGACATGACAAAGGAAGCTCTGCCGGCAGCACATGCTATTTCTGCCTTATGGAATATTACCGGAAACCTGGATAAGCCTGGTGGTAATGTTATGACGGCTCCGCCATTTTTTGTAGATTCTTATTTCACCTGGGGACAAGAGCTGTTGTCAGATGAGCAATATAAGAAAAAACTGGGTATATCAAAATATCCATTTCTCAATGAAGGAATTAAAGTTCCATCGCCGGATGAAACAATTAAAACAATAGAGTCAGGAAATCCATATCCGATAAAGGCAGCCTGGATTCAAACGAATAATCCTATTGCATGCATGGCGGCAGATTCCAAAAGAACTTATGAGGCAATGAAAAAGTTAGATTTTATCGTGGTCGTAGATTTGTTTATGACACCAACCGCAATGGCTTTTGCAGATATTGTATTGCCGGCAGCAACGGGACCGGAGAGAAATGGAGTCAGAGCTTTTTGGTATTATTTAGGAAGCATAAATAAAGCAACGCAAATCGGTGAATGTAAATCTGATATGGAAATCAATCTGTTACTGGGGAAAAGATTAAATCCCGAGGCATGGCCATGGGAAAATGTGGAAGAAATGTTTACAGATATGATAAAGCCTGCAAATGTAACTTTTGAGGAGCTGCAAAATAATGTGCAGATGTTCCCTAGATTTGCTTACGAAAAATATGCAAAAGGATTAACAAACCCAAGTCACAAATTGGGATTTAATACGCCGACGGGAAAGGTTGAGCTATATTCGACAATAATGGAAAAGGCAGGATTAGACCCATTGCCATATTATGAAGAGCCTTCGGAAAGTCCATACAGTACACCGGATTTGTATGAAAAATATCCTCTTATTATCACCACCGGGGCAAGGCGGTGGGGGCATTTCCTGTCAGAACATCGTCAAATTAAAAGTTTAAGATCAATTAACAAGCAACCACAAATAGATATAAATCCGGAAACAGCAAAAAAATATGGCATAGAAAATGGAGACTGGGTTTGGATTGAGAATGAAAGGGGAAAATGTAAACAAAAAGCGAATATAACGGAAACGATTCCAACGTGGATGGTAAATGCAGATAACGGTTGGTGGTTTCCGGAAGAAGACGCTGAGGAGCCTAACCTCTTTGGCGTATGGAAATCGAATATAAATTTGCTTGTTCCGTACCAGCCTGGTAAAAGTGGTTTTGGAGGAAACTATAAGGCATTTTTATGTAAAATAAAAAAAGTAGAGAATGAGAGTATTGAAAAATAGGAAGGAAAAACGATGTGGCAAATATATTTCGTATAATTATGAGAAAAATGACGCTTGTGGTTTTTGACTATATTCATACGAGAAAAAAGATACAAAGAATTTATATTTTAAACATACCATTTGATGTTTATCCGAAGGTATATAATCCTGAATTTTCCAGAACTCTAAAATTTCCAACTACGGAGCATATGGCGAAACATATACATGTGGACAGAGGTATGAAAGTCCTGGATGTTGGAACCGGAATAGGAGTGCAGGCGATAGTAGCCGCATTGCAGGGGGGACATGTTGTAGCAACTGATATTTTTGAAAATGCGGTAATGTGTACTGCTCACAATGTGAAGCTGAATAAGGTTGAAAATTTGGTGGATGTAAGGAGAGGAGATCTTTTCGAACCAGTTCAAAATGAGAAGTTTGACTTGATTTTGTGGCTTGCCCCCTCTTTTTTTAAAGAACCCAAATTCCCGTATCAGCAGGGCTGGATGTGCGGAAAGAATGGAAAAGTATTAGAAGATTTTTGCAATAACGTGGATAAATATCTGAATTCTAATGGAAAAATATTATTCTCTTGTGTAGATAGAAATAGAAAATTTATACTGTCTCAATTAAAAAGACAGGGATTTTATTACAAGCTGGTTGCCCCTCCGAAATATCGTTTTCCTTTAGAAACAATTACTCTTTATGAGGCTGAAAGAAATGTCAGGCGTTTACAGACTGATGAACAGTAATAGATGAAATGTGAAATACCCGGTCAAATCTGGGAGAAAGGAAAAATCAAATTACCATCTGAGATAATTGGATTATACGAGATAATATGATTAAATTAAGAAGTTTTTTAAAAAATAATATTTTTATGATAATTGTCATTCTAATATCAAGTATATTATTATTTGGAAATTTGGGAAATTCATATGCTCCTATAGACGAAGCGAATACTATGATTTTGGGTGAAAATACAATGAAATACGGTTATCCCAAGGTATGGGATGGAGAGTATTTAGTTTCGCCTTTTTTTGAGGGGGATATAACATCTGATAAAGTGTGGGTATCACATCCATGGCTTCAATTCTATGTTACTGCAATTTCATTTAAAATATTCGGCAAAACAACTTTAGCTGCTCGTATACCGTATGCATTAGCGGGCTTACTGAGTATCATTGCAATATACTTTCTGGCTGAAATTTTATCAGGCTCTAAGAAATTTGCTAAAATATCTATGCTGCTGTTGGCATTTAATGTATCTTTTCTTGTTTATTCAAGACAATCGCGGTATTATGCATTAACATGCTTATTTACCATATTAACGATGTATATGTTTTTTGCCTGGCTGAAGGATAAAAGAACTAGGCACCTGGCGCTGTTTATTATTTCTTCAGCATTATTATTCCATTCATACTACCCTTTTTGGGTATTTCTTACTTTAGTTATCGGACTATACGGAAGCATTTTGTTTTTAAAAGGAAAACAGTATAAGTTACTGATAAAATTTATTGGAAGCCATATTATTTTGGGAATTATTACCTTAACCTGGTTTTTATATGCGAAACCACATGCACCTTTAGATACGGGACCGGAATTCAATACATGGATTAAAAATTTCACTATATATTTCTGGAAACTTAATTCCTGGCTTGTACCAATATATACATTGGGCATTATATATTTGGTTTTCAGAATTTTTACGAAAGCTAAGCGGAGCCAATTAAGCGATAGCAGAGCGCACGTTGATACAAGATATTTTGTGTTTTTAAGTGTACCATTGTATATCGGTTTTATATCTGTTATCCCGATTTTAACCACACAATATGCTATGCCGGTGATACCTGTGCTGATATTAATTGCATCGTTTTTTATTTATAACATTTATCAGTACAATCGGTGGATAGGCGTTTTGATATTAACCATTTGCCTGACAACAAATATATGGAATATATTTCCTTATTTATTAGTTGAAAAAATGGGAATTGAAGGGGAAACAATCGAAACAGTACTTCCGAATTCGAGATGTGATTTTGTGGAGGGGGCCTCACTTGAGCATTATCTAAAGGATGAAATGGTAATACGCTCATATTTGGCGGATCATATAAAATCCTTATTTCATGATTATGATAATCGAATTGAGGGAATAGTTAAATATTTAAATGAAAATGGCGAAAAGTCTCAGACTGTATTGTCGTTTTGGGCGGATGCAAATGCCATTAGATTTTATACCGGAATGAATGTTATTTATGAGTTCTTTCCTTTATATAGTAGTCCGGAAATAGAAAATTTAGTACATAAGCAAAATACCCAGATTGATTGGATTATCTTTGATACATTGGATTTTTATCCTGTAAACTCTCCATTTTATCAGTTTGATCCGGATGATTATGAACTGGTAGAGATACCGTATCCTAAAGAATATCATGATAATGTTCCGAATATAGACTTCTTTGAATTTTTAACTAATCAAGATGCGCCACAATCGTTTTATATCCTGAAGAATAAATCTATTGCAGAATAGGCGGGGGTTCATATGAGAAAAAAGGAAATCATTTTTGGTATTATTGTGGGGCTGCTTTTACTTGTTGTATTAGGGGTTTGTGAGGAAGTAAAAGTATCGAATGGCACTACCATAATAAATAAAAAAATATCTGAAAACAGTTATAACTGGACGGATGGAATGGGAACAACGGTTAAAATTCGATACATAGAGCCTGAAGACATTAAAAAATATGAAAAAGCAGAAGAGTACACAGTTTTTGACATAACTGTAGAGCAAAAAGATGGACCTACCTTTTTAATGGTAGACTTAGATTATGACAAAATGAAGCTGACGGACAATGAGGGGAAAGAGTATCCATTACTCAATGAAGAAATAGCTGCTGATACTCCGGAAGAACTAAAACCCTTGTTAGAAACATTTAAGTGGACAATGTTTAATCAGGCATTTCCCGGAGGTGAATCGCTGGCAGTAGATGAACTGGTGTGGAATGGAATTTTAGTATTTTCTAAGGTGGATAAGTCTTCCAAATCTCTGAATTTACAGCTTACATATAATATGAGTGGACAAAAAGCCAGGCATATAGAATGTGATTTTGAAGTTAATAAATAAAAAGTGGAAAAGTGTAAGAGATGAAAAGAGGCGTTTCGGGAAAGGAATTGATATACAATGGAAAATGCTGTTTCTGTTATAATTCCGGTATATAATGGTGAAAAGACCATAGATAAGTGCCTGAAATCTGTTTTTATGCATTCGAAATACATAAAAGAGGTTATCGTTGTTGATGATCATTCGCAGGACAGAACACTTGAGATCGTGCAAAAATATTCTTGCAGAATTGTAAAATTAAATCAACATAAGGGTCCGGCAGTGGCACGAAATACAGGTGTTGCCTGTGCTGAAAGTGAAATACTGTTTTTTGCAGATGCGGATGTAGAGATACTTCCGGATACTATTATACGAGGAATAAGGCGATTGCGTAATTATCCGGAATATGCGGCTGTAATAGGGGCGTATTCAGACGATACTCCTGTAGAAAATTTTGTTTCAAAATACAAAAATTATTTACATCATTATACCCATTGTATTTCTGACGGAGAAATTTTTTCATTCTTTACAGCCTGCGGGTTTATATGGAAAAAAACTTTTGAACAGGTGGAAGGCTTTGATGGGAGTATCACCACTACAGCATTGGAAGATGTAGACCTGGGAATCCGACTTGCAAAATCCGGATACAAAATATTATTAGACAAGTCTGTTCAGGTTGTACATCTGAAAAGATACACATTTTTTAGTTTAGTAAAAAGTGATGTCTTTAATAGAGCTGTGCCATATACTGAATTATTCATACAACATAAAATTTTTAATAGCGAGCTGAGTACGGGCTCTAATAATATTATGAGTGTGTTATTGCTATATATTTCCATATTAATGGAAATTATGCTCCGTTTGCTGAAAATACATAATTTCAAAATATATAGAATAATCACCCCCTGTCTTTTGTTCCTTCTGAATGCAAAATTTTATATTTGTATGAAAAGAAAATATACTTTGTCTTTTATGATAAAAGGGATTACTATGCACTGGCTTGGATATTTTTATAGTGGTTTGGGAGTTGCGTTCGGTATGTGTTCATACTTATATAAGTATTTTGGATCAAAAAACAGAGGGGAGTTACAAAATGAAAAAAATGAGAAATAGGTGCCTGGCAATAACCAGCTTCTTAAATAAAAAAGTAATTGTTCCACACTCACCGATAACTTTGGAGGTCGAAGCTACTAATTGCTGTAATGAAGAATGCCGGATGTGTCCGAGAAAATTTATGAGCAGGCCGGTAGGGCATATATCTGAAGCATTATTGAAAAAAATTATTGAGGAAAATAAAAACACATTAGAGCTGATAAATTTATTTCATTGTGGAGAACCTCTTTTACATCCTGATATTAGTAAGTTGATTTCGATATGCCACAAAGCAAACATCAAAGTACAGATTACAACAACAGGGAGTTTATTAACAGGCGAAATGTCCTATGCCTTGATAAATTCCGGGTTGGATATGATTGTTTTTTCTATAGATGCGGTTACAAAAGAAACGTATTCACATATTAGAAAGGCAAACTTTGCAGAAACTGTAAAAAATATTGAGAACTTTATCGAAATGAAGAGACGATTAGGACGTGGACCGTTCGTTCAGGTGCAAATAGTCAAAATGGAAATTAATAGTTTTGAAATTAAAAAATTTCAGAGCTACTGGAGAAAAAAAGCTGATAGTGTAAGGATAAAGCCCTTTTATAATACGGGTGATATAGCTTCAAAATTAAATTATAAAATTGATGAAAAAAGAGAAAAGCCGCGTCCGTGTATTATGCTTTGGCGGGAACCGGTTGTTTGTTGGGATGGCACGGTTCTGCCCTGTTGTGTCGATTTAATAGGGCAATATCCAATTGGCAATATACAAAAAGATTCATTAAAAAATATTTGGAACGGAGAAAAAATTCAGGAAATGAGGCGACTGCATATTGAGGGAAGATATAAGGAGATAGAATTATGCAGAAATTGCACTATTTTTCAAGTAAAATTGCCGTTTGTTCTGGGCAGCGTTTTATTAGATGACTTGACCATCAGGAAAATAAATCCTTTTATAGAAAGTTTGGATACGGTATATGGATTGAAAAAATTTAGTCATTTCTAGGAGAATAAAATGAAACCTGATTATTCAAAATTGTATAACATCGGTATGGATCTCCACGCTGGGCTGCCGTATTGCTGCTTTGGCGGAAAAGCATTACCACCGTTAAGAGCTAGCTTAATGTTAACATATAAATGTAATTTATCATGTAAAATGTGTTTTCAGAAAGAAATCAGAAACAATAACTTTTCTGTCAGTGAACTGAGCTATGAAGAAATCGTAAATATCATTGATCAAATGCAGCCGTATACATTAATAACTTTGACTGGCGGAGAGCCTTTTATCAGACCGGACATATCTGAAATTATTAAGTATGCCTGCAAAAAGAATTTTTGTAATATACTGACTAATGCTACTTTAATAGATGAAGATGACATCTTCTTATTGATTGAAAGTAAAGTGAGACTATTAGGTATATCCATAGATGGAATGGATAAGCGGCACGAAGAAATCAGGGGAGTAAAGGGGTGCTTTGAAAAAACAATATCAACAATCAGATTATTGCAAAATATGAAACAAAAGTATGGGAAAAAATATCCCCTTATCGATATAAAGACAATGATATTAGGAGAGAATATAAATGAAATTTATGAAATTGCCAAGTTGGCGGTTGAATTGAATGCGGATTTTCTTACAGTTTCATTTCCGTTTGGCAAATATCCCTTTAGTCCAAAATCTGTTGTTGATATAAACCAATTAAAAAAGACCAATGAATGGGAAAAAATAAATAAATTTACTGATTATAGTTTGCAAATGCTCAATAAATTAAAAGAAATTAATAAAATTAAAATTCGATTTTACCCGGAGATAAATACCCTTCAAAAGGATGATTTATTTGCATTAAGCAGTTTCAAACCATGTAAAATGCCGTGGTCTCATTTATGGATATCACCATACGGAGAGGTGTTTCCTTGTTTGCCTTACGCAATTGGAAATGTAAGGCAAAAGTCCATAAATGAACTGTGGAATTGTGACAGATTTAAAAATTTTAGAAATACCGTAAAAAGCAATTGTATCATAGAGGGATGTTACGGATGCTGCTATCTGAAAAGTAAACGATAAAAGTAAGGAGAACAAAATGAAATGTATGCTGATTTTTCCGGCTTGGGAGACAAAAGATTATTTTTTAGAGGAATTTGGTAATAGTACAACTCATAGATGGCATCCATTGGGACTGCTTTATATTGCTGCGGCACTTTTGAAAAAGGGATTTGATGTACAGGTTGTTGATGGAGCCTTTTATTCACACGAAGAGATTATCATGAGATACCGAAAGTACAATCCGGATTTTGTTGGAATTCATGCAAATTGTCCGATATGGGAGAAGGCCATGCATACGGCAGATTCGATTCGAAAGACGGCTCCGGATGTCTTTATTTCACTGGGAGGACCAGCGGCCATAGGCTGGAGAGAGAAATGTCTAAAGGAATGCAGCAGTCTGGACTGTATTTTTACTGGAGAAGGTGAATATACGGTACCTGAGTTAGTTGAAAAATTAGAAGAGGGAGGGAAAACATTTCTGGGCAAAATAAAAGGAATCATTTATAAAGATATCGATGGAGAAATTATTGTGAATGAAGATGCTGACCCGATAATGGAATTAGATGAATTGCCCTTTCCCGCATTTGAATTATTGGGTGATCTTGCAACGAAGTACCGCCCTAATATTGGGACATATAAAAAGGCACCGGTTTTTTCTATGATAAGTTCAAGAGATTGCTCACATGGAAAATGCATCTTTTGCTTTCATACATACGGTTATTGTAAAACGAGATATAGAAGTCCGCAGAATGTAGTAGATGAAATGGAGTTCTTGGTAAAAAAATATAAGGCCAAAGAAATAAAATTTTTAGACGATACATTTACCTCCGATAAGGAAAGAGTACATAAAATATGTGAAGAAATAAGAAGACGGAAGCTTAAAGTATCGTGGTATGTTTCCTCGCGTGCGGACGCGGTGGATTTTGAGCTGCTTAAAGATATGAAAAAGTCCGGCTGCTATGCGGTTCTGTTCGGAGTGGAAAGCGGTGTGCAAAAGAATTTAGACACACTGAAAAAGAATGTAACTATAGAATGCATAAGAAAAGCTGTCTCCATGGCAAAAAAAGCAAAATTGAAGGTGAGCACGCCATTCATCTTTGGAATTCCGGGAGAAACATACGAAGAAGGCCTGCGAACGATTGATTTTGCAATAGAATTAAATGCTGATATGGTCAATTTTCATACACTGACCCCATATCCGGGGACTGAATTGTATAATAATATAGATAGGTATGGAACGATGACCGATAAAACTGAGGACCTCACTTTTGAAACAGGTGCTTTTGTTCCATTTTCAATGACACGGGAAGAAATATTAAATTTAAAGGAACTAGGCTTTAAACGCTTTTATTGCAGACCTTCGTACGTGATAAAACGGATATTATCTGTTCGAAGCCGATATGATTTTTTAGCTCTTTTGTATGGAGCGAAAGCAGTTTTTGTACTGATTAGTCATCCACAGTTGTTTCAAAAAAAATATATGGAATAAATATTGAAAGAGTAGCAGATATGAATAGAATTATGTTGTTTTATCCACCAGGAAAAAAATATCTGAGGGGTGAGGACAGATGCCAGGGGAATGTTGACGCTTCGTCAGCGACATCGATGCGTGCATGTAATGATTTAGGGTATGCTGCAGCTATACTGAAAAAAAGCAATTATTCAATTTTTTTGAGAGATTATCAATCAAAAGGGCTTTCTATGGAAACATTATACAATGATATTATGGAATTTAAGCCTGATATGATTCTTGTTTCCACTACAAATGCAACTGTTTTTTCAGATATAGAAATAGTTTCTGAAATAAAAAGAATGCGACAGAGCTTAATTGTTGTATTAAAAGGAGCTATTTTTTATAATGCTGATATTAAAATGTTGAAAAAGTTTGACTTCTCTTATGTCGATTTTTTAATAGGGGGAGAAATTGAAAGTTCTATTGGAAAAATAGCGGATTATAGCTTACGTAAGATAGGCAGGGTGGAAGATATTCCTAATATTTTCTACATACAATCGAACGAAAAAATTATAAAAACTTATTTTGGTTATTGGGAAAATGATTTGGATTCAATACCTTTTCCCGCCAGAGAATACATGGATAATACATTGTATGTAAGACCGGATACGGGTGAGCCCATGGCGACTATTCAAGTGTCGAGAGGTTGTCCGGGAAAGTGTATTTATTGTTTAACACCTGTCATTTCCGGAAATAAAGTGAGATTTAGAAGTCCTCAAAATGTCATTGAAGAGCTGCAGGAATGTTATAAAAAATATAACATATATAATTTCTTTTTTAAGGCGGATACATTCACAATTAATAAAGAATGGGTCATAGAATTGTGTACGCTTATTATGGAATCAGACTTAAATGGAAAAATACGGTTTACTGCAAACAGCAGAGTAAAACCATTGGATAAAAAAGCATTGCATTATATGCGCAAAGCCGGTTGTTTTATGATAGCGTTCGGATTCGAAAGTGGGAGTGAAAGAACATTAAAAAGGATAAAAAAAGAGATAAAAATCAGTGATTGCATGAAAGCTGTGAGATGGACAAAAGATGAAGGAATTTTGACATATGGGTTTTATATGATAGGATTTCCATGGGAGAATCGAGATGATATTAAAAAAACAGAAAAATTAATATATAGTTTAAATACTGATTTTATAGAGATTCATATACCAGAGCCCTTTTATGGCACTGAATTATTTGAGGAAGCTAAAAAAGATAAAGTTCTTAAAAAGGATATATTTGGAACAGATTATTTCAAGCCCGCAATACTGGGAACACGTTATGTGACATTAGAAGAACTGATTAAAATCAGGAAAAAAATTCTTTTTAAATATTATTTTAGACGTCAGTACATTATTAGAAGACTAAAAGAATGTAAGGGTAATTTTTTCTTGTTTAAATCTTATCTCAAATATGCAGTTAGACTTTTGAAAAATGTAATAAAAGCTGATTGAATCAGGGAGGTGAAAAATGAGAAAAGATAATAGGATATGTGTTATCCTGAGAAGTATGCGTCCACATCACTGGATTAAAAATCTGGTAATGTTTTTGCCCATATTTCTTGAGGCTCAAATGAATGATGGAGTATTATTTTTAAAAATATTACTTGGAGTATTTGTGTTTTCCTTTTTGGCATCAAGTATTTATATATTAAATGATATCATAGATTTAAATTATGATAAAGCCTGCCCTTATAGATGCAATAGACCGATTGCGGCTGGAGAATTAAGAATTTCCGTGGCCGGGTCTGCTTTTATGATTAATATTTTAATAAGCTTATCCATATGTTTTTTAATTACTGATTATACGAATTGGATAAAGTGTTTATTTATCATGATATTGTACTTAATATTTAATTATATATACTCAGTAAAAGGCAAAAATATTGCCGTTTTAGATGTTGCTTTAATTGAGCTGGGATATTTTTTCAGACTGGAATTTGCATATGCTTTAACAGGAATAAAAATGGAAAAATCTTTATACATAAGTGTTATGGCGGGAATTTTGGTTCTTATTCTAAGCAAACGTTATTATGAACTGGAATTACCGGTACAAATACAAAGAAAGTCAATACGATTCAGAAATTCCGGATATGTGATAGAAAGAAGTATAGATTTATTATTGATATTTACTGTTATCATGTATGGCTTTTGGTGCTGCAAACTTATAGATATATATGGCAGAAAGATAATATGGACACTTATATTATTA
This sequence comes from uncultured Blautia sp., assembly GCA_900551075.1. Lineage (GTDB taxonomy): Bacteria > Bacillota > Clostridia > Lachnospirales > Lachnospiraceae > Blautia_A. The sequence goes on along the minus strand of URVB01000018.1, from coordinate 4,261 downwards.
ATGATGTTGTGTATTAAATATAAGTACAATATAAAAAAAAAGACTTTAAGGGGGATCTGGTTTTACATATACTTCAGGATAAGTGGAGTGTTATGTTGGCGATGATCTATATTACACTGTTTTACGGGATATTATATAAGTAAAAGTTGTTATATTGAATTTGAATTTAAATTTTTTGTATGACAAATAACCGCCCGTATTTATTTCCTTTTTGCGGGCGCTGCCCACACCCGGTCTCTGGAAAAGAATGAGATTTTCCGGCAATCATATAGATGACGGCGGAATAGGGTGGGAACGGCGTGCCTTTAAAGCGTTGCCGTTCCTGCCCTTACTTTTTTATTTTTGATACTTACTTTATGGCATTATCCTGCTGTTATTCATCTTCAAAAGTTGACTCGTTCATTTCCGGAAAATCCAGTAACTCAGAAACGGTCATATCTAATCCGATAGCAAGCTTGTGAAGCGTTTTCAGCTTTGGATTCTTTGTCTTGCCTTTCATCAGGTTTTCTACGGTAGATTGAGTGATACCGGATAAGGTGGCAAGTCTGTTGACAGTGATTTTTCTTTCTTCACATAGCCCTGTCAATCTTTTTATAATAGCTTCAGAATACGTCATATAAATTCTCCTTTACTTATGTACAGTTAGTTTCAGTATATCTTAAGTTTCATCATAATATTAACGGTACACCATTGACAGGAGAAATGAAAAGATGTAAACTAACGGTGTACCGTTAAAAGGAGGAGGAATTTTATGCGTGAAATAAGTCAAATGCTGAAAAGAAGCAGATTCACCAACATCCTGTCTTATCTGGAGTATGCTACCGGGGAAAATGAAACTATGATAGAAAACTATGACAGTGCGATTGATGAATCCTATGAGACTTTCTTTGCCGGCATGGAAAAACTATATATGGACGTTGACAGAGAAGATAGCAGACTTTTGGATATTATATCTGAGTTTGCCCGTGTCCATGATGACATTTATTTTGAAGCGGGAATACTGGTGGGATTTCAGCTATACAGAGAATTAGCTGAAAAGTATGAACGTCATGTGGATCATGATGTTCCCGCTATTTTGGAAAAGCGAAAACCGCCGCTTGATACGGAACATGTAACAAATTCCGTATTGGAATCGTTTTGTATACATAGACTGAATACTGCCCTGGAGGAATCTATAAGTAAAGATAAAGGTTATCAGAAAAAAGAAGACGAAATCCATAAAGCGATACTGCGTATAGACAAAATCGGTCTGACTCAGAAGCAATGGGAAATTGTAGACAGAGCACTATCCGCATGTAATGAAAGAAATGCTGAATATGGAGAAAAGGCATACCTTCAAGGATTCAGGGATGTAGTAAATCTTATCATGGAAGTCGCGGATCACACATAACACGTTCAGACATACACACTTTTTTTCTTTATACACGGAAGAACTGGCGCCCTGTGCAACAGATGATGAAGATTAACGGGTAAGAACTGATATTACTGAAAACGATATGAGTAGCGTTTGACATATGTACAGTGAAAATACTATGATAATATTATACAGTTCGATTCTGCCTCCGGTATGGCAGAGCTTTTGCGGGAAAATCAGGGCTGGAAATATATAAGGAAAATGATGAAATAATGTTTCATTATGGAAAGGTGATGTATGGCTACTTTAAAAGATGTTGCACGGGAGTCGGGACTGACCGTGGGAACGGTGTCAAGGGTTCTGAATAACCGGGGATATATCAGTGAGAAGACCAGAAACCGGGTGTATGAAGTGATGAAAGAGCTGAATTATCAGCCTAACGAAATGGCACGTTCCCTGTCGAAGCAGAGCAGCAATACCATTGGGGTGATTGTGCCCCATATTGTGCATCCGTATTTTGCCAAGCTTATCAGCAATCTCGAAGTGGCTGCGTATAATAACAAGTATAAGATTCTTCTCTTTAATTCCAAAGGAAAGAATGCCAGGGAAGAGGAATACATAGAAATGTGCCGGAGCAACAGGGTAGCCGGGCTGATTCTGTGCAGCGGGGGGCTCCATACCGAGGAATTCCGGAATCTGGATTTTCCTTTGATAACGATTGAACGTTATCTGGATGATGGAACGGCCGGAGTAGAATGTGATAATTATCAGGGTGGCCGTCTGGCTGCGGAACATTTAATCAACAAAGGCTGTAAGCATCTTGTTTTTATTGGCGGGCTGTTAAAGCTTGAGATGCCGTCGGATCAGAGAGCTGCTGCTTTTGAGGATGTGTGCAGGAAACAGGGAGTGGATTTTTCGAAAGCTACTTCCGGACAGGAATATTATAATGAAATGGATTATTATTCGTTTATTCGCCGGACTCTGGATGAATATCCTGAGGCAGATGGCGTTTTTGCAGGATCTGATTTAATTGCTGCCCAGGTGATTAAAGTGTGCAGTGAAAGAAATATTTCCATACCTGAAGATATGAAAGTGGTGGGGTTTGATGATGTAAACATAGCATCTCTTACAACGCCTGGAATTACTACAATTCGCCAGCCGGTAAGGGAAATGGCAGAAGCTGCGGTTTCTTTGCTGATTCAGGCCGGGGCAGGGACTATGGTGCCGAAAAGAACTGTCTTTCCGGTGACTCTTACAGAAAGGGAAAGTACCTGAATACAAATTAAAAAAATCGTCGTGCCGGGAGGTACGGCGATTTTTTGCGTCATTAAATGCCGCTCCTGTGACATAAAGAATATTCCGTGAGGATTGTGCTATGGGGCGCGGCAAAAGACGTATGTGAAAATATATAACAATCGATAAACATAAAAAAATATAATTAATATCGCATAAAAAATGATATTAAATATAAAATACATAGGAATTATGCATGAAAATCCAAGGAAATATTTTAATAATGTGCCAAAAATAAAGTTTGACATCAAAAAATATAACAACCGATTGACATATAAAAAACCGTGTGCTACTATACAAACAACAAAAAACAACGTACCAACAATGGGGGGGATCAGGGATTTAAAACAAAGGTCACCGAGGATGTGGTTTCGGAAATTATGCTGGAGCTTGAGGATGAGGCTCCTGTAGCTGTAGAATTTTTCGGTCAGAAGCTGATAATTCAAAAAAATGCACTCATTTATAAAGAAGAGGAGACGCAGCTTCCGGAGTCTTTTCGTGAAATACATATTCTGATTGACAGGGAAATCCTGGAAGTTTTCGGAAATGAGGGAACCTTAAACGCTTATTATGAGACAGGCAGTGATATCCTGCAGGGAGAGATAAGCGTCAGCGGTGGTAATGGAAGCGGAAAGCTTTTTGAGTGGAGAAAGTAGGAGTAAGTGTGAAATATGATAAATATTAGGTGTTGCTTTTAAAGTTAAGCCGGGCGATTTTCAATTTATTGAACCGTTCCCTGTCAAGTAGACAAATAAAAAACAAAAAGAAACTGCGAAAACTGGCAGAACCAATAATAACAAGCGTTAGCTGAAGGCGTTCCGGGTCATTGGGCATCCCTGCTTTTTCCGTAGTAATGACATTCACGTTTCCTTTTTGGCACTCTGTCTGTAAGGACAAGTTTGCCTCACAAGTTTTCATAAATACGCTGACTGCGGTACTCCAAAGGTATCTATATATTTGCATAAGTATCTGCCGTTTGTTCTCTGACTCTCTCCGGTCTTTAAAATACGATCCTTGTTGTTTCTTTTTTGACATGCGTCATGCTCCTTTTCTGTATGGATGATAAGACTAACTCTATGATAGTATATGCAAAACTTGGTTTCATTAGATTGTGTCCTTTATCTATGATTTTCTTAAATTGTTTTCGATTCATTTGAATACGGTTGCAACGGTGTACAAAGGGAACATTATAAAAATTAACAATGGACTGCCAATCTTACGCAGAGATACCGCCCAAACGAGAATACGGGCGGTATTTTTGTATCTTGGCTGAGAAAGGAGGAACCACCCCACCGGGACCTGATGTAAAAGTCAGGACCCTTTTTTCATGTCCAAAATCAGGAGGTAAATGTGTATGCCAGATGATAAGACCACAAAAATCCCGGAGACGGCAGCGCCGGACACCGGGCCGGGCAAGGCCCCGGAACAGGCTCCCACAAAGGAACCTGTGAAAGCCGGCCACACCGGAACAGAAGTCCCCGGAGCAGAACGCAGACAAAACAGCCGGGGCCGAGAAAAAGATCGATCCCCCCCTCAGACCGTCTGAAAACCCTAATTTGGGCATAAAATTAACTCCTTTTCTTTCCATGTCACATTGAAAACTGAATAAAACAC
>URVB01000017.1 GCA_900551075.1 uncultured Blautia sp. | reverse complement strand
CTGCCGAGAGAATCGACGTAGACGAAACCGGAAAGATCACTGGTCTTTTCTGATAACCTTGAGGGGGAGCTTCGGGCTTCGAAGCTGTAAGCTCTCCCCCGCAAATATTCACTCAAAGAGACTCTTCCATAAAAATAAAACCCAAAACAGAGCAGCCCTCAAAAATACATTTGCGGGCTGCTCTGTTTTTACTTTTCATCCTGCATTCGCCGCCTCCTTCATGCGCTTTACATATTCCTTCACATAAGGAACGCAGTCTTTTCCGTAAGTTTTGCACAGCTTCACAATGGCCGAACCAACGATTACACCATCCGACTGTGCTGCCATTTTTTTCGCCTGCTCAGGATTGGAAATACCAAAGCCAACGGCGCAGGGAATATCCTTCTCTTCCTTTACCAGCCTCACCATTGCTCTGATATCTGTGGTAATCTGTGTACGCATTCCGGTTACTCCAAGAGAAGATACACAGTAAACAAAGCCCTCTGCCTCCCTGGCAATCTGTGTGATCCTTTCCTGCGAGGTCGGCGCGATCAAAGAAATCAGATCCAGTCCGTACTTTTTGCATATGGGGTCAAACTCTGCCTTTTCCTCAAAGGGAACATCCGGAAGGATCAGTCCATCCATCCCGGTTTCTGCCGCTTTTTTTAAAAAACGCTCTGTCCCATAAGAAAAAACAACATTTGCATAGGTCATAAATACCATTGGAACGGAGCTGCTTCTGCGGATTTTTACTACCATATCAAAAATTTTATCTGTAGTCACACCACCGGACAATGCACGTACATTTGCCTCCTGAATGACCGGGCCTTCGGCAGTCGGATCGGAAAAGGGAATTCCCAGTTCAATCAAATCTGCTCCCGCTTCCTCCATAGCATATACAAGCCGCTCTGTTATCTCCAGCGAGGGATCTCCGCAGGTAATAAACGGGATAAATGCCTTACCCCCTGCAAATGCGTCTGTAATTCTCTTATTCATGAATATCCTCCCCTCTATAACGTGCAATTGCCGCACAGTCCTTATCTCCTCGTCCGGAAATTGTAATTACGACAGTCTGATTCTTATCCATAGCAGGAACAATTTTCCGTGCATAAGCCACTGCATGGGCACTCTCGATGGCAGGAATGATTCCCTCTGTCCTGGACAGATATTCAAATGCTTCTACTGCCTCCTCATCCGTGACGGGTACATATTCCGCTCTTCCAATATCATATAAATGTGCATGCTCCGGTCCGATTCCAGGATAATCCAAACCTGCTGAAATTGAATAAACAGGAGCAATCTGACCATATTCATCCTGACAGAAATAAGACTTCATTCCATGGAAGATTCCCGGCTTCCCGGTTGCGACCGTCGCCGCTGTTTCCGCTGTATTGACTCCCCTTCCTGCTGCCTCGCATCCGATCAAACGCACATTTTCATCTTTAATGAAATGATAAAATGTTCCGATGGCATTGGAACCGCCGCCTACACAGGCAAGCACCGCATCCGGCAATTTGCCCTCTTTTTCCAGCATCTGCTCTTTGATCTCCCTGGAAATTACTGCCTGAAAGTCACGCACAATCGTCGGAAAAGGATGCGGTCCCATAACCGAACCCAGCACATAATGCGTATCCGCAATACGATTGGTCCACTCACGCATGGTCTCGGATACGGCATCCTTTAATGTAGCCGTTCCTGAGGCCACTGCATGAACTCTGGCTCCCAATAGCCGCATTCTGTATACATTCAAAGCCTGACGCTCTGTATCCTCTTTTCCCATAAACACTTCACATTCCATGCCCATAAGTGCTGCGGCAGTTGCCGTTGCCACGCCATGCTGCCCTGCTCCCGTCTCTGCAATGACACGTGTCTTGCCCATTTTTTTTGCCAGAAGTACCTGGCCCAATACGTTGTTGATCTTGTGCGCACCTGTATGATTCAAGTCCTCTCTCTTAAGAAAAACCTTAGCCCCGCCCAAATCCTCCGTCATATGCGATGCATAATAAAGACGTGACGGTCTCCCTGCATATTCGTTCAAAAGCTCCGTAAGCTCCCGGTTAAATTCCGGGTCCTTTTTATAATACCCATATGCCTCTTCCAGCTCCAGAACCGCATTCATCAACGTCTCCGGAATATACTGGCCTCCATGGGTTCCAAATCTACCATCTGACATCCGTATTCTCCTCTCTCCGTGGTGAACTCCGGCATGATACCGGAGCTATCTTCCGCTTCCTCTAAAACAGATTCCGCACAAGCTTCACTGCCTTTTGCATCTTATCCGCATCTTTTTTTCCGTCTGTTTCCAGACTGCTGCTTAAATCCACCGCCCAGGGATGCACCTGGCAGACTGCCTCCTTAAGATTCTCCAGGCCCAGCCCTCCCGCCAGAAAGAATGGTCTGGAAATCTCAGGAACTAACGACCAGTTAAATACCTTACCTGTTCCTCCGCTTCCCTGGTCCAACAGGATATAATCTGCGGTACTTGTAAGTGCTCTTTCAATATCCTCCTCAGTCCTGATTGAAAAAGCCTGAATGATCGGTTTCTCCGTATAACTGCGGAGCGTCATAAGATAAGCCTCATCCTCCTGTCCGTGAAGCTGTACCATTGCGATACTTCCTTCCTCCAAAAGCTTCACCGGAAGCTCCGGCGGCGCATCTACAAACACGCCCGCCGGAAGGATACCTTCCGCTAAACCTTTTGTCAATTCCCTCACTTTCTCTGCGGAAATACTGCGGAAGCTTTTGGAAACTTCCACAATAAATCCGCAGAAATCCGGCTTTGCCCTGTTGACTGCCAGAATATCCTCCCGCCGTCTCAGTCCGCATATTTTAATCCTTGTTCCTGCCTGATTCAAAGTGCCCCTCCATTCAATTCTTCCAGCGCCTTTTTCTTATCAGAACTGCGCATCAGTGTCTCCCCGATGAGTACTGCATCTACATGATTCTCATACAGAATTTTTATATCCTCATGGGTGCGGATGCCGCTTTCGGAGACAAACACCACATCAGCCGGCGCCATTTTCCTCAGCCGGACACTGTTGCTCATATCTACCCGGAAGGTTCTCAGATCCCGATTATTGACACCAATGATTCTTGCCCCCGTACCCAGGGCGCGGTCTGCTTCTCCCTCATCATGGACTTCCACAAGGGCGTCCATTCCCAGCTCCTCTGCCAGAATCCTGTAATCCCTGAGCTGCTTATCATCCAGAATCCCACAGATCAAAAGTACTGCAGCGGCTCCCAGTGTACCCGCCTGATATATCATATATTCGTCTACCGTAAAGTCCTTGCGTAAAACAGGAATCCGGACAGCGGCGGCAATTTCCTTCAGATATTGGTCCGCGCCCATGAAATAGAACGGCTCGGTCAAACAGGAGATGGCAGATGCCCCTACCCGCTCATACTCCCTGGCAATATCCAGATGCGGAAAATCCGGCGCGATCAGCCCCTTAGAGGGAGATGCTTTTTTTACCTCACAGATATAGGACATCCCGGGCTTTCTTAACGCCTGATAAAACGTCATCTTCGATTCATGTTCCTGATGGCCGGATTCCTGTTTCATAAACCTCCTCATCCGCATCTGCTCTTCTAAAACAGAAACAGGAATCTCTCTTTTTGCTTTCTGAATCCGCTCTTTTGTCCTCTCGGCAATCTCATTTAAAATGTTCATCTCTAATTCCTTTCGTCTCTGTCCCAACAGCATTTATATACAAGCCGGACACTCATTTTTTCATCTTACTGATTGCTCTCCCGGACAAATTCCTCTAACTTTGCAAGAGCAGCTCCGCTGTCAATCAGGCTTTCTGCCATTCTGGCACCTTCTTCTATGGTTGCCGCTTTTCCGGTAATATACAGAGAAGCACCTGCATTCAGACAGACTGCCTGACGTTTTGCACCCCGTTCTTCGCCTTTTAGAATCGCCCTTGTAATCGCCGCATTTTCCTCAGGGGTTCCGCCTGCCAAATCCTCTTTTTTGCACCTTGTGTAACCAAACTGCTCAGGTGTCAGTACATAGGACTGGAACCATCCGTCTTTGATCTCACATACGGCTGTCGGCGCACTCATAGAGATTTCATCCAGCTTATCCTGCCCGTATACCACCATTCCCCGTACAACGCCAAGCTTTGCCATAACCTGTGCAAGCGGTTCTACCAATGCCTCATCAAACACTCCCATTAGCTCCATGTTCGCTCCTGCCGGATTGCTCAAAGGTCCCAAAATATTGAACACTGTACGTATTCCAAGTTCTTTGCGAATCGGTGCCACATACTTCATCGCAATGTGATAATTCTGGGCAAATAAGAAACAGATGTTGAGCTTTTTCAGCAGCTCCGCACTTCTCTCAGGAGAGACTGTGATTTTTACGCCAAGCGCCTCCAATACATCTGCCGCACCGGATTTGGAAGAAGCTGCTCTGTTTCCATGCTTTGCTACCGGAACACCTCCTGCCGCTATTACCAGGGATGCAGTTGTGGAAATGTTGAAGGAATTGGAACCATCCCCTCCGGTTCCTACGATTTCCAGCACATCCATGTCATGAAGCAGCTTAATGCAGTGTGCTCTCATTCCGGATGCGGATGCCGTAATCTCGTCGATCGTCTCCCCTTTCAGAGAAAGCGCCGTCAAATACGCAGACATCTGCACAGGACTCGCTTCTCCGTCCATAATCTCATTCATAACCGCTTCTGCTTCCTGATAAGATAAATCTTCTTTTTTCGTTAATTTTAAAATTGCCTCTTTAATCATTACTGTTTCCTCCTCACTACATTCATGAAATTCCGAATCATCTGGTGCCCATCCGGAGTCATCACAGATTCCGGATGAAACTGTACGCCAAATACAGGATATTTCGCATGTTCCACTGCCATGACCTCACCGTCCCCCGATTCAGCAGTTATTTTCAGGCTTTCCGGTAATTTTTCCTTAACTGCCGCGAGAGAATGATATCTTGCAGCCAGGAAAGAATCTCCCATTCCCTGAAATAAAATGCTCTCTCCGGTTACCCTGATTTTCTTCTGTTTTCCATGCATCAGCTCTTTTGCATAGGACACTGTGCCGCCAAAAGCTTCACAGACAGACTGGTGTCCAAGGCACACCCCCAGTATCGGGAGCCTTCCTGCAAAATACCGGATTGCCGGAATACAGATTCCTGCATCCGCAGGGCGTCCGGGACCAGGTGACAGAATCAGAGCCTCTGGTCTCATCTGCGCAAGCTCTCCCACTGTATATTCATCATTCCGCACCACCCTGATGTCAGGCTCCACAGACCCGGCCAAATGATACAGATTGTAGGAAAAGCTGTCATAATTATCAATCAGTAAAATCATTCCAATCCCTCCTGTGCCTGGTGAATCGCCTGCATGACTGCTCTTGCCTTGTTGCAGCATTCTTCAAATTCCTTCTCCGGTACACTGTCCGCAACAATCCCTGCTCCGGAACGGATGCAGACTGCTCCGTTCTTTTTATAAACCAGTCTTATGGCAATACAGGTGTCCAGATTTCCGGCAAAATCCAGATAACCCACAGCCCCGCCGTAAATGCCCCTTTTACTCTGCTCCAGCTCCTCAATGATCTGGCAGGCCCGAAATTTCGGGGCACCGGAAAGTGTTCCTGCCGGAAGGATTGCATCTACTGCATCCACGGCATCCTTATCCTCCCGAATCTCTCCGGTCACGGTGCTTCCCAGGTGCATGACATGGGAAAACCGCTCTACGGATAAATATTTTTCAACCTCCACACTTCCGATCCGACTGATCCTGCTGATGTCATTTCTTCCCAGATCCACCAGCATATTATGCTCTGCCAGTTCCTTTTCATCTTTCAGGAGGTCAGCTTCAAGCCTCCGGTCTTCCTGTCTGTTTTTGCCTCTCGGCCTTGTACCAGCCAATGGGAAGGTACTCAATTTACCATTCTGCAGCTTCACCAGAGTCTCCGGTGAAGCACCGGCAAGCTCGATATCATCACTGGAAAAATAGAACATGTATGGTGACGGATTTGTCGCACGCAAAACACGATAAGTATCGAACAGGCTCCCCTCTGCCTTTGCTCTCATGGGATTGGATAAAACCACCTGAAAAATATCTCCCTCGCGGATATAATGCTTTGCCTTTTCTACCATACCGCAGTATTTTTCTTTCGGAAACTGCGGCCGGATTTCTGAATGAAGCTTCAATACAGGAAATTCTTTCTTCTCTCCTGCTTTGACCAATTCTGCCATTTCCTGCAGCCTTTGCACTGCTTTCTCATAAGATTCTTCCAGATTTTCTGTCATAACTCCGGCAATCAAAAGCACTCTCTGTCTGTAATGGTCAAAGGCAATGACCCGGTCAAACAGCATCAGATCCATATCACGGAAATCCTGCTCCTCATGCGCCGATAGCTTTAATTTCGGCTCACTGTATTTCATATAATCATAAGAAAAATACCCTACCAAACCGCCGGTAAAAGGCGGCAGACCTTCTACAACCGGGCTTTTGAAGGCATTAATGATCTCACGGAGTGTTTTTCCCGGGTGCGCCACCCGCTTCACCGCTTCCTCTGACTCTCCATCCTTCCCTGTGCTCCGTATCCTCATAAGTCCGTCTGTACAGGTAATTTCCATAGCCGGGTCATAGCCCAGAAAAGAATACCGCCCCCAGACCTCTGACTGGCCGGCACTTTCCAGCAGATAACAATGTCTGCTGACTTTGCAAAGAGTACGCATTACTTCCACCGGCGTGTATCTGTCCGCATACAATTCCCGGCAGACAGGGATACGCCGGTATTCGCCGGATGCTGCAAGCTTCTTGATTGTTTCTATTGTTGGATACATGGAAAATACCTCCTGTGAATAATTTCAATAAGACTATACTGTGGGCAGCACCCGGAACTTTGCAGCCGTGCGCACCACATAAAAAGCGCCCGCCCATGACAGAGTTTACCCTCTGCCAAGGACGAGCGCATGCATATCACCCGCGGTGCCACCTTGATTCACGGAACGACCCGTGCACTTTGCAAAATACCTTCATATTTCCGGCAACTGACGTATGCCCTACGTCGCAGAATACTGAGCCGAAGCTGTTCACTGCGCCCTCTGCGGTCCATTTGGCAACTTGCATCTCGGCCCGGCTCTCACCTACCCGGACTCTCTGTGCGCGCATCATCGCTTTTATCTCCGCTTCATCGGTTTAGCTTATTAAATTTATATCAAAATACCATATCATCTCACTTTTGTCAAGCATTTACCTGAAATCCGCCCTCTAATTCTCTGTAAAATTTTTGCTGGATTCCAAATCAATCTCAACACGCTCCAGATGTTCCATCAGTCTTTTCTGCGCCAGCTCAACATCCTTCCTTCCGAAGGCTTCCAGAATGGCTGTATGATACGGAATACAATTCTCAATATTGTTTCCGAGCTTGAAGGTCTGCTCCCTGAACTTCTTTAAGCTCCTTACAATTTCTTTATTCAGAGCTATCAGCAATTTATTATGGCTGCTTTCAACAATGCAGGTATGAAATTTTTCGTCACAGCCTGCAATCTCCACACCATTCTTCTTTTTTGCAGCCTCCATGGTTCTTGCATGGATATCCTGCAGCCGCTGATACTCTTTTTCCGTACATCTTTCAATGGCCAGACGGATTGCCAGGGGCTCAATCGCCATTCGCACTTCATTGATATCCTTCACTTCGATTTCATTGTCCCGGAACCATTCTGCCAGTTCTTCCTGTTTCATTTCTTCCTTGCGGGCAACAAACGCCCCCTTGCCCTGAATGACCTCCACAAGACCTTTGGCCTGCAGAAGGCGAAGTGCTTCCCTGACGGAACCCCTGCCGATGTTCATTTCCTCACAGAACACTTTTTCCGGCGGCAGTTTGTCTCCGATCTGCACGGAATCATTAAGTATGTATTTTTTGATTTCGTTTTCAGCCTGCTGAACAACCGATACTTTTGCAATTGCCTGCATATGGTTACACCCCAATCCCAAAGCCATATCCCTACTATATCCGCATCTGCTTTCCCGTCCGTTTTCTATAAAGCAAACTCAAAATTCAGTCATTCAATGGCATTTTATACTATTTTTAGTATATAATAGAAAATATTAAAAAACAAGAATTATCCTTTTTTTATGTATTTCACTCTTCTATTAACAACTTTATTACCCTTTTCTGTTCCTCCGTAAGCTTTCGAAACGGCGAACGACAGGAACCGCAATCCACTCCGCGCAGAGTCCAGCCATATTTGACCGCGTTAAAAATACCGGCATTCGCCATTATCTCCACGCGTTTATTAATTTCAGACTGTACTCTCAGAGCCTCCTGATTCCGGCCGTTTTGATACAATTTCCGCACCCTCAAAAATAATGGAGCAAAAAGGTTTACGGTCGTACCTATTGTCGCGGTGGCGCCTAATGCCAGAGCCCCCAGAAACTGCTCATCAAACCCGTTAAAAATAAGCTTCCCCGGATATGCGTGAGACATTCTTTCCATAGAATACAAATTCTGAGACGTATGTTTGATTCCCATAATTCCCGGATTATCCAACAAGCGTCCGGCATTCTGTTTGGTGAATTCCACGCCTGTAAACTGGGGAATATTATATATAATTCCCGGCAGTCCGGGCACGGAATTCAAAATATCTTCATAATAGCCTGTCACTTCATCCATACTGAAGTGATAATAATAGGGAGGTATCATGGAAATGGCGTTAGCCCCCACACACTGTGCATGCTGTGCAAGCGCAACCGCATCTGCCGTACGTATCGTTCCTACATGAGCAATGACAGGAACTCTTCCCGACGCCTTTTCCATAACGGTTTCCAGCACCTTTTTACGCTCATCCAAAGATAGCAGCAGTCCCTCTCCGGAAGAGCCGCAGCAATAAAAGCCTTCCACGCCATCCTGTATCTGCAGGTCAACCAGACGTCCCAGAGCATCGTAATTGATGCTCTGGTCTTCATACATCGGTATGATCAGCGCGGAAAAAATCTTTTCCAATTCAATAGAATTTACCATGCAGTCCATCCTCCATCCACGATCATATTGGAACCGGTCATATATCTGGACGCATCGGAAGAAAGGAAAATGATTACTCCATTGTATTCATCCTCCTGTGCCATTCTTCCAATCGGCATTCTGCTGCAGTAATTTCTCTGGAAATACTCATCCTGGGTATCTCTCCAGACGCCGGAAGGGGTGAAGGTATTCACGCGGATATTGTCCTTTCCCCAGTATGTAGCCAAATATCTTGTCAAATTATATACACCTGATTTGGCTGCGGAATATGCGACTGGTTTGATAAACGGAATACCCGTCATTTCCTTTTTGTAGGCATAAATATCCTGCACCGGCGACACCATGCCATAAATCGAACCTACGTTGATAATGGAGCCTCCCTTTCCCGCAGCCTTCATTCGCGCACCTACTGCCTGGCATGCCAGAAAGGTCCCTACCAGATTGACCTCTACAACCTCCCGAAAAACTTCCTCCGGAAAATTCTCAAACGGTCCGGATACTTCCGGCGGTGCACTGGGCTGTGTATCAATTCCGGCGTTGTTTATTAAAACCTCCGGTGTTCCCCACACCTGCTCAATATCATTAAGGGCCTTTTCCAGGTCTTCCTTCTTTACAATGTCTACCGTATAAAAGCGAAGATTTTCATCCCGGGTACACCCAATTCGGGAAAATACCTTCTCAATCTTTTCCTCTGAAATGTTACGGCCAAAAACTGCCACCCTTGCTCCTCTTTCATGAAGTGCCTTTGTATACTGTGCACCAAGCTGCCCCAGTCCTCCTGTCACTATACAAACTTTATTTTCTACGCTGAATAACGGATCATTTCCCATTTTCTTCTCCTCTTCCCGGTTTTCAGATTTCTGTCTCTGTTTCTATTTTTCGTCTATGATTTTACTGACCGCATTATTTTTGATATTCTTCAATGCGTTCTGGAAATTAAACATATCGCTGCCCATAATAACCATATTGACACCACGCCCGATCAGAGTTTTGGCGCTTTCCTCCGTAGGCGGTATCGCAGGCGCCATAAGTCCCATCCCAAGCTTTGTGGTTCTCCTGGCGATCTCATTCATAGCATCCTGTACATCCGGCTGATTTACGTCATAGAATACACGGATATTTTTGGATAACGCAAAGTCAGCGGGACCGAAGTTAATGGCATCCACCCCCGGCACACTCATCAGCTCATCGATATTGTCCATGAATTCAAAATCTTCCGCCATAGGAATCACCAGCTCTGTCTCATTGCTGTGTTCAATATATTCACTGGCATTGAAACCGGCTCCGCCGTATGCGGCACTTCTTACGGTAGCATCATAGCCTCTGCGGCCCTTTGGCGGGAATTTTGCTCCTCGTACACAGGCTTCCATATCTGCTTTTGTTTTTACATGGGGGATAATGACACCCTCTGCACCCATTTCCAAAGCCTTTCTTATTTCAATCTCATCCGGCCTGGTCACACGCACCAATGGGCTGACGCCCGTCTGTCTTGCCGCCATGACACAATCCTTTAATTCCGTTACGCTCATCGGAGTGTGCTCAGCATCAATAAATGCAAAATCAAACCCAAAATGGCCGAGGGCTTCAATGACTGCAGGGGAACCGGTATAAACCGTCATACCAAAAACCGGGCGTTTCTTCATAATTTCCTTTAAATGATTCTCATACATAAGCTTTATCTCCTTTTCCTGATTATTTAGACGGCATATTGCCGAGATAAAATGATTTCATATCATCCAGCCTCTTCAGATTTTCCGTCTTGTCCTCAAACACAACATGACCTTCCGACAGAATGTAGGTATACTCTGAGATTTCCATTGCCTTACGTACATTCTGATCCACCAGCAAAATCGTAAGTCCGGCCTCATGAAGCTTTTTTACATAAGCATAAATCTCATCGCTGATTTTGGGGGATAACGCTGCAGAAGGTTCATCCAGGATCAAAAGCTCCGGATTAGACATCAATCCACGTCCGATACTTAACATCTGCTGTTCGCCGCCCGACAGAACTCCTGAAGCGCTTTTAAATTTGTCCTTCAGACGGGGCATGGATTCCAATACCATTTCTATATTGTCTTTCGTTTTTGCCTTATCCTTAATGGTATACGCACCCAGAAGCAGGTTTTCTTCCACCGTCATGGAGGGAAAAACATCTTTGCCCTGTGTAACATAGGCAATCCCCTTCCGGACGATATGCTGGGGCTTTGTGCCGGCCAGACTTTCCCCTTTATATTTAATATCTCCGCTTGTAACTTTCAAAAGCCCTGTAATTGCCTTAAGCGTTGTACTTTTTCCGCATCCGTTTCCACCCAGAATTGCTGTCAGGGAGTTTTCTTTTACATAAATGGTCATGCCATTTAAAATCTGCAGTTTCCCATATCCCGCACAAATATTTTCAACTCTTAACACCCTTCTCCCCTCCTTTATTCCTGTGTACCCAGATAAGCCTCAATAACCTTCGGGTCATTCTGCGCATCTTCCGGCTTCCCGACAAAGATTCTCTCACCGTAGTCCAGAACCGTCAGCTCTTCACAGACATTCATCACAACATCCATAATATGCTCAATCATCAAAACAGTAATGTGCTCTTTTTCCTTAAAGAGCTTCACCAGTTCAATCAGTTTGTCCACATTCAGCGGGTCCAGGCCCGCTGCACATTCATCCAGAAGCAGGAGCTTCGGCTTATTGATGACGCCGATGCCGAGCTGCAGCATCCTTCTCTGACCGATAGAGATGCCCTCTGCTGAGTTGTAGGCTTTCTTCTCCAGACCGAGAATCTTCAGAATTTCAAATGCTTTTTCTTCCATCCGTTTCTGTTCGGCACGTGACCGGGGACTGCTGAGCAAAGCATCCGCCAGATTGCTTTTATCATTAATGTTCTGTGCCAAAATCAGATTATCCAAAACTGTCAGACTCGGAAATATCCGAAGAAGCTGAAAGGTTCTTGCAATTCCCTGTCGCGTGACCATATGGGGCCTGAGCCCGGTAATGTCTTTTCCATTAAAACTGACCGTACCTGAAGTCGGCTTATAAATTCCGCTGATGCAGTTAAAGAGAGTCGTCTTTCCCGAACCATTCGGCCCGATAATGCCATGAATCGTATTCGGCTCCACTTTTAAACTGATATGATCCAGAGCTGTTACGCCGCCGAATTTCATGGTCAGCTCATCTACATTCAATATCGCCATGCTTATCTCCCCTCCTGTCCGGTCTCTTTTTCCTGCCTATGCTGCTCTCTGATCATCCTCTGCTGCTTCCGGTGAACCAATGTTCCTACAATGCCGCGCTGAAGGAACAATACGATCAGAATCATAATGATACCAAATGCAATCTTCTGATACTGCACATAAGCTCGTGTATATTCATAAATTACCGTAATCAGCACTGCCCCCAGGACAGAGCCCCAGGAACTTCCCAGGCCGCCCAGCACAATCATCAGCAAAAAGTTTGTCTGAAGTGCCTGAATAAAGGTCGTCGGCTGGATGTAGCCCGAATAATTTGCATACAGGCATCCTGCCACTCCGGCAAATGCCGCACAGAGAACAAATGCCATAAGCTTTACATTGCGGACATTGATGCCAATAACGGAAGCCGCAAGAGGATCATCCTTAATTGCCGTATATCTTCTTCCATAATTAGAGCGCATCAGATTATTCACCAGAATCACTCCCACTACTGCAAAGCACATAATAAAAATATAGCACTGCAGCTTGGAACGCATTTCAATTCCGAAAACGGACAGCCTGGGAATTCTCATAATTCCGTTCGCTTTTCCTGCCCAGCCGGCACTGTTAATAATCAAGCGGACAGATTCTGCAAAACCAATCGTACATAATGCCAAATATGGTCCTTCTACCTTCAGGGAGGGAATCCCGATCAGGAAACCGAAGCAGGCAGAAATGAGCACTGCACCAATCACACCCGGCCAAAAGCCAAGCCCCAGCCTCGTAGTCAGTACTGCTCCCGCATATGCCCCGATACAATAGAACCCATACTGCCCCATATTGATCTGTCCGGCAAGGCCTGTTACCAGATGCATGCCAAGCGCGAGCAGAATATTAATACCTATCATACATCCGATATGAATAAAGTAATCATTGCTCAAAACCAGGGGCACAATTGAGATGATTGCGACCATAAGAACTGTCAAAGAAAAATCTTTATGGTTTTTTATATAATTCAGCGTCTTATCCATACTCTTCTCCTCTTATGCCTTCTGTTTTGTCTTCGTTGCAAACAATCCGCCGGGCTTTACCATTAATACGACAATCATAATGGCAAAGCTGACAATATCTTTATACTGTGTCCCGATCACACTGCCGCCCAATGTTTCCACAACTCCGATCAGCAGGCCGCCGATCATCGCACCGTACACATTTCCCAAGCCGCCGACAACTGCCGCACTGAAAGCCTTCAGCAGCATAATCATACACATGTTATAGCGTACAAAAATAATCTGTGCGCTCAGAATTCCGGCAAGGGCACTTAAAGCTGCCGCCAAACCGAATGCAAAAGAAACTACGGTATTTACCTCTACTCCCATAAGAGAAGAAATATCCTTGTTATAGGAAACTGCTTTCATTGCAAGCCCGATTTTTGTCTTTTTAAACATCAGATGAAGCGCCGCCATAACCAGCAGTGCCAATACCAGAATGACGATATAAATAGGCTGAATGGAAATGGAGCCCAGCAAAATACTGTCTCCAAAATCTACATTGTAGCTTTTGGATGCTGCATTGAAGACCAGCCAATAGGAATTCTGCAAAATTGCAGACATACCAAAGCCGGCTACAACAAAAGTCAATCCGCGGACAGAGAAGCCACCGCTCATTTTCAAAATCGGGTTATAAATAGTTTTCTGAATAAGTACTGCGAAAATACAGGTCCCTGCCATTCCCAAAATAACCGCCAGAATAAACGGAACGTGATTCATATACAGAACCCAGCCCAGAAAAGCACCGAATGTAAAAATTTCCCCCTGTGCAAAGTGGACGATATCCAAAGATGCATAAATCAATGATACGGACAATGCCAGCAGTCCATACAAAGCGCCAACAGCGATGCCGACAATCAGCAGATCAAAAATATGCGCCATGAATCAATCACCATACCTTTCCCCCCGGAACACTTCCACGGTTATTCTGCTGCCTTCAGGCAGGACCATGTAAAGTCATCCTGAAGCTGATATACAGATGCAACGGTCTTTCCATCGCGGTCCTCCGGTCCGCCTCCGGGTCCAAAGCTTGTCACACCCGTAAGTCCCTGCCAATCCTTAACTTCTGCCAAAGCATCACGAATCATGGTTCTGTCATCTGCAAGGGATTCTGAAGTATTGCCGATTTCCAAACCGTCCATGACATCTGCAAGAAGCTGCACCGTATCGTACGCCTGTGCACTGTTATGATCCATAGCCGGAACAACATCCTTATATTCCTCTACAAATGCCTGAATATCATCTCTCTCATCCGTCGGACTGAATGTGGTAACAAAAACAGACCCCACTGCTGCATCACCTGCTACATTATAGTAGTCAGAGGAAGACATCGAAGAAAATCCGCAAATGGGGATATCCTTAGAAATACCAACATCAAGTCTCTGGCTGACTGCAATCGCAAGCTCTGCCTCATGGCCTGCAAATACAATCACGTCCGGATCTGCATCCTTTACTGCAAGAAGCTGCGTTTTAAAATCCACATCACCCTCATTCCACTCCTGTTCTGCTACCGGCTCCATACCATGCTCATCTTTCAGACGTTCCACAAAATTCTCATACTGTCCAAGTCCAAGGGTTCCTGTCTCGTGCACAATTGCAATTTTTTCTGCTTTCATATCTTCTACGATATAGTCGCACAGGGTATAGGAATGATAAATGTCTGCTACAGAGTTACGGAAAAACCATTCATTTCCGTATTCTTTCGTAATATCCGTATTGGTTGCCTGAGGTGTCATCAGCGGAATTTCATAATCCCTTGCCATATCAATAACTGCCAGCGCACAGCTTGAAGTAGTCGGTCCGATTGCCGCAAGCACTTCATCCTGGGATATCAGTCGGCTGAATGCATCGATGGCCTTCGGGGAATCACCCTCCGTATCATACATAATCGTTTCTACCTGATGTCCATTGATTCCGCCTGCTTCATTGATATCTTCAAAAGCTTTGTTAATCGTGGCCTGCATCTTTGTTCCCGCTTCATCAGAAAACCTTAGGAAAACACCGATTTTATAGGGTTCGTTTTCCCCGGCTGAAACAGACGCTGCTCCCATAACAGTTCCCATTGCCATTGCTACACTTAACATCCCTGCCAATACCTTTTTATACATACCTTCTCCTCCTTTTTGTAATATTGTATGATTGTATGACATCTGTTTGTAATATCATATTACTCCGAAATACCGTAGTTTGACAAGTCGGAAGTATAACCAAAATTTCCTGAAATATTTTGTGACTATTTTAGAGAGGATTTTAAATATTTTCTACTTTTTTAACAGAAATCGGAAATGCTTATTCAGCATTTCCGACAAAGAATTGACTATATGAATCGAAAAATCCCTTTTGCCACCCCATCTGCTTCATTTGTATCCGTTATGTAAGATGCCGCTTCCTTACAGGCTTCCGATGCGTTTCCCATAGCAATCCCATATTTTACGGAGGAAAGCATATCCGCATCATTGTCCGCATCTCCGAATGCCATGGCCTCCTCAGTTGAAATTCCCAGAAGCCTTAAAAGATGCTTCAGCATTTTTCCCTTTCCTGCACGGCAATTCCCGATTTCCAGAAGATGCGGAACAGAGGAAGTGAGAAAAATATCCGGAACACTTAAGGCGATCTGTTCCCGAAACAGTTTCCGCACCTCCGGGTCACCACAGATAAAAGACATGCTGTCCAGCCTTTCCCTGTGCATAGCCACAAAGCCTTCCATATCCTCCACCGGCAGTCTCGTCTGCTTCACATACTTCGCCCCATATTCCGTAGCTCCATAAGCTCTGGGATTTTCCACATAACGTGCCTCTGAATAAGGAACTCCTTCCACAAAAGCCTCCATAACCATCCCTTCCGGCTTCAAAAGAGCCAGAAGCGCATCCACAGCCTCTCCGCTCAGCAGACATTCGTATATTCTCCTGTTCTGTGAAACGGAATAAATTGCTCCGCCGTTGGAAGTCATAATATATTCCACGCCGGGATACGTTTTCAAAAGCTCCGGCACAGCCCGAAACGACCTTCCCGTTGCCGGAACAAACCAGATTCCCTGACGGACTGCCTTATCAATTGCTTCCCTTGTCTTATCGGAAAGCTCTTTTTTATCGGTTAAAAGTGTACCGTCCAAATCACTTGCAATAAGTCTGATCCCCATAAGTATTCCTCCCTGTTCTCACTCAAGCAGCGCTCCTGTGCTGCCTCCGCAGCAGAAAAAAATATTCTGCTATTGTCTTCTTCTGCAAAACTTTATATAATAAACAAAGACTATCTGCAACATACTATACCATATCTAAGATTGAAAAAGGAGAAGCTATGAAATTTATATATCCTGCCGTATTCCGCAAAACAGAAGCCGGAACCTACCGGGCATTTTTTCCCGACCTGGAATGCTGCTACGCAGAGGGCGATACCCTCGATGAAGCCATTGACAGGGCGAATGATGCAGCCTATGACTGGATTTCCCTGGAGCTTTCCGAGGAAGACTGTCAGCTTCCGTCCATTTCAGATGAAAACGATCTGGAGCTCCTGGAAGGTGATATTGTCCGGAATATTTCCGTAAACATCCGCTTTTATGAAGGCTGGGACGAATAGACGCGGAGTCTGCCCGTCCCTCTTTCTTTTTGACTGCATTCTCTCCTTATTCGGTATCATTATACCCGATTCTTCCCCGAACCTCAATATCCCCATGTATGCCAAAATTCCTCTGTTAAGCGATCTCAAATCGAAATCTTTTAAAATTTAAAATCCCCTCTTGAGTCTGCAACAATTGCAGGGTTTAGTCTAAAGTCAATGACATACAGAAACGGAGAACAAAAAATGAACGAACATCATCTGACTGAAGGAAGCATACTTAAAACCCTGCTTTTGTTTGCGGTTCCCTTCTTAATTGCCAATATCCTGCAGTCCCTTTACGGCGCCGCAGACTTATTTGTAGTAGGAAAATACTGCACTGCCGAAAGCGTTGCTGCCGTTTCCACCGGCACGCAGGTTACCCAGATCGTAACAAGTCTCATCACCGGCCTTACTCTGGGAAGTACCATTATCATCGGGGAATATATGGGATGCAGGGACTACGAGCGTGTCAAAAAAAACATCGGCACTACCCTGACAATCTTTGCTGTTGTTGCCGCAATCCTGACCATTCTGATGCTGGTATTCCAGCGGCAGCTTCTGACAATTCTCCAAACACCGGAGGAAGCCTTCGATCTGACCATGCAGTATGTGGCAATCTGCGCCCTGGGAAATATCTTTATCTGCGGCTATAACGCCATCAGCGCCATTTTGCGCGGCTATGGAGATTCCACCCGTCCCATGGTATTTGTGGGAATTGCGTGCGTCATCAATATCGTACTGGATTTCCTGTTTGTGGGGGGCTTTGATATGGGCGTCGGCGGAACGGCACTTGCCACGGTCATATCCCAGGCAGTCAGCATGATCACCGCCATCCTTTATTTAAAGAAAAAAAATTTCCTGTTTGATTTCAGACCGGCAAGCTTCAAGCCTGTCGGCCTCCTTGTCAAAAAGCTGGCCTATGTGGGAATCCCGATTTCCTTTCAGGAGCTTATGGTGCGGATTTCCTTCCTATATTTAATGACCGTGATGAACCGCTGCGGCATCTATGCTGCAGCGGTCGTTGGAATCAGCAGCAAGTTTGATGTATTTGCCATGCTTTCCGCAACCTCTATGGCAAATGCCCTGGCTGCGATCACCGCCCAGAACCTTGGAGCCAAAAAGCCCCGGCGCGCCAGAAAATCTCTGTGGTACGGCCTCGGCTTTGCCTTATTTGTATCCCTGCTTTTCTGGCTCTGGGCTCAGATTCATCCGCAGTCCATGATTCGCGTCTTTACCAGTGATCCGAATGTCATTGCCGCAGGCGTACCGTTTTTCCGCTCCTGCAGCTACGACTATTTCCTGGTAACCATTGTATTCTGCCTGAACGGATACCTGAACGGCTGTCAGAAAACTGTCTGGACGATGATTAGCTGCAGCGCAGGTGCGCTTTTCCTCCGCGTTCCCATGGTATATCTTTTCGGAAAATACTTTGCAGAGGATTTGGGAATGCTTGGCAAAATTGCACCTATTGTTTCCGGCATCATGGCATGTTATACTCTTGTATATGTCATATACGGGGGAAAAAGAAATGAAAAACAACGAATTATTTCAGATAGGCGAGGTATCTAAGCTCTTTCACATCAGTATCAGCATTCTGCGCCATTATGATAAAATCGGCCTTTTACAGCCGGAATATACAGACCCCCATACCGGGTACCGCTATTACAGCACGCGTCAGTTTGAGTGCCTGAATACCATACGCTATCTGCGGGCGCTGGATATGCCTCTGGAGCAAATCTCCAAATTTCTCCGGAATCGGGATATTGGCATCATACATGATCTTTTAATGAACCAAAAAGAAGAGGTCAACCGCCGGCGGCAGGAGCTTGCCCTGATCGAGCGCAAGATCGACAACCGCCTGGCCCAGATCACAGACGCACTTTCCTCCAAACTGGACGTTATCACACTGACCGACAAGCCCTCCCGCCGGATCGCATCCATTAAGAAAAAAGTATCTCCCCAGAGCTATCTGGATCTGGAATATTCCATTCGGGAGCTGGAACAGTCCGAAGACAGTACGGTTACATTTCTCGGAAAAGTAGGAGTAGGAATTTCACGGCAGAATCTGCTCAAAAAGCAGTATTCTCCCTACGACATGGTTTTTCTCATTCTGGATGAGGAAGACAGCTTCAGGGGCAGCACCACTCTGCTTCCTCCTGAAACCTGTGTCACCATTCGTTTTCAGGGAGGACATGAACAGGCTGTCCATTATTACCAGAAGCTTATGGAGTATATGGAATCCCGGCACTATTCCATATGCGGTTTCTCCAAAGAGATCACCATGATCGATTATGGGCTGACAAACGATACTTCAAAATTTGTGACGGAGATACAGATACCGGTCGCTTTGCAGCTTTGAAACCTGTTGTATGAGTGAAACCAGATAAGGAGAAAACTCGAAAATGTGTTTAAGGCGGCAGGCACAGTAAAGTGGAGTGAATATCTTATTTGGAAGTATTGCCTAATGACAAAATCATTATTAGAACAATCAGGCAGCACATATTACGAGGAAAACGGGCATCTTATCCCCAATTTAAGATTACCGGACGAGGAAGAACAGCCGATAGATTTATTCAGACAAAGGGATTTGTGCTATCTGAAAGAGTATCGTAAAAGTACATACATCAATCTTCTCACCAGCGGCAAAATGAACACATACCTTGCTGACATTAATAAAAAAGTTTGGATTTCTTTAAAATTTGGATTTTGCGCCGTCAAAACAGCATCCGAAACCGT
Organism: uncultured Blautia sp.; assembly: GCA_900551075.1. GTDB lineage: Bacteria > Bacillota > Clostridia > Lachnospirales > Lachnospiraceae > Blautia_A. Next base: position 42,754 of record URVB01000017.1, on the reverse strand, counting down.
GCGGAAGAAATCATTCTGCATGAGTTGGTGTATGCCCTGTAAACACTATAATCGAAGCCCACGCTTCCGGCAATGAAAATTGGAAGCGTGGGCTTTGCTTATTCCCTCTCCGTGCCTGCCGTTCCGCATAGTCCAAATACATAGTTACAATTTCATTCAGCCCGGTCATATATGATTTCAGCCGCCGTATGATGAGTTACAGCATAATGCAGCTTGTTTTGTCCTTGCACTGCGGGCTACAAAATACGGTGCTCGGCCTGCTTGCCACAAAGACCTTCATACAGTGCCTGCACAGGCGCACGGGCTTTGTATTGCCCGTCAGCATGAGGCTCTGAACATCATCTGTATGCCGAGCAGCAGCGAATGGAAATCCTATATGATCGTGGGCTTATCTAAAAGGTCGATATGGCAGGTCGGCGCATTGCCGCCGAAGGCTTCCATGCCCTGCCGCATCAGGCGGCGGCTGTCCTGGCGTATGTAATCAGCATCGTCCAATTCATTGAGAATGTCAAAATCATAACCTTTCCATGCATAGAAATCCCCTGTGTTTCGGAATCGGCCATTCTAAAAAATATATTATCATTATACAGCTTTTTCAATCATAAGCAACGGTTATACCGTTGGATGCTAAAAAATCTTTTTCAGCTTGGTATTCAGCACCTTGCGGACATTGCGGTCAGTCTGCCCACGGATGGCGGCGATCCTGACGCTGCCAAACAGCCGGACAGCCCAAAGGAAAAGCAGCTCCTTTTGATGCACAAAAGTAACATTACCGTATCACCATGTACAATTTTAAAGTCATAAAGCTGCGCACTAAATGCTTAGTGCGACAGCCCCTTTCCTATACATATATTTCCTCTTCATTCTTCAAATAAAATCTTTTCCGCAATCCGCGCTGCATCCATGATGCAGTCCGCACACGGGCGAAGCACCTTTCCGGTTCCCACGCCCTTCAACTCTTTACAGACTACCGTACTGTTCTGTTCCTTGAATGCTTTCAGGATCGCTTTTGAAAGCTGATAAGTCTTTCCCTTGCTGTCCGGTGCTGACAGATTTCCTGTGCTGCGCTTCAGGCCTGCCAATGCACAGGCTCCGGACACAGCTCCGCAGGTGCCTTCCATATTTCCCATTCCGGCACCAAACCCTTCCGTAATACGGAACATCGTTTCCTCATCAATTCCTACCAGATCACAATAGGTACAGGCAACCGCCTGTGCACAGTTGTAGCCCTTGTCATGTCTTTCGATTGTCTTAAGTACTCTCGTTTCCATCTACAGCTTCCTCCTTTTGTCTTTCTTTTCCTAAATTATCGATACTGCTGCGGAAGTTTGGGAATTCTATCTTTATTCCTTTTCTTTCATACTTCCCCTATTTTAACAGATACGGCTTGCAGAAACAACTGTCAGATTCCGCCATGCCCGGCTTGCATTTTCCTGTCAGCTTCCTTATACTGTTTTTAACAGTATAAGACACAGAAAGGAGTCCTGTCATGCAGATTCGTTTCCTCCGTATCCAAAACTTCAAATTTATCCGCCATCTGGAAATCCATGATATTGAAAACGCCCTGATTCTGGTAGGCAAAAATAACACCGGAAAAACAGCGGTACTCGATGCAATCCGCGCTGCTGCCGGGTGTTATGATATCCGGGAAAGTGATTTTAACGAAAAAAAGCAGAACATCGAAATCTCCATAACCCTGGAAATCAGTGAGGAGGATCTGCACCGCTTTCATACCTATGGGATCGTCAGCCCATACAAGCGCTTTGACACATGGAAACGTGATTTCTGCGAAAAGCTTCCTGCATTTATGGACGGACAGCTCACGTTTACCTGCTCCATCAACCGCAGCAGAGAAATCCGCTACCAGGACGGATTCCGCAAGAACAACCGTTTTGTTCCGGAAATCCTCCCGCGCCTATATTTCATTGACACCGGCCGCAATCTGTCACCTCTGCAGGAAGACCTTCTGATGTTCCAGGATTCCCAGCAGCTTATCCGCCTGCGCTCCAATGTCTGTATGTTTGATTCCGCCAAGCTCTGCAACCACTGCTTTAGCTGCATCGGCCTGATCAACCAGAAGAGACCGGAAGACCTGCAGTTGCAGGAAACCGCCCGTCTTCTGGAGTACAAAATGTACCAGCTAAATCTTCAGGACTTTTCAAAAAGAGTCAATGAAAATTATAAAAAGAACGGAGGGTTCGAGGAAATCCACTTTACCTTATCCTGCAATCCGGACGCCCTGTTTCAGGTAAAAACAGAAGCCTGGCACGAGGAGCAGCAGCGTTTAAGCCCCATCGAACACCTTGGCAACGGCATGCGGAGTATTTATATGCTCTCGCTTCTGGAAACCTACGTAGAGGACGAAAAACGGATTCCCAGCATTATTATAGTGGAATACCCCGAACTTTTTCTGCATCCCTCTCTGCAGAAGACGGCAAGCCGAATCCTCTACCGCCTGTCCAAGAAAAACCAGGTGATTTTTACCACCCATTCTCCGAATATCGTAGCAAACTTCACAAAGCGCCAAATCTGTCAAATGGTCATGGATAAGGAGGGACGTTCTCTGGTGCGCCGCCATGCGGACATTGATGATATTCTGGATGACCTGGGCTACAGTGCCAATGATTTTCTGAATGTCAGCTTTGTATTCATCGTGGAGGGCAAGCAGGACAAAAGCCGTCTTCCTCTGCTGTTGGAAAAGTATTACTCGGAAATCCACGACAGCTACGGCAACCTGTCCCGGATTTCTATTATCACTACCAACAGTTGTACCAATATCAAGACCTATGCCAACCTGAAATACATGAACCAGGTCTACCTGCGGGATCAATTTCTGATGATCCGGGACGGTGATGGGAAGGATCCGGAACAGCTTGCCGGACAGCTCTGCAAATATTACAGTGACCGGAATCAGGAAGACATAGATAAGCTTCCCAAGGTTTCACGCCGCAATGTACTAATCCTGAAATACTATTCCTTTGAAAGCTATTTTCTGAATCCTGCCGTCATGACACAGCTTGGAATCGTCAAAAGTGAGGAGGATTTCTGGCAGATTCTGTTCGCCAAATGGAAAGAATACCTGCATCGTTTATCCAGTGGGCGCCATCTGACGGAAATACTCCAAAAAGAAATCAGCTCCATAACGGAGCTGAAAGAAAATTTTGAAGCTTTTAAAATTTACATGCGCGGACATAATCTGTACGATATCTTTTATGGCCGCTTCCGCAGCCATGAGACAGAGCTTCTGCGCCGATATATAGAACTGGCACCAAGAGACGATTTTAACGATATTCTGGATGCCATCGATGCCTTTGTCTTTTTTGACAGCAGAAAAAAAGTGTAAACTGCTTATTACAGCAGATAAACCGGCATCTCCTCTGTCAAACGCACCGGACGGCCCGCAGCCCCCTGCTTAAGCGCTTCCTTCGAAAGGAACCTTGCCTGAATTTCCTCTGTACCCACCGGACTGACTACGGAAGCCTTCACCTCCTTTTTTGCCGCGCCTGCACTTGCCGCGCGCCTGATGCTTGCTTTACCTACTGACATAATCCATAACCTCCTCTGCCAAAGCTGTATACTCCTTTGCACTTCTGCTGCTCTTCTTAAATTCTACGACCGGAGCACTGCTGTCCTGCGCCCATTCAATAGAGCTGTCCACACGGATACAGGACTCAAACAGATGAATATCCGGCAGCTCATGCAAAGTTTCCAGTGTTTGTTTAAAATAACTCTTTCTGGTATCCACTTTTGTGACCACGATCCCCGCAACCGTCAGCTCCGGCTCAATCTGCTGCACCTCGCTCAGAAAATCAAACATATTTGCCAGGCCAAACATCCCCCATGGACTTGCTTCCACAGGAATCAGCACTTTATCAGATGCGCACAGAATATTCATGACCCAGCCTCCCAGTGTCGGCGGCGCATCAATGAGAATATAATCATAAATACCGGAATCCTTTACCTTCTGTAAGCATTTTTTCAGAATAAATTCCCTCTGCCATTTTGTAAACAGCTCATATTCAATAGAGCTCATCAAGGTTGAAGACGGAATCAGATCCAGATTCTCATAAGGTGTCTGTACAATAAAACCGGCCAAATCCTTTTGCTTTCTGATCGCATAATACAGATTCTTTTCTCCTGCGGCCATATCCAGCACCCACTCCTCCGAAAAGAAGGAAAGAGAAAGGTTCAACTGCATGTCGCCGTCAATCAGCAGAACCCGTTTCCCCGCCCGTGCCATGGCGGCTCCCAGATTGGAACAGGTCGTGGATTTGCCGCTTCCGCCCTTATTGTTCGTGAAACATATGGTTATGGTCTTTTTCATGGGATACCCCCCTCGCATTTAGTCGATTTACCTCTGATACTGTCAATTATACGAGGTTTGAGGAGCCTTTTCAAGAATAATGTGGGAACATAAAAAAGAGCCGGCTCATTTGTCAGCTCCCCATACAGTATACTGATGATTTTAGATATCTTTTGATGTATAATATCAGTATCAAAATATCAAGGAGGTGATTATCATGGCCCAAAAAAGGAATTCCAGGTCTGTGGTTAGTTGGTAAAGAGCATTATAAATTATCCAACATATCAGGTGGCAAATAGTATAAAGATTTCCTAATGTATTTACAGACAAAAGCCGAAAATTTCAGGAGGATACAAATGAAAAAGATTAAAAATTTATTATTGATGCTAATGCTGGTTTTATCTTTAGCAGCCCCCGCTTCTGTTCCTCTTATTGGAACAACGCAAACAGTAGCAGCCGATACCAAAATAAGCAATAAAACAATAACTCTCATTAAAGGTCAGAAAAAGCAGTTAAAGATCAGTGGAACATCAAAAGCCCCAAAATGGTCAAGCAGCAATAAATCAGTGGCTGCCGTAACCGATAAAGGACTTGTAACTGCTAAAAAGAAGGGTGCTGCAGTAATCACTGCCAAATTAGGAAAAAACAAATATACCTGTAAAGTCACAGTCCAGACTCCTGCAATCAGCAGTACCTCTAAAGCTATTGTCAAAGGCAATAAGATTCGCCTGAAAGTAAACGGAACCAGCCAAAAAATAATTTGGAAAAGTTCTAATACCAAAATTGCTACTGTTTCCGAATCCGGAATGGTAACAGGAAAAAAAGCTGGTACCTGCAAAATTTATGCAACTGTATCAGGTAAAAAGTATACCTGTAAAATCACGGTAAAAAACCCTGCTGCACAAATAAAATATGTCTGGCTTTCTGCAACCGGCGATAAATATCATAAAATTGATCATTGCGGTAGAATGAACCCTGCCAGAGCAAGAAAAGTCACTTTAAAAGAAGCTCAATCACGGGGATTTTGGCCTTGTAGTAAATGTTTTTAATATTCCGTTAGTCAAAGGCTAGTCAACGAAAAAAGCACCCCTTCATGGAGTGCTTTTCTTTTTGAAATCCTTTATTTGTAAGGCCTTTCAACCGTGCGTTAGAGGATTCGAACCCCCGACCTTTTGGTCCGTAGCCAAACGCTCTATCCAGCTGAGCTAAACGCACATCCTTGCGAATCACCTTCGCAACAATGAGTATTTTACTCTATCATAGAGCATTTGTCAATAGAGAAATTGAATTTTTTATTTTCCACACCTAATTTCTCCGCAAAGCCTCGATCGGACTGAGCTTTGCAGCCTTCCTTGCCGGGTAAATTCCGAAAAAAACACCCACTGCACAGGAAAATATCGTGGCCGCCAATATTGTGGCAAGCTTGACTCCAGGCTGGATGGCCATCCCCATACCTGCACTGATGATCCCGCAGATTCCATGTGCGCCTGCGATACCTAATAAAATTCCTATGATTCCTCCGATAATTGTCAGAATCGCTGCCTCCGCAAGAAACTGCAGCATAATGGATGAGGTTTTGGCTCCCAAAGATTTACGAATTCCGATCTCCCTGGTACGCTCCGTAACGGACACCAGCATAATATTCATAACACCGATACCGCCGACCAAAAGTGAGATTCCTGCTACAAAGGAAATAAACATGGTGACCATACCCAGCATTTCATTCATGGATTTCATGACATCCTGGAAGCTTTCCACGCGGTAATAATCTTCTCCTGCGCATTGATGCCGTTTTTCCAAAAGCTTGATCACTTCATCTGTAACCTTCTGAGAATCCTGGGTCTTATCAGCCTGGACATACATTGCATAGAAATAATCCATATTTCCTACCAAATCGTCCATGGCCGTGTAAGGCACATTGATGCTCACAGGCATTCCTTCATATGTATAACTGACAAAGGTACCGTTCTCCTTCTGCGTCGTCACTCCGCAGATACGGAAGCTCTTGGATAAGCCATAGCAGGTAATGTCCAAACTCATCCCAACCACATCGTCAGTTCCAAATAGCTGCCTGGCATCCGTATCTGAAAGCACACAAACATTCTGCGCCTCTTCCACTTCCTTTTCTCCGAAATAGCTACCGTGCTTCATATCCGCATTATTCAGAAGGCGGGCGTCCTGTCCCTCTGCCGTCACATACAAATCAAAACTTCCCTTACCGGTAACGGTCTCTCCAGTGTAGGTCTCAGAAATGTTCACACCCTCCACGCTGTCCAGCTCTCGAACCGCCTCAATATCCTCCGGCAATATCCACTCATCCGCATCCTGGGCGTCCGAACTGCAACTGATATAAATCTGACCGCCTGCCGCATCATTGATCTCACTGTTCATCTGGTTCTTGGTTCCCTCACCAATGGAAACAATGGCAATAACGGAAGCAATGCCAATAATAATCCCGAGCATGGTCAAAAAAGAACGCCCTTTATTCGCCCGGATATTCTGGACTGCCATCTTTATGTATTCGTATATGCCGCTCATTTGGCATCCTCTCCTGTCTCTGCAATCGCCTGCGCAGGCATTCCTTCTGTCATTCCACCCAGATCACGGAGAACCTGTGTTCCTTCTTCCAATCCCTCTGTTACCTCTACATAATCTGCAGAACTGATTCCGGTCGTGATATCCTTTCTGGTAATGATACCGTCCTCCAAAGCATAACAAAACGAACCTGTTTTTCCTATATTCACTACTTCTACCGGCAAAATGACTACGTCCCTGGCTTCTGCCGCTTCAATCTTCACCTTGGCATCCACGCCCAGGAAAACACTTTCATCCGGATTGTCAATCTTAACCGTTGCCGAGATCAATGGGGTCCCCTTCTCATTCGGAACTGCCATATGGCTGATCTTTGTTACAGTTCCCTCATAGGTTTTGCCCGCCAGCGTAATCTCTGCCTTTTGGTTCTCCGCCACCTTGTCATAATCATATTTTGAGATATTGATATCCACATTCACGTCATCGGTATTCTGGAGAGTAAACAATTCCATGCCTCTGGTAACCGTTGCTCCCTCCACAACAGCAGTTTTGGAAATAATGCCGTTAAACTCTGCCTTTATGCCCTTTTTTCCATCCTCTACCAATTCTTCTGCCGTTTTCGCATCTATCTCAGACAGATTGTTGGTAATCTTCATCTTTTCTTTTTCTTCTTTTGTCAATTCAGCCGCTTCCGCCTCTGCGATTGCTTTTTCGGAAGCCAGCTCGGACTGAAGCTCAGCCAGATCACTGCTTGCCTGTTCCAGCGCATTCTCTATTCCCGAGGTATCCGGTGCGATATAGGAACTGGTTCCGGAAGAGGTATCTGCGGAGGCAGTTCCAGCGGAAGACGTATCCGTCAGATCTGCATCCGTACCATCCGACACAAATTCACTTCCTGAGGTCTGATTCATAAAGTCCGCCATAACCGGCATCTCCGGCGGCTGCGAGCTGAGCGCCTCATAAGCATTCTGTGCGTCCTGATAAGCAATCTGTGCCTGACTTCTGGCCTGCTCCGCATTCTCTACTGCTGCAGCATTTTCATCGTTCTGATTCATCTCCCAGGCAGCAAATGCCATCTGATAAGCATTCTCCGCCTGATTATATGCACTCTGTGCCTGCGCTGCCTGAGAATTTAAAATTCCCAGCTCTCTCTGGTAATTCGGAAGCGTCTCATTTTGATATGTAGCAAGTGCTGCAGAATATTCTCTTTGAATCTCCCTGTTTTTTTCTTCCTGCGCTGCCCGGGCCGCTTCCGCCTGTCTCTGTGCTTCCGCTGCCGCCTGCGCTGCCTGCGCCCTGGCTACCTCCTGCGCATCAATCTGCGACTGCCTGTTTACGGCTGCAAGCTGCGATTTCAAAGCAGCTACATAATCCTTCTGTTCTTTTACCTTCTGTTCCAGAGATGCCACATTGCCTTTGGCATCCTTCTGCTTTTTGACCGCTTTATCGGATTTATTCACTGCATCTTTGTAATCCATTTTTCCGGACTTTAAGTTCAGGGCTGCTTTCTTCTCTTCTTTTTCCAGATCCGCCAGATTAAATTCCACCAGCTTGGTACCTGCCTTTACCGTATCACCCTGCTTTATGGAAATCTTTTCTATTTCTGCGTTTACCGGAGAAAAATAAGTCTTCTCTTCTCCGCTGGCTACTGTCCCGCTGGCATCCACCGTCTGTCTGACATCACCGCGGGATGCTTCCACTACTTCCACCTGCGGAATCATTTCCTCCTGCTGCCCTGCCTTACCGGCAACCACAATTCCTCCCAGTACGATCGCCATTGCCCCGACACATATGGCAACTGTTTTCTTTTTTGGCTTACCTGGCCTTTTCATTCGTTTTCCTCCTCGCTGTCAAAATCTTCATTTATTGTATCCGATTCTATCCTGCCATCCATAATCCGTACTACCCGTCTTGCCTGAGCCGCAATTCCATTGTCATGGGTAATCAGGATTACGGTTTTTCCGGTTTTGTGCATTTCCTTCAAAATACCCAAAATTTCCCTGCTGGATGCGGAATCCAGATTTCCGGTGGGCTCATCTGCCAGTATGACCGGAGGCTTCGCTGCAATTGCCCTCGCAATGGCAACTCTCTGCTGCTGTCCTCCCGACATTTCATTTGGCTTATGATGAAGCCTTTTTTCCAGCCCCACCATTTTCAGAGAATCTACAGCCAGCTTATGCCTGGTTTTTCTGTCAATTCCCCGGTAAATCAAAGGCAGTTCCACATTTTCTATTGCATTCAGATTCGCGATCAGATTAAAGCCCTGAAATATAAACCCTATTTCCCTGTTCCGAACTACAGACAGCTCATTGTCCTTCATAGTGGATACATCCGTTCCATTCAGATAATATTCTCCGGAAGTCGGCACATCCAGGCATCCCAGCATGTTCATAAATGTAGATTTTCCGGAGCCGGACTGTCCGATGATTGCCACAAACTCACCTTTTTTGATTTCCAGGCTTATATGATCCAATGCTCTAACCTCATTCTCACCCGGATTATAAATTTTGCAGAGGTCTTCCACCTTTATCAATGTATCACTCATAATTTCTCCCAATAATACGTCTCTTACATTATATATGAAAGGTTTCTATATATATAACGAAACGGCTTTAAGAAAAGATTCAAAAAAACGGGCATTTCCCAATATTTTCAAAACTTTGCACTGCAACACGGGAAATGCCTGTTCTTGCTTCAGTTATGCATCCAGCAAAAATGCCAGATACGCCTTTTTGGCCTCGTAAATATCTGCTTTGCTGGTAACCTCCCATGGTGCGTGCATACTCAGAACAGCTACACCGCTGTCAATAACTTCCATTCCATAAAGAGCTGCAATATACGCAATCGTACCGCCGCCCCCCACATCTACCTTACCAAGCTCTGCTGTTTGGAAGGCAATGCCGTGGGTATCAAAAATCCCTCTTATACGTGCCACATACTCTGCATTGGCATCATTAGAGCCGGATTTTCCTCTGGAACCTGTATACTTATTGAGCACAATTCCCCTGCCCAGATAAGCAGAATTCTTTTTCTCAAAATATTCTCCGAATGCAGGGTCAAAGCCAGCGCTTACATCTGAGGACAGCATACGGGAATTACGCAGCGCGCGGCGCAGAGCAAGCTCAGAATAGCTTCCCATTCCTTCCAGAAGCTCGGCTACGCTGTTTTCGAAGAAACGGGACTGCATACCGGTCGCGCCAACGCTTCCAATCTCTTCCTTGTCTGTCAGAAGACAGCAGCTTGTACGCTTCGGGGCCTCCATTTCCAGCATTGCCAGAAAAGAGGTATATGCGCAAACGCGATCATCCTGTCCATAAGCCACGAGCATACTTCTGTCCAGACCGCATTCTCTTGCTTTACCTGCCGGAACGATCTCCAGCTCTGCCGAGAGAAAATCCTCTTCCTCCACTCCGTATTTTTCATTGAGGATACACAGGATATTTTCTTTCACTGCTTCTTTTTTCTTCTCATCTGCAACGTCCCTCAGCGGTCTGCTGCCAATCAGTATATCCAGATTTTCTCCCTCTACCACATCCGCCGCCTTTTTTTGAAGCTGCTTACCGGAAAGATGGATCAAAAGATCCGTGATATAAAGCACCGGATCGTCCTCAGCTTCTCCGATATTCACCTCCACAACGGTGCCATCCTTTTTGACCACAACACCATGAAGGGCCAGCGGAAGGGCTACCCACTGATATTTCTTAACACCGCCGTAATAATGCGTATCCAGATACGCAAGATCCGCGTCCTCATACAGCGGATTTTGTTTAATATCCAAACGAGGAGAATCAATATGCGCTCCCAGAATATTCATCCCCTTTTCCAACGGTTCCTGTCCAATATGATAGAGAGCAATGATCTTTTTCATGCCTGCCGCATAAATTTTATCGCCCGCCTGAATCTTCTCTCCCTTTGCAAGCTTTTCATCCAGAGATACGTAGCCGGCAGCCTCCGCCTCCTTCACAATCTGCGCCACACACTCCCGCTCTGTTTTTCCTGCATCCAGAAAATGACGGTAGGATTCCACTACCTGTTCCATTTCTCTCTCTTCTGTCTCCGTATAAGCAAGCCAAGCATTTTTTCGTTCCATTTCTATTCCGCCTTTCTTCTTACAGCCATAAACGCATTATTCTGCTATTTTGACTATTCCTTGTCATTTTTAGTATTTACAATCTGCACTATATTATAGAGCAAAATGAATTTGAATTCTACCTTTATTGTCAAATTAGTTTCATGCATACCGTTCAAGTCTTTTTTTCAACTGCTCCCTGCTTCCAATTCCCTCGCAGGCCCCCACTGCCTCCGTTGCGATAGAGCCGCAGGCATTCGCCCAGCGGACGCATTGAGCAAGCCTCTTTCCTTCGGAAAGTGCACAGAGAAAACCGGCCGCAAACGCATCGCCCGCGCCTGTCGTATCGATGCAACGGGTTCCCGGTACGGCCGGGAACTGCCGTTCCAGGGATGCATTCTTCACATAACAGCCTCTGTCCCCGCATTTGATGATCACATTCTTAACCCCACAGGCAAACAGCTCATCTGCTGCAGCACCCGGCATTCCTCTTCCCGTCAGCAGCGCCGCTTCCTCCTCATTGGCGAACAGATAGTCCACGCAGGCAAGCGCTTCTCTCATATCCTGTGCCGACTCCTGATTCTTACACCTGGTCATGTCTGCACAGACAATCATATTCTGCGCCTTTGCCATTTGGAATATTTCTTTCAGTTCTTTTTCGCCAAGCTCTGGCGAGACGAAAATACTTGCCATGCAAAAAATCCCCGCATCCTCAGGAAACCGCTCAGGAAAATGCTTCCATGCAAGCTTACGCAGGGAGCTTTGAGGATTCGTAAAAAAGCTTCGCTGTCCGTCCTCCTGCACCAGTACCACATTGATGCCTGTTTCCAGATCAGCGTCCCTGATTGCCAGTTCCATGGAAATTCCTTCCTCCCTGCAGCGGGCAGCAATCATCCCTCCGGCTTCATCTTCTCCGAGCACGGTCAAAAGATATACGGCTTCTGTTTTTTGCTCCGGCCTCTTCAGCCTTGCCAGAACGGTAGCTTCATTTAAGGCATCTCCCCCTGTGGAGATTTTTATGGTATCCGCAGGAACAGAGCCCTTCAGAAAAATGTCCTCTTTTGCAGGCTGCACAAGTACATCCAGGATTCCGGCACCCGCGATTACAATCTTATCTCTCATATTCTTCGCCTCCTCTGCATATTCGTATCTGCATTTTATTGTACCAGACCGCCGGCACGGCGGCTAGCCCCAGGCACGTAATTCCGCCACTCCGATTTATCTGTTAATTCCTGTGGCTTACATGCTGCAGTCCCCGTTTTGGCACACGTGGAGAGAATACAGTCCCCATACAAATCCCGGCTGCGGGTTGGTACAATTATGAATTTTAACACAATCCCGGAAAAAAAGTTGCTTTATTCCTCTAAATTTACTATATTTAAAGCAGTATTTCATACAATTTGACTTTATCCATTGCAAGGAGGTATATTAAAATTATGAAACAAGCAGACGATCTGCAGAGCTTACTTCGCTCGGTTCACAGAAAAAGCTATCCGGCCTACAAATCTCTGAAGGGAAGCTACCAATTCGACCGATATGTATTGTCCATTGACCATGTGCAGGGGGATCCTTTTGCTTCCCCTTCCCATATCAGCGTAAAAATCCTTCACAAAGATGCAGGCTTTCCGAAGGAATACTATCAGGACAGGATCACAAGAATCACGCTCTGTGACTATTTGACCCGTCAATTCGAACAGCAGGTAAACCGCTACACCTTCCGTGCCAAAGGCTCCGGTAAAAGTGGTCTGATCTCCGTCAGCCGATGCGGACAGGAGGTTCTGGAACGTACGGCCTGTGAAATCACGGAATCCGGCATCACGGCACGTTTCTTCGTCGGCTTTCCGGCCAACGGACGCACCATCAATGCGCCGGAACTGGAGAAGATTTTCTTTGAATTCCTGCCTTTGTGTGTACAAAAAGCCTTTGTTTACCGCAACCTGAATGCCAAGCACCTCCAGCAGACGATATTTCTCGCAGAAGACCAGGCTTACATCCGCAGCCAGCTAAAGGAGCGCTCATTGACGGCCTTCGTAGCAGATGGCTCCGTCCTCCCCAGAGAAAGCGGTATTTCCTCCCGGCCCATGAAGGATTCTGTTCCCTTTACGTCTCCCGAAAGCCTGCGAATCACTATGGAGCTCCCACATAAGGGAAGCATCACAGGTATGGGGATTCCTCAGGGCATTACCCTGATCGTAGGCGGCGGCTATCATGGAAAATCCACTCTTTTAAATGCTCTGGAGCTCGGGGTGTACAACCATATCCCCGGAGATGGCCGTGAATATGTCATCACCGACGATACGGCCCTGAAGCTTCGTTCAGAGGACGGACGTTTTATCAGGGACGTGGATATTTCTCTCTTTATCAATGATCTTCCAAACCATAAGGATACCCGGTGCTTTTCTACGGAGGATGCCAGCGGAAGCACCTCCCAGGCTGCAGGGATCATCGAAGGTATGGAAGCAGGAAGCAGGGTCTTCCTGTTGGATGAGGACACCTCCGCCACCAATTTCATGGTAAGGGATTCCTTTATGCAGAAGGTAGTCCTTCGGGAAAAGGAGCCGATCACACCGTTTCTGGAACGTGCCGGAGACTTATACAAAAAAGCCGGCATTTCCACCATCCTGGTTGCCGGAAGCTCCGGCGCCTTTTTCCATATTGCGGATACCATCATCCAAATGGACAGCTATTATCCGCTGGACATCACCCGGGCCGCCAAAAATCTGTGCAGGGAATATCCGCTGACTCCCTCCGAGGCACCGGCATTCTCCCTGCCGCAAAGCAGCCGCATCATGACAAAGCACTCCGCCCCTCGCCCGCACCGCGGAGAGCATGGAAAAGAAGAGCGTCTGAAAATCAAAGTACATGGACAGGATGGCTTTGCACTCGGCAGACAGGAAATTGACCTCCGCTATATCGAACAGCTTATCGATACGGAACAGACGGCCGCACTTGGACTGCTTCTGAAATATGCGGTGGAACATCTGATCGACGGACAACGGACCCTGGCAGAAATCATCACCTTTCTGGACAGCCAGCTCAGGGATAAAGGACTCTCCTTCCTGTCAGATGGTTCTTATATCTCCTGCGGATATGCAATGCCCCGTGTACAGGAAATCTTCTCCTGCTTCAACCGTTATCGGAGAGCATAAACAGTCTCCCTGCCGGATTCCCTGTTTGATAAGAAAACGCAGAACAACGTAATGACATTATCCACCGGAACGTTTTCTTATATGCCGGAAACACAAAATCACCGCTTCACTGACGATCTTGCCAGTTAAGCGGCGATTTATTTTGTTCTTTTTATTTTTAGGGAAAGGAAAGAGTTCCGGTAACTCTCCCGGCACCGAAGTGTTACCGGATTCTTAAAAGCTGTATCACTTTTAAGATGTCTTTATCATACAGGATAAATGTGAGGAAAATTTGACCAAATTCTAATAATTTTATAAAAAGTATAAATTCCTTCTAATATTACACTTTTCGCACCTTTTCGTCAGGAAATTTCATGAACGTTTCCTGTCAAAATGCTTAGAAAGCATCATTCCTAATCCCTGCAGAATCTGCACCAGTACCACCAGTACGATAATCGTGAACACCATAATATCCGTCTGGTAACGGTAATATCCATACCGGATCGCAATATCCCCCAGTCCGCCTCCTCCAACAACCCCTGCCATAGCGGAATATCCCAGAACCGTACCTGTTGCAATGGTAACTCCTACCAGCAGAGACGTTCTTGCTTCTGCCAATAAAACCTTCCATATCACAGTTCCGGTGCCGGCTCCCATGCTGATCGCTGCTTCGATCACACCATGATCCACCTCTTTCAGTGAAGCCTCCACCATACGGGCAATAAAGGGGGCTGCCGCGATGACCAGTGGAACTATGGTCGCACTTGAACCATAACTTCTTCCCACGATAACCTTTGTAAGAGGAATTACCAGGATCAGAAGGATCAGGAAAGGAATGCTCCTGACGACATTGACCACAAAATCCAAAATTTTATAGACAAAACTGTTCGGCTGAATTCCCTCCTTGTCTGTTACTGCAAGCAGAATTCCCATTGGAAGCCCCAGAACATATCCGAATAGGGTAGACATCAGCGTCATATACAGCGTATCCCTTGTTCCTTCCACCAGCATCATGATCGTCCCGCTATCCAGCATACTCCTTCAACTCCTCTACACTCATATTGATCTCCCTCAGATACCGGATCATCTTATCGGCTGTCGCTTCTTCCTGCGGAAGCTGCAGAATCATCTCTCCTTCTGCATGACCGTTTATGTTTTTTGTATCTGCATATAAAATATTTACAGGCGTTTTATATTCCAGTACCAGATTTCCAATCACCGGTTGGAACGCGGACTGCTTATGGAAGGTGATTCGTATCAGGCGTTTCCCCTTCATCTCTGCAATCTGCCCTCTTCCATTGAAGATCAGACGTTTTGCGGCCTTCGTTTTAGGATTATGGAACAATGCTTCCACGGTTCCGGTTTCTGCAAGCGCTCCGTTTTCCAAAACAGCCGCCCTGTGGCAAATTTCCTGTACCACACTCATCTCATGGGTAATCACCACAATCGTGATCCCATATGTAACATTGATCTTCTTCAACAGCTCCAAAATAGACTTCGTTGTCTGAGGATCCAGGGCACTGGTGGCCTCATCGCAAAGCAGAATTTCAGGATTATTTGCAAGAACCCTTGCAATGGCAACTCTCTGCCTCTGCCCTCCGGAAAGCTGCACCGGATATGCCGCCGCTTTTTCTTCCAGTCCAACTGTTCTCAGCAATTCCAAAGCACGCTTTTTGGCCTCCTTTCGCTTCACACCCGCAATTTCCATTGGAAAGCAGACATTATCCACCACATTTCTCTGCATCAGCAGATTAAAATGCTGAAAAATCATCCCAATATTTCTTCTCGCCTCCCGCAGTTCTCTGCCAGACAGTTCTGTCAGGCTTCTGCCCTGGATACGCACGGTTCCGCAAGTCGGCGTTTCCAGTAGATTCAGGCAGCGCACCAAGGTACTTTTGCCAGCTCCTGAAAGGCCGATCATGCCGAAAATTTCTCCCTTTTCTATCGAAAAACTGATGTTTTTTACTGCCTCCACATGGCCGCCCCTGACATCAAAAACCTTACTGAGATTTTCCACCTGTATCAATGGTTCCATAATCTCTGTAACCTCCTGCCGTTTTTTCCGTATTACTCTTCGAACGGAATTACTGCTCCATCATAAGTATCCCTGATAAATTGTTTGATTTCGTCAGATTTCAATGTACTTACCAAAGCTTCCACACCCTCACTTGTTTCATTTCCTTCCTTTGCCGCAATGACATTTACATACGTTTTTGCAGCTTCAGAATCAGAGGTCTCATATGCGATCGCATCCTTTGCAACAGAGAAGCCAGCCTCCAGTGCGTAGTTTCCGTTCAGTACGACAAAGGCAACCTCATCCTTTACGCGGGAAACCTGTGCTGCTTCCAGCTCCTGGAATTCGATATTTTTCGGGTTTTCTTCAATATCCTTAGCGGTTGCATTCAGTCCCGCATCCTCTTTCAGTTTCAAAACGCCGTTAGCTTCCAACAGAAGCAGTGCTCTTGCCTCATTTGTTGTATCATTCGGTACTGCAATCACGTCTCCCTCTTCCAGCTCGCTTAAATCAGCTTTTGTTCCCGGATAGATTCCAAATGGTTCATAATGAATACCGCCTGCATTTACCAGATGTGTTCCCTGCTCTTCGTTAAAGTTTTCAAGATAGGGAATATGCTGGAAATAATTTGCATCAAAATCTTCGCTTTCTACTACCAGATTCGGCTGCACATAGTCATCAAATACGGTCACCTCCAGCTTCCAGCCCTCTTTTTCCAGAAGCGGTGCGGCCTCCTCCAGGATTTCTGCGTGCGGCGTTGCGGAAGCTGCTACTTTAATTGTTCCTTTTTCCTCTGCTGCCTCTGCATCTACAACGCCGCCTTCTACTACCAGGCTGTCAATATCTACTTCTGTACCGTATACAGGCTCCAGAGTCTCTTTATAATCCGCATGGAAAAATTCCTCATCTGCCAGAGATACGATCTCATCATTGATCCAGTCCAAAAGCGTCCCGTTTCCTTTGGAAACTGCAGGGGCAATCGTGTCCACATCTCCCAGGGAATCAATACCTACCGTAAATCCCGGATTCTGGATCGCCCATGCCAGAACCTCTGTGTTATCTGTGGAAAATGCTGCTCCTCTTCCATCCAGAAGTGCGTTGTAAGCTTCCGTATACTGATCATATTTCTGCAGCTTCACATCCGGATAATTCTCTGTAAAATAAGTTTCTGCAGTTGTTCCCTTTGCAACGATCAATTCTTTTCCTTCCAGCTCTTCAGGAGAGGTAATCCGTGCATCATCCGGCGATACCACACCGAGTGCCACTTTCATATACGGAAGTGCAAAGTCTACGGCTTCGGCACGCTCTTCTGTTACTGTAAAGTTAGCAAGAATCACATCTACCTTTCCTGTTTCCAGGTATTCCACACGATTTGCCGCTTCCGTAGAAACGTATTCCACATCCACGCCCAAATCCTTTGCAAGGCGTTCTGCAAAATACACGTCGTAGCCCTGATAATCTCCATTTTCATCCACATAACCAAATGGATTCTTGTCACTGAATACACCAATGGTAATTTTGCCGCTCTCTTTTATTTCTTCTAAGGTACGATAAATTGCATCTGATTCTTTTGTCTCATTTTCCGCTGCACTTACTGCCGTATGGAAGCCAGCGAGGGAAGTAAGAGCCAGGGATGCTGTCAATGCTCCGGTAAGTAATTTTTTAACTTTCATAATCATTTCCTTCTTTCTATTAGATTTATTCAAATGTAAATGTATTTAAAAACCGCTGTGCTCTTTCTGTCTGCGGTTGATCAAAAAATTGTTCCGGCGTACCTGTCTCCAGAATTTCACCGCCGTCTAAAAAAATAACTCTGTCCGCAACTGCTCCTGCAAACTGCATCTCATGTGTAACGATCACCATAGTCGAGCCGCCTTTGGCAAGCTCCAGCATTACATCCAGAACCTCCCGGACCATTTCCGGGTCCAGGGCTGCCGTCACCTCATCAAAAAGCATGATTTCCGGCTTCATCATCAGTGCTCTCACAATGGCAACTCTCTGCTTCTGTCCTCCGGAAAGCTGCCGCGGATATGCATCCTTCTTATCCAGAAGTCCAACTCTTTCCAGAAGACTTTCAGCCTCTTTCTCCGCCTCTTTTTTTATCCTTTTCTGAACCTTCATCGGTCCGAGAAGAATATTATCTATAACGTTCATATGGGGAAACAAATCATAGCTCTGAAAAACCATACCGATCTTTTGACGGATTTCGCTCCATTTCGTTTTCCCTTCGGTAATCACTTGGCCATTCAAGAGAATTTCCCCGGACTGGATAAACTCCAGCCCGTTCATACATCGAAGAAGGGTACTCTTGCCGCACCCTGAAGGGCCGATCAAAACAACTACCTCTCCCTTATGCACATCCAGGGATACGTCCTTTAAAACGGGCCCGTTTCCATAATCTTTATGGAGATGATGTATTTCCAGGAGTTTTTCTGTTTTTTCCACATCTGTTACCTCTCAATCCTTTTCTTTTATTCCCATCAGCCGAACCGGCTGATCTCGACTACGTAACTGACCATTTCTTCTCTAAAAGACCGGCCGCCCTGGAAACAGGCCAGCACACGGCAAAATACAGCAAAAAAATTGTTCCATAAATCCAGAGTGCCGCCGTCGGCACTGTATAGCGGTTTGCCTCAATGATCTGCTGCGCAACCTTCAAAACCTCCACAACACCGATCAGCACGATGAGAGAAGTGGTCTTGATCATTCGGGTGATCAAATTCATAGACAGCGGAATCAATCTCCGCAGGGTCTGCGGAATAATGACATACCAGTATATCTGCGCTTTCTCCAGGCCAAGTGCTTCTCCGCTCTCATACTGATGCTTCGGAATGGAAATCAATGCGCCCCGCACCAAATCTCCCATTTCCGCAGTTCCCCATAGAGTGAAGACGATCACTGCGGAAATCTCACCGGAAAGATTGATTCCAAAGGCTTTGGTCAATCCGAAATATACCAGAAACAGCAGAACCAGCTGCGGCATAATACGGATAAACTCCAGATATAATTTCGTCAAAAACCGGGCCGCCGGATTTTTCCATATCATAAGCATTCCAAGTAAAATTCCAAAAACGATAGACAGCAGCACTGCCAGCAGAGAAATCTCTATGGTAACCCAAAGACCTCCCAGAAGTCTTCTGAAATTGCTCCCCATAAACAGTACTTTAATTCCCAAATCCTGCATATCGAAGCCTCCCTTCCAGCCATGCGGCAAATAAAGAAACCGGCAGCAGCAATATCAGATAGGAAACTACCAGCATCAAGAGTGCTTCATCGGTCTTATAATACAGGCCGATCAGGTCTTTTGCCACATACATCAGATCTGCAAGTGCAACCGCACTGAATACGGAGGTTTCCTTGATCAAAAAAATGACATTTGCGCACACGGCAGGTACTGCTGTCGACAGCGCCTGCGGATATATCACATACCGCATCACCTGCCCATGAGTCAGTCCAATGCTCAGCGCCGATTCCTGCTGAATTTTTTCCACTGCCTCCAGGCTGCTTCTGAAGGCTTCCGTCATATAGCTTCCTCCCAAAAAACTCAGTCCGATAATGGCGCATGCCTCTGAACTTAAGACAATTCCCACCTTTGGGAGTCCAAAGTACAATAGATAAAGCTGTACCAACAATGGTGTATTTCGCGACAATTCAATATAGATATCAAATGTCTGCTTCAGTACCGGGACCTTATAATATTCCACCAGAGAACCAATCACACCGATGACCATGGAAATTACAATTCCTATACAGCCAATGCCGATGGTCAGTTTTGCAGCTTCCGCATACATCGGTATGTATTCCGCAATAAATTCTGTATCCAATGTCTCCTCCTTCCGATTTACCTTCCATGCCGCTTTATTGAATTATCAAATCACTGTACAAAAGCAAAAAAACAGGAAGCAATACAGCTTCCTGTCAATATAAGTCGAACGATATCAAGCCTTCCGCTCATTACCGCACAACAAGGTCATGGCCCACTGTCGCGAACCATACCGGCAGGAAACATTCCATATAAATCTGCACAACAAAGCATAGACATACAGCAACAAATATCCATGCACATTTCATAATTCATAAAACAACACATCAGATTCTTCTGTTCTGCAAATTTTCTATACATGTTTCCCGCTCCCTTCTTCTCTAAATATAGTACATATCCTGTTCGTATCCGCTGTACGTCAGAGAATCCTCCTCCAAATCCTTCAGTGTCAGATTCTCCAAAATTTCATCCAGCTTTTCATTTACCCTGTCAATTAACAGTGATTGGATGGCATAAGAAATCCCGCAATTCTTCCCTTCCTCGCCGTCAATACGGTAACTTCCATCCAGTGCAACCAAAATCTCAGCAACCTTAATTTCCCCTGCATCATGATTCAGCAGATAACCTCCCTGGGGGCCTTTGATACTTTTTACAATTCCGGCTCTTCGAAGGCTTGCAAATACCTGCTCCAGGTATTGCAAAGAAATATCGTTTCTCTCGGCAATACTGTTCAAAGATACATGCCCGTTCTTAGAATGAACAGACAAATCAACCAATGCTCTCAAACCATATCTGCTTTTTTTCGAAAGCTTCATAATTCCTCCGTTTACTCCGCAAACAGCGGGGTGGAATAATACCTGTCGCCATTATCCGGAAGAATTGCAACAATGGTCTTTCCTTTGTTTTCCGGACGTTTTGCCAACTGGATCGCACCATGAAGAGCTGCACCTGAGGAAATTCCCACCAGCACCCCTTCCTGTTTCGCAAGCAGCCTGCCTGCAGCAAAGGCATCCTCGTTTTCTATCGTAATAATTTCATCATAAATCTTCGTATCCAGTACATCCGGTACAAAGCCTGCTCCAATTCCCTGTATCTTATGCGGTCCGCCCTTTCCTTCGGAAAGAACCGGAGAGCTGGCCGGCTCCAATGCCACAACCCGGATATCCGGATTCCTGGATTTCAAATACTCACCTGTTCCTGTAAGTGTTCCGCCCGTGCCGACACCGGCAAGGAAAATATCAACCTTTCCATCGGTATCGTTCCAGATTTCCGGACCTGTTGTTGCCCTGTGAACCGCCGGATTCGCCGGATTGACAAACTGTCCCGGAATAAAGCTGTTCGGAATCTCCTTTGCCAATTCATCTGCTTTGGCAATGGCACCCTTCATGCCCCTGGAGCCCTCTGTCAATACAAGCTCTGCTCCATATGCCTTCAGAATATTTCTTCTCTCCACACTCATCGTTTCCGGCATGGTCAGGATGATTCGATATCCCTTAGCAGCCGCAATCGAGGCAAGACCAATCCCCGTATTTCCGGAGGTTGGCTCTATGATCACGGAGCCCTCCTTCAAAATCCCTCTTTCCTCAGCATCCTCGATCATTGCCCTGGCAATTCGATCCTTCACACTTCCGGCCGGATTAAAATATTCCAGCTTTACCAAAATGGTTGCTTCCAGACCAAGCTCTTTTTCCACATTGGTAATCTCCACCAATGGGGTATTTCCAATCAGTCCCAGGGTTCCTTTATAAATGTTCGCCATTACGCTTCCTCCTATTTCCTATCTCATTACTAGGTTGTTGATGCTATTATATGCCCCCATTTCCTATTTGTCAAGTATGTTTTGTAGGTTTTTTACATAATTTACATAATTTTTTTGTTGTTCACAGACTGCCCTCTTTCCTATTGACATAATAGGTTTTTAATGATAGGATTTTACAAAAATGTGATTATGCTTTGCGCCGCAGAAAAGCGGCAGAACGGAGATTTCTATGATATACGCGGATCACGCTGCAACTACAAAATTATCTCCTGCAGCCAGACAAGCCATGCTGAAATGCATGGAAGAATGCTGGGGCAATCCCTCCAGTATCTACCGCCTTGGACAAAATGCCTCCGCCGAACTGCAGAAAGCAAGAGAAACCATCGCGCAATGTCTGGGGGCTTCTCCCAAAGAAATCTATTTTACCTCCGGAGGCAGCGAATCCGATACTCAGGCACTGCTTTGCGCTGCATATGCAGGAGCACGTATCGGCAAAAAGCATATCATTTCTACATTCATAGAACATCCCGCTGTTTTAAATACGCTGAAACAGCTTGCCTCTGAAGGCTTTTCTGTTACCCTGCTTCCGATAAACAGCGAGGGCATTGTGGAAGTAACGGCCGTTGCTTCCGCGTTTCGGGAGGATACTTCATTGGTATCTGTCATGTTTGCCAACAATGAGATCGGTACCATTCAGCCAATTGCAGAAATCTCAGACCTCTGCAGCAGCCGGGGTATCCTTTTTCATACAGATGCTGTACAGGCTGCCGGTCATCTTCCCCTAAACATGAAGGAGCTTTGCATTGATCTGCTCACACTTTCCGCTCACAAATTTTGCGGTCCGCGCGGTATCGGGGTTCTTTATGCCAGACAGGGAACTCCCCTGCAGCCTCTTATCTTCGGCGGTTCACAGGAACGAGGAAAGCGTGCAGGCACAGAAAACCTGCCGGCTATCGCAGGAATGGCTGCCGCCTTCAGGGACGCGTGCGCTAACATGGAAAAAAATTTCGCACATCTGACAGCACTTGGAAGCCATCTTATAGAAGAACTTTCCCTAATTCCCGGAAGTCTGCTGAATGGTTCCAGAATGCGGCGGCTTCCCGGTAATGTAAATTTCTCCTTTGAGGGAATTGACGGGGAAATGCTGCTATTATTACTGGATCAGCAAGGCATAGCCGCCTCTCTGGGCTCTGCCTGTGCCTCCGGCTCCCTGAATCCCAGTCATGTGCTGCTTGCCCTTGGCCGTTCACCGGAACTTGCCAAAGCCTCGCTGCGTCTGACTCTCGGAGAGGAAAATACAGAGCAGGAAGTGAGCCAGATCATATCCGCAGTCAAAGAAACCGTTGCCCTGCTCCGGAATATTTCATAAATGAAGAAAGGAAATCGCCAAATGTCTGAAAAAGTAATGATCGCCATGAGCGGCGGTGTAGATTCCAGTGTGGCTGCCTATTTACTAAAAAAAGAAGGCTATGACTGTACAGGTGTTACCATGAAGCTGTACGGTCTTCCGCCTGATGCTGATCCAGGGAAAAGAACCTGCTGCTCCCTGTCTGATACGGAGGATGCCCGGAGTGTTGCTGCCCGGTTGGAAATTCCCTATTATGTATGGGACATGCAGGAACAGTTCAAACGGGAGGTCATACAGAAATTTGTGGACACCTATCTGCAGGGAAATACACCCAATCCGTGTATTGACTGCAACCGTTACCTGAAATTCGACGCACTTTTGAAGCGTGCCAGAATCCTGGGAATTGACTACCTTGCAAGCGGCCATTATGCCAGAATTGAACAGGATTCCCGTACCGGACGGTATCTCCTGAAAAAGTGCCTGGATTCCTCCAAAGACCAAAGCTACGTTCTCTATGCCATGACCCAGGACCAGCTTGCACACACGCTCCTTCCACTGGGGCATTACACAAAAAAAGAAATCCGTGCTCTTGCCAAGGAGCAGGGATTTCTCAATGCAGCCAAACCGGATAGTCAGGATATTTGTTTTATTCCGGATGGAGATTACGCTGCTTTTATTGAACAATATACAGACCATACCTCACAGGAGGGAAATTTCATTCATAAAGACGGCACAGTACTTGGCTGTCATAAGGGCTTGATTCACTATACACTTGGACAGCGCAGGGGACTTGGCATTCCATCGGCGGAACGCCTCTATGTATGCGGCAAATGTCCTTCTGATAATACAGTGATCCTCGGCAAAAACGCGGATCTTTTTTCCAAAAGCTGCTCTATTTCCGACATCAACCTGATCTCTTTCGACCGCTTAACCGCTCCTGTCCGCTGTAAGGTAAAAATACGCTACCGTCAGGAAGAACAGTGGGCTGTTGCGGAACAGACCAAAGAGGACCGGATACTGATCACCTTTGATGAACCTCAGCGCGCCATCACGCCTGGTCAGGCGGCGGTACTGTATGATGGTGACATTGTTTTAGGCGGCGGCACCATCCTTTTGTGAATTACTGCCCTGTAATTTCCTCCATCCTGCACGCAGGCAGCCCTTTTTTTGGTACCCTGCCTTTCCTGTTTGCACCCGAAGAATCTCCCCTGAGCAGTTTGACCACAAAACAAAAAGGCGTTTGATAATGCTATCCATCATCAAACGCCCTTTTCGTCTCTCTTTATGCCAGCTTTTCTCCCGTCAGCATTTCATAGCCCTGCTGATATTTCTCTATCGTCTTATACACAATATCCTTCGGCAGGGTCCAGTCATTGTCAGGATTGGCCTTCAGCCAGTCACGTGCAAACTGCTTATCAAAGGAAGGCTGTCCATGGCCTGGTTCATATCCCTCTTCCGGCCAGAAACGGGAGCTGTCCGGTGTCAGCATCTCATCTCCAAGTGTAATATTTCCGTCCTCATCCAAACCAAACTCAAATTTGGTATCTGCAATGATAATTCCTTTGCTCAGTGCATACTCCGCACATTTTTTATACAGAGCGATTGTATAATCACGAAGCTTCTCCGCATATTCCAGACCCTTGCCCGGATAATATTTTTCCAAATGAGCAATACTCTCCTCAAAAGAAATATTCTCATCATGATCACCAATTTCGGCTTTTGTAGAAGGGGTATAAATTGGTTCCGGAAGCTTATCGGATTCCTTCAGACCTTCCGGAAGCTGAATACCGCAAACCGTACCGGTCTCCTGATAGCTTGTCCAACCGCTTCCTGTAATATATCCACGGACAATACATTCTACCGGAAGCATTTCCAGTTTTCTGCACATCATGCTGTTGCCGTCGAATTTCTCCTGCCGGAAAAACTCCGGCATATCTTTTACATCGGTTGAAATCATATGGTTCGGCAAAATATCCTGTGTCATATCAAACCAGAACTTAGACATCTGGGTCAATACAGTGCCCTTTTTTGTCACCTCATTCTTCAAAATTACGTCAAAACAACTGATGCGGTCTGTTGCAACCATAATCAGGCTGTCCTTGTTGTCATAAATCTCACGTACCTTACCTTCTTTAATAGGTTTCATTTCCTGCATTGTTTATACCTCGCCTGTTTCTGTGATTATTTTATTCCATCGGTACAAAGGTACCACTATTTACTATTGGTTGTCAATCAACTTTTTTCTCTTCCCCCGCGGCCACCCACTATTATTTTGCCTCTTTTTTCAGGAGCGCAGCAACGCGCACCTTGACTGCCTGTTCCCTCTCCTGACAAGCCGTACTGAGCCATGATAATATACAGGCCCTGCCTCTCAATCGCTCATACTATAAACAACAGAAGACCAGTCGGCTTTGGCTGGTCTTCTATTTTGCTGATTATTTTTCTTCTTTCTCTACCTTTAAAGGAATTGCTTCTTCTGTCTCAAAAACATATCCGCATGAACATGCTGAATCTTCCACAATTCTTCCCCTTGAAGTAAACACCTCAACCTCTTTTCCACAGACCGGGCAGGTTCTCTCCTCCGGCACCGGAGTTCTGTATTTGCTTTCACATCCATCTAATGCTGCCATATTTTTACCTCCTATATTCATAAATTATTTCATGACAGGAAAATATTCATGACTGAATCTCAATTTAGTTGTATAATTATCTTATAATACGAATCCAAGGATGTCAAGCTGCAGCTCATTATAGAAGACCATATTCAAGTTCCTTTCTATAGCGCATTCAGACACTCTAATCCCTGCCGTGTGAACTTGTTTTAGCGGCAATCCTTTGATTTTTGATTATACCCACAAAGTAAATACGGCAAACGCAATTATTGGAAACTTCCCAACCTCAAACACTTCATGCATCTTTAGATTTTCTGCAAATATGATTACCAGTTTCAGCTCGTATTCCCCAGAGTATAGTTCCAAATTGGGATATTCGGGAGATGCTGCCCGAAAATAGAAATAAACAGAAATAAAAAAAGACCAACTCCCACAAGAATCAGCCTTAAATTAAGTGCCGCAGACCGGAATCGAACCTCTGCGGATATACCGCCGTATGGATCATTCCATATCAGCGGTTTTATATGCTTCAAAAATGCTATTTGGGGGAATATACCATTGACGCAGCATATACTATGTAGTACGATATACCCATGAAAAGAACAACGGAGGTGAGCAGAATGAATTTAGACAAATGGAAATCACAGATAGCAAGAGGTACATTAGAATATTGTATTTTACTCATGTTGAATAGAAAAACCTATTATGGCTATGAGATTTTACAAGAATTAAGCAAGTCACCTATGCTGGCTTCTACAGAAAGCACTGTCTACCCTTTGCTTAGAAGATTGCAAAAAGAAAACTATTTGCAATCCACTTGGCAAGACTCAACAGAAGGACTTCCTCCACGTAAATATTATTCTTTGACACCAGATGGAAAGGCATATCTGGAGGCAATGAATACAGAGTGGGATAATTTATTAAATGCGATGTCAGATTTGAAAGGAGAATAGAGATTATGAACGCAACATTTGAAAAATACTTAGACAAAGTGGATAAATGTTTAAAACCTCTTCCAACCTCTGAAAGAGTGGATATTGTGAAAGAGATTAAAGGCTCTATTTTAGAAATGGAAAGTGAAAATATTTCTTCGGAGCAGATTTTAGGTTATTTCTGCTTTTTATAGCTTAGTGGGTTTTTCAGGAATGGTGATTATTCCATCTTTGGCTATTATAGCTCCTACCTTTATCGTTTGTGGTATTACTACGTCTCTTCTGGGAGCTGTTAAAATGATTGATTATATCTTTGCTCTTGGTATTCCTTATGTAGATAATATTGGAATATTTCTTGGGGGAATTGTAGAGTTTAATCCTATCATAGAGTTTGTTATTTCACTAGTTCTTGGTGCGCTCATTTGTTGGGCAGGGCGAGGTGCATGGAGATTATTGGTACTTTATTGCAAAAAAATAAGTAATACTGCAAGCAAAATGTACATATAAAAAGTTGTTTATGAAATGTATTTTGCTACATGGATTGGGGCAAAAACCCTCTGATTGGAATGATACCACAAAATATATGGGCAACGAACCGGATATTTCTTGTCCTGATTTATTTAAATGGTCACCTAAAACAGATATTCATTATACCCACTTATATCAAGCGTTAAAAAAATATTGCGAACAGTTTGATGAACCTTTCAGTCTGGTCGAACCGTATAATTGAACATGAACGGCGGATGCGATTTCGATAAGCCCTCTAGTCTTAGGAAAGAGGGTGATGCCCATGAACACAATGGAAGTCCTGACTTTACTATTGGTAGTTTTTGCGGCCTTGACCTATTTAGATAATAGACATAATAAGAAATAGCATCCACATACCCTAGGAAAGTTTGATGGATGCTATGTCTTATACATAGACAGTTAAATTTACTGAGGGCATCAGATCTTGCATCTGAATACCTTTCATGCTTTGATTATACACCGGGGGATGAGAGAAATCAAGTTCCCCATTTTTTCATTTCAGCTTTCCATTTGCACCTCCTTTGGAAATATATCATCCCGGAACCCTTTAAATACCGGCTGCCTCAATGAATTCAAGGTATTTTGCAAATACTCCACTACACAGACATGATCCGGCTTTGCCCATACAGCATCTTCGTTTCCGGTTGGAAGCATCCGGAATGGATTTCTTCCTGTAACCTCAAGCATGGAAACAATTTCCTTCGTCACCCCGGCAGTCACATGGCCTTTATACAGCAGCATGTCTCCCCGGTACTTTTCTATAACCATGCTGAAAACATGGTGACCTTTCTGGATATATCCCGCTACAACATAATCTTCGTCAGCCATACGTTTGAATTTGACCCATTCGTTGGATCTTTTACCCATATAATAGATTTCGTTTTTCCTTTTGCCACAACGCCTTCCAGTTTTCTCTCCTCTGCCGCTGCAAAAAGCGCCACTCCCTGTTACTCAATATATCTGGACACCGCCATCCTTGGATTTCCCGTCACCAATCCGGAAAGGCAGGCTTTCCGTTCCAGCAGAGGCTCCCATATTAATTCCTTATTTCCCTCATAAATACAGTCAAAGACCACATAGGATGCCGGATACCTGGATACTTCCAGTTCGATTTTAAACTGTTCCGTCAGCAATGTCCTTTTCTGAAGGCGGTAAAAATCAGGCACACCATTAACCAGTACCACCACTTCCCCATCCAGAACGCAGCAGTTCCTTACATTTTTATAAATCTCCTTCAGTTCCGGGAATTTAGACAGCATCTTCATATTCCGCTTGTTACGCAGGTCAATGGAGTTCTGGTCCATGCTCTGTCACCTATTCCACCATTTCCTGATAAGGCCAATCCAAAATACCGCCAAACTCCAGCACGTTCTCGTACCCCATGTCCACCAGCTTCTGTGCTGCCTGTTTGCTGCGGTTTCCGCTCCTGCAGTACACCAGGATTTTCTGTTTCTTATCTGGAAGTTCCTCCGGCTCCTCCACGATCTCCTCATTGGGAAGGCAGATTGATTCTTTGATATGTCCGGAATCATACTCTTCCTGTGTCCGCACATCCAAAATGCAGATGTCCGCTTCCTCATCCATGATCTTTTTCGCTTCCTGTGCAGTAATCTGCTGATAGCTCATGTCCGTTTCCTCCTGCTTCGTTTCTTTCTTCCCATCTATCATCTGTGTAATCGCTTCCACGGTCTGCTCTTGCTGCTCTTCTGAAGAAATTTTGGCTTCGCCATCTCCTTTTTGCCTCCCATAATTTCCAAAACCCGCATGGTTTCCGCCTTCCATACAAAGTTCTGTATAACCTGCAGGCATAAGCAGTCTTCCTTCCTCCAGCTTTTCCACATTCAGGACGCCATCTTCACTTCCATATACAGACAAAACAGAAAACTGCTCTCCTTTCAGATCCTTGGTTGGATACGCAGCCAGCAGGATCAGTCCATCTAAACTTTCCGCATGCCCTGCAGCATAAGAGGCCGCCATCGCTCCACCCAGGGAATGTCCTGCCAGATACCAGTGCTTATATTCATAGGCTTCCATAATATCTTCTGCTTTATTCTGTCCCAAAATTGCAAGATTACACGGCATCTTAATAAGTAAACAATCTACGCCCTGTTCATATGGTTCCATTGCATCAGGCAGCCTGTATTGACCGGGCTGCTTTTTGCTGCCGGGAAACCGGCTGAGGCAGAAAACAATAAGCAGGCGGGCAGGGTACTTACACTCTGCCCGCTTTTATCAAAGGAGGTTTCTATACTGGCCATCGGACTCATCCTTGTGAACTGGGTCTGGCAGCTTTTTAAAAACTATTTCGCCGGTGCGGGGATCGAAGCAGAAGACCCGCTCAAGCTTTCCATACGCACCTTTATCTTCCTGTTCCTGACCTTTTACCAGGCGAAAACTCCAGCGGTGACGACCAGACAAGGCCAGGAATAACCAAAGCCGGTAATCGTCACGTGCGTATGCTGCTAACAGAGGCTGTACAGTGCTATTCTCGTGGTCAAATCTGATTCAAATCAAAAGATCTGAAATCACGCCAAAGTGGAAACACGCCTGGTGTAATCGCTTATGCAGACAAACCCAATGAAAGGCTGAGATGTCGTTACTACAAAATGGTTCTTGGAAAAAACAAGAAGTCAAATGTAGCCAAAACAGCTGTCGCCAGAGAACTTGCAGGCTTTATGTGGGGGATGATGACTGACCATATCGCCTGATGCAGATACAACACCGTGCTGCTAATATCAAGGTCAAGCCGCCTTTGGCAGTGCTACGCAGCCTTGGCATCAACATCCCGTCGTTGTAGCGGGTAATCAAGCAGATGTAAGATGGCTTGCGCCACATACATCTGGACAATACTAAAAGCAACAACGAAAGACATCCCGAAAGGGCTTCGGCCATTTCAAGGTTCGAGCTATCTACGATGACACTATGTCGGCACAGGAAACTTTATATTCCTCTCTCCATTTAAAGGATCCTGCCATTGGAAGCAATGATTTTTTTGTAATACCAGCCGGAGTCCTTGATTTTTCTCTGCTGCGTCTCATAGTCCATAAATATCAGCCCGAATCTCGCGGAATATCCGAGAGTCCACTCAAAATTGTCCATTAATGACCAGGAAAAATACCCCCTCACATCTGTGCCGTCCTGTACCGTCCTTTTCAGTTCCCGCAGATAGCGGTACATAAAATCCACTCGGCTGCTGTCATGTACCTGGCCATCTGCAGCAACCCAGTCATGAGAAGCCATCCCATTTTCCGCAATAATCACCGGCTTATGATATCTTTCATTCAGAAATTTCGGCGCCCAGTACATACACTCCGGTGTAACCGGCCAGTTCAAAGCTGTCACAGGAAAGCCCTGATACCGTTTGACCCGCACAGGCTCTCCCTCAGTGTCGGCTCTTACAGTTACTCCATTATATATGTTCTGTCCGTAAAAATCCAAGGGCAAAGAAATCAGCTCCATATCCTTCTCCGTAATCTTCGGAAAATACTGTCCAAACCGTTTCAGAACATCCTCCGGATAATGTCCCAGAAATACAGGATCGCAGCACAGAGCCACATCCCAGGAGCATGCGTCTAAGGAATTTTCCGAAAGGGAAAAGGTGGCCTTTCTGGCAGCCTCAATATCTTCTTTGGAATTTGTCTCCGGTATATAAAGCCCTCCGCAAGGCGCCATACCGATATGCACACGCTGCCGTGAAAAATCCCGGAGAGCCTCCACACCTCTGCCATGGGCTTTCAGCACATGATGCCAGATTGCAAAATAATCGAAAGGCCCCACTTTAAGCCCAGGTGCATGTGCCCCTGTCTGATATCCCAAACCCACAATACACTGAGGCTCATTTATGGTAAAAAAGTGCGTCACCCTGTCAGAAAAATGCTCTGCAATGACTTTTGCATATTCATAAAACCATTCCGAAGAAGCAGGATTGAGCCAGCCGCCCTTTTTATGCAGTTCATAGGGTAAATCCCAGTGATACAATGTCATATACGGCTCGATCCCGTTTTCCAAAAGCGTATCCACCAGTTTATCATAATACGCCAGGCCTCTTCCTTCAATCCTACCGATTCCCTCCGGCAGTATCCTTGCCCAGCTTACGGAAAAGCGGTATGCTTTCAGTCCAATTTCTTTCATCAAGGCCACATCCTTTTCCACACGGTGGTAAGCGTCACAGGCAGACCCGCCGTTATGTCCCTCATAAATGCGTCCATCCTCTTTGCAGAACACATCCCAGATATTCAGCCCTTTCCCATCCAAAAAAGCGGCTCCCTCCACCTGATAGGACGCAGTTGCTGCTCCCCATACAAAATTCTCCTGAAAACTCATAAATTCCCCTTTCTCTTTTATTCCACAGATTTCTTCTGTCCATCGGGAACTGCATCATACCAGAAAGAATGAAAATCTGCATACCGTTCCCTGGAGCGCAGATCCTGTATACACATTCCCACAAAACAACCAGTAAATCCATTGGCAAGATCATCCGACATATGAAGAATGCCGACCGGTCCTCCCATTTGCTTTTTTTGCCCCTGCTCCATATATAAGAATCTGGCCTCGCGGTTATTTACCTGTACCTCCAGCTCATATACAGCCGCCTTTATGGGAGCTTTAAAAACAAGTTCCATCCGTCCCCGAACCACTGACCACAGACACACTGCTTCGTTTTTCCAGCTTTCCTCATAGGTCACGCAAGCATATATCTGATTTTTTTCATCATAACGGTAAATCAGCCCTGCACAATGCTGGTAGGAAAGCGGATGAAATTCAAATTTAGTTCCTGCGCGAAAGCAAAGCTCCGTCTGCCTTCTGGCAAGAAGCGCCTGGCAGAATCTGGAATAAATGGATTCCTGTCCATAAATGCGAAGACAGCCTGCTCGCTCATGAATGGTCATTCCTGCACTTTTATAAGGAATCCTTAAAGTTTGAAAATCCTTCAGAAAATCCTCATCCCAGAAAGTGTATTCTTTTTGCTCGTGCTGCCAGGTTTTTGTTTCTTCCTCCAAAGGAATCTCTACAAACGCCTGCGGCAGATGCCCGCCAGCCTTCAAGACCGGCCAGCCATCCTTCCATTCGATCTCCTCAAGTGCAGTCTCCCTGCCCATGGGACAGCATTTTGTTCCCTCTACAGGACGTGCGCACAGATGCGCCATATACCACCTGCCATCCCCTGTTTCCATAAGGCTGGCATGTCCTGCTTTTTGAAGCCCTGTTCTCACCTCTTCCAACAGGTTCTTCTCTTTCGTCCCTTTCCCGTCAAAATATCCCTTCCAGGAAGATAAAACCGGATTTCCCGGATATTTCTCATAAGGTCCCTCCGGATTTTTGCTTCTCGCAGCAGTCACAGCATGAAACCATCCTGTACCGCCCTCTGCACATATAAGATAATAAAATCCCTGATGTTTATAAAGATGAGGACCTTCCGTCCTTCCAATTCCTGTTCCGCAAAAAATCTTCCGGGGCTCTCCCACCAGGCATTGAAGCTGCACATCATATTCCTGCAGCAAAATTCCCGCAAAGGCTCTTTTTCCGTTATCCTCCCGGTAGTCCCATTCCATATTCAGCAGATATTTTTTTCCATCCTCATCATGAAACAGCGATGGATCAAAGCCGCTGGAATTCAGATATACAGGCGGCGACCACGGTCCTTTCAGGTTTTTTGCACGGATCAGATAATTCGACATATCCATAACAGGAAATTCCCTTGCGCCGTGGGATAGCGTATAGATCAGATAAAAATAGCTGTCGTCATAGCTTAAACACGGCGCCCAGATACCGTCTGACGATGCCGCTCCCCGTAAATCCGCTTTTATCTCATCCACAGGGGAACAAAAATATTCCCAATGAGCAAGATCTTTTGAATGATAAATCCGCACACCAGGACACCACTCAAAGGTCGATACTGCGATATAATAATCATCCTTTACCCGAAGTAATGAGGGATCCGGATGAAATCCTCTTAAAACTGGATTTTGAATCTTCACTTCTTTCCTCCTTCCGTTTTAAAAGGGCGCTGCCTTCCAGATAAAATTCATCTGAACTGCAGTACCCCATGCTATTTTCTCTATTTACCTGAATCCGTGAAGTTCATAGATTTTTAATGTTGCTTCCTATGAAAGCGAATCAACAACCGAAAATTTTATACTGCGCCGTCACTGTTGTCGGCGGCGCCACGTTTATTAGAATGATTATCCACATGGAGCTTTAAAAAAGGACACATTATCCCCTTTGATTGTTTGTGAAGCAATGCTATCTGTTTTTATTACAGGCTGAGCTGGGCAAATGCTGTATATATTTCGGCAAATGTATGCCGCCAGACATTGCTCCCGCCAAGTCCCATGACCAGCTCCGCGACATGGCTTGCCATCATGATCATGTTCCCGATCACCGTGCGGATCCTGCGTCTGTGTACTTTGTGACATTTTTCGAATTGGCTTTTGCCATTTCAAACCAGCCGTCCTTGCTTTCACGGCAGAGGTTGCGTTTTAGTTTCCCCTCACGGAGCTGGGCATTGACCAGATATCCTTCCATCCGATATAAGCCATGATGGGGGGCATATCCAGCGTATCCTTTATAGGTACGGGATACTCCCGCTTTTCTGATCTTCACCCGTCAGGTGTAAAATTAAAAACATATGAAGCCCATGAATCTGTTGAAAATGCGCGTTGTCCGAGGATTATGGCGAGTTGAACTTCACGGATTCAAGTATTTACTTTTTTAATGAAGTCCGGATATTTCACACATATCTGGTGGATTCTCTCACCACCAGTTTTCCCTGAAACATGTGAACTCTTTCTACATCCTTCCCGTCAATCAAAGCAAACAAAATTCTGATACTATCTTCTGCAATTTCTTCCCTGTACTTAAAAATTGTCGTTATTGATGGGCGGTAATACTCTGCCATAGGAAGCCCGTCTGAACCTGCAACAGAATAATCCTCAGGCACACGTTTTCCTGCATCAAACACAGCACGGCAGGCTCCAATAGCCAGGGTATCGCAGATTGCATAAATACAGCTAAAATCCTTTCCGGATTTTAAAAGCTCTGCAGTTGCCTGGTATCCATTCTCTATAGTATACACCTGTGCTTCCTTTTCAATGGTAACAACAAGATTCTTATCGTACTCGATTCCATTTGCTTTCAAAGCCCGTATGTATCCTTCCATATGGAATTCGCCCAGACCATCCTCCTTGGAGGTGGTAAGAAGAACGATTTTTTTGTGTCCGCATTTACACAGATAATTTACCATATCAAAGCTTTCTATTACACCCTCTGACGTAATAATAGCACATTTGTCTGAAACCCTGGGCAGTTCTCTTCCTGAACCGCAGAGGACAAAGGGTACCGTCAATTGCTTAAGCTGCCTTTCATCATAATTGAACATGCCGCCAAGAAATACGATTCCTTTCAGGCGCTTCTCCTTTTCCAACTGAATGGCTATTTCCACCTCATTCTCATCATCCTCAACATTCTGCAGAACAAGGGAATACTTTCTCTCCATCACTCCGCGCCCCATTACTTCCAGCATTTTTCCCCAAAAAGGATTGCTGATTTCTTTAACGATCACGGCAATTGTATTGGAATCCGAACGTTTCAGATTTCTGGCACTGTTATTCGGCACATATTGGTACTTTTCAATAGTATCCATAATCTTTTTTTTCGTTTCTTCATTTATGTCAGGATGATTGTTAATCGCTCTGGAAACCGTACTTACACCAACTCCGCATAATTTAGCCACTTCTTTAATTGTTATTTGTTCCATAATCAACCTCTGCAAATTTATTGGTACACATGCATATTTCATGTCTGCTAAGGCAATTATATACAATCCATCATCCTATGACAAACCTTTTTTCTTTTTTCATCAGCTCTAACTGCAGAAGGAGAGTACCATTTCAGCCTATATGCTTATCATTATATGCAATACTCGCACTTCCGTACCTGTAGATCACAGCCGGTTCTTTTGAAATATGACTAAAATCGATATCTTCCGGAATAGCGGTTCCCAGTGCAATTTTTTCCGCACAGACAATCAGATCATGAAGTACCTTCTTCCCGATGGGGCGTAAAAAATGTCCGGGAAAAATCAATTCAAAATCTTCCTTATCCAGCTTCTTCAATGCCTCGCTATATTCTTTTACGGTAGTGGAATAAGTATCAAAAATCAGGATTGGTGTGGAAACAACGCTGTCTCCCGAAAACAGCAGCTTATTGGCACGGTCAAGAAAAACTACGCTTCCCGGCGTATGTCCGGGGGTAAAAAGCACCTCCAGGTTTCTCTCTCCCAGTTCAAATACCTGATGTTCTTTCAGTGGAATCCGTTCAAAATCACCGGGAATCCAGTCCTTTTCCATATAGGGTTCTCCATAAAATCCCGGCTCCTTTTTTGTTTTGCAGACAAAGTTCTTCCATCCATTGGTAATATAATCCGTCTCTACCATGAAATAGTCTTTTTCACTGAGATATACCTGTCCAAAAGCATGGTTGCCGCCTGCATGATCGACATGACCATGAGTATTCAGCACAACATAGGGAAGGTCGGTCAGTGTTTCGATTACATGTTTAAGATTTCCAAAACCTGCTCCTGTATCAATCACCGCTGCCTTCTCTTTTCCTTCCACCAGGTATATGATATCTGTACCAAATTCATCAATGGCCCATACTCCGTGGGTTACCATCTGTCCCACATATCCGTCAATGTTTCGCAGATTTAAATTATCCATAATCCCTGTTCCATCCTTACATTTTTACTGCTCCGGCTGTAAGACCGCTTGTAATATATTTCTGAGCCGCAATATAAATGATGACGATTGGAATAATGGAAATTGTCAGTCCTGCAAGCATCAGATTCCACTCAGAACCGGATGCACTCTTAAACATATAAATCGCTACTGTCAGCGTTCTCTTTGTACTGTCCGAAATATAAAGACTTGGCATCAGGAAATCGTTCCATGTCCACAGGAAGAACAGTACCAGAAGAGTCACAGAGGTTGAACGCACCAGCGGGAAAATCACCTGCCACATACAGCGGAATACGCCGCAGCCGTCAATAGCTGCTGCCTCTTCCAGCTCCTTGGGAATGGATTTCAGGAATCCCACATAGGTAAATACACCAAAAGCTCCATGGAAGCCTGCATACAGAAGGATCAGCACAAACAGATTATTTAACAGCTTCATATTCGTAAGCTGTACGGACAGCGCAATCATGATCGAGTGAAACGGTACGATCTGTCCCAGTGTAAAGATCAGGTACATTGCACTGCTCAGCTTGCCTTCAATATGAGCGATCCCATAAGCTGCCATGAAGGAGGTCACTGTACACAGAAGCATGGTTCCTACTGTCACAATGGCAGAATTTCCAACAACCATCCACAGCTTCATTCTTTCAATCGCTTCTGAAAAGTTCCCAAAATATATGTAATGCGGAAAGGACAGAAAGCTCTGTATCATATCATTCTGGGTTTTGAATGCATTCATGACAAGAAGCAGAATTGGCATCAAAAACAGAATTCCAAAAAGGAACATTATAATTGTAGGCAGCCATTCTTTTTTGCGCATTTAATATTCCACCTCCTTCTTACGGGTAATATATAACTGAGTCAGGGTAACTGCTGCTACTGTCAAAAACAGTATGACAGATTTTGCAGAACCATAACCCAGATTATATTTTGTAAACGCTTCCTGATAAATATCCATTGCTACCGGCATGGTAGAACCGTAAGGACCGCCGCCGGTCATTGCATTCGGAATATCGAACATCTTAAAGGTACCTGATATGGAAACAAAAAGATTGATTGTAACCGTCGGCATCAGCAGTGGAATCTCTATTTTCAGAATTTTCTTAAGTCCGCTGCACCCATCAAGCTGGGCCGACTCCATCACGTCTTTTGGAATCGTTTGGAGTCCTGCTGTATAAATAATCATCAGGAAACCTATATTCTGCCATATGGATACCACAATAATTGTAATGGTGGCCATCCGGGGCGTTCCAAACCAGCTTACATTTGCCAGTCCCTCCCAGCTCAATGCATTTCCGATCGCCGGCATTGCACAGGTAAAAATAAATACCCAGATAAAGGAAACAAGTACAGCACTGACAATATTCGGAATAAAGAACATTGCTCTTACCACACCTTTGGCTTTGATATTTTCATTAAGAAAATATGCAAGCACAAAGCCCATAATATTGCTTCCTACAATCATGAAAACACCTACTTTAAGATTAAACAGAAACGCTTTCCAAAAATCCGTATCTGAAAAAAGCTTAATGTAATTCTCTAATCCTACAAAGGATTTCTTTCCGCTCATCAGATTCCATTTTAAAAAAGAATAAGGAATCGTTCCTCCGAACAGCGGTACAAGAAGTGCCAGTGCATATACTGCCAGTGCCGGCAATATGAGCAGCAAGTAAAATTTTCTATTTTTCTTATATAATATAGACATATTTCCCCTCCCGATTGTTTCGCGGTTTTCTTTTTCATCTGAAACAAAAGAAGTCTCATATACTCTCTAACAAATAATTCCCGGGTACACATGCCCCGGGAATTACTACTGTTACACAGCGCACAATCAATCTTTATTACTGATCCAGATATTCAAGATATGCCTCATTCAGCTTCTCAATTACATCCTCTTTGCCGTATGCATCTGCCATGTATCCCTGGAAAATATCACCGGAAATAACATCAAAACCATTTACATACTGCTGATAAATCCATGGAGTTACATTTCCGTTATTTACATATTCCTGATAATCCTTGGAGGAAGAGCTTTCTACTCCGCCATCCCATGCCATTGCAGGCGGTGCATTGCCGGCTTTTCCGCACACGATTTCAAAATAGCCGTCATCATCATCAGGATCGCTTAAGTAGTCGATCACTTCTTTGCAGGCATCCATGTTTTCGGTATATGCGCTGACCGCATACACAATACCTACATCAACTGCAGCTTTATTTCTTGCTGCATCATTGCTTACAGGAAGCGCAAAGTATCCGATATCCGGAGGATTGTCCAGTGCTGCCACTACATTCTGGCTGAATTCTCCTGTCAGAAGCATAGCTGCATCGCCATTTGCCAGAGCGTTAAATCCAGAGGTAGAATCGCAATCCATACGATTGTTTCCGGAATACTGTTTGATAATGTCTGCAATTGCAAATACATCATCTACACCGTCAACATCAAAAGTTCCTTCACCGGAATTTAAGCTGTCAAGAAATCCGCTCATATCATCCTGTACTACATTTGACATCATTACGCTGAACAGATGCTTCAAAGTCCAGGATTCCTTAAAGTTCGATGCAATAGGAGCAATTCCTGCTTCTTCCAGCTTCGCACAGGCATCTGCAAATTCATCTCTTGTTGTCGGAGCGCTTTCAATTCCTGCTTCTTCAAACATTGCTTTGTTATAGAATACGCCAAGATATTCTGTATTTGCCGGATAAGCATAAACCTTGCCGTCATACATACCAGCCTCTAATGCTGTAGGATATACCTTATCTACAAAGGCCATGTCCCCAATCTCAGCGATTCTTCCTGTTTCTGCAAATGTCTGTACCTGTGCCCACGGTGTCAGGATAAAGATATCCGGCCAGTCATTTGTAGCAGCAGCAGTTCCGAGAAAGTCGGAATAATCTCCGGACTGCATGGTAATATTCAGCTCTACATTGTCATGGGTGCTGTTGAAATCCTCCATAATACGATCAAGCTGATCGCCCCACTCGCCGCTCCATACGGTCATTTCGACTTTTACTTTGTCGTCAGCGTACACCATTGCAGTGCTACCCAATGACAAAGTCATTGCGCCGGCTAACAAAGCTGCCAACATTCTTTTTTTCATAAACATACCTCCTAAAGAATAATTTTTTATTCTCAAATCCAGCAGTGCCGGACAATTGAGTCGGCTTTTTCTCCGCTCGATCAGGCAGACGGAAACTTGCTCCTTTTCTACCGGAAATGCAGATCGTCCGCCAGTTCCACCACCATGTGCATGTCATTTTTATTCATGACCTTTTTGCCAAGGATCACCACATTATCAAAATAAAAGTCCTTCGGTCTGCACAGTTCGTTTGTCATTTCAAAGCCTCTGATAATGGAAACCGGGAATACGCCGCCGGTAATTTCTATATTTTTAAAGTAAATATCGGAAATCATTCCCCGCTTGCGGTCTGTAGAATATTTGGAATCCAGCGTCTTGATATCCACAAATTTTTCCTGGGCATCCTCAATACGGATGTTTTCATAATGGACATCATGGACATGGGCTCGGTCTGCATTATGTATCGTCAGGACTCCTCCGCTCTGGTTGCCTTCATATTCACAATGAACAATGTCGCAGTTCTCAAAACGGATATCACTGATTTCCGAGCAATGGGTTTCATAGCCAATCTCCAGGGCGTTTCCAAACTCCGCATTCCAAAAAACGGAATTCCTGACACGCACATGCTTCGTATCGCAGCTTCCTGACGGATCCATATTTCCGCATCCTTTAATGGAAATACAGTCGTCATTGGCTCTAATAAAGCAGTCCTCCACCACAACGTTCTCACAGCCTACAATATCCAACCCGTCTCCGGTAATTACATTGGACATAATATTCACATTCCGGATCTGCACATCCTGGCAGGCAATGGGAACAATTCCCCAGGAACCGCCGTCCACAATACTGATGCCCTCAATGCAGATATTCTTTCCCAGCACCGAACACAGCATTTGTTCTCCGGAATTCTCATCCCAGTTATGCCACACTCCGCCATAAAGGATTCCATTTCCCAGTATCCTGATGCCATCCGCCATCCTTGAATAAAAACGGCCGCAGACGATACTTCCTTCTTCGATATAGACGGTATCCCCAGACTGCAGGGTCAGGCAATCGATATTGTATATCTTTCCCTTCTCAAAATAATATGTGACCGCTTCCGGTTTTTCCACATAGGATTCACAAAGTAAATAAAGCGGACGAAGGATATCCTCATCCATTTCAATGATCAGCTTCTCCGGTTTTTCCATGGTAAGCTCTATCCCATCTGCTTTTAAAAGAAAGTCCTGCTTCTTACTTCTGGGGCGAATCTCTATCTTCTGAAATTCTTCATTGATCTGGATCTGAAAATGCAGACCCATAGGATCACGGGCAACCGGAAGCACATAATCAAAAAATTCCGTATGGTACGCTGGAAGCTCTTCCCCATTACAGAATACTCTGTAAAGCTGGGATTTCGGCATTTCATCTATGAAATGAAGATGATACATTGCTTTTTCTCTGGCTGGTCTTAGGACAAATTTCTGCTTTCTCCAATTTACCTGTCTTTTCATGGCTGTCATACCTCCTGGCAATCCATTTTTTTCTCTAAAATCACCTCTGTATTTTTCATTCCGGAAATGTTACCGGTAACGTTTCCATTCAACTAGTATGATAGCACATCTCTAAAACACATGCAATTTTTTCTTATCATTTTTCGTGAATTCAGCGCTCTTCAACAAATATGCCTGGCAGTTTTTGTAAATATTTTACAAAATCGAGTAGGAGGAATTTCTCAACTATGAGAAATTCCGACCTCTCACACCATATTGCGTAATCAAATTGATACAATTTAAAAATAGAAGCTATCGTTTTATAAGTATGCGAAAACGCCCATTTACAAGGCTTTGCAAGCAGAGAACCGGGGCAGGTAATAGAAACTACTGTCTGCCCCCGAAAACGGGCTTCTAACTGTCCACAAAACACGATATGACAAACACCATTCATATCCATCAGCCGGAAAAAGCGGTCAGCTTTACCCGGCTTCCCAATTTCCTTTTTGAAGCCCCACATTCACGCCCCTGTCCAACGGAGCAAAGGTACTGTACGCCTTTATCTTACGTCGGACAGATTTATCCCGAAAAAACGACTGGGCGGACGAATACGGGCATATTTACCTCTACTATCCCAGCAACGAGGTTGTGGATCTGCTCTACTGTAGGCGGCAGAAATCGGTCAACACCCTGTGGGAGCTGCAATACGCCGGACTGGTGGATATCCGGAAGCAGGGCTGTGGAAAACCCAACCTCATTTACCCAAAATCCTATGAAGCGGTTCCAAACACCGACTTCAAGAAATCCGATTATGGTACGCTGGAGGACTGAAAACCGTACCCGTGAAGTACGATCATCAATCCTCTTGAAGTACGAAAACTGGCTGCCGGACACGCAGGGACAGCACCCGGTTTGTGGATACGCTGATTACCGCCAGCCCGGAGTTTTTCAAGAAGAAATCCCCAAAGGAAATACAGGCATTTTTCCAGCGGGCGGCTGACTTTTTAATCAGGCGGGTAGGCAGAGAAAATATCGCATCGGCGGTGGTTCACATGGACGAGAAGACGCCACACCTGCACATGGTCTTTGTCCCTCTGACCGAGGACAACCGCCTTTGCGCCA
Source organism: uncultured Blautia sp. (assembly GCA_900551075.1). GTDB lineage: Bacteria > Bacillota > Clostridia > Lachnospirales > Lachnospiraceae > Blautia_A. Next base: position 1,363 of record URVB01000017.1, on the reverse strand, counting down.
AAGAAATCATCGGCAACCGGGCGAGCCTGACAAAAGTGGCAGGACAATTTTCACGCCTATATAGTAGAGAAACACCCCGACTTGGAGCGTGAGGAGAGCGCCAGCAAGTCAGGCAGAAAGCATATCCCCAAACGGCTGTTCAAGCAGGCAGTCAACCTCTCCAAACAGGCAAGGGCGATTGAAGTCACGCTGGACGGTATCAACCCCATCAACGCCGGAAAGAAGAAAGAGGAAGCGCTCTCCCTGCTGAAAAAGTGGTTTCCGCAGATGGAGAACTTCTTCGGGCAACTGAAAAAGTACAAGGTCACGATAAATGACCTTTTAGAAGAAAATCAGGAGTTAGAAGCCAGCGAAAAGGACAAGATGAAAGGCACAATGGAACCGGCAATGCTGGAAAGCGAACTGCACAACATTCAGCGACTTGTTGACCGTATCCCGCCGAAGGGGACACAAATATCCCACAGCATGAAATAGAAACTCTTGCCCGGTGCTTACTTCCCGAAATTCAAATATTCTTTGAAAGCACGGAGGGAAAGAAAGAGTTTGAAGAATGGAAAGCACAGAGGGCAAAGGAAACGGAAAAAAAAGGGGCGTATAACAAAAACGGCGGTATCACTCACGATACCGCCGTTTTTGCTTTAGCACTTAAGATATACTAAAAATCCGAAGCCGTCTCCGATTGGAACCGGGTTCAGATTATCATTATCTGGTGCGGGTAGCCGGACTTGAACCGGCACAATGCGCCGATGGAAAGCTTCTGGGAGAAACTGAAACACGAATGGCTGAATGAACAGCATTTTCATACAAGGGAGGAGGCAAAAGCCGCAACCTTTGAATATATCCGGATATTTTATAACCGCAGGCGCATCCACGCGGCCAACGGTTATCTGACACCGGAGGAATACTACCGGCAGCATCAGACAGATTTGAAAGCAGCATAGCTGTTTTAAATAAATCCTCACATGGACATGGCAGATAGAGAAAAACCTCTTCTGTAAGCCGGAACGGATAAAAAAGCGAGAAAAATCAAGTAAAACTAAGAGTTGGATAGAATCCTTTCATTTTAGCTGTCTATGCTGGTGGGGACGGTTCACTGAAATGGTTGGAATATTGCGTAACCCACATGGTTACTGGCTGTACAACTTTTCCGCCAAAACAAAAAGTACTCCAAGACCTCTGTTTACAAGGGTTTGAAGTACCTCTCAATAATGCCGCAGACCGGAATCGAACCGGTACGGGTATCACTACCCACGGGATTTTAAGTCCCGGGCGTCTGCCAGTTCCGCCACTGCGGCATTTCCTATAAGATATGGGGCCTATAGGGCTCGAACCTATGACCCTCTGCTTGTAAGGCAGATGCTCT
>URVB01000016.1 GCA_900551075.1 uncultured Blautia sp. | reverse complement strand
CTGCCGAGAGAATCGACGTAGACGAAACCGGAAAGATCACTGGTCTTTTCTGATATCCTTGGGGGGGGGAGTGCGGCTTTCGCAACCGTGAGCTCTCCCCTGGCAAAAGATTTTTGAGATCATTTTTTCACAAAAAAGGAGGGAAATTCCAATGGGATTTTCAACAAGTACCTGTACGGAATTTGTAGAAGTTTTAGCTTCCAAGGCTCCGGTTCCCGGCGGTGGCGGCGCATCAGCGCTGGTAGCTGCAGTGGGAACCGCACTTGGCAATATGGTAGGAAGCCTGACAGTAGGCAAGAAAAAATATGCAGATGTAGAAGATGAAATGTGGGAGCTGAAAGCAAAATGCGACCAGCTTCAGAAAGATTTCCTCCGTCTGATCGAACGTGATGCAGAGGTTTTTGAACCGCTTTCCAAGGCTTATGGTATGCCTAGAGAAACAGAGGAAGAGAAGGCAGAAAAAGCCAGAGTTATGGAGATCGTATTAAAGGATGCATGTTCTGTTCCAATGGAAATTATGGAGAAATGCTGCGAGGCAATTGAACTGATCGTGGAATTTGGAGCAAAGGGTTCCAGGCTTGCCATCAGTGATGCAGGCGTTGGTGCTGCATTCTGCAAGGCTGCTTTAAAGGGTGCCAGCCTGAATGTATACATCAATACAAAGTCCATGGCAGATAGAGAATATGCAGAGGAATTAAACAGAAAGGCTGATGCAATGCTGGAAAAATATACCAGAATTGCAGACGAAACCTTTGACAGCGTTCTCGGCAGATTGAAATAAGTTCATAGGCCGCAGAGCGGCACCCCAGAATATAGCCGCAGTTAATGCGGTACAGGAGGAAGACAGTAATGGCAAAACAGTTATTAGGAAAAGAAGTAACCGCGGCATTAAATGAGAGAATCAAAGCAAATGTAGCAGAATTGCAGGACAAAGGAGTAAATCCTACTCTGTGCATTATTCGTGTAGGTGAAAATCCAAGTGATATTTCTTACGAAAAAGGCGCTACAAAACGTTGCGAGACCTTAGGTGTTGCATGCGAAAAGATTCTGCTTCCGGGAGATGTGTCCCAGGAAGAGCTTCTGGAAACTATTTACAAAGTAAACAAAGACGATCATATCCATGGCGTTCTGCTGTTCCGCCCGCTGCCGAAGCATCTGGATCAGGCAGTAATCGAGAATGCACTTGCAGCGGAAAAAGACGTTGACTGTATGACAGATTTATCCATGTCCGGCGTTTTTACAGGCAAGAAGATCGGATTCCCGCCATGTACTCCACAGGCATGTATGGAAATCCTGGATCATTATGGAATTGACTGTACAGGCAAAAAAGCAGTAGTAATCGGAAGAAGCCTTGTAGTAGGAAAGCCGGCAGCTATGATGCTGGTTAAGAAAAATGCCACAGTAACCATCTGCCATACAAAAACGGCAGATATGCCGTCTGTTGCAAAAGAAGCCGATATTGTGATCGTGGCTGCAGGCCGTGCAGGTGTCGTTGGTGCGGAATATGTCAAAGAAGGACAGACGATCATTGATGTCGGTATCAATGTGAATGCGGAAGGCAAGCTCTGCGGTGATGTTGATTATGCAGCCGTAGAACCGATTGTAGATGCAATTACTCCGGTACCTGGTGGTGTTGGAAGTGTAACAACTTCTGTACTGGTTGGTCATGTAGCAGAAGCAGCAATGAGAAAAGTAAACGCATGAGAAAAATTCAAAAGAGAACCCTCTTTTGGATGCTGTATGTACTGGCAGGTGTCCTGATCTTCGGGACACCTGTTTTAATAAGAGCAGCCGGGGAGGAAGGTTCTGCGGCGGAGAGTTATGAAGAACCGGATTATTCCGCGGAAGGACAGATTCATAAGCCGGAGCATCTGGAAGTATCCGGTATGGGAACAGATTTTGTAGATGATTCTACAGACAATAACTACGGTTATTATACGATCATGGGAGATACAACGGTCGCATTGGAGGATATGACTGCATGCTACGCCTGTCAGAATGCGGAATATCCTTCCGGAGCACTGGAGTCGGGAGGTGCCGGAACGATTGAGGAGTTTTGCAGCATTATCCTGGAGGAAGCACAGGCAGAGGGTGTCCGGGGGGAGGTCGTATTTGTGCAGGCTATGCTGGAGACCGGCTGGCTTCAATTTCGGGGAGATTCCCAAATAGAGCAATTTAACTTTGCGGGGCTCGGGACAACCGGGGACGGCGTGCAGGGCATTTATTTCCCGGATGTGCGTACCGGAATCCGTGCTCAGGTCCAGCATCTGAAAGCATATGCGTGCTCAGAAGATTTGAATTATGAATGTGTGGATGAGAGATTTGATCTGGTTGCCCGTGAAACAGCGCCGTATGTGGAATGGCTGGGTATTCAGGAAAATCCTTATGGAGGCGGCTGGGCTGCAGGTGCAGGTTATGGAGAAAAGCTGCGCATACTTCTTGCTGAGCTGAAAGGCGGGGAATATACGGCGCCGGCTGCGGCAGAAAAGGAGGCTGCGCCGCAATAAAATGGCTGACGAGATGGAAAAGACTCCGCTGTCTCGGCACGGTTCTGCAGGTCATTGGCAATGTGATCATTATAAAAATCTGTTATGATAAAACCTCGGACGTGAAATCCGAGGTTTTATCTGACTAAGCGAGTCTTTTAATCCAGTTCAATTTCTTCCAGTTCCTTTGGCGGAAGCTTTTTGGAAGAAGCAGCAACATATTTTTTGAGCGCTTTGGAAGCTTTGCTGTACGGCGCATTGGTTCCTGCACCGCCCATGCAGCCGCCCGGGCAGGCCATGCCTTCGATCATGCAGCCCTTGAGCTTACCTGCCTTGGCAAGTGCAAGGACTTTTTTGCATTCCGCGAGACTTTCTGCATGCTCAATATGGACCGGTACATCCGGATAATACTCCTTTAAACAGGCCTCGATGGCGCCTGCCACACCGCCCGCAACTGCATAGCCGCGGCCTGCAGCCGTTGCATCATGAAGGGAAGATTCACCTTCAAAGGCGGCCGGGTCAATTTCCTTGGCGTCAAACATGGCGGCCAGCTCTTCAAAGGTAATAACGAAGTCCACGTCGCTTCGTACGGTAGTACGCATAGCTTCCAGTTTCTTGGATGCACATGGCCCGATAAATACAACCTTTGTATCCGGATGCTCCTGTTTTACTTTACGTGCAGTCGCAACCATTGGAGTCAGCTCCTGTGAGATATTGCCGATCATAGCCGGAAAATATTTTTTGGCCATTTCTGACCAGGAAGGACAACAGGAGGTCAGGAGGAACGGAATGTTTCCGGTTGCAACCTCTTTTGCATAGTGATGAGCTTCTGAGATCGCACCGATATCTGCTCCAAGAGCAACCTCATAGACATTGGAAAAGCCAAGTACTTCCAGTGCCGCTTTGAATTTACGAGGTGTAACCTCGTCTCCGAACTGACTGATATATGCCGGTGCGACAACTGCAGCCACTTCGTTGCCCTCCCTGAGAGAATGGGCAAGCTGGAAAATCTGTGATTTGTCAGAAATTGCTCCAAAGGGACAGCTTACCATACACATGCCGCAGGAGACACATTTGTCAGTCAGAATGGAAGCACGGCCCTGTCCATCACTGGTGATCGCTTTGACACCGCAGGCACGTTCACAGGGACGTTCTTTATGCGCAATGGCATCATACGGACAGACAGATTTGCATTTTCCGCATTTGATGCATTTCTCCTGGTCAATGTAGGATTTGCCGTTTACCATAGAAATTGCGCCTTTGGGACATGCCAGCATACAGGGATGCGCCACACAGCCCTTACACATGTTGCTGACCTCGTACTTATTCGGCGCACACGCAGAGCATGCGGAGGGGATCACCTGCATGAGAGGCGGTTCATAGTACTTCTCGTCAATGTTGCTGGCCTCTACACCATCTGTCAGATGGACAGATCTGTTCTCCGGGCGAAGGGAAAGGCCCATGGCAAGGCGGACACGTTCGCTGGCAACTGCCCGTTCTCGATAAATGCTGTCACGGTATTTGGCCCGTTCCTCTACGATATTATAAGGAATGGCTTCAATGTCATGGATCAGATTGTCGTCTGTGGACTCGAACCCAATCCTGGCAATTTCCGTAAAAATTTTACGGCGTATTTCTTTTACTGGTGTATCAAAATTTCTCATATCCATATTTCTATATCTCCTATGTAAATTTTCTTGTCTACCTTTCATTTATCATATAGTAAAATTGTCCAAAAATCAACGTTTTTTTATTAACAAGATTGACAATGGATTTGCATTGTACTTTTTTGAGTACAATCCTGAAAAACCTTGATTTTATGCGGGTTTCCGGGGTTTTATTTCCAGAAAACCACAAAGATATTGCTTGTGAAAATTGCTAATCTAATGTATAATTATGTCATAGCTATATGTGTAAAATTACTAAAAGTGAAAGCGACATCATGAAAGCAAATTCATAACTAAGGAGGGAAATGAATGTTAGACCAGTCTTATTACAGAAAGGCAGATGAGATTATCGGGCATTATGGACGCAAAGCCGCATCGTTAATCCCAATCATGCAGGACATTCAGGCAGAATACCGTTATCTGCCGGGAGAGCTTCTCACCTACGTGGCAGCGGAGATCGGGGTGACCGAAGCAAAGGCCTACAGTGTTGCGACGTTTTATGAGAACTTTTCCTTTGAACCGAAGGGCAAGTATATCATCAAGGTTTGCGATGGAACTGCCTGTCATGTAAGAAAATCCATGCCGGTAAAAGAAGCCATGATGAAGGAACTTGGTTTAAGCCATAAGAAGCATACCACAGATGATATGCTGTTTACGGTGGAAACCGTATCCTGCCTCGGTGCATGCGGACTTGCACCGACATTGACTGTGAATGATGAAGTACATCCAAAGATGACACCGGAAAAGGCAGTTGAGCTGATTGAAGGATTGAGAGGTGAGAAGGCATGAGTATTGTTTGTAAAGAAGATTTGTTGAATAAACAGTCAGAAGTTCAGAAAACTATCGATTCTTACACCTGCCGTGTCCTCGTCTGTTCAGGTACCGGATGTATCGCTTCCGGTTCTAATAAAATTTATGACGAAATGGTGAAATTATGCGCAGGCATGGAAGGTGTGCAAATCGAAATGCAGAAGGATGTTCCCCACGTCGGCGTTGTAAAGACAGGGTGCCAGGGTCTTTGTGAGCTGGGACCATTGATGCGCATTGAACCTTACGATTATCAGTATGTGCATGTTCAGCTTGAAGACTGCAAGGAAATCGTGGAGAAGACCATTCTTGGCGGACAGCCGGTAGAGCGTTTGTTCTATAAACATAATGATGAAGTCTGTCAGCATCCGGATGATATTCCATTCTTAAATCTGCAGACCAGAATCGTTTTGGAAAACTGCGGTAAAATCGATGCGGAATCCATTGATGAATACATTGCCGTAGGCGGATTCCAGGCAATGGCAAAAGCATTCTTCGATATGACCCCGCAGGATGTAATCGACGAAGTGACAAAATCCGGCTTAAGAGGCCGCGGCGGCGCAGGCTTCCCGGCAGGCAGAAAATGGGGGCAGGTTGCACGTCAGAAAGAAAAAGAACGCTATGTAGTCTGCAACGGTGATGAAGGTGATCCGGGTGCATTCATGGACGGCTCCGTAATGGAAGGCGATCCGTATAAGATGATCGAAGGTATGACCATTGCAGCTTATGCGGTAGGCGCAGAAAACGGTTATATCTATGTGCGTGCAGAATATCCCATGTCTGTTAAGAGACTGCGTATGGCCATCGAGCAGGCAGAGGCTTACGGACTTTTGGGCGACAATATTCTCGGCTCCGGTGTGAATTTCCATTTACATATCAACCGCGGTGCAGGTGCATTCGTCTGCGGTGAGGGTTCTGCTCTTACGGCATCGATTGAAGGCAAGCGCGGTATGCCTCGTGTAAAACCTCCGCGTACCGTAGAAAAAGGTCTTTGGGAAAAGCCAACGGTACTGAATAACGTAGAAACCTATGCCAATGTTCCGAAGATCATCTTTCAGGGTGCTGACTGGTTCCGTACCATCGGCACAGAAGGAAGCCCCGGAACCAAGACCTTCTCCCTGACCGGTTCTATTGAGAATACCGGATTGATTGAAGTACCGATGGGAACCAATCTCCGTCACATTATTTATGATATCGGCGGCGGCCTGAAGAGCGGTGCTGCATTTAAGGGCGTTCAGATCGGGGGCCCCTCCGGCGGATGTCTGGTTGATGATCAGCTCGACCAGCCGCTGGATTTCGATTCCGTGAAGAAGCTGGATGCGATCATGGGTTCCGGCGGCCTGGTTGTTATGGATGAAAATACCTGTATGGTAGAAGTGGCCAGATTCTTCATGAGCTTTACTCAGCGTGAGAGCTGCGGCAAATGTGTCCCGTGCCGTGAAGGAACCAAGCGTATGCTGGAAATCCTGGAGAGAATCGTAGACGGCAAAGGAAAGATGTCCGACCTGGACGAGCTGGAAGAGCTTGCGAGAATGGTACAGAGCATGGCTCTGTGCGGTCTTGGCAAGAGCGCACCGCTTCCGGTTATCAGCACCCTGAAACGCTTCCGCAGCGAGTATGAGGAGCATATCAGAGATAAGAAATGCCGTGCTAAGGTTTGTACAGCGCTTCGCAGATTCCACATCAATCCGGAATTTTGTATCGGATGCGGCAAATGTGCGAAGAACTGTCCGGCAGGCGCTATCTATGGTAAGATCAAGAGCCCATACAGGATTGACAATGATCTGTGTATCAAGTGCGGTGCATGTAAAGACAACTGCAACTTTGATGCAATTTACGTGGAAGCATAGAAGGGAGGATAAATTATGGGAACTATGACAATAGACGGTAGAAAAGTAGAATTTACCGATGAAAAAAATGTCCTGAGCGTTATACGCAACGCCGGGATTGATATTCCGACATTGTGCTACCATTCAGAATTGTCCACCTTTGGTGCATGTCGTCTCTGTACAGTAGAGGATGACAGAGGAAAAACCTTTGCATCCTGTTCTGAAGAACCAAGAGATGGAATGGTAATTTATACCAATTCCGGAAGAATCCGAAAATACAGAAAACTGATTCTGGAGCTATTACTTGCTTCCCACTGCCGCGACTGTACAACCTGCCGTAAGAGCGGAGAGTGTAAACTTCAGGAGCTGGCCCATAAGATGGGAATCCGGGAAATTCGGTTTGATAACTATAAGGAAGAGCATGAGATTGATTTCTCGTCGCCATCCATTGTACGTGACCCCAACAAATGTATCCAGTGCGGTCTTTGCATCCGTGTCTGCGAAGAGCTTCAGGGCGTTGGCGTTCTGGGATTTGCCAACCGTGGTACAGAAGCCATTGCCATACCGGCGTTTAATAAAAAGATCGCTGCCACAGAGTGTGTAAACTGCGGTCAGTGCCGTGTATATTGTCCGACAGGAGCTATTACGATCCGTTCCAACAGAACTGATGTATGGGATGCGCTTTCCGATAAGGATGTCCGCGTGGTGGCCCAGATCGCTCCTGCAGTTCGTGTGGCGGTGGGCGACCATTTCGGACTGCCGAAGGGTCGAAGTGTTATGGGCAAAATTGTCAATGTACTTCATAGGATGGGATTTGATGAGGTATATGATACCACCTTCAGTGCTGACCTGACCATTATGGAAGAGTCTGCAGAATTCCTCAGAAGAGTGGAAAAGGGAGAGAAGCTTCCGCTTCTGACCTCCTGCTGTCCGGCATGGGTAAAATTCATCACGGACCAGTACAGGGATTATATTCCGAATCTGTCCACCTGCCGTTCTCCGCAGGGAATGATGTCAGCAGTGATCAAAGAATACTATCGGGATCCTGAAAACGCAAAAGGCAAAAAGACTGTGATGGTTTCCATTATGCCATGTACCGCAAAAAAGGCAGAGGCAGTCCGGCCGAACAGCTTTACCAACGGTGAACAGGATACAGATATGGTTATCACAACAACAGAATTGATTCGCATGATTGATGAATTTGGTCTGGATCTTTCCAAACTGGAACCGGAAGCATGTGATATGCCATTCGGCTTTGGCTCCGGCGGCGGTGTGATCTTCGGCGTAACCGGCGGTGTTACGGAGGCAGTTCTTCGCCGTCTGTCCCCGGATCATTCTAAAGAGGCCATGAATGCAATTGCTGAAAGCGGTGTCCGCGGTGAAGAAGGAATTAAGGAATTCTCCGTGGATTATAATGGAATGGAGGTAAAAATCTGTGTAGCCAGCGGCCTTGCCAACGCAAGAATCGTCATGGACCGTGTGAAGAACGGAGAAGCAGAATATCACCTTATTGAGGTTATGGCCTGCAGACGCGGCTGTGTTATGGGAGGCGGGCAGCCCACCAGAGCAGGTGCGAGAACCAGGGCAGCAAGAGCAAAGGGATTATATAATGCGGATAATACCACAATTATCAAGAAATCCGATGAAAATCCATTAGTGATTGAGCTTTATAATGGATTGCTCAAAGGCAGGGAACATGAGCTTCTTCACAATGAATTTTATTAAAGATTTTTCAGAGGGACCGTTTTTCGGTTCCTCTGATTTGATTTGATATTTCATGACATAACAAAAGGCTCCCGGGCATATATTTATAGCAATACATGCGATTGCGTGAATTTATGCAAGGGGGCTTTTTTTATGGAAAATTTTCAGGTTTACCGGGATATTCAGGCACGTACCGGCGGTGATATATACATAGGCGTTGTTGGCCCTGTCCGTACTGGAAAATCCACATTTATCAGAAGATTCATGGAGCTGGTGGCGCTGCCGGGAATGGCGCAGGAAAAACAGACAGAAGTACGGGATCAGCTTCCATTAAGCGGTTCCGGCAAGCTCATAACGACAGTGGAACCGAAATTCATTCCCAAAGAGGCTGTTCCTGTGCTATTGGGCGGAGAGCAGAAGGTCAAAGTAAAGCTTATTGACTGTGTGGGCTTTTGGGTTAAGGATGCGGCAGGGCATGTAGAAGATGGAAAGGAACGCATGGTAAAAACGCCATGGTTTGAAAAAGCGATTCCATTCCATGAAGCAGCAAAAATCGGTACAAGGAAAGTAATCGAGGAACATTCCACCATTGGACTTGTAATCACCAGTGACGGAAGCTTCGGGGAGCTTCCCAGGGAAAACTTCCTGGAGGCAGAGGAAAGGACCATTCAGGAGCTGAAAAAACAGGGAAAGCCGTTTTTGGTGCTGGTGAATTCCCAGATGCCTTACAAAGAGGAGACTATGCAGCTTGCCAGTGAGCTGGAGGAAAAATACGGTGTGACTGCGATGACTGCCAATTGCGAACAGCTCCGCAGGGAGGATATCAGCCGTATTTTGGAAAAGGTGTTATATGAATTCCCGATCAGTGAGATTCAATTTTATATTCCGAAGTGGGTAGAAATGCTGCCGACAGACCATGAACTGAAGGGGCAGATAATAGGTCAGATCAAAGAAGCAATGAAAAAGCTTTCCCATATCCGGGACATCACCAAAGAATCTGTACAGCTTCAGGGTCCATATGTCCAGGAAACGATGCTGGACGGCATCAGTCTTTCGGATGGTACGGTAAAGGTCCGCATTCAGATAAATGATGAATACTATTATAAGATGCTGAGTGAAATGAGCGGCATTCCGATGGACAGTGAATATGAGCTGATTCATACAATGAAGGAGCTGGCGGCAATGAAGGAACAGTATGTAAAGGTGCAGTCTGCCCTGGAGGCGGTCCGCGGAAGCGGCTACGGCGTGGTAGTGCCGGAGCTTACGGAAATTCAAATGGAGGAGCCGACAGTCATTAAACAGGGCAATAAGTTTGGGGTTAAAATTAAATCCAGGAGCCCTTCCATTCATATGATTCGGGCAAACATTGAGACGGAAATTGCACCGATCGTAGGTACGGAGCAGCAGGCGAAAGACCTGATCCAGTATATAGGAGAGAGCAGTGAGCGGGGCGAAAGTGTCTGGGAAACCAATATTTTCGGCAAATCCATTGAACAATTGGTACAGGATGGTATCCGCAATAAAATTACAGCGATCAGTGAGGAAAGTCAGGTGAAGCTTCAGGATACCATGCAGAAGATTGTCAATGACAGCAAAGGAGGACTCGTCTGCATTATTATTTGAAAAAAGGAGTGATTTTCGACAATTTCTATCGTATTACTATTGTATAAGGTATTAATGTACCGAAAAAAAGTTATACAATAATAATATAAGCAGGAAATGAGGGATTGCGAATGAGAGAACAAAAAATACTTGCAAAACGTATCAATGTACTGTGTAGGGAACGAAAGATGTCTTATTATTCCTTGTCGTATAAGTCTACGGTACCCATTACGACAATTATGAATATCGTACATTGCATTACTAAAAATCCGGGGATTTTTACAATTATCAAGCTGTGCGATGGTTTAGGAATCACCATACAGGAATTCTTTGATACGGAAGAGTTTCGGAATATTGAAAGAGAAACGGAATAAATCTTAAACCCAAACATAAAACAATCAGAGAAATGAACGTTTCTCTGGTTGTTTTGTTGTAAAATTCGTCTGCCGTTTGAAAAAACAGCAGATATAATGACACATATCTATACGACAAACCCGAGTTTTTCAAATAGATGTTGCGAAAATCCAAAAGATATGCTAAAATAAACAAATACATTTCATCAGCATTATCTGGATTTTGGAGGTACCTTCTTATGGACAAAAAAACTACTTACCGTGAACACACAGACATTGAAAACACATTAAAACTCCGTGAGGTTCTGAAAACCCTGCCTCCGTTCTGCAAGGACTATTTCCGCGCCATTGATGCCACCACCACAACAAAGACCAGGATTTCCTATGCCTATGATATACGCATCTTTTTTCAATTTTTATTGGATCAAAATCCGGCTTTCAGGAATTACAGCATGCAGGATTTTACCGTAGACGTTCTGGATAATATCAGGGCATTGGATATTGAAGAATATCAGGAATACCTGAAGGTTTATAAAAACGGTGACAAGCTGGAGACCAATGGCGAACGTGGCTTAAAACGCAAAATTTCCGCTCTGCGCAGTTTCTATGCATATTATTATAAAAGAGAAATGATTCATACAAATCCAACCGTTTTGGTAGATGTTCCTAAGATACACCAGAAAAGTATTATCAGGCTGGACACAGATGAAGTCGCTTTACTTTTGGATTATATTGAGCACTGCGGGGATCATTTGACCGGTCAGAAACGCGTATTTTATGAAAAGACCAGGGAACGTGACCTTGCACTGGTAACCTTGCTTCTGGGTACTGGAATTCGTGTTTCTGAGTGCGTCGGCCTTGATATTGAGGATGTAGATTTTAAAAACAACGGAATCAGTGTGACCAGAAAAGGCGGCAACGAAATGGTTGTTTATTTCGGACCGGAAGTAGAAAAAGCTCTGAAGAATTATATAGCTGTGAGGGAAGGCATCACTCCGCTTGCCGGCCATGAACATGCTCTCTTCTATTCTGCGCAGCGTAGGCGCATCGGTATTCAGGCTGTTGAAAATCTTGTCAAAAAATATGCGCGCGAAATCACGACCACAAAGAAAATTACCCCTCATAAGCTCCGCAGCACCTATGGCACTGCCCTGTACCAGGAAACAGGGGATATTTACCTTGTGGCGGACGTTTTGGGACATAAGGATGTCAATACTACCAAGAAGCATTATGCCGCCTTAGACGACGCCAGACGACGCCAGGCGGCCTCTGCTGTTACATTGAGGGAGAATTAATGTTATAGATGGAGATTCATATACGAAGCTTCCATCACTTTGGTTTTACGACATAATTCAGCGGATCCCTGCGCACTCCATTGATAATGAAGCCTAAATGCAGATGTGCTCCATAGGAGTTTCCGGTATTTCCTACATAACCGATCAGTTGGCCTTTCTTTACCTTGCTGCCGACCTTTATGCCGGAGGCAAATTTAGATTGATGCATGTATTCAGAAATGATTCCCTTACCATGGTTGATCTGAATATAATTTCCGGCTCCACCGCTCTCGGAAGGCGGAAGCTTGGCTACAATCGTTCCATCTGCAACTGCGTAAATCGGAGTTCCGGAAGGTGCCGCAATATCAATTCCCTTATGGTTTGTGGATGCGGCAGGACCAGGCGCCTTTCTGAGGCCGAACTTACTGGTAATGGTGCTCCACTTGGAATCCAGCGGCCAGCGGAAGGCCTGATTGGAATACCCCGGTATCCAGGCTCCGTTTCCGCCTACATAATGGTTCTTATCAATCCACTTGTTTTTCTCGATGGCTCCGGTAGAAGGATTCAAATAATACTGTTCATTGTCTACTTCTACCCAGCCAGTCTGACGGACACCTGCGGAATTTAAATAATATTTATTGCCGCTTAAAGTAAGCCATCCGGTTGCAAGGGCTCCATTGCTGTCTGCATAGTAGGTGCCTGTACTCCTGGTAAACCAGGTACTGGTATAAAGCCTTCCCTTTTCTCCTGCATAATAGCAGGAGCCATCCTTTTCTTTGTACCATCCAGCAATTACCATTACCCCTGTGCTTCTATTAAAAGCATACAAATATTTGCCGATTTTGGCTTTGCCCTTCTTCTTCTGCCCGTTTTTGTCCAGATAATAGGTTTTCCTGCCGATAGCCACAAAACGCTTCTTCAGCATCTTACCCTTACCGTCAAAGCAATAGGTTTTGCCGCCGACCTTACGGAAACCGGGACGGAGTACCCCACCCTCCCAGAAATAATACTGATTTTTTGCTGCCGTAATGGTCCAGCCGGTATGCATATGGCCATCCTTCTGGTCAAAGAAATACTTCTTTCCCTGTACCGTCTGCCATGTCTTCAGCATTTTGCCTTTGGCATTAAAGCAATATTTTTGATTTCCGATTTTGATGATTCCGGCTTTGGCGGCGCCCGTTTTTTTGTTGAAATAATACTTATTTCCAGCCTTGGAAATAAACCAGCCTCTGGCAAGCTTACCTTTGCTGTCATAATAATAATAGACACCGTTTTTGACAACAAATCTGTTTTTTGGCTTTGCAGCAGCCGAAACCTCCTGTGCCGCAGCAGCCGTCACAATACCCCCCGCCAAAAACAGCGCTGCCAAAATGCAGAGTATGACGGCAAGTCCCTTTTTTCCTTTCATACGCGCAAATCCCCCTTTTACGCTCTTTTGTATATTGTTTTGCTACAGAATAGATTCATCCAGAATGATGGTAAACGGACCATCGTTTTCCAGCGAAACCTTCATATCTGCCCCAAAAACACCATGCTGTACGACAGGAACTGTTTTGCCTGCTTCCCGGATCATATATTCATAAAGAGCATTTGCATCCTTCGGATGACCTGCCTCAATGAAGCTCGGCCGGTTTCCCTTTTTACAGTTTGCATATAACGTAAACTGTGAAATAAAGAGGAGCTCACCGTTTACATCAGCCAGGGCCAGATTTGTCTTTCCTGCTTCATCTTCAAAAATCCGCAGTCCCAGCAGCTTCTTTAAATATTTGTCGGCAACGGCCAAAGTGTCCTGCTTTCCCACTCCGACAAACACCAGCAGCCCCTTACCGATCTGCCCGACGATCTCTCCGTCTACCTTTACCTCAGCATGATTTACACGTTGTATGAAAAGCTTCATTTTGAATCTTCCTTTTCCTTCCCATTCAGTTTTTTCATTTTTGTACCTGCAAAATTGCGGTATTTTTTTATTTCCTTCCATGCAATAAGCAGATACTTCTTTATTTGTGCCCATACGATCAGAAATACCTTCTGAACCTTTCTCCATACCTTCATAAAAACACTGTCAGGATTTTTCGGACGGTACACTTCCCTTCTATGCTCAGATTCTTTCGGCATAGGAATCGGCTCTTTTGTTTTCGGATCCAGACAGTCAATATTGTAGTAATCCTCCGTATTCTCAGGCATCTTTTTCTTATTCAGAGAATGACCAAGGAGCTTCCATACAGCCGCATAAATGACCGCACATACGGGAACGCCCACAATCATCCCCGGAATACCGAAAAGTCCTCCGCCTATCATAATGGCAACGATCACCATAAAACTGGATAATCCAGTGGAATCTCCAAGAATTTTCGGCCCCAGGATATTTCCGTCAAACTGCTGCAGGATCAGAATAAAAATTGCAAAATATAAGCTCTTCATAGGATCCACCAGCAAGATCAGAAGGAAACACGGGATAGCTCCAAGGTAGGGACCGAAAAACGGAATTACATTCGTAACGCCTACGATCACACTGACAAGAATGGCATAGGGCATATCCAGTATCGTGGTCCCGATATAACACAATACCCCTATAATGGCAGAGTCGAGAATTTTGCCGCTGATAAAACCGCCGAAGGTCTTATGCGTAAATCTCATGGAGTGAATGATAAAATTTGCTTCTTTTGTGGGAAACAAGGCATAGATGACCATTTTACTCCTTGCAACAAAGACCTCCTTGTCAGCTAATACATAAATCGACACGACAGCTCCGATGAGAAAATTCTTCAGGAATACCAAAATATCAAAAACTCCCGCTGAAATGTTTTTCAGCATAGCCTGCATCTGCGGAAGGATATTGGTTGTCAGATATTCCTGCGCCTCGCTGGAATACTGATTCAGCATATCGATCATGTCCGTATCCATATTCCAGCCTTTTTCAATAAAAGAATTCAGCCATTTTTCAACGCCGCTGACATAATACGGAAAGCTGTAAATAATGTTCATGATGCTGCGGATAAGCTGCGGAAGAATCATCATAATCAATGTATATATGATAATCAGCAGCAAAAACAGAGAAAACAAAACGCATACCCAGCGAACCACTCTTTTCCCCCGCTTTTCCAGTTGAATGGATTTTTTATTCAGAAGCGGGTATATCAGCTTATTCTCCAGAAAATTTACGACAGCGCTCAATATATAGGCAATCGCAATTCCATAGATGATCGGCGCCATAATCCCGAAAAAGGTCCTGATTCCTACGATCAGTGTTTTCATATGGAAAATTCCATAGTAAAACAGCATGCTTGCTGCGATAACAAAAAACGCGGTCACACCCCAATGCAGATAACGGTTATCCCAACGAAACTTCATAATTTCCTCCTAACATAACTTATACGCTCATTATACCACTGTTTTAAAGGTATGTCTCAATAATTTAAATATTTTTTTATTCTTTTGCAACAAAAGTTTGATATTATTACTTCCGATTACTTTGCATCAAGGGGGAGCTATGAAATTACAACAGGTTTTAAGCGTTACAAGAAAAGCTATTGATGAATTCCAGATGATTCGGAATGGAGACAGGATTGCAGTAGGTGTTTCCGGTGGAAAGGACAGCCTGACGCTGCTCTATGCCCTTCACGGACTTTCCAGGTTTTATCCGAACCCGTTTACCATAGAAGCTATCACTGTTGATTTGGGGTTCGAAGGAATCTCCATGGAACCGATCCGCAGGTTATGCGAAAGCCTCGGTATCCGCTATACGGTGATTCCTACAGAAATCGCAAAAATTGTGTTTGACGACCGTAAGGAAAGCAATCCCTGCTCCCTTTGTGCGAAAATGCGAAAGGGTGCTCTGAACCAAGTTGCAAAAGAGCTGGGCTGCAACAAAGTCGCATACGCGCATCATAAGGATGACGTTGTGGAGACAATGCTGATGTCTCTGATTTTTGAAGGCAGATTCCATACCTTCTCTCCGGTCACTTATTGGGACCGTATGGAGCTTACCCTCATTCGTCCTATGCTGTTTATGGAGGAAATGGACGTCATTGGTTTCCAGCACAAATATGACCTTCCGGTCGTAAAAAACCGCTGCCCCGCAGACGGAAATACCAAGAGGGAATATGCCAAAAATCTCCTCCGGAAGCTGAATCATGATCATCCCGGAACTAAGGAACGTATGTTTACCGCTGTGATGAACGGTAATCTAAAAGGGTGGACAATCCCTTAATATCAGAGCCCGGACATTCCAAATGAATGCCCGGGCTCTCTTTTGTAATCATGACTTTTGTTCCTTGGAAGCATCAAAAATTTTGATTGCCTCGATGATTGCTTTTGCAGTATTCTCGATACCAAACCTGCTGCTGTCAATACTCAGACTATAACCGGAGGCAGCTCCCCATTTTTTGTTTGTATAATAATTATAATAGCTTGCCCTGCTCTTATCGGTTTTATTGATCATATCCTTTGCTTCCTTGGCTGATTTGCCGTACTTGGAAGAAATACGATGAATTCTCCAATCCAAATCCGCATGAATAAATACACTGAAGCAGTCCTTCCAGTCTGCCAATGCATAATCCGCGCAGCGGCCTACCATAACACAGGGGCCTTCTCCTGCAAGCTTCTTGATTGCATCAAACTGAGCCAGAAATACCTTATGGTTCATAGGCATATCTGTGAATCCCGCAGAGGAATATCCAAAGGAGTACGTATCCATTACCAGGGAATATAAAAAGCTGTTGGTTGGCTTCTCATCGTGATTTTCAAATAATTCCTTGCAGATACCGCTGTCATTGGCAGCGTGCTCCAAAAGCTCCTTATCGTAACATTTGATACCGAAATACTTTGCTACTTCCTGACCAACCTGTCGTCCGGCACTTCCGTATTCCCGTCCTATTGTAATGATTGAACTTGTACTGTTCATAAACTGTCAACCTCCTTCTGTGAAAGATTTTATAATCCTATTATACAATAATCTTTTGAGGAAAAACAACTATTTTCTTAATTTATCTAATAATTTCAAAAAATATTCAGGCAAAGGAGCCTGGAATTCCAAATACTCTCCGGTTTTTGGATGAACAAAGCCCAACACCATGGCATGCAGAGCCTGCCCCTCAAGATGATAGGGATTTCGCCCGGAGCCGTATACCCCGTCCCCAAGAAGCGGATGTCCGATGCTTGCCATGTGTACACGAATCTGATGGGTGCGCCCTGTTTCCAGGCGGCATTCCACATATGTTTCATTGCCAAAACGTTCCAGCACCCGATAGTGCGTTACTGCATCCTTGCCGTTATTATGATTGACTGCCATTTTCTTCCGATCAATTGGATGACGTCCAATGGGCTCTTCTATGGTCCCTTCTTCCTCCTTCAGCTTTCCATGAACAATGGCTCTGTAACGTCTTTTCATAGAATGCTCTTTCAGTTGCCCGGCCAAATTCTGATGCACCGTATCCTCCTTGCAGATTAAAAGGGCGCCTGTAGTATCTTTATCTATCCTATGCACGATTCCGGGCCGGAGAACTCCGTTGATACCGGAAAGATTTCCTCTGCAATGTGCCAAAACTGCATTTACCAGGGTTCCCTGCGTATGACCGGCACTGGGATGTACCACCATTCCCTTCGGCTTGTTTACCACCAGCAGATAATCATCCTCGTACAGAATATCAAGAGGAATCTCCTCAGGCAGAATATCCGGCTCTTTCATTTCAGGAAGGAGAAGCCGGACACTTTCCCCCTCCTGTACCTTATGGTTTGCTTTGACAACTTTCTGATTGACTGTAATCTGCTGTTCCTTCAGAAGCTTCTGCAGATAGGAACGTGAAACATCTCCGCATTTGTCCGCAAGAAAACGGTCAATGCGGATACCCGCAGTCTCTTTTTCAACTTTAAATTCCAATGCTTCCATACATTAGCCCTTACATCCCGGCTTGATAAAGCCAAAATCCTCATCTTTATATTTCAGACAGACGAACAGGATCAACAAAATCCCGCTGCACACAACATAAATATCCGCCAGATTAAAAATCGGAAAATCAATGAGAGACACATAAATAAAATCCACGACTGCCCCCCGCACAGCTCTGTCAATAAAATTGCCGGCAGCTCCGCTTACCATCAAAAACAGGATCAGTATCAGAGGAAGATAATACCGGGTTTTTGGTATCCTGATAAACAAATAAATAGCGGCAAGAAAAAACAGGATACATAAAACCACAAAAACAGAAATTTTTCCCTGAAACATTCCAAAAGCAATTCCTCTGTTTTCCAGATATTTCAGCTCCAACACATCCTCTATCAGTATAATGGGCTCCTCCCACCGGAGATGCCGGACAGCCAATACTTTCGTATACTGATCCAATGCCGTAAGAAGAATGACAGACAGGATTCCGGCAAACATGCAGAATGCGGGAGAAAGCGCTTTTTCTTCCTTCATCCGATAATCTCCCTGATACCCGCGTATAATTCGTCATCTGTTACCGTTTTATCCATAAAGCTTTTTCCGATTCCGTCCATAAGTATGAACCTGATCTGCCCGTTTTCCATTTTTTTATCTTTTTTGGTGGCGTGAAGGATCGCCTCCGCTTCTAATCCCTGTATCTTGAGAGGAAGCTGATAAGCTGCCAAGCCTTTTTGAATTTCATGATATTCTTCTTCCGTCAGAAGACCCCTCCTTAGAGAAATTGCCGCAGCCGCAATCAGCCCGACACCCACACACTGCCCGTGAAGAAGCCGGTAATTCATCAGCTTTTCCACTGCATGTCCGACTGTATGGCCAAGATTCAGCAATGCCCTTTCTCCCCGCTCTTTCGGATCACGTTCCACAACACCGGACTTGATCTGACAGCAGCGGCGGATCATTTTAGAAAGCATATCTGCATCCAGCGCCTGAACAGGCTTCTGATTTGCAAGTACAAAACGGAAAAATTCCGCATCACAGATCAGTCCTGTTTTCAGTATCTCACCCATTCCGCAGGCAAACTCCACAGCCGGAAGAGACTGAAGTGTTGTCATGTTCATATAAACCAGGCGGGGCTGATGGAAAGCGCCCACCATGTTTTTGTACTGCTGAAAATCCACACCGGTCTTACCGCCTACGCTGCTGTCCACTTGAGCCAGAAGCGTAGTCGGAACCTGGATAAAATCAACGCCCCTCAAATAAGTAGCGGCGCCAAAGCCGGTCAAATCTCCGACGACACCTCCTCCGAGAGCGATTAATAATCCTTTTCTATCCATACCGTTCTGAATCAAAGTAACATACAAATCCCGGACCGTATTCAGATTTTTATTCCTTTCTCCTGCTTCAAACACAAAGGTGGAAATTTCATCTGAAACAGAAGCCAAAGCGGCTTCCACCCCGTCCAGATACAGAGGTGCCACATGACTGTCCGTCACAATACAGAGCTTTCTCCCGTCCAGCCCTTCTTCTGCTAATGCAGAGGCTAATTTACCAAAATTTTTTTCAAAATATATCGGATAATAAAAATCCCCTTCTCGTTTCACCTGTAATTTTTCTTCAGCCATGATGCCTCCTGTTTATATATATCTCATAATGCAGACGCTTAAGCGCCCCTTTCTGGTCTGACCGGATATCCCTTCATAACGGAACCGCCCCTTTCCCCGCACAGATACGATATCCCCCTCTTTTGGCTCATATCCATTAGACGTGATCAGCTTTCCGTTTACAAAAACAAGGCCGCCCTCGATATAGGATACCATACTGCTTCTGGATTCCCGGAACGCCAATGCGATCAAAGAATCCAGACGGACAGATGCACAGGTACCCATCACCGGCTCCAGCCGGGGCTTTGGCAGTTCTTCAGGATTTTCTACTTTGGTGAGCAAAATGCCGGTATGCCGTACTCTGCAGAGATTTTCCAGAAAAAAGTCCGACATTTTCCTCAGACAGAAAAACCAGGCAGCATCCTCCTGTACCAGAATGTCTCCGATCACGCTGCGGTCCACACCAAGATTTAGCAGCGCTCCCAAGTAATCTCTGTGCGTCAGCTTTTCCGAAAACTTCACTGCCTTTGGTTCTATCTTCAGGCAGTCGATGGGATATTCCCAGGGAAAGACAAGAGCATCAGGATGAAAAGCCACCATCTGACGCTCTGCGTGCTCATAACCGCCGAAGGCTTCCATTACCACTCCCGGCATACGGGAAATCCGGCTATTTATCATATTTTGTTCATTTAATGTAAGAAAATCCGAAAAGGTGACAATATCCCGCTGATAAGAAATATTAGCCAATTCCCGGATTCTCTTAAGAAAAAACTCATCCTTTTCCATTGCGGATCAATACCCCGCTCTGACAGAAGGAACGGAGCCTCCCAAAATATTCTGTAAATCTCCTGTAATATCCACATTGTATGGTCCAAGGACAAAAATGTAGCTGGATACTTTCTGGAGCGTCCCGCCCAGAGAATAGCACGCACCGGACGTAAAATCGATAATTCTCTGTGCCAGTTCCACATCAATGCCTTCCAGATTCAGTATAACTGTAGAATTATCAACCAATGTATCAGCAATTTCCTTCGTATCATCCATGGAAGCCGGCTTGATCACACATACTTCCATATTCGCAGTCTGTGTACCGCGCTTATTGCTTCTCATTGGTGTGATTTTGGATGAAGTGGGCCGTACAGTTCTTTCCTGCTTTGCAGATACAGCAGGCTTCGGAGTGATTCTGGAAACCGCTTTTACAGGCTCCTCATCGTCCAGCTCCAGGTCATCATAATCGTCTTCCTCGTCCCTCTTTCTGCTGAATTTCTGAAAAAATTTCTTAGCCGGTTTTTCGTCCTGCTCATCATCCAGAAAATCATCATCGGCTTCATCTAATAAATCATCATCCAAGAATTCATCGTCATCGTAATCGTCATTCAGTTTAATGGCATCCAAAAATTTGTCTAAAACGCCCATTTTAATCTCCAATCTTATTAATCTTGTCGTAAATAGTCTCTTTCACCGAAGATACCTGTTCCTACACGTACCATCGTAGCGCCCTCCTGCACAGCAACCTCATAATCACCGGTCATACCCATGCTCAGGACACTCATAGTAATATTATTAATGTTTTTGGCATTAATGTCAACACTTAATTTTTTTAATTCACGAAATACTTCACGATTATTTTCAGGATTTTCAACAAAAGGTGCAATTGTCATCAGCCCTTTTACCTCTAAATGGGCGAATCCTGCAATGCTCTCCAGCAGCGGAATCACTTCGTCCGTTCCTAATCCGAATTTGCTCTCTTCCTGTGCTACATTTACTTCAACCAGCACCGGAACTTTTACATTGTGCCTGGCAGCCTCGCGTTCAATCGTCTCTGCAAGACGCAGGGAATCTACAGAATGAATCATAGCCACCTTATCAATGATATATTTTACTTTATTTCTCTGCAGATGCCCGATCATGTGCCACTGTATGTCCGATGGAAGCCGGTCATATTTATCCATGATCTCCTGAACCTTATTTTCTCCGAATACACGTGCGTCCGCATCATATGCCTCCAAAAGAGCAGAAACCGGTTTTGTTTTGCTGACCGCTATCAAAGTAACTTCCTCCGGGTTTCTTCCAGCTTTCTGGCATGCGCGTCTGATATTCTCTCGGACCTGCTGTAAATTTTCCGCTATCATTTCAAAGCCTCCTGATTAATACAATATATCTTCTTCATTTACTTTATCTGCATTTTTTACAATATGGTCATACCGGGACAGGCCATAAGAAGTATTCTTGGATACAATGGCATATTCCTCATTCTGATCCAGAATCTCAATTCTCCGGAAGACAGCATATCCCTTATTGATGCAATATACTCCCTCCAGAACACCCACATCCCCAATTACATATTTTCCCTGGCTTTTCTGGCTGACAATTGCGTCTCCTTCTTTGAAATCGCTTTTGTCTACATAATAGATATAACTGGTTTCTGTCTCCCCATCAGAAGCGGTAGTTGCCCCCGGGACCTCAATACTTGCATAAATCGTCGCATTGACGAAGGTATTGGCAGATTCTCCGTTGTCATTCTTCCCTTCTACCATAAAGCCGATTTCCTGACTGCTCTCATTTGTAGTAGAATATTCGGACGGAATGGTATAGAACTCTTTTGTTACAATAGAGGTCAGAGGCAGCTTCAGGCCGCTGACTGTATTTGTTACCAGTTCAATCTCCAGGAAGCGGTCGGAAGCATAACGAATCAGGCCCTTACTAAAATCAATCTTTCCGTATTTGGAGCCTTCAATCTCTATGATAGAAAAATTTCCGCTCTGCGTCATATCATCCTTTAAAAATTTCACACGTATGGAGGTACGGTCAGCCAACTTCACAGCCTGCCGGTCGCTCAGTGGAATTAACAGACTCCACCGCTCATCAGAAATAAGCGTGTAGATATCATCCCCGGCCTTTACGGAATTCTTTGTTTTCAAATCTGTTTCATGATATGAATTCTGATCAAAATCCGCCTGTGTTATGGAATCAATGGTCTTTCCTTCATAGCTGTCTTTGGAATAAAGGATAATGCCATCTGTCACTGCCTTGCTGATCGTCTGATTTCCAAGTGTTACAACACTTGCGAGACTGTTGGAAATGGAATCTGCAGTTGCTGCTTCCTCTCCCTCCTCTGCTTTTGCAAGGGTCAGAGGGGAGGCCTCTGCGGTAACACCTGCGTACTGCAGGATATTTCCCTCCAGCTCATATTTGAAACTGTAGGTATTATTAAATTTACTTGGATTAAAGCCTTTGGAAAAGCTCATCATATCGCTTCGGATCTTTGAAAGCTCCTCCTGACTCAGTGAAGTTTCTGTTTCCGGGACTTTGGTGCTGCTGATTCCGTATACGGCTCCGTTTGCATTGATCTTGCTGCCCTCCCGTGCAAAATAGGTCACATATCCATTGGAATCTGCTTTATAAGTGGTTTCCTCGCGGATAGCAAGACCGGTGTACGTCTCATTTCTGGACAACGGGCCTGCGATGACCTGATAGGATTCAATTCGGGGAGAGGTCAGATATAATATGGCACTGAACAGCATATAAAGAAATAAAACACCGAACATGACCGTTCCAATATTTAAACCAAATACATTCCTGATTTTTCGTAAAATCCCCGATGCCATGCCGGGTCCTTTTTTATTATTAGGCAAAAAAATGCCTCCTTTACCTCTTTCTTATAACCGATACCAAATTATTGTACCATTTTTTGAGAGAAATGTACAGCCCTGGTTACGGTTCATTCCGTGTCCATATGTATCCATGATTCAGCCAAAAAAAGCAGCAGAAAAACCGAACGTATTTTCGGAATATTTGTTTGCTTTTTAAAAAGATTTGTGATATAATTTCTGTAAGAAAAAGAACCGTCAGGAGTGGGAGGTACCTTTTATGACATATGGCAGAATCAGTAAGAAACAGCAGGAAATTCTGGACTATATCAAAAACGAAATTTTAAACCGCGGTTTTCCACCGGCAGTCAGGGAAATCTGCGAGGCAGTAAATCTGAAATCCACCTCTTCCGTGCATTCACATCTTGAAGCACTGGAGAAAAACGGATATATCCGCAGAGATGCTACGAAGCCGCGTGCGATCGAAATTATTGACGATAATTTTAATCTTGTCCGCAGAGAGGTGGTCAATGTTCCTCTGATCGGCACAGTGGCGGCAGGCCAGCCGATTCTTGCGGTAGAAAATATTGAAACATATTTTCCGGTTCCGGCCGAATTTATGCCGAACGAACAGAGCTTTATGCTCCGCGTTAAGGGAGACAGCATGGTCAATGCGGGAATCTTTGATGGGGATCAGGTATTAGTGAAGCAGCAGACTACTGCAGCCAATGGCGATATTGTTGTAGCGCTTGTTGAAGATTCTGCTACAGTCAAGACTTTTTATAAAGAAAAAGGTTACTATCGCCTGCAGCCGGAGAATGATGCCATGGACCCGATCATCATCAATGGTGAGATACAGATTCTCGGAAAGGTCTTTGGTATTTTCCGTTTCTATTTGTAATGATTCCATAAAGAAAAGCACACAGAGAAAGTCATAGCTGATATCTGTGTGCTTTACCAAAAAGAATCCTTCCGGGCAGGCTTCTCCGCAGCAGTGCGATCCTGCCCGGAGGGATTTGTTATCGTAAACCAATTCTGACAAACCTTCTATTTGAGGAAGTCTTCTGCATCCAGAACCTTTCCGTCTCTCCAAATTCTTTCCAGATCATAGAACAGGCGGTTTTCTTCGTCAAAAATATGAACGATCAGATCACCGTAATCCATAAGGATCCAACTGGAGTTTTTGGTTCCCTCAATCTGTTTTACCTCATAGCCGGCTCTTCCCAACTGTTCATCTACATGATCCACCATAGCCTGTACCTGGTTTTGGTTGCTTCCGCTTGCAATAATAAAATAATCTGCAATAACGGAAACCTCATGAATGTCAATAATCTTAATATCCTGACCCTTTTTGTCTTCCAGGGCTTTTAAGGCAAGCCGTGCCATTTTTTTTCCTGTATTCATATGATAGATTCTCCTTTCCGGGGAGGCTAAAATCGAATGATATTCTTTATTCTCCCCTTGAGCGTTTAATATGTAAATCTTTATAATAGACAAAAGCATCCTTTGTGGTATGATCAATCTCTTTGGGATTCTCCTCCAGATAGGCCAGCGTGTCTTTCAAAATCTCATACATGCATTCATCCAAATCCTCAAATGCCAGCTTTCGGATACGCGAAAGATGCAGCGCTTTTGTGCGCATTGGTTCAATGTAATCTGCAATATAAACAATTTTTTCCAGAGTTCCCATTCCCGGTCGTCCGGTTGTATGATAAGTGATTGCCGTCAGGATTTCTTCATCCTTAATTCCATACTTCTCTCTTGCAAGATAGGCACCCAATTTTGCATGCAGCAAAAACGGATGGTCTTTTTCAAAATCTGAAATGGAAATCTTGTGCTGGCTGCACATTTTTAATTTCTTTTTATTGGGAATACATTTTGCACAGTCATGAAGCAGACCCGCAGCCTGTGCATCATACAGGCTGTATCCATGTACCATAGACAGCGATGCACAGGTATACATGACTCCCATAGTATGTGCAAACCGTTCTTCATCTAAATATTTGGCAAGCTTTTTCTCCATTTTCAAAAAATCATAATCCGCCATTTCACTTGTCTTCCTCTCCTATGGAATAATAAATGTGATTCTGATGAATATATTGGATGACTTCATCCGGTACATAGTACCGCAGACTCTTCCCTTCTTGAAGCCATTGACGCAGAAGCTGGCTGGAAACATCAATATTCATGGTGTCCAATCGCAGAAAATGTCCTCCGTACAGTCTGGAAAGGTCTGTCATCTCCTGATTCAATTCCTGGATAGACGTATGGTTTCTGGTTGCAACAACCAGGGTACACGCCTGACAAATCCTGCCGGGTTCCTTCCATAGAGAAAAGTTGTACAAAGAATCTGCACCGATGATAAAGTAATATGCAACGTCCGGATTTTCTTTTTTTAATGATTCTAAAGTCCGATACGTATAGGAATACCCCTCTTCATGCATTTCAATCAGGGAAAGCTCAAAATGGGGATTTCCTGCAATTGCTTTCTGCACCATAGCGATGCGCTGTTCATCTGTCGCTCTTCCCATGCGGTTCTGTTTATGCGGCGGATTACCCGAAGGCATAAACCAGACTTTATCTAAATTTAATTGTTCATATGCCTTTTCTCCCAGAATCAGATGCCCGACATGAATAGGATCAAAGGTTCCACCCATAATACCGATTTTTTTATGATTTGTTCCCATGTGCTGTCCTCCATGGAATCAAGGAAGAATGATTTTTTTCTTTTCGTTTTTTCCTTCCCGGTATAAAACGATCTTCCTGCCGATTATCTGAACCACCTGAGAATGCGTACGTTCTGCAAGAACTGCTGCCATTTCCTCAGGATCATAAAGGCAATTCTTAAGAACACTGATCTTGATCAGTTCTCTGGCAGCAAGGGCTTCCTCGACCGATGCTGTGTTCTCCGGAGTAACACCACCCTTTCCAAGCTGCAGGATCGGTTCTGCTTTCATAGCAATGCTTTTTAAATATGCTCTCTGTTTACTTGTCATGCTCTGTTCCTCTTCTATTTATAATAGTCAAAATCGAAGCCATACATACGTACCGTATCTCCTTCTTCGATACCGGATTTTTCCAGTTCCTCCAAAATTCCCCCATCTTTCAGAAATTTCTGGAAGAAAGCAAAACCTTTTTCAGAATCCAGGTTGGTATAGCCAAGCATCTTTTCAATCTTCGGACCTTCTACAATGAAAATCTTCGGATCATCCTTGTCCCGTTCCACCGTAAAGGGAAGATTTTCCGTGAACAGAATGTCCTCCGGAAAGAATTCCTGTTCAAATACGATCGGTTCCAGCTTACTCTGTGCAAGCAGTTCCTTTACGTAATATAAAAGCTCCTCTACACCCTGACCAGACACAGCGGAAACAGGAAATACCCGGATTCCTTCCGGTTCAAACTCAGCCTTCAGACGCTCTACCGGGCTGTCATCCTCATCAAAAATGCAGTCGATTTTGTTGGCAGCAATGACCTGCGGACGTGATGCAATTTCCGGATTATAAGCTTCCAACTCTCTGTTGATTTTGTAAATATCATCGACAGGGTCCCGCCCCTCCGTAGAAGCCGCATCCACAATATGGATCATTACTCTGGTGCGTTCAATGTGGCGCAGGAATTCGTGCCCCAGTCCAACACCCTCGGAAGCCCCTTCGATCAGCCCCGGGATATCCGCAATCACGAAGCCCCCGTTATGCGTATCTACAACACCCAAATTCGGACTCAGGGTCGTAAAATGATAGTTGGCGATTTTGGGCTGTGCGTTGGTGACTCTGGAAAGAAAGGTAGATTTCCCTACATTTGGAAACCCGACAAGTCCCACATCTGCAATAACCTTCAGTTCCAGAAGTACCTCCAGCTCCTGTGCAGGCTGTCCGGGCTGTGCGTATTTCGGAACCTGCATAGTGGCCGTTGCATAATGCTGATTGCCCTTTCCGCCGCGGCCTCCCCTTAAAACCACCTGTCGGCGGTTCTCACCGGACATATCCGCAATGACTTTTTTAGATTCTGCTTCCATAATTACGGTCCCCTCCGGGACCCTCAACACAATATCATTGCCATCAGAGCCATGACAGCGTCTTTTGCCGCCCTCCTGACCGTCCTGTGCCTTATATTTTCTCTTGTGTCTGTAATCTCCAAGGGTATTCTGGCCCTCATCCACTTCAAAGATGACATCGCCGCCACGGCCGCCGTCACCTCCATCAGGCCCGCCGTTTGGTACATACAGCTCCCGTCTGAAGCTTACGTGCCCATCGCCGCCTTTTCCTGAACGGATGATGATTCTTGCTCTGTCTGCAAACATATGATACTCCTATTCTATCCATATATCCAAAGAAAGGCTCCAAACCTGAACGATTTGAAGCCCCCTCAATGAACTGATTATTCTGCCTCTACAGGAACGATAGACACCTGTTTCTTATCGCGTCCTTTTCTGGTGTATCTTACAACACCATCTGTCAGTGCAAATAAAGTATAATCTCTACCGCAGCCTACATTCACACCTGGGTGAATCTTAGTTCCGCGCTGTCTGTAAAGAATATTTCCTGCTTTTACAAACTGTCCATCTGCTCTTTTCGCACCTAATCTCTTAGATTCGGAATCACGGCCGTTCTTTGTGGAACCAACACCCTTTTTATGTGCGAATAACTGAAGGTTCATTTTCATCATGTCGTTACACCTCCTTGACTTTTACTGTCAAATATCGATTTTGATAACTATGTTCAATCTCTGTTAAACCGAGAAGCAGGGAATCCATGAACAACGTCCCTCGCTCTGTAACCGGCTTTATGAAATGAAATGAAATATATCCGTCCTTTTCTTCTGCTTCTATGCAATCCTCGGTAAATGTCTCAATGGAATTCACCGTATTGATAATCAAAGCTGAAACTGCAGCACAGACAATATCCTGGCCTTCCCCTGCATAGCCGGCATGTCCCTTCGAAGTGAAGCTGACATAAGCGTTATTTCTCTTTTTAACTGTAACTGTAATCATAATGACACCAGATTAACCGTTGATCTTTTCGATTTTCACTTTAGTGAACTGCTGTCTATGACCGTTTTTCTTGTGATATCCAGTTTTTCTTTTGTATTTGTAAACGATGACCTTTTTAGCCTTTCCGTTTTCAACTACAGAAGCGGTAACACTGGCATTAGCTACATCAGCGCCAACTTTTAATCCGTTATCGCTGACTGCGAGTACGTTATCAAAAGTAACGGTTTCACCAGCTTCAACACCGAGTTTCTCAACTCTGATCACGTCGCCCTCGGCAACCTTGTACTGTTTACCACCTGTTGCAATAATTGCGTACATAATGGCACCTCCTATGAACTTTACTCGCCAAATACGGTGGCCTCGCGGCTCTTCGACCTCTTTGTGCGGCATACTGGATTATAATAACATGGAAAGATTCATCCGTCAATATTGTTTTAAAAAAATTACTTTTGTTGTTTTGAAAAAGTCTCTTATAAATGGTGGATTTTATCCTGTATAAATGAGGAAAAAGCTTCTGGAGTCCCCAGTACGAAATCTTCTTTTTTTACCCAGTAAGCGACATCTCCTGCTTTGAAGTAAAACGTTTTGGGAAGCTCACGGAACTCCTGAATTTCTGCATATGCAATTGTCGAAAAGCTTTCTCCCCAGCCGTATTGGAAGGTCTTCCCATAAAAATAGAAATTGGCCTTTAATTCACCACCGACAGTCTTTAATATTTTATTTCGCTGAAAATATGGGATGCTGTATATGAGGATCATGGTAAAAATTAAAACAGAAATCAAAATTGCATCCAGCATACTTCCTGAAATAAATGAAAACAAAGAAGCATATCCCTCTCCCTGGCTGCGTTCCCATAAAACGACCGCAACATAAAGTATAAAAACAACACCAGTTACAGCAAGACTTCTTTTACGGAATCTGCTGCCGGCAATTTTCTGCATCTGCAGAATATCTTCTTTCGAATATACAGTATGTACCTTAAATTCAGTTTTTTTCATCATTTATCTCCGATTTATTTCATTCTAAAAATAATTTGCAAACATATAATGTATAAATTCCATGGAAATGCCAATACTGAAAGACATAAACAATTGTAAAGGAGGCGTTCCAATGATTCTTTTTCTCATACTATTTTTCTGCCTGCAGTCGTTTGTTCTCTTCTGCTGCCTGGCTGCCGGAAATGACCCTGCTTCTCAGGCAATTTCGGATCAGGAACAAATGGAATTTATTAAAAAGTGGATGGAGCGCAAACAAATGTAAGGAATCAGCTTGTAGCGTAAAAGAGACCTGGGGTATCCAGGTCTCATTATACACTGCTTCTTTTTAACCGTTTCATTTTAATGAAATACTTGCTGTTTCGTATGTAATGGATTACAAAGCGACACTGACTTTATCCTGGAATCCGGCCGGAACTTCTTCTTGATCAAGAGAGATGCTGATAACAAAGGTGATTCCAAATTTTCTGCCGATAGCCTCCAACTGTTCCAGAGTATTGGTAACATCCTGTTCTTCCAGCTTCGCAACTACAAGGAAGCTGTCCAGATATATCTGTTCAAGGTCATGATCCTGGGAAATAATACCACAAATAAACCCTACGAATTCATCTGCATTCTTAATTGGGAATCCGGATACATCAATCAGACGAACCTTATTGTTCAGCTCATACATATGCTTTGTGCTCTTGTCTAAGTAAACAATGCTGCCATTTGCGTCTTTAATTGCGCCGTTCACTCTGTCTAACAGTACTTTTGTTTTGCCCTTGCCTTTCTTTCCTACGATCAGTTCAACCATCCTGTTTTCCTCCTTAGACACATATAATATTAATTTTTACCAAAAAGCTTAATTAATATGTTTCAATTATAGTGCATTTTAATATAAAAATCAAGACAAATCGTTTTTGTTTCTTACGATTGATTAATATTTTCCAAAAGTGAATTCATTTGCTGATACAGGAGCTCCTTGGTGGATGCTCCCATAATAATGGAAACAAACGGCTGTCCATACGCATTCTGACTCAATAGTGCCAGACAGTTACCCGCAAGGCTTGTAGTACCTGTTTTTCCGCCCAGAACAGATACATTTTTCGGCGCAGTCGCCTCTCCCGTCAGATAATGATCCGTAGCCTCCAGACTTGTACTCATTTGGCTTCCGTCTGCTTTTGTGTAGGTAACCGTATAGGAGGGAAGCTGAGTAATCTCTGTAAATTCCGGATAATTCAAAGCCTCCTTCAGCATCAGATAAATATCATAGGGCGTAGTATAATGGTTCTCATCCTGCAGGCCGTGAGGATTGGTAAAATGTGTGCCCGTACAACCAAGCTGTGCGGCATAGCCGTTCATCATATCTACAAAGGCACCGGTAGAACCCGCTACGTTTTCTGCAATAGCGGAGGCCGCATCATTGCCGGAATACACCAAAAGGCAATGCAGAAGCTGATCCATGGTGACCTTGTCCCCTGCCTGGAAACCGCACACCTGAGAACCCTCCTCTAAAGTTACGTTTTCCTCTGAAATCGTGACTGTTTCATCCAAATTCCCGTATTTGAGCGCAAGCATACCTGTCATAATCTTCGTGATACTTGCAGGATAGACCCTGTCACAGGCTCCCTGCGCATACAGAACCTTTTTGTTATTCAGGTCCAGAAGAATTCCCTTCTGATCTGCCTCAAGGGAGACGGATTCCAGAGAGACATTGTCTTCCACGATACAGAGATTTGCAGCAAAGGCTTCCGCTCTCTGCCCGGAATCGGAAATCAGTGAATTCTCAAATTCTCTGTCAGAGCTGAATGCCTGTATGGGGGTTTTTAGCATGCCATCCTTTAAGGTGTATAAAAGAAATCCGCCGCCGCAGGCCAATGCAGCCATAAGAACCAAAAGCAGAATGGTATTGCGGATTCTCTTTCTGCGTCTTTTTCTCATCCGTGCCCTGGAAACGGACTTGGAAGCTTTATTCCGGGAAGCTGTTTGTTTCATAAGTATTCCTCTTTCTTATCACTGTCTCTTTTTTGAAGTTCCTTATTATATGCGCTGCTCTGCAGGCCAATATTCAAAACCAGTCCCATACCAATAAAAAGACTGATCAAAGAGGTCAGGCCATAACTGACAAAGGGAAGCGGTGTACCGGTATTTGGACCAAGTCCGGTGGCTACACAGATATTGATAAAGCTCTGCAGGGCAACGATACTTCCAATTCCGCAGCAGACAATCTTCCCCGACAGATCCTTTGCGCGCAGGCTCATACGGATACATTCCATGGATATCAGCAGGAGCAGCAATATAATAATGGAACAGCCGACAAAACCATACTCCTCTCCTGCCACAGCGAAGATAAAGTCTGTCTGATTTTCCGATACGAAATTTCCATCATTCACAGAAGCAACATCTGAATCGCCGTTTAAGCGTTTTCCGAGAAGCTCTCCTGACGCAATGGCTGTTTTGGAGTTGTTCTGCTGTTCAATATCATCTGTGTACTCTTCATTTTCAGGATACAGGAAGGACATAATACGGTCACGCTGATAATCCTTGATCAATTTCTGATCCGGCTGTACCACGATACTCAAAAATATGATCAAAAGCGGTACAGCGATCAGAATGGCGCCTCCAATGACCTTGTAGCTGAGTCCGGCCACATAGATCAAAATACAGAATACAATTGCAACGGTGATTGTATTTTTCATATCCGGCTGATTATAGATCAAAAGCAAAGGCACCAGAAGCAAAAGTGCGGATTTTGCCAGTGTCCGGAAGGAATTCAGGTCCTCCTCATGGTCCATGAAAAACTTCGCAAAAAATACTACGATAATGATTTTGGAAAGCTCTGTCGGCTGAAAACGGATAAAGCCCAGATTAATCCACCTGGCCGCACCGTTGGCGCTGTCACCGAAAACCCGGACTCCCAGCAGCATCACAATATTAAAGAAATACATGATCCACTGGAAATTCATGATCCAGGAGTAATCCACCAGTGACAATATCAGCATGAGAACCATACCCATGACCGCGCCTGCAAGCTGTTTGAAGGACAGAGATTCCATGGCGGTTCCCACAAGCCGGATACCAATGGCACTGATTGCCAGAAGAAAAAATACCAGTCTGAAATTGTAAAATCGCAGCTTATACTGTTTAATCATCTATTTGTTCCTTTTTCCACGAACAGGGATCACTGCATGCAGGACAGGCGGTTCCTGTGTGATCTGTATGCTGACCTGTTCTTCTTCTATTGTAAGATACTTTTTTACTGTATGTATCAAATCATTTTTCAGCATTTTCATCATTTGCGGAGAGCAGTCAATCCGTTCCGAAATCAGGAGCAGCTGCATCCTGTCCCTGGCATAGCCGGCGGAACGCTTCTTTCCCTTAAAAAAGGCTCGCATCCGAATACCCTCCTTTTCTGTGCTATTTTCTGAATATGCTGCCAAGCCTTCCAAAAACCCCCTTTTTCTGGCGGAGGTTCATAAAAGGGATTTCCTCTCCGGCAAGGCGTTTGCAGATATTGCGGTATTCCTCCTCCGCCTGGGAATTCCTTCCCGAGAGAGGTTCTCCCTGATTGGTAGCAACTACAATCTGTTCATCATCCAAAATGGTTCCGATTAAATCTACGGCAAGAATCTCAATAACATCATCCACAGACATCATATCTCCTCTTGCAATCATATCCGGCCGCAGGCGATTGATGATCAGGCGGATATCCCGGATATCATTTGCTTCCAGAAGGCCGATGATCCGGTCTGCATCGCGGATGGCGGAAACCTCAGGAGTTGTTACTACAAGCGCTTTATCAGCTCCCGCAATGGCGTTCTTGAAGCCCTGTTCGATGCCGGCAGGACAATCTAATAGAATGTAGTCAAACTCTTCCCTCAGCTCCTCCGTCAGCTTGATCATCTGCTCCGGTGAAACGGCGGATTTGTCCTTTGTCTGCGCGGATGGCAGGAGAAAAAGCTCGGGATGGCGTTTATCCTTGATCAGAGCCTGTCTCAAACGGCAGCCTCCATTGATGACATCCACCAGATTATACACAATTCTGTTCTCCAGTCCGAGAACCACATCCAGATTTCGAAGTCCGATATCTGTGTCCACCACTACTGTTTTTTTACCCATCATAGCCAGTCCGGTTCCGATATTGGCAACTGTGGTGGTTTTTCCTACGCCGCCCTTTCCGGATGTAATGACAATGACTTCACTCATGTTCTTGATTCCTCCTAAAAGATATGTTCCATGATTCTGGTATTCTCTGTAGGTAATTCAGTCATTTG
The DNA here is from genome assembly GCA_900551075.1 of uncultured Blautia sp. Classification (GTDB taxonomy): domain Bacteria; phylum Bacillota; class Clostridia; order Lachnospirales; family Lachnospiraceae; genus Blautia_A. The sequence goes on along the minus strand of URVB01000016.1, from coordinate 32,196 downwards.
AGGTTTCGCTGACATCGCTGGAAGCATAACCTGTCAATATAGACTCTTCATCTGCTAATTCAAATATGTATTTAAAAATATCATTGGCTGCTAAACAGGCATTGCCGGAAGAATAGCCATTGGCAATACGTACGGCAATCGCATACTGCGGTTCAGAAGCCGGCGCATAGCCGATAAACAGGCCATGATTCGGATGATAAATATCAATCTCCGCAGTACCTGTTTTTCCGGCAACATCCACGCCAAGACCGTTAAACTGCTCATGGGTCTGTACCACACGGTACATACCATCGTGAATATCATCCCAGATATTATCAGGGATATCCAGAACATTTTCGACCTCAGGTTCGTATTCCTCCAAAACCTGAGCTTTGGAATCTGTCACGCGGTCAAGCAGCGTCAGATCATAAACAGTCCCCGAATTGGCAAGCGCAGTAGCATAACGCGCAAGCTGGCTGGTAGTGTACAAGTGTGTACCCTGTCCAATGTACGAGGGAACCGCATAGCTGTCAGAAACCTGAGGAGACGCTTCTGAAATTTCAATACCGGTTTTTTTGTCAAGCCCGATCATAGAAGCATATTGCTGAAGCTTCGCAAGACTCTGTGATTCCGAAAATTCGTCTTCATTGCTCTTGCCAAGCTGGAAGCCGATCATATTGAAAAAATAGTTGCAGGACTGCTCAATTGCGGTTCTGATTTCTATAGCTCCATGCCCGCTGTGATTCCAGCAGTTGATCGGAGGCTGAACATAATCAAAGCTGCCCGTACACTCAATATAGGTGCCATCCTCCACCAGACCTTCCATCATACCAGCGATCGTAGAGAGAAGCTTCAGCGTGGAACCCGGGGCCGTCTTCTGCTGGGTAGCTTTGTTAAAGAACGGACTGGATAAATCCAGGGCAAGCTTGGAATAATATTGTGTATCCATATCATTGACGAGACGATTGTTGTCATATCCGGGATAAGATACACAGGCAAGCACATCCCCCGTCTGTACATCTGTAATGACTGCGGATGCGGAACATGGCATTAAGGCAAGCTGCGCCGGTTCGATTTCCAGATTTGCAATTTTATTGATCATAAAATCATAAGCACTGGTTGCTCCTGAGGCCAGGCTTTCATAGGAGGGATCCTCTTTTGAGAGAACACCCTGTTCATACAGCACAAGACACAGCTCCTGACCGGATATGGTATCCTCCTGGAGCATGTATTTATAAAGAAGCTTGGAAAATCCGCTGTCTGTTTTCAGGTAGTCTGTAATATATGCAGTCAGAGACTGATAAACTTCTTCGGAATCCAGATATTCTCCCTCCGGAGAAATCTTGGAAATATCAATCCAGTTCTGGCTGGCGGCATAGGTCAGATAATCCTTCAGACTGATGCTTTCCTCCCGGCTCCACGCCAGATAGACTGCATCAGCCGTGTCCACAGCGTCCTTAGAAATCACACCGAGGGTATCTCTAAGAAGCGTGTCGCAGATATAAGTCAGATATTCCTGCATCTGCCCGCTTTCATCCTTATATGCCGGAGCGCTGTCACCTGTCAGCCTACTTGTTATTGTATCAAAAACTTCCTGCTGTTTTTGTTGAAATTTGGCATATAAATTTTTTTCTGTTTCTGAAGCGTCTTCTTCATTAAATCTGCTGATATCAATGACGCTGTTTGCCACAAGCGCATTGTAAACATCATAGATCGGAACCGTGATACGGCTGGCATCCTTGGTACCCTCATAATCAAAGGTTTTTGTTGCTTCAATCTTGGAGAGAAGAATACCTGCAACTCTCTGCTTCAGGATTTGGTAGATACCGCTCTGCCAGCCTGTATCGATGGTCAGATATACATCATTTCCGGCAACCGGATCCACCTTGGTGTCCTCATCGATCTTCAAAACCTTACCCAGATTATCAACGGATACGGTTTCCTCCCCATCCGTTCCCTGAAGGGTCAGCTCCATATACTGCTCAATGCCTGCCTTACCGACAATGGCATCATTGGAATAATTGGGATTCTTTTCCCTCAGGGAATCCAGCTCCTCCGAGGAAGCCTTTCCGGTATAACCGAGAATCGGCCCCATACTCTCATCATCCACGTATTGCCGTATGGAGTCCTCTACAATATCGATTCCCTGAAGCTGACTCTGGTTCTCCATAACTGCGGCTACTGTCTCCTCGCTGACATTTGTTGCAATCGTAGCCTGTACGTATTTTTTGAAGCTGTTTGTATTCAGCTCATAACGGATGATGGCGATATCCAGGATTTCCTGCTTCGTCAGCTCCTTAGGCAGGGAATATTTCTCCAATTCTTCAGGGGTATAGGCATCTTCTCCATATAAAACAATGGAAAAGCCCCTGCTTCCGCTTAAATGCTCTACCATCTGTGCAGCCGTTGCCGTGCGCTCTTCCTCAGGCATATCGTCGATCAGAGGATAACCATAGATATCCGCACGGAAACGATCCAAGGTAAAGCCCTCGTCAACGTCAAAGGCATATTCTCCGTTTTCATCCACAATAATATGAAAATTATGGAATAAGGAATCTCCGTTCTTTGCCAGAATCTGAAGGACCCGGTAAGAGATTCCGTTTAAGGTCAGGTTTTTCTGACGGGTGGTTTCATAGCTCCCGTTGTCCTCGAAGGTTAAAGAATAAGACAGGATATTGGAAGCTACGAGATCTCCGTTCCTGTCAAAAATGTTGCCGCGGGTGCTTTTCAGCACACGGTTTTTGGTCGTTCTGGTCTGAAATTTATTGATATAATCCTCACCCTGAATAATCTGAAGCTCAAAGAGCTGCTGAATCAGGATATAGGACATCAAAATAAAAGCCATTGCCAGAACAGTGGTTCTCTTTAATTGTATTTTCTTTAAGAATTTTTTTATTTTAGTACCCAAACAGACTCACTTTCTTTCCTGGTTATGCTCATATGATGATAGTTAATATAGTAAAAAACTCTGTACACGATCAGGGTTAAAAAAACGGTATAAAAAACCTCCGGAATAATGATCCGGTAAAGATAGGTGAAAAGTCCCATACGTCCGCGGAGCAGAAACTGGAGTCCGTAAACAGCCAGATTATATAAAAAATCTGCAATCGCAACCAGAAGCATCGGTACCTTCACATCATCATCGTAATAAACTCTGCATGCGTATCCGCTGAAATATCCCGCATACATATAAATCAGCGCATAAAATCCAAACAGGGAGCCATAAAACAGATCAATCAGAAGTCCGGCAAAAAAACCTGTCCACATTCCGCTTTTGCGCCCGCGCATCAGACCCATGGAAACACAGAGGATCAAAAGCAGGTTCGGAGTTATGGAGCCTATGGAAAAAACATGCAGCACGGTGCACTGCAGAAGGAAGCACACGACAATGGTCAAAAATAAGACTGCCTTACTCTTCATCCGAACCGCCCTCCGTTTTCCCTTCTGCCCCGCCGTCAGATGAAGCATCCTGCACAGCGTCCTGTTTATTTACGGTGATCACAAAAACATCCTTCAGATGCTGGAAATCCACAGGTGTCACAATGGTTCCGGTTTTTGTCAGATTGTTTGTATCCTGCTGGATTTCATTCACATATCCGATCAAAAGGCCCTCCACATATTTCTCACTGATGTTGGAGGTAATGATCCTTTCTCCCACGGTAACCTTGTTTTCCCGGTCATAAAGCTGCTCAAACCGGAGCTTTCCCTCATCAATCAGCTCCAGATCACCTTTCACGACACAGTTGTCAGCCGTACTGACAGTCATGGCACTGACATTGCTGCTGTCATCGATGATTGCGCGTACCGTCGCCCAGGTGGAACCAACCTCTGTTACGATTCCAACCAACCCCTTGCCTGCAATGACATTGTTGTCTACCCGGACCCCATCCCTGCTGCCCCTGTTAATGACAAAATTATTGTACCAGTTGCCGGGATCCTTGGATATGATACGGGCGGCAATCTTCGGATAATCGGAATATTCCTCATCCAGCTCATAGAGTGCTTCCAGACGTACAAGCTCTGTCTGACCCTGAACCAGCTTGTTGTTCTGGTCCGTCAGAGTATCAATGGCCGCCTTTAATTCTTCGTTTTCATCCAAAAGCTCCTGCTTGTCCCGGACGCTGTCCCGGACAGATGTGAGCCATCTTCCGATTCCATTGATGCTCTTTTCGAATGGTACGATCACCAGACCGGCAGCCTCCTTAAGCGGTGCGGTAGAAATACCGGAAGCCAGAGTTGCCACAATGGCACTGATACAGAAAAATGTCATAATGGCAAGAAGATGCTTGCTTTTTAAATTTATTCGGAAATGGATTTTCTTTTTCAGGTTTTTCATTCATATTACCCCTAAGAAATCATAATTTTCGTTGCTTGATAGGCTGCGCCCACTTCATCAGCTCCTTATCGCGGATGATCTTTTCCAGTCCGCAGACAGCAGAAGTTTCATAGAGCTCCGAAAGATTAAAGCCAAAGCCTGTGTAGCTTGCCAGATAATTGTCTATGTAGGGAAGTCTTGTGCTCCCTCCTGTCAGATGAATGCCTTCCTTCGCAATGTGATAGGATATCTGGGGAGGAATACGCTCCAAAAATGTCTTCATTTCTGCCGCAATCTCATTGACGCAGTTCATAATACCTGCATTGACAACATAAGAAGAGATGACTTCTTCTCTCGGCAGCCCGGAAATACTGTCGATTCCTACGACCTTCCTGGCATCCTTGCGCTGGTCACTTAGTTTGCCCATAGCAACCTTCAGACGCTTCCCTGTCCTGGTTCCGATCTGGAGATTGTAGCGCTTGCGGATTTCACTGCAGATCGCTTCATTCATTTGACGGCCTCCGACAGGTATCTGTCTGGAGATGATGATCTTACCATCAGTGATAATCGAAAACTGTGTGCTCTGTGCGCCAATGTTTACGACCATGCTCCCTGCGTCTTTTTCCAAATCTATACCCATGGCAAGTGCATCTGCAATGGGAGCCTCCACCATGAAGACCCGGTTCTTTTTTAACCAGTATCCGTTTGCAACAGAATAGTAAGCCCGTTTCTCTATGGCTGTCATATCAAGAGGGACGGAAAAAAACATGTCGGAACCGATTCCGAGAAACTTATCGATTTTTTTCATCATACTGTACAGCGCAATTTCCTGAAGCTCCAGATTGGCTATCATACCAAAAGCCATCGGCGAATTCACTGAAATGTCGGAAGGTGATTTTTCGAACATGTCATATGCTTCATTGCCCACGGCGATGATTTTGCGCCCTTTGGACGCAATCATATTCTTTTCGATATAGCTTTTGTTTTTAAAAAACGAATAGACCTTGATACTGCTGCTCCCCAGGTCTATTCCGTATGTTTTCTTAAACAGCATAAATTTGCCCCTTCAGCCTGGGTATTCCCCCAGAATCCCCTGTTCCTGGAAACTGAAATAGGTTTGGTCCCCTATGATGATATGATCCAGAAGACGAATACCCAGTAATTCACCTGCCTGATACATCCGTTCTGTCACCTCCGCATCGCATTGGCTCGGATGAGGATCACCGCTTGGATGATTATGGATGAGGATCAGACATACCGCATGGTGCCGCAGCGCTTCCATATAGACCTCTCTGGGTGTGACCAGAGTGGCATTTACCGTCCCCCTTGTCAGTAGCTGTTCACCCAAAAGATGATTCTTGCTGTCCAGCATCATACAGATCATCAGCTCCTGCTCCTCGTGCCGGAGCTGTTCCATATAATATTTGGCAATGGAAACCGGACGGTCGAAGCAGAGCTGCGTCCGGGCCGCCGATGTGGCAATCCGCTTGGAGAGCTCCCCGATGCACTTCAACTGGACTGCCTTAACTTTGCCGATTCCGCGAATCTTCATAAGATCGGACAGGGAAGAGTGAAGAATCCCCAAAAGTCCCGGATAGGAAGATTGCTGCATTGTATTCAAAATTTCATTTGCAAGAGATAAGGAACTGCTGCCCTTTGTTCCGCTCCTTAAGATCACGGCAAGAAGCTCACCGTCGCTTAGCGCGCCGGCGCCTTCCCGAATGCACTTCTCATAGGGGCGTTCTGATTTCGGCAATTCCCTAATCGTATGTTTCATATGCTTCTACCTGTCGCTCTCTAAAAGCAAGGTGGGAAGAATCGACTTTTATTCTAGCATAAAAAGAGAGAGATGTACACTCTCTCTCCTAAAAATTTCTGTATTTTTTAGAAATGGCCTCCGCAACCTTAACCCCATCCATGGCCGCAGAAGTAATCCCTCCGGCGTATCCGGCACCCTCACCGCAGGGATAAATTCCAGGTATATTTGCAAGCAATTCCCGGTTTCTGACAATCCGTACAGGGGAGGAGGTCCTGCTTTCAATGCCGCTTAAAAGTGCATCATCCCTGTCAAATCCCGGCAGTCTTTTCCCGAATGCCAGAATCCCTTCTTCCAGAGAATCCCCGATTTCCTTCGGGAGAACTGCTCTGACATCAGAAAGCGTATAGCTGCCCCTGATATTTGGCCGGACCTCACCAAGCTGTGTACTGACTCTGTGATTACGGTAATCTCCGAACAACTGTACCGGAACCCTTCCGTTTCCTGCCTTCCATGCGGCGCGCTCCAGCGATCTCTGAAAAGCAATACCGCCCAAAGGCCCTTTTTCAGAAAAATCTTCAGGTGTCACTGTAACGATCAGCGCACTGTTTGCGTTTTCTCCGGCTCTGTCCTGATAGCTCATGCCATTAACTGCAAGCATTTCTTCCTCAGAGGAGGCGTTGACCACATAACCGCCCGGGCACATACAGAAGGAATAGACCCCTCTCCCATTACCGCAGGTATGTGTCAACTTGTAGCTTGCCGCACCCAGAATCTCATTTTCCTCTTCTCCATACAGATCCATATTAATCATGGATTGCGGATGCTCCATACGAAGTCCTACTGCAAAAGCTTTTGCTTCCATATATAAGCCGCGCTTATAAAGCATGGAAAAGGTATCTCTGGCGCTATGGCCGATGGCCAGCACGCATACCTCTGCGGGAAGCAGCTCTGTTCCATTGATCTCCACTCCCTGCAGGATTCCTCCTGCAATCCGAATATCCGTCACTTTGCTTCGGAAACGGAAAGTACCTCCCATTTCTTCAATCTGATGACGCAGGTTCTTAACGATTCCGACCAGCACATCTGTCCCCAGATGCGGTTTCTGCTGATAAAGAATCTCTTCCTGTGCCCCTGCCTCTGCAAACCGCTTCAAAACCTCCCGGTTCCTGCCAAAGGAATCCTTCACCAGTGTATTGAGCTTCCCATCAGAAAAAGTGCCTGCACCGCCTTCTCCGAACTGGACGTTGGAATCCGTATCCAGCACACCGTTCCTCCAGAACTGCTCTACCGTCTTCTGACGTTTCTCTGCTTCCTCTCCCCTCTCCAGTACAATGGGACGGTATCCTGCCTTTGCCAGATACCAGGCACAGAGAAGCCCGGCGGGACCGCTGCCGACGATTACCGGACGATGTTTCAGAGGAATATCTCCCGGTTCGGGAAAAAGATACGGCCTTTCATCAATTGACATAATGTTTTTATTGTGAACCTTCCGCAGGATTTTCTGCTCATCCCGGATAATGACGTCTATTGTATAAACAAACCGTTTATCCTCTTTGTGCCGGGCATCCAGAGACTGCCGCCTGATTTCATAGGAAAAGGGCTGTTTTCCGCTTTTGAGGGCACCGGCGATTTTTTTCTCCAGCTCCCGTGTGGAATGATGAATGGGAAGCTTCATCTGTGTGATCCGAATCATAGCTGCTCCTTTGCCGCATATCTGCCTGCTGCCGCACCGCTGGACCAGGCCCATTGGAGATTGTAGCCTCCGCAGGCCCCATCAATATCCAGCAGCTCTCCTGCAAAATAGAGATTATTATGAAGTTTTGATTCCAGAGTATGGGAATGCACTTCCTCTGTACTGACCCCGCCGGAGCAAACCTGTGCCTGTGAGAAAGGCATTCCGCCCTTTACCTTCAGAGGCAGTGCCCGAATTGCCTGTACAGGGTCCGGCTGCGAACCCAAATATCCGGCAAGCTTTTTGGGAAACAGCCCGGTCAAAAGCTCGTCTTCTGTCTTATAGGGACAGCTTTTTCTGCGCAGGTCCAGGAACTTCCAAAGCCCCTCCTCCTCAAATTCGGGGAGAAAATTCACCAAAAGGGAAACCTCGCAGCCTTCCTGCAATGCCCGGACTGCATAGCGGCTCAATTGAAAAATTGGGATTCCCGATATCCCATATTCCGTAAGCTGCAGCTCTCCCCGTTCCTTTTTCAGCGGAATGCCATTGATCAGAAGCGTCACTTCGCCTTCCGTCCGGACACCGGCCCAGACGGAGAATCTGCCGCTGCATTTTAATGCGCACAATGCCGGAAGCGGTGGTATGATGGTATGCCCAAGGCTCTCTGCCAGAAGATATCCGCTTCCATCCGAGCCGGATACCGCAGATGCTTTAGAACCATTTGCAAGAATGAGGGCATCTCCCTCATAGGTCCAGCTTTTTGTCCGAACCTTCCAAAGCTTCCCTTCTTTTTTTACGGTGCCCGCATGCTCGTTTGTTTTTATCCTGATTTTTCGATACCTGGCTTCCATACAAAGGACCTCCGTTACACTGCCGGCCTGTCCGCTTCTGGGATAAAGGTAACCATTTTTGTTTACTGTATAAATTCCAAGCTCCGAAAAAAAACGAATGGTATCCTGCACCGTGAATTGCTCCAGAATTGGCCTGGCAAATTCCGGATGTGTGCCCCTGTAGGCATCCAAAGGCATTGCCAGATTGGTCAGATTACATTTTCCGTTTCCTGTGGCGCAGATTTTTTTACCCGGTTTTTCATTCTGTTCCAAAATGGTGACAGATGCACCGGCTCTGGCTGCAAAAATACCGGCTGTCAGCCCGGATGCGCCGCCGCCTATAATCAGGACTCTTCTTTTCTCCATATCATTCCTGCTTTCTTTTACATTTTTACAGCGATGCATTTATGGCAGCGCAACAATACCCGCGTCTGCCAGCTTCTGTAAGGACATCAGAATTCCGAATTTTGCATGCTCCCAGGTTAAGCCTCCCTGAAAATAAACAGCATACGGCGGTTTGACCGGACCATCCGCAGAAAGCTCAATGGAAGAGCCCTGCACAAACGCTCCGGCTGCCATGATAACCTGACTGTCATACCCCGGCATATCCCAGGGTTCCGGCTCCACATAGCTGTCTACAGGGGCTGCTGCCTGTATACCCTTGCAGAAGGCAATCAGACCTTCCGGTGTACCAAGAGTCACTGCCTGTATGATATCCTGTCTCGGTTCCTTAGAATCAGGAACTACAGGGAAGCCCAGCCGTTCGTAAATATTTGCAGCAAAAACCGCTCCTTTCAGAGCGCCCTTAGTCACCATAGGCGCCAGGAAAAATCCCTGATAAAAGGAGAGATTGACGCCAAGCGTTGCGCCTACCTCCATACCGAGACCAGGACAGGTCATTCGATAGGAAGCATTTTCTACACATTCCCTTGTTCCTGCGATATATCCGCCGATGGGTGCAAGACCGCCGCCCGGATTTTTGATCAGGGAGCCTACCATCATGTCCGCCCCTGCGTCACTCGGCTCAATGGTGTCGACAAACTCTCCGTAACAGTTGTCTACCATACAGATGACATCCGGTTTTATACGCTTGACAAAAGATATCAGCTCCCCGATTTCCTTCACAGAGAAGGACGGACGTGTCTGATATCCCTTGGAGCGCTGAATTGCCACAAGCCGGGTCTTCTCATTGATCGCCTTTTTGATATTTTCATAATCGAGGGCGCCGTTTCCCAAAAAACCCCCCTGCCGGTAGGTGATGCCGTATTCTGCAAGGGAGCCTTTGGACGGACGGATGCCGATGACCTCCTCCAAAGTGTCATAGGGTTTTCCCGCAGGAGAAAGCAGCTCATCACCGGGACGCAGGTTTCCGAACAGTGCAACGGCAAGCGCATGGGTTCCGCAGGCAATCTGGGGACGTACCAGGCAGGCCTCCGTGTGAAAGGTATCGGCATAGACCTTTTCCAGTGTGTCACGGCCGTAATCATTATATCCATAGCCCGAAGAGGACTGAAAGCATTCTGCACTGACTTTGTTCTTCTGCATGGCAAGCAGAACCTTCATCTGATTGTATTCCGCGGTTTTGTCGAATTCCTCAAAACGTCCTTTCAGGTTTTCCTCGATCTGATGTCCAAAATCATAGACCTGGGAGGAAATTCCCAGATGTTCATATAATTCTCTCATGATGGTTCCTTCCTGTTTCTCAATCCATTTATTTCTCAATCGATCTGCCTCTCTGTTATGCAGGAAGGATTCCTCTTTCTCTGCATACGGAAAGCATATATTCTAAAATCCTCTTTTCATCGTAAGCAAAAGCGTCCTTATTGACCCAGGTAACCTCCGGTTCTCTGCAAAACCAGGTGAGCTGTCTTTTCGCAAAATGACGGGTATCGCGCTTTAGGATGCGGACAGCCTCCTCAAGGGAATATTCCCCCTCCAGGTAAGACAGAATTTCTTTATAACCCAGGCCCTGCATGGATACCATACCTCTCTGGCATCCCATAACCTTCAGTTTCTGTACCTCTTCCAGAAGCCCCTCCTCAAGCATCGCATCCACACGTCTGTCAATCCGCTCGTACAGAAGCTCCCGGGGCGCATTCAGGACAAAATAAGCCAGATTATAGGGACTTTGGTGTGCTTTTTGTTCCTGGTTATGTGCGGAGATGGGGGTACCGTTCTGATGATAAAATTCCAGTGCACGGATCACACGTTTTACATTATTGGCGTGAATCTGCCCGGCACTCTTTTCATCGACCTCTTTCAGCATCTGGTGCAGATATTCCCTGCCCTTTTGTTCAGCAAGCACCTCCAGCTCCTTCCGGTAGGCATCCTCCTGCTCAGCCTCCGTAAAATCAATATCTCTGGTAATTGCCTGAATATAAAAGCCGGTTCCGCCTACCAGAATCGGAATCCTGCCTCCGGCATAGATTTCCTCCATAGCAGCCTTTGCCATCTGCTGGAATTTTACAATATGAAACTTCTCCTTCGGATGCAGCACATCCACCAAATGATGACGGACTCCCTGCATATCCTCCGAACGAATCTTGGCTGAACCAATATCCATATATTGATAGACCTGCATGGAATCCGCCGAAATAATCTCCCCATTTACTTTTTTTGCAAGAGAAATGGACAGCTTCGTTTTTCCGACTGCGGTAGGTCCGGTCAGGACGATTAACGGCTTCTTCATACTGCCTCCTATACAATCCGCTTGAATTTTTTCTCAAGCTCGTTTTTGGTCATGGAAATAATCGTCGGCCGCCCGTGAGGGCAATGATACGGGTTTTCCAGAGTCAAAAGCTCATCGATCAGTTTATCCGCCTCCAAAGCCGACATTTTATGATTGCCCTTTACGGCGGCTTTGCACGCCCTAGTTGCCAGACGGGAGGTGAAAAGCCCGAGCGCATCCGCCTCTCCTTCTCCTGCAAGGTGATCCAGCATATCCAAAAAAAGCGTTTCCTCTGCGATACCGTACAAATTGGAAGGAACGGCGCTGATACAGTACTCTTTTCCTCCGAAGGGCTCGATCTCAAAGCCAAACTCCCGGAAATATTCCTGATTGGCGCGAAGCAGCGCTTCCTCCTCAAGATTCAGACTTACGATCAAAGGAGGGCTGACATACTGGGATTCAATGGTCCGCTCCCGGAACTGCTTCACCAGCCGTTCATAGTAAACCTTCTCATGTGCCGCGTGCTGGTCAATGATATAAAACTGATCTTCAAACTGTACCAGCCAGTAGGTATCGAAGATCTGCCCGATCAGTTGATGATGGCTTCTGGATTCCGGGGAAAGAAGCTTTTCTTCAAAAAGCTCCAGTTGTTTTTCCGGTTTTTCCGGTTCTACCGGTTTTGCCTCAGGCACAGGTATCTGTTCCTGCTGAGATAAGGTTCCGGCAAATAACGATTCTTCCTCTCTGCTAAATGCAGGGCCGCGTGAAACAGAAGGATATCCGCCCTCTTCCTGCACCCGGTTCCTGAAAACCGGAGCGGATTGCAGCCGCTCACGCCGTTTTGTCTCAAAGGGCTCCGGAATATCTGCGGATTTCAGGATTACCTTCGGCTGTTTTTCTTCCTCATCAGCAAGAGTTACCTTCGGAATCATTTCTCTGTGGGTCAGGACGTTACGGACAGTCTCATAAACAATCTGATAGACTTCGGCCTCCCTTGCAAAACGTACCTCCCGCTTCGCCGGATGTACGTTGACATCCAGGTCGTTTCCTTCCATTTCAATATGCATGGAAATAAAAGGGAATTTGTGCTGCATCAGAAAGCCCTTATACGCATTCTCAATGGCCCTGGTGATAATATTGTTCTTTACATACCGGCCATTGATATAATAATTTTCAAAGGCTCTGTTTCCGCGGGAAATTTCCGGCTTTCCGGCAAACCCCGTAATTTTCATAAATTCATTCTCAAAAGAAAGTTCAAGAAGGGATTTCGTAATATCTCTTCCGTATATATTGTAAATGACGTCTTTGACACTGTAATTTCCGGAGGTATGAAGCTTTACCTGCTTATTCTGGATATATTTAAAGGAGATTTCCGGGTGCGAAAGAGCAAGCTGCTCCATAAGTGTATTGATATAGTTAGCTTCTGTCATATCAGACTTCAGGAACTTACTTCTGGCAGGCGTATTATAAAAAAGATTCCGCACTAGAAAGGTCGTTCCCTCCGGAGCGCCCAGCTCCTCCAATGCCACTTCCCGTCCTCCCTCAATCAGATATCTGGCGCCGCTTATGGCGCAAGGTGTCTTAGTGATCAGCTCTACCTGGGAAACTGCCGAAATACTGGACAGTGCCTCTCCGCGGAAGCCTAAGGATGCAATCTGCTGCAGATCCTCCACCTTTTCGATCTTGCTGGTGGCATGACGGAGAAATGCCAGCGGAATCTGATCTGTCTCCATTCCGGAACCATTGTCCGTAATGCGGATCAGCTTTTTGCCGCCATCCGTGATCTCAACAGTAACCGCAGTCGCTCCGGCATCAATGGCATTTTCTACAAGCTCCTTTACAACGGAGGAAGGACGTTCCACCACCTCTCCCGCAGCAATCTTATCAATGGTCTGCTGATCTAAAACTGCAATTTTTCTCAATGTTCCTCCTAATCCGCATATGTGCGGCTGTAATTACCAACGGTTTTTGATCTTGTTCTGCAAATTATAAAGAATGTTCATGGCTTCCATTGGAGTCAGGTTAGACATATCCAGCTCCCGGATTTCATCTACGATGTCATTGTCCTGCACGGTATCAAACAGGGACATCTGTGCCATGTCTACCTGATCATATACGATCTTCTGCTTTTTCCTGGGCGCTGTCAGGTCCTTTACTGCAGCAGTGATATCTGCATTGCTCAGCTCCTCCACCAGCTCCCTGGCACGGCTGATGACGGACTCCGGAACTCCTGCGAGCTTTGCCACCTGAATGCCGTAGCTCTTGTCTGCGCCGCCCTTTACGATCTTACGGAGAAAAACAATGTCATCGCCTTTTTCTTTTACGGCGATACAGTAGTTGATAACTCCGGAGATTTTTCCTTCCAGCTCCGTAAGCTCATGGTAATGGGTAGCAAACAGGGTTTTTGCCCCGCAGAGCTTTGTATTGCTGATGTGCTCAATCACTGCCCATGCAATGGAAAGCCCATCAAAGGTACTGGTTCCCCTGCCGATTTCATCCAGGATCAGAAGGCTCTTGGAGGTGGCATTTCTGAGAATATTCGCAACCTCCGTCATTTCCACCATAAAGGTACTCTGGCCGCTTGCCAGATCGTCTGACGCACCCACCCGGGTAAAGATACGGTCTACAATACCGATGTTGGCTTTTTCCGCCGGCACAAAGCTTCCGATCTGCGCCATAAGAACAATCAGCGCACTTTGACGCATATAGGTGGATTTTCCTGCCATATTCGGCCCTGTAATGATAGATATCCGCTTCTTCTGGTTATCCAAATATGTATCATTGGCGATAAACATATCATGCTCGATCATCTGCTCCACGACAGGATGACGGCCGTTTTTGATATCCAGAATGCCGTTTTCATTGATTTTGGGGCGTACGTAATTATTCCGTTGGGCAACCAATGCAAGAGAGGCAAAAACATCCAGAGCTGCAACCGCCTTTGCTGTCCGCTGAATACGGACCACCTCATTTCCCACGGTATTGCGCACCTGGCAGAATAATTCATATTCCAGGGCGTACAGCTTGTCCTCCGCTCCCAGAATCAAATCTTCCAGTTCCTTTAATTCCTGGGTGATATAACGTTCCGCATTCGTCAGTGTCTGTTTGCGCACATAGTGTTCCGGAACCTGGCTGCGGAAGGTATTCGTAACCTCCAGAGAATAACCAAACACACGGTTATACTTGATCTTTAATGATTTGATGCCCGTCTGCTCACGCTCCCGCGCCTCCAGCTCGGAAAGCCATTTTTTACCATCCGTACGGGAACGGCGAAATTTGTCCACATCCTCGTTGTATCCCTCACGAATGATGCCTCCCTCTCTCTGAGCCAGAGGAGGCTCCTCCACAATTGCCCGTTTGATCAGCTCCGAAATGTCTGTCAGCGCGTCCATATCTTCGTTGATCTGTTTGAGGATGGGGGACTGGAATTCATTCAAAAGCTGTTTAATATAAGGAAGCATTTCCAGGGAAGAGGCGAAGGATACAAGATCCCTCGGATTGGCTGACTGATAGCTGATGCGGCTGATCAGTCGCTCTAAATCATAAATCGGATTCAGGTACTCCCGAATCTCATCCCTCAGCATAGGCTGGTGATTCAGCTCTTCCAGGGCCTCCAGACGACGATTGATTTCCGCCGCGTGAATCAATGGCTGTTCCACGTAAGAGCGCAGGGTTCTGGCTCCCATGGCAGTCTTTGTTTTATCCAGCACCCACAGAAGGGAGCCGCGCTTTTGTTTTTCCCGAAGCGTTTCCACAAGCTCCAGGTTCCGACGGCTGGAGCTGTCAATCAGCATGAACTTTTCTGCTGCGTAGGGATGGATGCTTGTCATATGGGAAAGCGCGGTTTTCTGTGTTTCTTTCAGGTATAAAAATAATGCGCCGGAAGCAATGATTCCGATGTCATAATCCTTAATACCCAATCCTTCCAGAGCACTTACACAGAAATGCTCTTTTAATGTACGGCGGCAGAGTTCATCATCAAAATACCAGGTATCCAGGGGGAAAATACAGATACCAAGACGTTCCTTCAAATCCTCAATATCCATGCCGCTCATAAAAAATGCGTCATTACAGATGATTTCGGCCGGAGTAAATTTATTGATTTCGTCCAAAAGCTTCTGGCATTTGTCCACCTCTGTAAGAAAGCAGTCTCCGGTCGTAATGTCAGCGATCGCACATCCGAAATGTTCCCCCATAGATACGATGGACATCAGATAATTGTTTTTTGTCTCATCCCGGGTATCCAGGGTGGTTCCCGGGGTAACGATGCGCACGACCTCCCTCTTCACAAGGCCCTTGGCATGTCTGGGCTCCTCTACCTGTTCGCAGATTGCCACCTTATGCCCCTTTTCGATCAGACGTTTGATATAAGTTTCCGCAGCGTGAAAAGGAACGCCGCACATAGGCGCTCGTTCTTCCATTCCGCAGTCCTTGCCCGTCAGGGTGATTTCCAGTTCCCTGGAAGCCGTCAGCGCATCCTCGAAAAACATCTCATAGAAATCTCCCAGACGATAAAATAAAATACAGTCCTTGTATTCTTCTTTTGTTTTTACATATTCCTGCATCATTGGTGATAATGCCATATAGCTTCCACAACTCCTTTATTTTCGCGGATTTCGAAACATAATCCAGCCCTTATAATATCATTCCCCGGTTTTATTTTCAACATTTTGTTTCTTATTTTCAGGATATTCATATTCAAAAGATGCCCTGTCTGTTTCAAAGTCTAACAGCGTGCGGCCTTCTTTGCGAAGCCGGTAGGAAGCCCGGCAGGCCGCACTTTCATGAATCGTCCTCACCATATCTCCCTTTGCCGGAGCCTTAAGTGGACGTTCGGAGGCCTTCAGCAGGCAGACTTCCAATTCCAGATTTCCCTGGACAATCCGCACCGTTCGGTCCTGAAGCTGAACAACCCTGGCTCCCAGATAAGTAGCCACTCTGTATTCTTTCCCCCGCCATAACACGACGCCTATTATGCCGGTAAAATGAATGCCCCCTATGGGAATCTCCGCCACAGACAGCATAACGGACCCATGACGGAAGCAGCATTGGGTCCAGAGATACTCTTTCGGGAACGACCGGCCCCGGTCTCCCTCCCAGTATCCCCAGGCATTCTGAAAAGAATATACTTGCCCATTGATACACATAGTTCCCCGGACAGCATGTCTCATACTCCTTACACTGTGACGGCATTCCATAAACGGCACTAACACAAATGGCCCCATAATATCATATTTTAAGGGAGAAAGTGGTCCAAAATCCAGTTTGCCCCTTACGGACAGCTCCCGTGTGCGTATCGCCAACTGAATCCCCTCTTCCCCGAACCGGTTCCCGCCGATGAAAATATTTTTTCTTTCCCTGTGAAATGCATCCGCAGGGAATGCGGTTGTCCAGGCATCGTTATCCGTGATAATCTGAACAGAACAGGTGCGCTTCCGGCCTGCCTTATGAACGGCAGGTATCACTGCCAGGGTCTGCGTTCGGGACTGGCATTTGAAATACCAGCCATAAAAGGAACCATACATATATCTTACCTCCATGAAAAAATAATTCTTATTTTTCCACGAACAGCTCCGGTTTATTCACCTGCCTCACTCCAAAGCAGAGACCGGACGTTGGATTTTGGCGGTAAGAAAATGACCGTCCATATGGGCACAGCCCACATGAACGGTCTCTGTTTGTCAGTAACAAAGCAAATAAGGAATTCTCTTAACGCTCCAAGCTTCCGAGGTAATAAAATCCTTTGCATTCATCCAGCCGAACCTGCACATAGGTTCCCAGCATTTCTTCCGCTCCGGGGAAATGCACCAAAAGATTATACTGTGTTCTTCCTGTAAAAATGCCCTTTTCCCTGCTCTCCTCTTCTACCAGAACCTCCTGTACGGTTCCCGTAAAGCGAGAGGACATTTCTCTGCCTTTTTGCTGCACCAGGGTAAGCAGGCGGTTAAAACGTTCCTTTACCACCTCCTGGGAAATCTGGTTCTCCATGGAGGCGGCAGGCGTACCGCTTCTTTTAGAATAAATAAAGGTAAATGCCGTATCATAGCCGGATTTTTCCACTACATCAAGAGTTTCCAGAAAATCCTCCTCGGTTTCTCCAGGAAACCCGACAATAATATCTGTTGTCAGAGAAATATCCGGTATGGCAGCACGGATTTTTTCCACCAGACTCAAATATTTATCTTTGTCATATCTGCGGTTCATCTCTTTGAGGATGCGGCTGCTTCCTGACTGAAGCGGCAGATGCAGATGATGGCAGACTTTTTTACTTTTTGCCATAAACGCAATCAGTTCATCGGACAAATCCTTCGGGTGGGAGGTCATGAAACGAATCCGCTTCAGTCCCTCAATCTGCTCGATCTGCTCCAAAAGCCGTGCAAAAGAAACCGGATGCTCCAGAGTCCTGCCATAGGAAATGACATTCTGTCCAAGGAGCATGACTTCCGTTACCCCCTCTGACACAAGACGTTCGATTTCACGGACAATCGCTTCCGGCTCCCTGCTGCGCTCTCTTCCCCGCACATACGGTACGATACAGTAGCTGCAGAAATTATTGCAGCCGAACATGATGTTGACGCCTGATTTGAAGGAATAGTTCCGTTCTGTGGGCAGATCCTCCACAATCTGGTCTGTTCCCTCCCAGATATCTACGAGCTGCCTGTCTTCCTGCAGCATCTGATAGAAAAGCTCTGCGAATTTAAAAATATTATGTGTTCCGAAAACAAGATTTACAAACGGGTAATCTTTTTTTATTCTCTGCACTACATGATCTTCCTGCATCATACAGCCAAATAATATGATTTTCATATCCGGGTTGTGATCCTTGAGATTATGCAAATGACCAAGGCGGCCATAAACCTTCAGGTTTGCATTTTCACGGACTGTACAGGTGTTGTAGATGACTACATCCGCGTCTTCTTTCTCAATTCTCCGGAATCCGATTTCGTCCATGATACCGGCAACTGCCTCTGACTGTTTTTCGTTCATCTGACAGCCAAAGGTAGTCAGACAATAAGTAAGCGCCCGCCCCTTAGCCCCGGTCATATCCCGAATCATGCTTTTCGCAAGCTCAATAAACATATATTGACGGGAGGATTCATTCTCTTTTTCGTCGGTGTTCTTTGTTGTTTCGTTTATCATCACATCAATGCTCCTTATATGCAAATACACGGTATTTCCTGATCACATCCATACATGATACAGGATATTTTCATTTCTGTCAAAGTATTTTCCTGTATCGCAGCTAGAATATAAGCTTTCTTCCTGCTTTTGCGCACTGGCGACACCCGGCGGAGCGGATTACTGTGCAAGCGAAAAAATATACTCCAAAGGAAGGGTATGGATTTCGTCATACTCCTTCTGTATCATGGCTTCATTTTCCTGAGTGGCTCCTGGGAGAGACGGCGTCTCAATACGGATAGCCGGCTGCTTGCAGACTTCTGCATAAAACTGTTCTGCAGAACCGCTGCTCTTCTGTTTGGCGATATCCCTTTCCGGAGCATTGCCGTGATTTTTTTCCAGCCGATAGCTGGAGCATTTCTGTAAATGGCGTGCAAGGCGATAGCTTCTTTGATTGTAGGCAAATGCCTGCGGCTGCCGGTAATAAACGATCTTTTTTCCAAGACTGCAGAACGATAAAAGACCTCTGCTCCTGTACTCCTGAAAAATCCGTATCAGCGCTTTTGTCTCATTCTCACTGGCAGGCTCCTGATGAATCCATTTTTTGGAATAGTAGCTTGTGGGAAAATTCTGCGTAAGGTCCATTCCCCTGGCATTGTAGGAAAATTCCTGAAACGGAATATTCTGCATGCGGAGCATTTGACGGTAAATGGGATTTCGGATAATCGTATAGCCCTTTTCACACAGCTCGAAGCCATCCGGGTTCAGAACAGGAATCAGACAAAGCCGTACTTTGTTCAAAAGTTCTTTGACATCATAGAATTCCCGCATATTCCAGCCGCATTCATATGCCTGACAATATTCTGCAGCCATTTTCAGAAGATAGGCAGGCATCTGCCTGTCCACGCCGTTTAAACCGGCCAGGCAGAATACTGCAGTCTGGCCGGTCCCGATTTCCAGCATCGGGATCATGCGGTCATCGTGGCTTTTGCCGATCACACGGAACTGAGCAAAGCTTCCGTAACGCTGAGCCGTCTCCCATAGGGAATAATATATTTTTTCGTATGTACGAATTTCTGATAGCAGCATGAGCGATCCCCCTGTCATTTATCCTTACAGAATTTATTATATGAAAAGAGACAGGCAATCAGACCTGTCTCTTAATGAGGATTTATTCATTTGCTTTTTTGCGTTTTCTAATCAGTACATAACCGCCTGCCAAAAGGGATAACATGGCCAGCATCGTCATCGTACCGATTGGAGCTTCATCGGCTGTAGACACCGCATTCTTGGACTGGGAGCCGCCTGCATTCTTCTCTTCTGCCTCCGGATCATAAACACCTGCTGAGCTGCCGCTTCCGCCGCCAATCCCCGTTGGAGTCGGGGTTCCGGTGAATTCAATCTTTGCGGAGCTGAATGAAACGGTCATGCTTTCGACCACATCCGTTGCCTGCCATTCGTTCCCATCATACACCCATTTACGGAAGAAGATGTACATGTTATAGGTTGCAGCATCCTTGATGCCGTTTACCGCGCCGATCTTCCAGCTTGTATTCTTCTGAGAATCCTTCGGATTGGAGGAGGTGCTCCAATAAAGAGGTTCCCATTTTACATCACCGGAAATAGGTGATTTGTTATCCGTACCTGCCCCTGTGACTGTAAACGGATAGAATGTATTCGGATAGAATTTTAATGGTTTTTCCAGCCCGGTTACCTTACTTTCATCAACAGTCGGTGTCTTTGGCTTACGTGAAGGAGTTGGTGTTTCAGTTGCGGATTTCGGCCGTTTGTCTTCATTAAGCTGAAACAGTACAGGATTTGACCATTTTCCATCGCTGTCCTTTACACGGATATAAACATCAATCTTTTTATCAGAATCAAAATCTGAAAGGAAAACATTGAAATCATGATCCTTCTGAACTGCAGAACCCTTCATGCTTTCATCAAATGCCGGCATTTTTGCGCCGCGCTCCACCCATGTTGCATAAAAAACACCATTTTTATTTGATAAGCAGGTCAGTTTTGCAGAAGTATGACTTGTCCATTTGTAGCTCACAGGCGTTAGCTTAGGCGCTTCCACAACAGGAGAAGGAGAAGGCGGTTCTTCGGATGTTTTTATTTTCCCATCGTCTTCAATCGTGAAATCATCGGTTTCAGGCTTAAACTTCTTAACGGCAGCCTCAAGAGTCGTATCGCTTACTCCCTCTGCCAGGGTAATGATCTGTGTACCGGCCTTGATGTTCTGCACATTGACGCCTATGGAACTGTCATCATTTTCCAGCTTGCCTGTGATCGTAATGACTGCATTGTCGCCGTCCAGCATGATCGTACTGGCTTCATTGACATCTCCGGCGTTTTTATTATCTGAAAACACAACCTTTCCCTGCAGCTTAATGATACCCCTGCTGTAGATAGCAGCACCTGTTTTTGCACTGTTCCCGCTTATGGTTCCGCCTGCCAGAATCACTGTTCCGCCCTCATTTCGGATGGCGCCGCCGTTTCCGTCTTTATATGTATTTTCTTCCAGGGTTACGCCTTCCTCCATGCTGAAATCACCTGCTGTAATCGCTACTATGGAGCCCTCGGATGTCAGCTCGTCTGTAAACCCGCTTACAAACAGGCTGTTTTTCTCATTGTCCGGCTCTGCATGCTGGAACTTTAAGGCGCCGCTTTTCAACCGGAACATATCCGCAGTAAAGCCTTCTGCTCTGCCAATCTCCACCAGATCAGCCGATGACGCAATAGAAATGTTTTTATTTTCGATGGTCACTGTTTTGTCAATAGAAATGTCTCCATTGACGAGAATCACCGTTGCTTCTGTACCATTTGCCAGAGCAGCGTCAATCGCTGCCTGAAGGCTCTGATAGGAGACATCCGGAGCTCCTTTGATGGTAATCGTTCCTTCAGGAAGCTGCTCTCCTGCCTTCTCATCCACCTTCGCATTTCCCTCCGGCGTCTCGGCTGCGGCAGGTGCTTCTGTCGGGGCTGCAGTTGGTGCTTCCGTAGGCGCTTCTGTAGGTGCCTCAGTTGGTGCTTCCGTAGGTGCCTCAGTCGGTGCTTCCGGCTCACTTGGCGTTTCCGGTTCCTGCGGGACTTCCGGTTCTGCCGGTGTTTCCGGTTCCGTCGATATATCCGGTTCTTCCGCAGCCGGCGCTTCTCCCTCTGCTGATAAGACGGCGGCCTCTTCCGCAGCAAACGCTGTGGAAGGAACCATTCCCATTGTTAACGCCCCTGCTAAAAAAAGGGCAAATAATTGTTTTTTTCTCATTTTAAGTCCTCCCAGTAAATGAGCATAAATCGTAAGTAACAACTTTGAGTTTCAGTATAGCACAACCCCCATCAAAAAGTCAAACTACGGACGTACCTGTCCGTTCCCGTAAATAATGTATTTCGTCGTGGTCAGAGCCAACAGTCCCATAGGCCCTCTTGCATGGAGTTTTTGTGTACTGATGCCGATTTCTGCTCCGTAGCCAAACTCAAAGCCATCTGTAAAGCGTGTGGACGCATTTACATAGACAGCAGCCGCATCAACCTCGTCTAAAAACTTCTGTGCATTTTCGTAGCTGTCGGTAATAATTGCCTCCGAATGCCTGGTATTGTAACGGTTAATGTGTGCAATCGCTTCCTCCACAGAGGATACAACCTTAACAGAAAGGATATAATCCAGATATTCCGTACCCCAGTCCTCCTCTGTAGCCAAAACCGCGTCCGGAATCAGGGCAGCAGCCTGTTCATCCGCACGAATCTCCACATCGTTCTCTTTGAGACGTTTGGCAAGCACCGGAAGGAATGCTTCCTTCACCCTTTTGTGGACCAGGAGGGATTCGCAGGCATTGCAGACGCCTACGCGCTGTGTTTTGGCATTGATGACAATCTCTGCAGCCATGGTAAGGTCTGCAGTCTCATCTACATATGTATGACAGTTGCCCGTACCTGTCTCAATCACAGGAATCGTACTCTGGTTTACGACTGCCCGGATCAGCCCCTTACCACCGCGGGGAATCAAAACATCCACATACTGGTTCATTTTCATAAATTCTGCCGCAGTTTCTCTGGATGTATCGGAAATCAACTGAATGGCATCCCTGGTTACATTGTTTTCCTGAAGAGTGGCACGGATGCAGTCCACGATCGCCTGATTGGAATGAAGCGCATCACTTCCTCCCTTTAGGATGACTGCATTTCCGGTTTTGAAACAAAGACCGAAGGCATCTGCCGTTACATTGGGACGTGCTTCATAAATTATGCCGATCACGCCCAGCGGAACCCTCTTCTGTCCGATGAGCAGCCCATTGGGACGTTTTTTCATTCCGATCACTTCGCCTATGGGGTCTTCCAGGTCCGCAAGCTTGCGAAGTCCCTCTGCCATACCTTCGATCCGCTGTTCGTTTAAAAGCAGCCTGTCCACAAGCCCCGGGGGCATATGGTTCTGCTTTGCGTTTTCTACATCGAGGGCATTTGCCTGCAAAAGCTCTTTCGTACATGCCACAAGCCTGTCTGCAACCGCCTGTAATACACGGTTCTTGTCATTGGTAGATAAGCTGCGGGTACAAATCTCCGCTGCTTTGGCATTTCTGCCCATTTTTTCTAACAATTCATTCATATTTTCCCTCCTTAGGGTCATTTCACTGTTATTTTTCATTCAGAGAGAAATAACTTCCCTTTCTGTTACGATCATCTGCGGAAAAATATCCGTTGGTTCTATGGGAACCTCCTCCAATATCTGGAAGTCAAAGGCAACTGCCAGACGTATAATCTGTGGATTCTTTTCCAGAAAACGGTCATAAAAGCCGCCGCCGTATCCGACTCTGTGATTCTTTCTGTCAAAAGCTACACCAGGCATGATCATCAGAGCATCCTCCCAGCGGACGACTTCTCCCTCCTCCGGCTCAGGAATTCCATAATAACCGGGTTTCAGCTCAGCAAAATCCTTTAACCGGTAAAAGACCATATCCCTGCCGACAACCTTGGGAACTGCCACGTCCTTGCCGGCCTTCCACGCTTCCCCAATCAGAAAGCGGGTCATGACCTCATGGTTGTAATCTGCATAAGCAAGTATGCGCTCCGCTTCCTGAAATACGGGAAGCGCAATGACTCTCTCGGTAATCTTCCGGCTCCAGGCCTCTGCCTGTTCGTCTGTCACATTTTTTCTGGCCGCAAAAATCTGTTTTCTAATGTCTTTCTTTGTTTCCATACTTTTCTCCCAGATTTGTGATACTGCCGTCCGCCTCTTTGATGTCAATGCTGTCTAACTGTGAGCGGAGATTCATGCGGATCGTGGCAATGTATTCCTTACGAAGTGCCGCCTGTTCCTTTTTTTCTTCCTCCGTCAGCCCCACACTTTTTGATTTATGTGCCAGGGTATTGATCCTGTCAATCATTTCATTATTCATAGCCGGCCTCCTATAATAATTTCTCGATATAATCGATCAGATAAAACTCTTCCTTTAGATTTCCCACGAACATCGTACCGTGATTACGCCCTTCGATGATCTTATGAATCACATGGAAATCAGCCCCATTGGCAATCACCATGTCCGCTCCTGCGGCTGTGGCAATCTCTGCGGCCGTCAGCTTCGTGGACATTCCGCCGGTTCCCACCTTGCTTCCCGTAGAGGATTTACCCATATGCAGAAAATTCTCATCCAGATTTTGTACCACATCTATGAACTCTGCATTGGGATTGGTATTCGGATCGTCTGTAAAAAGTCCGTCAATATCCGAAAGCAGGATCAGAAGATCGGCACCGATCAGAGCGGCGACCACTGCGGAAAGAGTATCATTGTCACCAAACTGAATTTCGTATGTAGAAACAGAGTCATTTTCATTAACGATGGGAATCGCTCCCATTTTTAACAGCTCCTGAAAAGTATTTTGCGCGTTTTTACGGTTCAGGTTGTCTACCATAGTATTCTTGGTCATCAAAATCTGTGCAGCCGTCTGATTATATTCAGAAAACAGCTTCTGATAGATCATCATAAGCCTTGCCTGCCCAACTGCCGCACATGCCTGCTTTTTCTCCAGCTCTTCGGGCTTGCCGCTCATACCGAGGGCAGCCGCCCCAACACCGATCGCACCGGAAGACACCAAAACGATATCCTTTCCCTGATTGCGCAGATCACTGATTTCCCGAACCAAAACCTCCAGCTTACGCAGGTTCAGCCTGCCTGTCTGGGGATGTGTAAGGGAAGAGGTTCCGATTTTTATAACAATCCTGCATTTTTCTTTTAATCGTTCCCGAACATTCATTTTCTTTTGTCTCTCCATTGTTCGTTTTTCATCTTCCTATCTTACAACATTTTTCCCCGTTCGTCCATGTTTTTCAGGCAAGCCTTATAAATTTCATAAATATTTTATAATATATCCTTTTAAAAGGTTTCCGGAATCAGCTTGAATAATTTTCCAGGAAGCTGTAAAGCTCCTCATGGGTCTTTAAATATTTGCCTTGCCGGATTTCCGCCTGCAGAGCTTCGGGCAGTGTATCCACTGCAATGCCCGTAGGCTCATACAGCGTTTCCCTGTCTTTTTCATAAACAGCCACATAACCATTCTGCTCCTTCAGATAAAACAATCCGTAACCTACGTTTTCCTGCCGGCTGACGCTTTGGGCAGGCTCGTCTGCGTCCGTACGGATATCCGTATCATAGGAACGCAGATTGGCGAGCTGGTAGGAATGATAATATCCAAGGGAAAGCAGGCAGAGAAACGAAAAAACACTGATACTACAGAAAAATTTACGCATACGCATCGCTCCTTTTTTCTTAGTATCAGCATTCTGAATCTGATTATGCAGTTTTGGCTACTGGTAAGTTACGGCATCAATTCTGTCATTATGAACTATTTCCACCCATGTAGTACCTGTATTGATCTTTACCTCCTGATTATCAAGAGTAATATAATGTGTCATGCCCCACGGAGTATCCTTCGCCCAGGTAATATCGATTGCTTTTCCTCTTGTGATATACTTGCCCTCTCCTCCGGTAATGGTATCAATGTTCAGATATCCGTTTTCGTCATAATGCTGCACGTCGGAATATTGAATCAGGATATTGTCACACTCAAGCTGTTCTCCTGTCAGCTCATCGATCTGCGGCTCCCCAAACTGAAAGCGTTTATATTTTTTAGTGGTTTCCTCATATTCGAACCAGGGATGATTATTCGTGAAATTATCCAAATGCACCACATTCGCTGTAATTCCGTTATCAAGTGTTGTCTCCGTTCCTTCCGGGGCGAAGACATAGTGGCCTTCATATCCATCCTTCAATTCCCTGCGGTACCCCATCTTATCGATCCCCTGCTGCAGCAGATCACAGGTTGTATAAGCATTATGCGGCGGCTTTCGGTCCGTACTTCTATAATAGGCTGTCTGCCCCAGCTCAAGACCATTCAGATTGTCAATCAGGTGCTGTTCAAAAAAAGGCACCGCATATGCAGACTGTCCATAATGGGAATAAATCGCATCGAATTCATTGGCATAGAAAATGTAATAATCACGGCAGCTTCTGACGGAGCCAATGCGCTCCAGATTCTGATAATCCTCAAATATACCCATGAGCCTTGTGATCTCTCCCTCTACGGGTGCCTCGTAAACGACACCTGCATTGGCGATTCCGCTCTGCGGACATCCGCCCTTAATGTTATTCAGCATGACCGCAACCGGACGCTGCCTGCCTATGGATTCCGGTACATCCAGCCCGGTTAAGTAGCTCTTCACCTGCGCAGCAGAAGCGGTATCTGCTGCAAAAGCGGTGACAGCAAGGGCTCCGGCTATTACTGCTGCTAATAAAAGCGCTATCATTTTCTTATTCATAGGTCCCTCCTTAACGTGTGATTCCAAGCTCAGCCAGAGCATTTGCCTGCTTCTGCTCCATAACTGCCGCTTCCTTGGGTGTCATATGATCGTATCCCAGAAGATGCAGCATACTGTGTGCAACCAAAAAACAAAATTCTCTGGTAACGCTGTGCCCGTATTCCTTTGCCTGTGCAATTACTTTTTCTGCGGAAATCATAATATCGCCCAGCAAAAGCTCTCCCGTATCCAGATCAAAGTAGGTATCCTCATCCTCTACCAGCGCATAATCCGCCGGCGCCCGAAAGGGGATCATAGGAAAGGACAGCACGTCTGTAGGAGCCTGAATGCTGCGGAATTCCGTATTTACCTTTTTGATTTCTTCGTTATCTGTCAATACCAGATTCACAGAGGCATCATAAGGGCATCCCTCCAGAGCCAGAACTCTTTCGGCTGTTTTTTGTGCCAGATTCGCATAGTCGATTCCAAGCTCCAGGTCGGTTTCATATTCTATCTGTATGGTCATACTTGCCTCCTAACTGCGTCTTCCCGTACGCTTCGCAGGTTTCTGCTTTTTCTCATAGGCATCATAAGCCTGTACGATCTGCTGCACCAGCGGATGGCGGACAACGTCCTTGCTGGTCAGCTCGCAGAACCCAATATCGTCAATCCTTTTCAGCACCTTCATTGCCACATCCAGGCCGGAAACGGCATCCTTCGGAAGATCCTTCTGGGAAGCATCTCCTGTGATGATCACCTTCGAGCCAAATCCGATTCTGGTCAAAAACATTTTCATCTGTGCCGGTGTCGTATTCTGTGCTTCATCCAGAATAATAAAAGCGTTATCCAGGGTACGTCCTCTCATATAAGCCAGCGGAGCTACCTCGATCAGACCACGCTCCATATTTTTGGCAAAGCTGTCCGCACCCATAATCTGATACAGCGCATCATAGAGGGGTCTCAGATAAGGGTCCACCTTGCTTTGGAGGTCGCCCGGAAGAAAACCGAGCTTCTCCCCGGCTTCAATTGCCGGACGGGTCAGGATAATTCTGCTGACCTCTTCATTTCGAAAGGCCGTAACCGCCATAGCCATAGCAAGATAAGTCTTTCCGGTTCCGGCAGGTCCGACACCGAATACGATCATTTTTTTGCGGATCTGATCCACGTAATCCTTCTGTCCCAGGGTCTTCGGTTTGATCGGTCTTCCCTGTATGGTGTTGCAGATCAAATCCTTATCAATTTCAGACAATACCTGGTTTTTCTGTTCCATAGCCAGGGAAAGCGCATAGGTTACATTTTGTTTCGTAATGATATTTCCGCGCTTTGCCAATACCAAAAGCTCTTCTATTAGTTTTTTCGCCTGTGATGCGTTCTGTTCGTTTCCAAGAATTTTTAATACACCGTTCCGGGAAATCATGGTCACATTCAGGGTCCGCTCAATCAGCTTCAAATGCTCATCAAACTGACCGAATACATTCCCCTCCAGATTTGCCGGAACCTCCGTGTGTAATTCAATGATACTGCTCGTCATTCTCTGATGTCCTTTCTGTCGGTTGCTTCAATATCTGTTTCTATTTTAACATTATTTACAGATATTTGAACCCCTTTTTGCGTTAAATTTTAAATCAAAATGCAAGCAGCCGTATGCAGATAATTGCTTTTTTTTCCATCCTAAAGTAAAATAGTTTTTAAGCCCTATACTACACGATAAACGGAGATTGATCATGATACGAGTTGCAATTGTTGAAGATGAAAAGAATTATGTTTCCATCCTGTCGGGATATCTGAAACGATATGAGCGTGAGAATCCCGTCACCTTCCACATCCGCACATTTTCAGACGGACTGGATATTGTCTCCGATTATGCGGCAGACTACGATATCATTCTGCTGGACATACAGATGAAACATCTGGACGGGATGAAAACCGCCGGAAGGATCAGGGAGCTGGACGAAGATGTCGCCTTTATTTTCATAACCTCTACGGTTTCTTTCGCCGTACAGGGATATCTGGTGGATGCCCTGGGCTATGTGCTCAAACCCGTCCCGTATCTGGCATTTTCCCAGATTCTGAACAAAGCCGTAAAACAGGTATTAAAAAAACAGACGCAGGACTATATGACATTCTATGTGGAAGGGGGACAGATGCGTCTTGAGATTTCACAGATACTTTATATCGAAAGCCAGAAACACCATATCATTATCCATTCCGAAAAAGGAGATTTCATTACGGCCGGACCGATGAAGAAAGCAGAAAGCGCTCTCACACAAAAAGGCTTCTCCAAATGCCACAATGCTTATCTGCTCAACCTGCATCATGTGATCGGCGTCAGGCAGAACAATGTCCTGCTTTCGGATAAATCCGAGTTGCCGGTCAGCCGGGCCAAAAAGAAAACCTTTATGGATGATTTGACCGATTATGTAGGAGGAATCCGCCGATGACTCTTGAATCTCTGAGGACACACCCAGAATTTTTACCGCACTCGCCGAATGGGGCGCCAGTGTTCTTTATCTTCTTATGCTGCACCGTAAGATGAGCGGACGGAAATTTATCCTTTCCCTGACGGCATCCTTATTTGTGTTTGCCGCTTACCAGATGTTTGCCGGCATCCTTCCTTTGTACCTCTGGATGCCGGGAATGGCGGGTGCCATCCTGCTGATGTACCTGTTTTTATACCTCACAACGGATTCCACCCGGAAAGATGCTGCTTTCTGCTGTACCCGTGCATTCGTGCTGGCAGAATTTGCCGCCTCTCTGCACTGGCAGTTGTATGTCTGGTGGGTCGTCACATCCGGCCACAGCAGCCGGCTTGTTTCAATCGCCAGCATGATTTTTATTTACGGAGTTGTATTCACCGCATATTTCCTTTTGGAAAAGGAACACATTCCTACGGAAGAACGGATGAACGTCAACGGCAAAGAGCTTTCCGGCGCGGCTCTGATTGCCCTGGGCTCGTTTGCAATCAGCAATCTCAGCTTCATCCCCTTTATGCATGTCAAGGATATCTGTTCCATTTTTGGAAACGCATTGGATAATGCCATAGAATGTGTTTCCCAGAATGAGGACCCCGAAAAGCGCCTTGTCACCCTGTCCATGTATCAAAAAAACCGTTTCCTGATGATTCAGTGCGAAAATTATACGGAGACATCTGTTATTTTAAAAAAGAACGGACTTCCCGCAACTACGAAAAAGGATTCCATAAACCACGGCTACGGATTGAAAAGCATCCAGCATGCCGCTGCAAAATACGGCGGCTCCATGACACTGCACGCAGACGGAAACTGGTTTACACTGCAGGTACTGATTCCTGTCAATAACTAAAGGATTTCAAATAAAGGCTGCCCGGATAAAGGCGCTCAGTGAAGAATCCTCCATCCGGGCGGTTTTTATCCGGCTATTCCTGTTTTAACTTCTTTTCGTATTCTTTGTTCTGTCTGCTGTTTTTGAAGTATCCGCCGACGATCATTCGAAGCCCTTTCCACAAATGCCCGTTGACCGCTTCCACAATTCCGTCCGCCATTCTCATGCTCACGGCTCCGTGCGTCATTTTTGCAATTCCCCGGAACGGCATGTTGTAGATAAAGAGGATATTCAGGTCCGGTTTTCCTTTTTCCTCACTCTTTTTCTTCATATTTGTCAGAATCCGGTAAACCATTCTCGCCAGACGGCTCTTTGCATAGTACATCTGGCAGATTAAATCATTTCTTCCAAGCTCTCCCGACCAGCAGCCGTCCGGAACCGGATGGCCGAGCAGCTTCTCAAATTCTTTGTCGGAAATCTCCTGCACAAGGCCGGAAAAATAAGATGGCATTTCTGTTTTCACATATGGGAAATCTCCCGTTGTTCCTTCCACCTGTACGCTCTGAGTCAGGCGGATATCCATGACATTGGCGCCGATGCAGATTTTATATTCTCCGCCTTCTACTTCCCACTGATTTGTCTTTGTATTCCAGTAACGGAAGGTTTTATCGTCAAACGGAATCTGAACCTTCCCGCATTCTCCGGCCTTTAAAAAGATTTTCCGGTATCCTTTGAGTTCTTTATCCGGGCGGAAGATATGCTCCTTCGGAGCGGACACATACATCTGCACTACCTCCGCACCGTCCATACCGCCGGTATTGGTCACTGTAAGCTCCAATCCCTCTTCTGTGATCTTCAGATCAGAATAAGTAAATTCCGTATAGGACAGCCCATATCCAAACGGATACTGCACTCTGACTTTGCCTGTGTCGTAATAGCGGTATCCCACAAAAATGCTTTCCCTGTATTCAGAGCTGCGCTCGGTGCTGGGGAAATTCCGGAATGCCGGTGTATCCTCATAGCGGAGAGGATATGTCTCCGCAAGCCTTCCGGATGGATTTACCTTTCCTGTCAGAACGTCCAAAACGGCTCCCGCAGCCGCCTGCCCGCCCAGATATCCGTGCACGATTGCCTTACAGCAATGGTGCCACGGCATCTCAATAGCTGCACCCGCACTTAAAACGCCGACAATATTGGGGTTCACCTTTGCAAGGTCTTCAAGAAGCCCGCTCTGATTCTGCGGAATTCCCATATGGGTACGGTCCTGTCCTTCTGATTCACTCAGCTCATCCAATCCAAAGCAGTAGATGACTACATCCGCCCTTTCAGCCAGATCTAAGGCTGCCTTTTTCAATGCTTCATTCGGCCCGCCGTTTCTTAAATATCCCGGCTCATATCCAAGACAGTTCAGAGGATATTTTTTAATCATCTCCTCCATCGTCTCCACCTGGGTCGGATTTACCAGGGACGAACCAGCTCCCTGATATCTCGGAACCTTTGCAAAGTCTCCAATCAGCGCCACCCTGCAGTATTCCTTCAGAGGCAGCAGCGGCAGATGCTCTTTATCATTTTTTAAAAGTATGATGCTCTCCCGGGCTACCTTTCGTGCCAGCTCATGATGGGCTTGCCTGTCATACCGCTCCCCTGTGTCTGTGCCTCTCTTTTCGGGACTGCGCTTTTTCCTGTTCTCCGCAAAAGTCAGCACAGCATCCAGAAGATCATCCACGCAGGTATCCAGTTCCTCCATGGAAAGCGTTCCGTTCTCCAGCGCTTCTAAGACTTCACGTGCCGGATCAAGTCCCGGAGACGGCATTTCCAGATTGGAACGGCATGCCACTCCCTTTACATGGTCATTGGATGCACCCCAGTCCGTTACAACGATTCCGTCAAATCCCCAATCCCTTCTCAGAATGTCAAGAAGCAGATGCTCATTTTCATTTGCGTAAATACCGTTAACCCTGTTGTAGCTCGTCATGATTGACTTTGCTTTTCCTTCCTTTACCGCAATTTCAAAGCCCTCCAGATAGATTTCCCTGAGAGTCCGCTCATCCAATACGGAGTTCGTCGACATACGCCTGAATTCCTGGCTGTTCACGGCAAAATGCTTCGGGCAGGCATATACGCCCTGACTCTGAATGCCGCGTACATAGGCGGCTGCCATCTTGCCTGCCAGATACGGGTCCTCCGAAAAATACTCAAAGTTTCTTCCGCACAGCGGACTGCGTTTGATGTTCAGTCCCGGCCCCAGAAGCACATCCACGCCCAGAGCAGCCGCTTCCTCGCCAAGCGCCTTTCCGAGCTCCTCTCCCAGAGCCTCATCCCAACTGTTTGCCACTGTTGCCGCCGTCGGGAAACAGGTTGCGGGTACGGAAGCATTTAAGCCCAGATGGTCGCCCGCCCCCTCCTGCTTACGGATTCCGTGAGGTCCATCTGAAAAGAATGCCGCTTCAATCCCAAGTCTTTTGATTTCTCTGGATTCCCATTCAGAAACGCCGCTTAAAAATGCAGCCTTTTCTTCTATTGTCATTTTATCAATCAGATCTTTGTGTTTCATGTTGTTCACCTTTCCCTTTTTCTCCTTCCGGGAAAATAATCTTAAATACGAAGAAGAAAATGACCATAGATACTCCTCCGGTAATAAATGTTACCAGAATATTGTAAATTGCCGGAGCCACATACGCTGCTGCCACCGGCATCCACAAATTGTTAAATCCGTTGCAGATCAGGGAAATTGCTACCCATGCGATAAAGTACCACATCGCCTG
>URVB01000015.1 GCA_900551075.1 uncultured Blautia sp. | reverse complement strand
CGCTTGTACAGTTTCATTTATGGTGGTGCCAAGTGTGCAGGCATAGGGGTTTAGTAAGCAACTCCGGGGGGATATAACAGACAATATATCTTAAAGAAGATAAGACATATTGTGAAAATTACAGTTTTTTCATGTGTTTTATGCGGTATTCTGCGTGATTTGGAATTATTATATGTATCCTGACTGGAATTTAAGAGGATATGTTGCAGAAACGTTTACAGTTGCCAAAGTATTAAAATTTTTAATTACAAACGATCCGTTTGTATATGCCCATTTGTGGTTTCTGTTTGCGCTGATATATTGCTATCTATTCTTTTGTATTTTTAAAACAAGAGATAGAATTCCGGAATATTTTGCTATTATAGTTCTGCTATTATTGGCTACATTTACTATTTTAGCGGAACTGAATGGAGTATTGGGAATTCGAAATTCGATAGCAATTCCAGGAAGTGATAAAACATTAGTGATTTCTAGTTTTTTGCTTTTCGTGCACTTCCATTTTTTATGGCAGGAATTGTTTTACGAGAGAAATCAGAAAAAATTATTTCAAAAAGATATAATAATAAAATTTTTCTGTTTATGATTTTATTTGGAGAAGGATTAAGCTTGGTGGAAAGATATCTTTTTACGGAGTCCCAATTTTATGTAGGAACTTATCTTGTAGTTGGCGCGTTATTTGTTTTTGCAATTTCTCATCCGGATTTTAAAATTCCTTTTATGGAATATATAGGAAAATATATGTCAATGTATGTATATATTTTTCACATTGCAGTCGGGAAAACTTTAGATTATTTTGCAAATAAACTGCATTTATGGCAGAATCAGGTCTTCATTTATAGTAGAGCGTTCAAAGTTTTGTTTGGAAGTTTAATTATTGTATTTATCATAGTAAAAATGCAGGAGAAGATTGTAAAAGTTTTGAATTGGGATACAGGTAGTTAAGGATTCCAGAATGATTAATAAATCCCGGAGCAACCTATGATATGCCAATGGAGTGAGTGCATTCAAACGAAGAGAAATTTGACAGTTCTCAGGATACTATGCTATACTTTCCATATTTAAAATTATAATAAAGGAGATACTGTGCTTTTTTGGAATACAGTTATAATGAAGGATGAAAATAGCAGTTGCAGGAACGGGATATGTAGGATTGGTAACGGGAGTTGCTTTGGCAAATGCAGGCCATGATGTAACCTGTGTAGATGTGGATGAGCGGAAGATTGAGACAATGCGAAAGGGGATTTCTCCGATTTACGAACCTGGTTTGGAAGAATTGATGGCTGAAAATATGTGCCGTCTTACATTTACGTCAGATTATCAGTCTGCGTACGAAGACGCAGAGGTGATTTATGTGGGAGTCGGAACACCGGAGAAAAAGGATGGCTCAGCCAATTTGAATTATGTCAATCAGGTTGTTGATCAGATCGCAGGAAGTGTTAAGCGGGATTGTGTAGTTGTAATTAAGTCAACGGTGCCGATTGGGACAAATGACAAATTAGAAAAACGTATTCAGGATAATCTGGCAGCGGATGTGTGGGTGGAAGTGGCATCTAATCCTGAGTTTTTATCACAGGGAACGGCGGTGAGAGACACGCTCCACGCAGCTCGCATCGTAATTGGCGTAGAATCAGAACGCGCAAAAGAGATTATGATGAAGGTATATGAAAACTTCCATCAGCCATTTGTTATTACAGACAGAAGAAGCGCGGAAATGATTAAATATGCTTCTAACGATTTTTTAGCATTAAAAATTTCTTATATTAATGAAATTGCCAATCTTTGTGAAATGCTGGGAGCAAATATTGAAGATGTGGCAGAGGGCATGGGATATGACAGCCGTATCGGCAATAAATTTTTGAAAGCCGGAATCGGGTACGGCGGTTCCTGCTTCCCGAAAGATACCAAAGCTCTTCATTGGGTCTCCAGCTACTATGAAAAGGAAATGAAGACAGTGAAGGCTGCCATTGAAGTGAATGACAGTCAGAAGCTGCGTCTGATTAAGAAGAGCAAAAAATATTATGATTCTATGGAAGGGCTGAAGGCGGCTGTTTTGGGGCTGACCTTTAAGCCGGATACGGATGATCTGCGTGAAGCGCCCTCCTTAGTTAATATTCCGATTATTTTGGATGAGGGTGCAGAGGTATATGCATGGGACCCCATCGGCGTGAAGAATTATAAAAAATTCTATCCGGCTGAAATTGTATACTGTGATACGATTGAGGATGCGCTTAAGAATGCAGATATCTGTTTTATTTTTACAGAATGGAAAGAAATTAAAAATCTGGATGTTAAGAAATATAAAGAATTGATGAAAAAACCGATTGTATTGGATGGACGTAACTGCTATGCGCTGGAGCAGTTTGAGAAGTCAGGAATCATTTATGATTCTGTCGGACGGAAGGTGGTACAATAAGCAGGGGTAGAAATCCCTGAGAAGGGTGAGTCGCGGATGAGTGATGTGAAACATGTCAAATTAAGTGTAGTGATCCCTGTTTATAATGCAGAACATTATATCAGACAAACGATAGACAGTGTGCTTGGACAGTCCCTTTCAGACCTGGAAGTAATCTGCGTGGATGATGCCTCTGCAGACGCATCCGTGAATATTATAAAAGAATACCAAAAAAAGGATTTCCGCGTAAAGCTGATTAAAAATGAGACAAATTCGTATGCCGGAGTATGCCGGAACAAAGGCCTGGCGATAGCAGAGGGAGAATATGTCCATTTTCTGGATGCAGACGACCTGGTAGAAGAGAATGCATATGAAAAATTTTATATGCTGGCAAGTGCTTCAAAAGCGGATTTTATCAAGGGCAGGAGCAAGATTTTTAATAATGATACCGGAGAGATTTCTACGACGGGATTGCTGGATTTTGCGAAGGTTCCTGAAGAAGCGTTCGGAAGGGTTTGTACATTTTTTGAGAATCCGGAGATATTCAGCCATATTGGAGTTGTGCCGTGGAATAGTATCTACCGCAGGGCGTTTTTGCTTGAGCATGGAATTGAATTTAATCATTTAATATGCGTAAATGACCGCTCCTTTTATAATGAGACTTGTATTGCTGCCGATAGAATCCTGCTGACCAGGGAATTTCTGGTCCGTTACCGTACCAATAACCACCAGTCTCTGGTGGGAAATCGAGCCCGGAATTTTGGGTGTCAGTTTGTATCCTATGATATTGTAAAGGAGCAGTGCAGAAAATACCTTATACAGGGAAGCTTATTAAAATGCATTCTTGACAGAGAACTGGTGGATTTGTTTGTGTGGTATCGCCGCTACAGTAAGGTACCGGAAATACAGGAGAAGATCAAAGCGCAGACAAAGGCCTTCTTACAGAATCTGGATAAGGAGCCTTTTCAGGGGGGAGTCCCGGAGGTTCGCTGGTACTATGACTATCTGATGCTCCTGGAAACGCATGTGCTTACGGTCGCAGTATATCTGGAGGGTGCTCCGGACTTGCTGGAACAGTGTTTGGATAGTATTCGAAATCAGTCCGTTGATAAGATGCAGGTGTACGGTATCCCGGGTAAGGAAGCTGGCGCAGAGGTTTTTGCGAAATATGCATGTGAAGACAAAAGATTTCGGGAAACTGTCAGTGCATTGGAAAAAGTACCGCGATCAGCGCCGTATTTTTTTGAAACATATCCAAAAGTATTTCATAAGAAAAATGAATTTGAAAATCAGATAAAAAAAGCAATGAAAACAATGGGAATTAAGGAATCCCATGAAGTGCTGCTGTACAAGCCGGAGACTGAAAAAAAGACAGGCTTGCTGCAGCGGGCTTTGCATAAGGGGAAAAGGATATTGAAGGGGTTAAAATGAAAAAGAAATATCATATTTTTGTGATTATGATTATGCTGCTGTCGTTAATGATGTGCACCGGTGTATCGGCAGCGACAAAGAATGCAGATAAAAAAGGAACCTGGAAAAAAACTGCTCAGGGTGTCCGCTATGTTTACAAAAACGGTAAATACCCTAAAAAAGCTTGGAAGACCATCAATAAAAAACGGTATTATTTTGATAAAGCCGGATATAGGAAAACAGGTTGGCTGACCCTGAATGGCAGGAAATATTATTTCTCATCTGAGGGAGTAATGAAAACAGGCTGGGTAAAGATCAAAGGCAGGAAATATCATTTCGGCAAAAGCGGAATCCTGGATCGGAATAGGTGGGTTGGTAAATATTATGTGCGTTTTGATGGAACGATACTAGAAGAATCAGCACATCCGACGAAAATGAAGGAAGGATATCTGACCAGGTCCATGCTGGATGAAATTGATCTTTCTTCCTGTTATAATCTCATGGTGGTGGCGCATCCGGATGATGAAACGCTGTGGGGAGGGGCCCATTTGACAGAAGGGGGATATTTTGTAGTTTGTCTTACCAATGGAAATAAGGCTGTAAGAAAGGCTGAATTTGAGACGGTTATAAGAGAGAGCGGAAACAAAGGTGTGATTCTTTCTTATCCGGACGTTACCAAGGGGGTGCGGAATAACTGGAATGGTGTGAAATCCAGGATTTTGAGTGACCTGAATCTTGTAATGCAGTATAAGAAATGGGCCACTGTGGTGACGCATAATCCTTCGGGAGAGTACGGACATATTCATCATATTATGACCAATAAATTTGTGACATATGTTTACCACAAAAACTATTGGGTAAACCGTTTGTACTATTTTGGCAGATTTCATAAGAAACAATCCATGAAAAAGTTTTATGCTTCCGTAGAAAAAATCCCAACTACACAGTATAAAGAGAAAAAACGTCTTTTGGGATTTTACCATTCGCAAAAAAAGGTTGTGGAAAAGATGCGTCAGATGCATCCGTATGAAAACTGGATTTTGGAACAGGATTGGGAATAAGTGCGGACAGACAGAAAACAGCGGGATACGCAAAAAGGGAGAAAAGAGTTCATGAACCGTATAAAAAAGATATTAGTGAAGCTTAAGTTATTATTATTAATGTCTTGGTATACTTTGTTTTTTTATAAGCCAGGGTTGAAGGAATCCTGGATATTTCTGGAATCCAAAAACGGAAAGGACCTGGGAAGCAATCTGCTGCGCATTGCTGAGGAACTGACACATAATCCGGACTACAGTCATTATCGGATTTTTTTGTCGTGCTATAAAGATAAAAAAGAAGATATCAGAAAGATGACAGAGCAGTACCGGCTGAAAGGAATTGAACTGATCCGTGAGGGTGGCTTCCGTCATGCACAGATTGCGGCAAGTGCCAAATATCTGATCACAGATACTTCTTTTCCTCTCTGGTTTACCAAAAAGGAAGGACAAATCATCACAAATACATGGCATGGAACTCCACTGAAAATGATGGGACGTGATGTAGGAAACCGTTCCTTTGATATGGGGAATGTATTAAAAAGCCATTTGATTTCTGATTATCTGCTGTATCCCAGCGATTATATGCGGGACATTATGGTGTCGGCATACTTTCTGGATAATCTGTATCAGGGAAAGATTCTCCATTCCGGTTATCCGAGGAACTCTGTGTTTTTTCATAAGGAAAGAGGACCAAAGCTGCGCAAAGACCTTGGACTGGAAGGGAAGCGGCTGTATGGTTATATGCCTACCTGGAGAGGCGTTTTGAAAAAGCTGGATAATGAAAAAGTAACGAATCAGTTCGAATATTATTTCGCACAGATGGATGAGCAGTTTCAGGAGGATGAGATCTTTTTTGTCCGTCTTCATCCCTTTGTGGGCAATACGATTGATTATTCTTTATATGAGCATATTAAGCCGTTTCCGGAGGGGTATGATCCATATGATGTATTAAATATGTGCGATTGTCTGGTAACGGATTATTCCAGTGTGTTCTTTGATTTTGCGAATTCCCGCAAAAAGATCATTCTTTTTATTTTTGATAAAGAGCTCTATATTGATGAGAGAGGAATCTATGTATCTCTGGATGAGCTGCCGTTTCCGAAGGTACGCCGTGTTGAGGAACTCCTTGGCGAAATGCGTTCTCCGAAGCAGTATGAGGATGGTGCATTTTTGGAGCGTTTCTGTCAGTATGATGACAGAAATGTGGCAGAAAAGGTGTGCCGTCATGTGATTAAAGGGGAAAAGGTATACGAGGAATTCCAGACTGCTCAGAATGGCAGAGAGAACGTATTGATCTATGCGGGAAGTCTGGTGCGGAATGGACTTACAACGGCACTTTTGAACCTTCTGGCAAACATCGGTGTTGAAAAAAGGAATTATTACCTGTCCTTCCGTTCTTCCAATTTGGCAAAGAATCCGGAAAGAGTGTCTCAGATTCCGGAAAATCTGGGATTTATTCCAATTGCGAATATGAAGTTTAAGTCACTGGGAGAGGCAGTTGCTACGTATCTTTATTTTAAGAAGGACTGCACAAGCTCCCTGGTTGTAAAAAAGGTGGATCGCTTTTACAGCAGAGTGTATCAGAGAAGTTTCGGCGGGTGTAATTTTAAGGCTGTCATACATTATGCCGGATATGATAAGGATATTATTAACCTGTTTCTCCATGCGCCTGCAAGGCGGATGATCTATGTGCACAATGACATGGTGAAGGAGATTAAGACCAGGCATAATCAGCATGTGCCGACGATCAGGAGGGCATACCGCGAATATGACAAGGTTGTGCCGATCGTGGAGTATTTGTGCAGACCGGCGTTAGAATTGGGAGAAAAGAAAGAAATTATCCAGGTTGCAAGAAATTGTCACGACTACCGTTCCGTGCTGGAAAAATCCAAAAAGGAAATCAGCTTTGAAATGGAAACGGAATGCAGTGTATCTCTGGATGAATTGAAAGATATTCTGAATAGTGATGCAAAGAAGATGATCACGATCGGAAGATTTTCTCCGGAGAAGGGACATGATCTGCTTTTGCAGGCCTTTGATAAGTATTATGGAGAAAATCCAAACAGCTATCTGATCATCATCGGCGGTCATGGGGATTTATATGGACAGACAGTTGCGCTGGCAAATTCTTTGTCATGCGCAGCTCATGTAGTGATCATTAAAACAATTCAGAATCCAATGCCGATTTTGAAAAAATGCGATTTGTTTGTGATATCCTCCCATTATGAGGGGCTTTGTATGGTCCTTTGGGAGGCAGATACCCTGAAAGTGCCGGTCATTTCCACAGATATTGAGGGGCCGAGAGGATTTATGGAGGAGCATGGCGGATATTTGGTATCTCTTGATGCGGAAGGAATTTATGAGGGCATGAAAGCCTTCGATGCAGGAAAGGTCAAAGCCCTGAATGTGGATTACGAAAAGCATAATCAGAATGCAGTGAAGCAGTTTGAGGAGTTGTTCGAAGGAGACCATTAGGATGAAGATTGGAATTATAACAGTGCATAGCGCGCATAATTACGGTACGGTTCTGCAGGCATGGGCGCTGCAGCAGCATTTAAAAAAGCAGGGGCATGAAGTTGAAATTGTCAATCTCCGTTTGCCTATCATTGATAAATTGTACAGGCTGACATATAAGACAAATAAAAAGGTCTGTAAAAGTTCTCTGGTGAACCGCGCTGCAAATGCAGGCTATTATTATCTGCGCAGTACGGTGAAATGCCTCAGAGAGCCTGGGAAATATCAAAAGTATAAAAAATTTGAGTATTTTATTAATCATGAGCTGAATGTGACCAGGGAGTTTCATAGCTGTGAAAGCCTGGAAAAGGCAGATTTGCAGTATGATGCTTTGATTGCGGGAAGTGATCAGATTTGGAATCCCGTTATGCTGAAAGGTGTGATTCCGGCTTATTTTCTTCATTTTGGCAATCGGGATGCTCTGCGCATCTCGTATGCGGCAAGTATTGGGACAGAGGAAATCCCGCCGGAATATCATCTTTTGTTTCAGCGGTATTTAAGAGATTTGGATTTTATTTCTGTGAGGGAAAAAACTGCGCAGGAAGAGATACGGAAGTTGACGGAGAAGCCGGTATCTCTGGTGGCGGATCCGACTTTTTTGATTGCCAGCGAGGAATTCGATACTCTGAAGAAAAAGCCGTCTGTAGTTTCCGGAAAATATATTTATGTGCATAATGTGCATCTGAAAAGAATTGACAATGCACTGGTGGGCGTGGGTGAAGAACTGTCCAAACGTCTGAATCTGCCGGTTATCCATAATGGAAAACAGAAGCTCTTTTCTAATGAAATGGGACGTTTTTCGGGAGGCGTGGAGGAGTTTTTGAGCCTTGTTTCGGAAGCGGACTATGTGATCACAAATTCATTCCATTGTACGGTATTTTCAATCGTATATCATCAGAACTTTATTACAGTTCCTCCTTTCCGCTATTCTGACCGTATGAGAAATCTTTTGGAAGAGCTTGGAATCCTGGAGCATCTCATTGGGGACTGGAGGGACATTCCAGAAGATTTATCTGCTCTTAAGATTGATTATCAGGCCGTGGAGGAGAAGAAGGCTGTTATGAGTGCTTCGGGCAAAGAATTTCTGAAGCATGCACTGGAAAGCCAGAAGTCTTTGAATGACGGAACATATTTTGAGCATCCGGAAGTATTTCGGTGTTATGGCTGCTCCGCCTGTGCGGATGTTTGTCCCTCCAAGGCAATTCGTATGGAGGCGGATGCAGAGGGCTTTTGTTATCCGGTCATTCATGAGGAACTTTGTATGCATTGCCATGAGTGCAGGGATGTCTGTATTTACCATAATGAGCTGATAAAGAACGCAAAAGAAAAAAGTCTTCCGGTTGTTTATGCCGCTTATCATAAGGACCATAAGGTTGTAAAAGGAAGCACCAACGGCGGTGTTTTTACTGCTATGTATCAGAAATTCCTGGAAATGGGCGGAAAAGTCGCAGGTGTCCGTTATGATGAAGAAATGAAGGTTGTCTATGATATTGCGGAAGATGAAGAGGGCTGCAAACAATTTTGCGGTACTAAGCATGTTTTTGCGGATTGCAGTGATGTGAAGCCCAGGGTAAAGGAATTTCTTGAGGCCGGGCAGGCAGTGCTTTTCTCTGGGACCCCTTGTCAGATAGCCGGACTTAAGAGCTTTCTCAGGAAGGATTATGAGAGACTCTATACAGTGGAGGTCATCTGCAGCGGCGGCGGTTCTCAGAAGGTATTCCGGGAGTACTGCAGACATTTGGAAGAGATGTATGAGTCAAAGCTGGTCCATCTGGAATTCGGCAACAAATTTAAAGGCGCTGCGACTCCTTTTATGCTTTATGAATTTGAGTCCGGCAGTATCGGAGTGGAAAATGCGGCAAAAAATAATTTTGGAAGAGCCTTTCTGGATGGAAATATACAGCGCCCTTCCTGCTATACCTGTGAGTTTGTGGGGCTCAAGGAGGGAGTTGCGGACCTTACCATAGGAGAATACCGGGGGGTGAAGAAGCAGCATCCGGACTTTGAAAATGCGGCAGGTGTATCTTTGGTAAAAATAAATACAGAAAAGGGCAAAAGCTTTTGGGAAGGGTTCAGGGATGAACTGGAAACAAAAAAGAGCACCTGTGAAGCTGCCTATGCAGCAAACCGTACAGAGCCTTTGCGTATGAAAGCCGGAAGAAGCAAGCTGATGTATGAGCTGGACGAAAAGCCCATCGATGATCTTCTGGCAGAATTCAATCATTTAAGAAAACATAAATAACAGGTCTAAGGCAAAGTGGTTTTTTGGAGGAGAAGATGGAAAAGAACGAAAGCATGCCGTTGATTTCGGTAATCATACCTGTTTATAACAGCGAGGATGTTATACGGAGAAGTCTGGATTCCCTCTTGAATCAGACATATCAAAATCTGGAGATAATTGTTGTGGATGATGGATCGACAGACAAAACGCCGGATATTCTTAGGGACTATCAAGCGCAGCAGAAGGTAAAAATGCAGGTACTGCGCATTGAGAACTCCGGGCAGGGAAAAGCCAGGACAGTGGGGATACAGGCTGCGGAAGGAGACCTGATCGCTTTTTGTGATGCAGATGATTACTATGATGCAGACGGCATGGAAATCATGGAGAGATCCCTGCACAAACAGAACGCAGATGTTTTATACCTTCCCTGTATTCGTCAAAAGGCATTGTTTTCTTTCCGGGTGGGGGAGATTTTTCCACCATATGATCCGGACAGGCTGATTCGCAAAGCAGTCATGTTTGGATTTTATAATGTGCTGGTGAAGAAGGAACTGCTTCTGGAGTTGGGAGAGATTCCGTCTATTATCTACGAGGATGTAGCATATGTGGGAGCGCTGCTGACCAGAGCCCAAAATCTGGCGTATTATCCGCATCCGGTATATCATTATGTAGATACCCCGGGTTCTGTGGTGAATTCTAAGACGAGTCCCCGGATTTTGGAGCTTCGGGAGGCAATTGACTGGGGAATTTCCCATGCGGATGAGAAATATAAGCAGGAGCTGATCATGGCTTTGGCCCAGAAATGTATGGAAAAGGTGAAATCTGTCTGGTATTACGGAGATTGCTTTTTTGAAAAGCTTATGGGGATGAGAGGATGGATTGAGAATAATCCCTGTTATCTGGAGAATCCAAAGGATTATAAGGTCCTCAGGTATTATCTGGAATTGCCGGGAACAGCATTTCCCCGTATTGTGTATGTAGATGGAATTTCCCGGAATATAACGGAAAGTGAGCTGGAGCTTATCCAAAAGGAAGCCTTCCGTGAGGGGGCGGATGTATTCCTGGTGACGGAGGATATGTGTGATGCTTCACGAAAGATTCCGGATAAAAAAATGAAAGCTGCTTATTGTGGTATGTCTAAGATATTGGAAACGGGCGGAATCTATATTGGAAGTGAGATAAGAATCAAGGCTCCGTTTGATTGCATGCGGTATTACCGCTCTTTTCTTGGATATGAACACCGTACTTTATTGTCAGCCAGAGTTTTTGGCGGGCAGAAAGCGGATGCTGTGCTTAAGAAAATCTTTGATGTATGGACAGAAAAACTGAAGGGCGAAAGCTGTTCTCTGGATGAAGGTGCACAGCTTATGACGGATTTGCTTGTTTCGGAATACGGACTAAAGCTGAAAGGTGAAGTCACATATACGCAATATCCATTCTGTACGCTTGGAGTGACTGTGGTGACTGTGGATTATACAGATAATTCGTACCATATGTGTCAACTGGAACGGGAAGCATACTCAGAGGATATGCAGATGCTGAGTTTGGATCAGGTAAAGGGTCTGGTGGAGCTGCCGACTGTTGAGCAGGCAAAAAAAATAAATAATCAGAATGCAAAAATTTCCAGACTGGAGTTTCGCGCACGGCAGATGAATAAAGAGTTAGAGCCATTTCGGGAGATGCAGCACAGCGGCCTGTATGATTTGATGCTTAAGCTGCGTCAGAGGAAATGGGGACGTACACTTTTGAAACTGCTGAAACACGTTGTGAAATAAAGGTATATGACTAAGACAATTGCAATCTTTGGGACAATATGTTACAGTTAGAAAAGAGTATTTGATGCATACCAAAATGGAAGGAAGTTTATCATGAAACGTGTAATCACATACGGAACCTTTGATTTACTGCATTACGGACACATCAATCTGCTGCGCCGCGCGAAGCAGCAGGGGGATTATCTGATCGTTGCGCTATCCACGGATGAATTTAACTGGAATGAAAAGCAGAAAAAATGTTATTTTTCCTATGAAGAGAGGAAGCAGCTTCTGGAAGCTATCCGGTATGTTGATCTTGTGATA
Organism: uncultured Blautia sp.; assembly: GCA_900551075.1. Taxonomy (GTDB): domain Bacteria; phylum Bacillota; class Clostridia; order Lachnospirales; family Lachnospiraceae; genus Blautia_A. The sequence continues at coordinate 54,121 of URVB01000015.1, read as the reverse complement.
CCGGAAGAGAACTGGGAGCAGAAGCAGACAGATGTGCATGAGTATCATGTGGATACATTTGTTATGGGAGATGACTGGGAAGGGAAATTTGATTTCCTGAAGGACGAGGGATGTGAGGTTGTATATTTGTCCCGTACGCCGGAAATTTCCACAACACAGATTAAGAAGGACCTGCACAGGTAACAGAAGGCAGCTATGTATTCCTTACAGGGAAGGAATTCATAGCTGCTTTTGGATTCAGAGGAACTTGTTCCCTGCGGCGCTGACTAAGAGGAAAATTATGATTTTTCTATTAAATGCTGCAGAGAATCGAAATGGTATCCCATTTCCTCCCATTTGGTGAGAAGCTCATCCAGGATGGCAGCATTCGTAGAAGAGGTATTGTGCAGCAGGACGATAGCGCCCGGATGTATGCGCTTCAAAAGTTTGTCAAAGGCCTCTTCCCTGGAAGGCTGCTTATCCTGGTACCAGTCCACATAGGCAAGGCTCCAGAAGAAGGTATGGTAACCAAGCTCTTTTGCCATGGAGAGGTTTGATGTGCTGTAAATCCCCTGAGGAGGGCGATAGAATTTTGTCATGGGGGTACCTGTAATCTCTTCATAAAGCTTTTCCACACCCTGAAGCTCCTGGGTGAAGGCGTCCATAGACGATATTTTGGACATGTCGGGATGTGAGAAGGTATGATTGCCTACGGTATGGCCTTCCGCAACCATTTGTCTGATCAGGTCCGGATTATCGGAAACAAAGTTTCCTACTACAAAGAAGGTAGCGGGAACCTGATGCTTTTTCAGAGCCTCCAGAATTGCAGGAGTATTCCCGTTTTCATAGCCTGCATCAAAGGTGAGATAGATTACTTTTTCTTCTGTATCTTCGGCATAATAGGCATCGTATTGCTTTAATTCTTCAATGGTTGCATTTGCAACAGGCTTTTTGCCTTCTTCCTGGAAGCTTAAGCCCCAGTTGGAGGATTCCGCAGAGGTTTGGACAGTTTCAAAAGAGAGGAAGCTGGTGAGCTTTCCGGTTACAGCACCCAGCAGAAAGGCTCCCGCAAGGATCGCCGGGAGTTTTAGATCAGGTATGTATTTTTTGAGAAATATTAATATGCGTTTCATAGAAACCTCGGCATATGGCGTTTCTCTATTATATTGCCGAAGTATTTGTTTTTATCACATAAAAAAGAGCCAACAGATAAATTTTTCTGGTGGCTCTTCTTAATGTTCACTGTCCAATGGACTTTACCTCCCTGGTTATTATAAAACATTCTGGAATTTATAGTCTAATGTTCGTGGGGGTCCGTACCTCCTTTTTTTAATTATGAATAATAATTTGTTTAAAATGTTATGCTTCTGGTGGTCTGTACCTTCCTTTCTTAGATTATGAGAAATCACTTATGTTTTCGGTGGTCTCACGCTCCTTTGTTTAAGATTTATATTCCGTTTTGTTTTATGAGTAAACTATAACAGATAATAATGGAAATGTCAAGAAGAAAAATGAAAAAAATAAAAATATATAAAATAAATCTGTTAAAGATGAATAAATAGTAGAAATAATCAGAAAATTTGGAAAAATTAAAAAGACAGGTTTTAGGATATGATTGATAAAAATTGGGAGAGATGACGTTTGAATAGAAACGATTTCTTTGGGATATGCTAGTTTTATCAATATCAGGAGGTAAGAACATGCTGCGTTATTTGCCTATTAGAAAAGTTCACGCAAGACAAGTCTTAGATTCCAGAGGCAATCCTACGGTGGAAGTAGAAGTAACGGTAGGAGAAGGCGTTGTTGGAATTAATGGATATACAGGAAGAGCAATGGTACCCTCCGGGGCATCTACAGGAAAGTTTGAAGCTGTGGAGCTTCGCGATGGCGATAAGGGAAACTATGTGGGCCTGAGTGTAGAAAAGGCGGTTAATAATGTAAATACCAAGCTGGCAGAAGCTATATTGGGGGAAAATGCCTTGAATCAGTCTTACATTGATTCTCTTCTGATTCAGGTGGATGGTACAGAAAATAAAAGCAGTGTGGGGGCGAATGCGACCCTGGGTGTCTCTATGGCGGTTGCCCGTGCGGCGGCCCAGGCGCTTCGGATTCCGCTGTATCAATATCTGGGCGGCTGCCACACCAGCCGGATGCCGGTGCCTATGATGAATATTTTAAATGGCGGAAAGCATGCGGACAATACGGTGGATTTGCAGGAATTTATGATTATGCCGCTGGGTGCATCCTGCTTTTCCGAAGGAATCCGTATGTGTGCAGAGATTTATCAGTTTTTGAAGATTCTGCTGAAGGAGAAAAAGCTCTCTACAGGTGTTGGAGATGAAGGCGGTTTTGCTCCGGACCTGGAAGCATCCAGAGATGTTCTGGAGCTTATTATGGAAGCTGTCTGCCGTGCGGGATACAAGCCGGGAGAAGATATCGGCATTGCCATTGATGCTGCAGCCAGTGAGCTTTATGACGAGGAACGGGGTGTCTATTATTTCCCGGGTGAAAGCCAGATGAAGGGAGAAGACATCTTAAGAGATGGAAAAGAAATGGTTGAATATTACGAAGGATTAATCGAAGAATTCCCCATCGTTTCTATTGAGGATGGACTGCAGGAGGATGACTGGGAGGGATGGAAGCTGATGACAGAGAGACTTGGCGGAAAAATCCAGCTTGTCGGTGACGATCTGTTTGTTACCAATATTAAGCGTCTGAGCTGCGGAATCAAGCTTGAGGTAGCAAACGCAATCTTGGTAAAAGTAAATCAAATAGGAACGCTGAGCGAAGCATTGGATGCAGTGGATATGGCACATCGTGCAGGATACCGGGCTGTTATCTCACATCGTTCAGGAGAGACAGAGGATCCGTTTATTGCAGACCTGGCTGTTGCAACGGGAGCCGGACAGATTAAGACCGGCGCACCCTGCCGCTCAGACAGAAATGCAAAATACAACCAACTGCTGCGGATTCATGAGCAGTTAGGAGAGCTTTCTATTTATGAGAATCCCTTTGTAAAGTCTTAAAATGCATTAAAAATAAAAGAGAGGGTTTTCCGCAGTACGTTTTGCGGAAAGCTCTCTCCTTTGTTGTCCGGCGGATGAGAAAACGGTCTGGCGGAACGTTTTTGGGTGTTATTTGATACAGGCATTTACAATGCGCTCTGCAGCATGTCCGTCATCCAGATAATTATAGGTATCGCAGAATTTCTGATAAGATTCCTGATAGTCTCTCTTAATCTCATCAATGTGTGCCACAGCATCCAGGAGCGCATCTTCTGTTTCGATAACCGGGCCGGGAAGCTCTTCGAGATCAATGTAAAAATCACGGATCTGCGTTCTGTATTCTTCGAGATCATACATATAAAACAGAATCGGTCTGTGCAGGTTGGCATAATCAAAGAATACACTGGAGTAGTCTGTAATCAGAATATCGCTGATTACATACAGAAGATTGACATCATCCAGATTGGAGTAATTGAAAACCCGTCCTTCGTACCTGGACAAATCTACCTGGGAAGCAATCAAATAGTGCAGACGGACGATGATTACATAATCGTCAATGATATTTTCCATAAATTTTGTAAAGTGCTTTTCGATATCCAGCGTATTTCCGACTCCGAGTGTGTGCTGGTTGTCACGCCAGGTCGGAGCATAAAGGATGACTTTTTTATCCTTTGGAATATGGAGCTCTTCCCTGATCCTGACAGCGTCCTTAGGCTTATGGGTCAGGAGATAATCGTTCCGGGGATACCCGCTTTCGATCAGGATGTGCTCTTTATGCAGGCGGTCAAGGCCGAAAGCGGTTGTAAATACTTTGGTACAGAATGCGGAGGGAGAAACAAAATAGTCATAGTCCCTGGAGTCCTTCAGATACATTTTGTGGCTCTTTTTCTGTGATGCCAGAGGATTTCCCTCAATCGTGGAATCCAGACCAATTTTTTTGAGAGGCGTTCCGTGCCAGGTCTCAATCAGAATCTGGTCCTTTTTCTTGGTCATATATGGCGGAATCCTCCAGTTGGTGATCCAGTATTTTGCCATGGCAAAATACCTGTAATAATCACCGGATTTGTATTTTACAAGAACTGTACGCGGGTCCGTGAACTGTTCCCCGAGTTCCTGAAGCCGGGCACTTCGGAAGGCCCAGACAAAGGTATAGTCTTTGAAGCGGTCATCTGTCAGAATATAATTGTAGATTGCCTTGGGGCTGCAGCCATATTGTTTGCCAAGGAAGGATTCGAAGACGATCACTTTGTCATTTGTAGGGTTTTCCCGGCATATTTTTTTATATTTCAGATATAGATAAAACTGAACCAGCTTGATATAGAGTTTGGACAGGATATAGCTTTTATTTTTTAGATTGCGTAAGGTGTTTTTAATTTGTTTTTTCATAAATTCCCTCTTTGTCTCTGAACAATTTTTAATGATACTATACCATAATTGGAATGGCGTGTAAATGGATTGGTTTTGGCAAAAAACAGTTGAAATCCGCTTTTTCTTATGATACAATATTCTCCAGTTGATTAGGAGGTGTAATGGCCGTGGAGATTTTAAGAATCATTTTAACAGTGATATTTGCCATAGATTGTATTGCTCTTACGGTAGTGGTATTGCTGCAGGAGGGCAAGCAGCAGGGACTTGGTTCAATCGCTGGTGCTGCAGACACTTACTGGGGCAAGAACAAGGGACGTTCCATGGAAGGCGGTCTGGTGAAGGCAACAACTGCAATGGCGGTTTTGCTTTTTGTGCTGGCAGCAGTTTTGAATATGAATTTCTAGGAATATTTCCAATGAAAAGGGAAACACTCTTGTACGATCACAAGAGTGTTTTTTTATCTCAAAAGGAGAAAAAGTGAAGAAAAGACAGATTTTAGAAAAACGAAAAAAATTTATTATGGAGTTACTTGGCGATCCTCTGTATAAACCTATGCGCCTGCGGGAGCTTGCTATGCTTTTGAACCTGAAGAAACCGGAACGCAGAGATTTATATGAGGTTCTGGAGGAATTGGAGGAGGAAGGCAGGGTAGCTTCAGACGAAAAAGGCAGGTACCAAAAGGTGACGGGCAAATGGATAAAGGAAGCCGCTCATAAGAGACACGGAGAAGCTTACAGAAGCGGAAGACACGGAGAAAGGGAAGACGGCGGACAGAGGGAAAAGGAGCCAAAAGGCACGGTGCTGGAAGGCGTTTTTATCGGCCATCACAAGGGCTTTGGATTCGTGGAAACCGAAGGAGAAGGGGAAGACATCTTTGTACCCGAGGAATGTACGGGGACTGCAATGCATCAGGACCGTGTCCGTGTAGTTGTGAAGGAAGACCAAAGAGAAGGAAAACGCAGGGAAGGTACGGTTATAAAGATTCTGGAAAGAGGTTTGAAGGAGATCATAGGTACTTACCAGAGTAATCGGGATTATGGTTTTGTGGTCAGTGATAATCCCAAGTTTTCCAGGGATGTGTTTATTCCGAGGAAGTTTTCCGGGGATGCGCATAGCGGAGACAAGGTCGTAGCAGCGATTACGGATTACGGCAGCAGAAATAAGAGCCCGGAGGGGAAAATTACGGAAGTTCTGGGAAATATGAGATCACCGGGTACGGATATCTTAGCTATTGTCAGAAGCTTTGGGATTCCCTCAGAGTTTCCCGAGCGTGTGTATAATCAGGCAATGCGTGTGCCGGATCATGTACTTGAAGCAGATCTGCAGGGGAGATTGGATCTGCGCCATCTTCGGACGGTGACGATCGATGGAGAGGACGCCAAGGATCTGGATGATGCCATTTCCCTTACAAAGGAGAAGGGGATTTATCATCTGGGCGTGCACATTGCAGATGTCAGCAATTATGTGCAGGGCGGAAGTGCTCTTGATCGGGAGGCGCTGAAAAGGGGAACCAGTGTATATCTGGCGGACAGGGTTATTCCCATGCTTCCGGAGCGTCTGTCCAACGGTATCTGCTCTCTGAATCAGGGACAGGACAGGCTTACGCTGAGCTGTCTTATGGACATTGATGAACAGGGCAAGGTAATAGCCCATAAGATTGCGGAAACAGTCATCTGTGTGGATGAACGGATGAGCTATACGGATGTAAAAAATATCCTGGAGGATACGGAGCCTGCTGCAAAAAAACGGTATGCGGAGCTGGTGCCGATGTTTTTCCTTATGAAAGAGCTGTCCCTGCTCCTTCGGGAAGGACGGCATAACAGAGGTTCGATCGATTTTGACTTTCCGGAGAGCAGGATTACACTGAATGCGGCCGGAAAAGTGATTGATATCCGGCCTTATGAGGCGAATGCAGCAACCAGGATCATAGAAGATTTTATGCTGCTGGCCAATGAGACGGTGGCAAAGGAATATTGCAGGGGAGAATTTCCCTTTGTATACAGGACACATGAGAATCCGGATCCGGAGAAGGTTGAGAGTCTTCTGACCCTGCTTCATAATCAGGGGATTTCAGTCCGAAAGAGGAAGGAAGAAATTACGCCGAAGGAAATACAGGAAATATTGGAAGGGATGGAAGGGCTTCCGAATGAGCCGATGATCAGCCGTCTTGCTCTGCGGACGATGAAGCAGGCAAAATATACGACAGAATGCAGCGGTCATTTTGGCCTGGCAGCAAAATATTACTGTCATTTTACATCGCCCATCCGGCGTTATCCGGATCTCCAAATTCATCGGATCATCAAAGACAATCTGAGAGGAAGGCTGGAGAGAGAAGGGAAGACAGAGCATTATCAGGCGATTCTGGATGAGGTGGCCCGTCAGTCCAGTGTCTGCGAGCGAAGAGCGGAGGAGGCGGAGCGGGAATCCGACAAGCTGAAAAAGGCGGAATATATGTCCTATCATCTGGGTGAGGAATACGAAGGCATCATTTCCGGAGTGACAGGCTTCGGGCTCTATGTGGAGCTTCCCAATACCGTGGAAGGACTTGTCCATGTGAACACCCTGAGGGATGATTATTATGTTTTTGATCAGGAAAGCTATGAGCTTCGCGGGGATTTGACGAAAAAGGTATTCCGGCTGGGCCAGAAGGTAAAGGTCCGTGTGGAGGATGCGGACCCAATGATGAAGACCGTGGACTTTATTTTAGTGCAGGCGGATTTTTAGGGGCTTGGATAAACGGCCAAAAGCTGTTAATATTGATCTTGAAGAATATGACAGAAACAGGACGGAATAAGACAGAAAAGAGGGAGGACACAATGGCAAAAAAATCCGGCATGAAGCTGATTGCCAACAACAAGAAAGCATTTCATGATTATTTTATAGAAGATACCTATGAAGCGGGCATTTCCCTGGCGGGTACGGAGGTGAAGTCTCTCCGCATGGGGAAGTGCAGTATTAAAGAGTCTTTCGTTCGTGTGGAGAGGGGGGAAGTGTATATTTACGGAATGCATATCAGCCCGTATGAGAAGGGAAATATCTTTAATAAGGATCCGCTGCGCGTGCGCAGGCTTTTGCTGCATCGGTATGAAATCAATAAGATCGAGGGCAGCCTGAAAGAAAAAGGGCTGACCCTGGTTCCCTTGAAGGTATACTTTAAGGACAGTCTGGTTAAGGTGGAAATCGGTATGGCAAGAGGAAAGAAGCTTTATGACAAACGTCAGGACATTGCCAAAAAGGACCAGAGGCGTGAGGCGGAAAGAGATTTTAAGGTGAAGAATCTGTATTGACCCGGAATCCCATTATGATATAATGAGAAATGAGTATTTCGAGAAGCAGAAGAACGATAAAAGGAGCAGACCAATGGATAAAAAAGAATTTGCATTGCAGCAGCATGAAAAATGGGAAGGTAAGATCGAGGTGGTCAGCCGGGCCCCAATCCATACACCGGAGGAGCTGGCAGTTGCCTATACACCCGGTGTTGCACAGCCATGTCTGGAAATTGCCCGGGATGTGGAGCTTTCCTATAAATATACGCGCCGCCATAATATGGTAGCGGTTGTGACGGATGGAACGGCAGTTTTGGGGCTTGGTGATATTGGCCCTGAGGCGGGGATGCCGGTAATGGAAGGGAAATGTGCCCTCTTTAAATGCTTTGCAGATGTAGATGCATTTCCGCTCTGTGTAAGGAGTAAGGATGTGGATGATATTGTGAAGACAGTCAGCCTTCTGGCCGGCAGCTTCGGGGGCGTAAATCTGGAGGATATTTCTGCGCCGCGCTGCTTTGAAATCGAAAGGAAGCTGAAAGCGTGCTGTGATATTCCGATTTTTCACGATGATCAGCATGGAACGGCAGTTGTAGTCTGTGCGGCTCTTATCAATGCCCTGAAGCTGACCAAAAGAAAGCTGGATGAGGTGAAGGTAGTTACCTCCGGCGCAGGTGCGGCAGGTATTGCAATCATTAAGCTGCTGATCAGCCTCGGCTTAAAGAATGTCATTATGTGTGACCGTACAGGTGCGATTTACGAGGGCAGAGAGGGCCTGAATACAGAAAAAACGGAAATGGCGGGGATTACCAACCGTGAGAAGCTTTCCGGTTCTATCAAAGAGGTGCTGAAGGATGCGGATGTATTTATCGGTGTATCCGGACCGGGAACTGTAACACCGGAAATGGTTCGCTCTATGGCCAGGGCTCCGATTCTCTTTACTATGGCAAATCCCGTTCCGGAAATTATGCCGGATGAGGCGAAGGCAGCAGGTGCGGCAGTAGTGGGAACCGGGCGCAGCGATTTCCCGAATCAAATCAATAACGTGCTGGCATTCCCGGGTATTTTCCGCGGAGCCTTGGATGTTCGTGCCAAGGATATCAATGATGAGATGAAGGTAGCTGCTGCGTATGCGATTGCGGGATTGATTGAAGAAAAGGAGCTTCATACAGATTATATCATTCCGAACCCCTTTGACAGGAGAGTCGTAAAAGTGGTCGCAAAGGCGGTTGCGAAGGCTGCGAGGGATACAGGAGTGGCACGCATCTAAGGAGAGGGTATGAGATTTTTCCATTTATCGGATTTACATATTGGAAGACAACTGCATTTTTATTCTCTGAGGGAGGATCAGGAGGCGGTTTTGGAAGAAATCGTCCGTTATGCAGAAGAATTAAGACCTGAGGCCATTGTCATTGCAGGGGACGTTTATGATAAAAGCGTCCCCTCTGCGGAGGCAGTGGCTGTTTTTGATGGATTTGTGAGGCAGTTATCGGAAATCGGAACGGAGATTCTGGTCATCAGCGGAAACCACGATTCTCCGGAAAGGCTGGATTTTGCCAGCTCCCTGCTGGAAAAACAACATCTGCATATGGCAGGAATGCCGCCTTTGGGACCGGAGGATCATATCAGGCAGGTGATTATGGAGGATGCATATGGCAGGGTGCACTTCTATCTCCTTCCTTTTCTGAAACCCGGGTATGTACGCAATGTCTTTCCGGGGGAAGAGCCGGGATCTTATACAGAGACTGTGAGAAGACTTATAGAACGGGAAAACCCCGATCTGAATGAACGAAATGTACTGGTAAGCCATCAGTTTTATACGGCGGCAGGACAGGAGCCGGTGAGGAGCGATTCGGAGGCCGTGTTTGTGGGCGGAAGCGGAAATGTTGATATTTCGGCTGTTTCATGCTTTGATTATGTAGCTATGGGGCATATCCATAAGAAACAGTGCGTAGGGGGAGCGCAGTTCCGATATTGCGGAACGCCTCTGAAATATTCTGCAGGAGAGAGCAGGGATGAGAAAACGCTGACCGTGGTCACACTGGGCGAAAAGGGAGCAGCCTTGCAGGTCGAGGAGCTTGTGCTTCATCCCCTGCATGACGTGAAGCAGCTTCGGGGAAGACTGGAGGAACTCCTGGAAAAGGGGTGTGAAGATTTTGTGAGCCTGACCCTGACTGATGAAAAAATGCCGTATCAGGCAAGGGAGCGGCTGGATTTGGTTTTTCCCAATCTATTGGAGCTGAAGGTGGAAAATTTAAAAACCAAAAGACAGCTTCAGGAAATACGGGAAGCAGAGAAACAGTGCAGTCCTGTGGAGCTGTTTAAGAGGTTCTATGAAGATATTCACGGAAAGTGTATGTCTGAAAAGGAGCTCGGAATCATCCGGGAGATCGTTGAGAAGGCAGAGGAGGGAATGCAATGAAACCGATCAGGCTTACAATGTCTGCGTTCGGCTCTTATGCAGGGGAAGCGAGCGTTGATTTTTCAAAAATGGATCATGGCATTTTTCTGGTGAGCGGGGATACGGGCTCAGGAAAAACAACCATTTTTGATGCGATCGTGTATGCGCTCTATGACAGGACCAGCGGCGGCATCCGGGACGGAAACATGATGCGCAGTGCTTATGCGGATCTGCGTACGCCTACCTTTGTAGAGCTTGCGTTTCTTTGCCGCGGGGAGGCGTACAGAATCGTACGGAATCCCGATTATGAGAGGGAGAGCCTGCGGCGGGATAAGAATGGGATTCCGAAAAAAACACAGGAAAAGTCAAAAGCGGAATTATATCTTCCGGATGGAAGCGTGTTCCGCGGCAATAAAAGAGAGATTAATCAGAAGATAGAGGCGCTTCTTGGCATGGATGCGCGGCAGTTTATGCAGATGGCGATGATCGCGCAGGGAGATTTCCTGAAACTGCTTCATGCAAAGTCGGAGGAACGGAAGGAAATTTTTTCAAAAATTTTTGATACAGCCATATATGGAAAAATTCAGGAAGAATTGAAGCGGCAGGAAAAGGAAAGCTATGTGCGTTTGAAAGAAAAGGAACAGGCATGCCAGGAACAGATCAGCCGGATTCTTTATCCGGAGGACTGGGAGCAGGCGGAGGAACGAAAGGCCTGTAAAACGGCAAACCGTTTGCATGAGGTGCTGCTGTTGCTGGAAGCTTTGATTGAAGCAGATCAAACCCGGGAGTGCCTCCTGTCAGAGAAAAAAGCGAAAATCAGCCAGCAGAGTGCAGATATGAATAAAATGCTGGAGCTTTTGGAGGGGATTGTCTCCATACGGGACAGACGTGCGCAGCAGGAAGCGTGGCTTAAGGAGCATTTGCCGAAGGAGGCGGAGTATGCACAGAGAGAACGGCAGGCAGAGCAGCTTTTGAAGGTTAAGGAGGAGGAGTATCTTCTATTTGTACAGAATTTACAAAAAGAACTGGAAGCGTTTCAGGAGAAGCAGGATGTCCTGGAAAACAGGCTGAAGGATATGGAAGGCTTGAAGCGGCTGTGGGAGCAGGCGATTCAGAGCCATAAGAAACAAAAGGGTGATGCAGTGAAATGGGATCAGGCAAATGGGGCTTATCACGAAAAACAGAAATTTTATGAGGCTGTTTATGAAGCCTTTTTTCAGGAACAGGCGGGGATTCTTGCACAGAACCTGAAGCGCGGAGAGCCGTGCCCTGTCTGCGGAAGCAGGGAGCATCCCCACAGGGCAAAGGTTTCTCAACATGCGCCCGATCAGTCCCGGGTAAAAGAAGCGAAGCAGGCAGTCCAAAAGGCAGAAGAAGAACGGGAACGGCTTCAGGAGAATTATCAGAAATCAGCGCAGGCATATCAGGCAGCTCTGGGAAGTCTGAATCAGGAAGGAAAGAGGCTTCTGGGCAGTGCATTTGATGCCGGAGGGCAGGAATGGCGGGAAAAAGCCAACGAAGCTATGGAGACAGCCAGGGCAGATATGGAGCTGTGCAGGAAGTCATATCAGGGAAAAAAGCAGCAGGGAATAAAACAGACAGAAAAGCTTAAGGCAGAGCTCATGAAATATAAGAAATACAGGCAGGAGGCACGGGATGCAAGGGAGGACTTCATAAGGCAGGCAGAGCGGCTCAAGGGAGAAGAGGCTGCATCCGGGCTTCAGGAGCAGGAGCTTTTGAGGGAACTAAAGGAGTGCAGCGGAGAGGACTGGGACTTATCTTCGGAGTCGCCGCTCACACATGCAGAAAAGAGTAAGGCTCAGGCGGTGCTCCTCCAAAAAGAAAAAGAGATATTGGAGCATGCTTATCAGGAATGCCACGTGCGCAGCCGAACCAATCAGGGAACCAGGGAGGTTCTTCTCGGTTATCAGGAGGATTACGAAAAGCTGACGGAGCATTTTACTTTGGTACGTCATTTGAGCCAGACAGCAGGAGGCAGTCTGACAGGCAGTGCCAGAGTGGATTTTGAATCCTATATACAGAGGCAGTATTTTGAAAAGATTATTCAGCGGGCAAATCAGAGGCTGATGCAGATGTCATCCGGGCAGTTCCTTTTGAAATGCAGAGCTATGGAGCAGATGGGAAGCAGAGGGAAGGCAGGTCTTGATCTGGATGTGTACAGCCTTGTGACGGAATCCTCGCGGGATGTCAAAACCCTGTCAGGAGGAGAATCCTTCATGGCAGCGCTTTCCATGGCACTTGGGCTTGCGGATGTGGTTCAGGACAGCGCGGGAGCGATCCGGCTGGAGACCATGTTTATTGATGAAGGGTTTGGTTCGCTGGATGACAATGCCAGGGAGCAGGCGATTCGTGTTTTGTACGGGCTGGCAGGAGAGCAAAGGCTCATCGGTATCATTTCTCATGTGACAGAATTAAAAGAACAGATAGAGTCAAAGCTTATAGTGACAAAAGGAAAAAAAGGCAGTCGTGTATCCTGGCTGCAGGAAGGGTAAGGGACAGGAAATGGAAAAAGCAAAACGTCCCGTGAAACGGGTGGAGGATTCCAGAACGGAACAGGTCCATTTGATCATGCGTCAGCATTTAAATGCCGGCGGCCGTTTATTCGGCGGCATGTTGATGCAGTGGATCGATGAGGTGGCGGGAGTAGTGGCCATGCGTCATGCAGGAACGGATAAAGTGACTACCGCAGCGGTGGATAACCTGCAGTTTAAGGAACCTACTTATGAGGGAGAGCTGCTTGTTTTGATTGGCTACGTCACTTGTGTAGGGAATTCTTCCATGGAGGTGGAAATCGATACCTATGTAGAGCGCTCGGATGGAATGCGTTATTCCGTGAACCGGGCTTTTCTGGTCATGGTTGCCATGGACGATGAGGAAAATCCGATGCCTGTCCCGGAGCTGGAGGTTACAAGTGAATCGGAACGTGCCAGATGTGAGGCCGGACTTCTCAGAAAGTCTATGAGAAAAAACAGGTCAAGGACAGGATTCTGAAAGTATTGTTAAAATTTACCGCTCCTATTGCAAAAGCATCTGAAAATTTGTATAATTCATATATAAAGAAAGAAATTTCCTGCGGTTTCACAGGAAGAAAAGAAAGGAGCGATGGATATGAAGACTATCACAATCAGCAGACAGTACGGCAGCGGCGGTCGTTTGGTGGCTGAAAAGCTGTCAAAGAAGCTTGGAATTCCATATTACGACAGTAACCTTCTGTTAATTGCAGGCGAGAAATACGGGATCAGTCCAGGGCTGCTGAAGGAATACGATGAACGGAAGAACAGCAGCTTTCTTTTCGGCATTGCCATGCTGGCAGAGGGCTATACGAATCAGGACCGCATCATGCTCCCTTATAAATTATATCAGGCACAGTCGGATGCGATGAAGCGGCTTGTGCAGGAAGGTCCCTGCATTATTGTGGGAAGATGTGCAGATCAGATTCTGAAAGACGAAAGGGACCTGCTTCGGGCCTTTATCTATGCCTCTGATATGGAGGAGCGCATCAACCGGGTGATGAAGGTGGATAAGGTTTCCCAGAAGGATGCGCCTTCCCGCATTTCCCAGAAGGATAAGCAGAGAAGAGACTATTATTATTTCCATACAGGACAGGAATGGGGGAATAAAGAGAATTATGATCTTTGTCTGAATACCTCAACCCTGGGTTATGATGGATGTGTGGATATCATTGCACGCCTTGCAGAGAAGGGCTGAGTGCCGAAAATAAGTTAAGCGGCGGGAAGGCATGTACTGAATTTGATATGGACCGGAGAAAAGGGCTGGGCTGGCGGTTCTGAGTTGCAGACGCTTGCCGCAGCCCTGTTTTGCGGAAAAGAAACCTTTATTTTTGGCAGAAAAAGAAGTATAATATAAAAGAACTGACAGGATAAAAATATCCGGAAAGCTCATGCACAAAGCCGGCAAAGTCTAAAAATTGTATGAAATCCTCAGCCTGTCGGTTGACAAGAATCGGATACTCTGTATAATGAGGGATATAAGAAGCAGTAAGCAAATTCCAGTTTTGGGAGGAAATATAAATGAAGAAAAGATATTTGGCACTTGCCGGAGTCCTTGCATTCAGCCTGGCCTGGGCAGGATGCGGCAAGGAAAAAGAGGAGGCCAAGGACCAGCTTCCGGTAACCGTAGCCCCTGCAAAAGAAGAGGAAAAGCAGGAAAAGAAGGAAGAACAGGAGCCTTTGGAAATGCAGAAATCCACAGATGAGGATATCAGGAATGTCATGGGGGTGAAGTCCGTAACCGCATCTAAGCTGATTCTGATTAATAAAACAGGCTATGAGGTCGCAGCAATTTATATCCGTGAGAATACGGAAGATGATGACGAGTGGGGCGAAGATCTGGTAAATGGTATGTTTACTCTGAATAATGGTGATAAAGCTCTGTATTACTATGAAAAAGGAAATGCTTCGCTTTATGACATCCGTATTACGTATAAGGATGAGGATAGGAATGAATGCTTTTTCAGAAAGCTTCCTTTGAATAATATCACACAGATCAGTCTCTGTATGGATGGGGAAGGGGAAGATGCAATTCCCTATGCGACGTATTTAAGCGGAAACAGCAAAAATGAGGTATCTACGCTGAAAGAAGTGAAGCAGCGTCTTGGTCTGTCCGGTGAGGATGATTCTGATGAGCAGGAGCAGGACAGGCAGGATACAGATAATGGACACTCTTCACAGGAACCTGAGCCGACACAGGTTCCGCAGGCTACCTCAGCACCTGAACCAACTCAGGACCCAGGAGAAGAGGAACCGCCGGAGGAGCCTGATCCGGGAGCTTCGAATGCAGAGAATTATATTGGCCAGCCCCTGGAGAGTCTGATAGGCTCCTGCGGAGAGCCGAACGGCAGCGATTATGAGAATGAGCCGGAGTCGGGAGAGACTGGCTATCATTATTACGATACGTTCACCGTATCTACAACTGTTGACGAAAACGGCAATGAGATTGTAGCCGGTGTATGGTAAATAAAAAACCGAGGTAAAGAGCATGGATATGAAGCGAGTATTATTGAAGTTAAGCGGAGAGGCCCTTGCAGGAGAGCGAAAGACGGGTTTTGACGAGGCGACTGTCATTGCGGTTGCGAAGCAGATTCAGACGATTGCAGAGGAAGGCATGCAGGTCGGAATTGTCATTGGCGGCGGGAATTTCTGGAGAGGGCGTACCAGTGAAACGATTAACCGGAACAAGGCGGATCAGATCGGAATGCTTGCGACGATCATGAATTGCATTTATGTATCGGATATCTGCAGGTATCTGGGACTTCGGACAGAGGTCTTCACACCATTTGTCTGCGGAGCTTTTACCAGGCTGTATTCCAGGGATGAGACGGAGGCTGCCTTTGCAGCAGGAAAGGTTGTCTTTTTTGCAGGCGGAACCGGACATCCGTATTTTTCCACAGATACGGCAACTGTACTGCGCGCAGTGGAAATTGAGGCAGAGGCAATTCTACTTGCCAAGGCAGTAGACGGCATTTATGACAGTGATCCCAAGATAAATCCTGACGCGGTGAAATATGATGAGATTACGATTCAGGAGGTTGTTGATAAGAAGCTGGCAGCTATGGATCTTACGGCGTCAATTATGTGCCTGGAACAGAAAATGCCGATGCTTGTGTTCGGCTTGGAGGAAGAAAACAGCATTGTCAATGCTGTTCACGGTAAATTTACCGGCACCAGGGTAACGGTGTAGATACCAGCAATGTGTCGGAGGGCTTACCGATATAATGAAGAAAAGTGGAGAGGGAGACTTAGCAAATGGACGAAAGAATTCAGAAATATGAAGACAAAATGAACAAAACATTGAGTGGGTTTGAAGCAGAATTGGCTACGATTCGTGCAGGACGTGCGAATCCGCATATTTTAGATAAAATTACCGTAGACTATTATGGAACTCCGACACCGCTTCAGCAGGTGGCAAATATTACCGTACCGGAAGCACGTATGATTCAGATTCAGCCGTGGGAATCCAGCCTGATTAAAAAGATTGAGAAAGCAATTCTGACCTCCGATCTTGGCTTGAATCCAAGCAATGATGGCAAGCTGATCCGTCTGGTACTGCCGGAGCTGACAGAGGAGCGCCGCAAAGACCTGGTGAAGGATGTAAAGAAAAAAGGCGAGGCAGGGAAGGTTGCAGTGCGGAACATCCGTCGTGATGCAAACGATGCTTTCAAAAAGCTGACGAAGCAGGATGTGTCAGAGGATGAAGTAAAAGATCTGGGAGATAAGGTTCAGAAGCTGACAGACAAATATATTAAGAACATTGATGCTGCTGTAGAGAAAAAATCCAAAGAAATCCTGACCGTATAATAGGAACGGATCACAAAGAGAGCCACAAAACAGGCTCTCTTTCCTTGTAAAATTCCGAAGAAGAAGGAGAAGCCATGAAAGTACCGAATCATATAGCGATCATTTTGGATGGAAATGGCCGCTGGGCAAAAGCAAAAGGAATGCCGAGAAGCTACGGGCATGTAAAGGGCTGTGCAAATTTGGAAACGATCTGTGATGACATGAAGGAGCTGGGTGTAAAATATCTGACCGTATATGCGTTTTCTACGGAGAATTGGAAACGTTCACGGGAAGAGGTGGAAGGCCTGATGAAACTGTTCCGCAATTATCTGAAGAAGTGTATCCGAATATCCGAAAGAAACAAAATGCGTGTGAAGATTATAGGGGATATTACCGCGTTTGATGAAGATATACAGAGAAAGATCGTGGAGCTTGAAGAATTTTCGAAGGATTATACAGACCTTCATTTTCAGATTGCCCTGAATTACGGCAGTCGGGACGAAATTTTGCGGGGGATTCGCCGGCTGGCTCAGGATGCAGTGGATGGAAAGGTAAAGCCGGAGGAAATTGATGAAAAAATGTTTGAGAATTATCTGGATACAGCGGGTATTCCGGACCCGGATTTTATGATTCGTACCAGTGGTGAGCTGCGGCTGTCCAATTATCTGCTTTGGCAGATGGCGTACACGGAATTTTACTTTACAGATGTGGCATGGCCGGATTTTCACAAAGCAGAATTGATCAAGGCTATTGAGAAATATAATGAAAGAGACAGAAGATACGGGGGAGTAAAGGAGGAATAGGGATGTTTAAGACAAGGCTCTTAAGCGGAATCCTGTTGGTGGCAGTTGCACTGTTTACCATAATCAGCGGGGGATATGTACTGCTGTTTACATTGGCCTGCATTTCCGTAATCGGAATGCAGGAGATGTATAGGGCAATGAAGGTCCGGGGAGGTTCCTTTGAGCTTCCGGAAATTGCAGGTTATGTGGGAGCAGTCCTTTATTATACGGCAGTTGTGGCGGATTTTGAACGTTATGGAATGCTGGCAGTTCTGCTGACCCTGGTCATGCTGATGTCTGTCTATGTGTTTTCTTATCCGAAATACAATGCAGGACAGGTGATGGCAGCTTTTTTCGGATTGATGTACGTGGCCGTTATGCTCTCCTTTATCCTGCTCACCAGAAATCTGGAGGGCGGGAAATATCTGGTCTGGCTGATCTTCCTGTGTTCCTGGGGCTGTGATACCTGTGCTTACTGTGTGGGAATGCTCATCGGTAAGCATAAGATGGCACCTGTGCTCAGCCCGAAGAAATCGGTAGAAGGTGCAGCCGGCGGTGTTGTGGGAGCGGCACTTCTGGGAATTGCTTATGCAGCCGCAACCAAAGGACCAATGGCGGAATATGCGGCGATCTGTGCGGTGGGGGCATTGATTTCCATGGTGGGGGATTTGGCTGCGTCTGCAATTAAGAGAAATCAGGGGATTAAAGATTACGGAACTCTGATACCGGGACACGGCGGCATTCTGGACCGGTTTGACAGTGTGATATTTACGGCACCTGTTATCTATTATCTGGCAAAGACCGTTCTTGGAATCTGAGCTTAAAAAGAGGGAAAATATGAAAAAAATTGCAATCTTAGGCTCCACAGGCTCCATAGGTACACAAACCCTGGATGTTGTGCGGGCAAATAAGGATATAGAAGTACTGGGGATCAGTGCGGGCAGGAATGTGCGGAAGCTGGAAGAGCAGGTGCGGGAATTTTCTCCGAAGCTTGCAGCCGTGTGGGAGGAAGCAGCGGCAGAGGATTTAAGAACGCGCATTCAGGATACCGATACAAAGGTCGTATCCGGAATGGAAGGACTTCTGGAGCTGGCGGCAATGCCGGATACGGAGATTCTGGTGACTGCGATTGTGGGAATGCTGGGAATCCGTCCGACTATGGAAGCTATCCGTGCAGGTAAGGATATTGCACTTGCGAACAAAGAGACTTTGGTGACAGCCGGACATCTGATCATGCCGATGGCGAAGGAGTATGCTGTTCGGATACTTCCGGTGGACAGCGAGCACAGTGCAATTTTCCAGGCTTTAAACGGAGAACATAAAGAAGAAATACATAAGCTGTTGCTCACAGCCTCCGGCGGACCCTTCCGGGGCAGGAAGCGGGCGGAGCTGGAGCGTGTGACCCTGGCAGATACCCTGAATCATCCGAATTGGGTTATGGGACAGAAGATTACGGTGGACTCTGCTACCTTAGTAAATAAAGGGTTAGAGGTCATGGAGGCGAAATGGCTTTTTGATGTGGATTTGGATCATATTCAGGTAGTGGTGCAGCCGCAGAGTGTCATTCATTCGATGATCGAGTTTCGGGATGGTGGAATTATGGCTCAGCTTGGAACTCCGGATATGCGTTTGCCGATTCAGTATGCGCTCTATTATCCTCACAGAAGATATTTGGAGGGAGAGCGTTTGGATTTTGCAGGGCTTGGACAGATTACCTTTGAAGAACCTGATATGGAAACCTTCCTGGGGCTGCCGCTGGCAATGGAAGCGTCCAAAAAGGGCGGAAGTATGCCGGCCGTCTTCAATGCAGCAAATGAGCTGGCAGTCAAAAAGTTTTTGCATCAGGAAATCAGATTTCTGGATATTTACGAAATTATCGGGCAGTCTATGGAAAGGCATACACCGACAGAGTATCCGGGGCTGGAGGAAATCCTGGCAGTAGAGGAAGAGACTTATCGTTGGATTGAAAGCAGGTGGTAAATTGAAAATTTTGATCGCTGTATTGATTTTCAGTGCAGTTGTTTTGATACATGAGCTGGGGCATTTCCTGTTTGCCAAAAAGAACGGCATTGTTGTGACTGAGTTTTCACTGGGTATGGGACCGCGGCTGGTGAGTACAGAGAGAAATGGGACACGGTATTCTGTGAAGCTGTTTCCGATAGGCGGTTCCTGCGGAATGCTCGGGGAGGATACGGGAGAGGATGAGCTGCCGGGTACCTTTCATGCGGCGCCTGTGTGGGGCAGAATTTCCGTTGTGGCGGCAGGTCCCGTATTTAATTTTATTTTGGCTTTTGTCATTGCTGTTGTGATCGTCGGCTTTGTGGGATATGATCCGGCAGAGGTCATGGAAGTGGAACAGGGTTCTGCGGCTGAGATGGCCGGACTCCAAAAGGGGGATATTATCACAGAATTCCAGGGATATCACATTGATTTAGGAAAAGACCTGTATGTGTATTCGTACCTGAATGAGCTGACGGAAGAGCCTGTGATGCTGAAAGTAAAAAGAGAAGGACGGGAAGAGACGATTGCCTATGCTCCTGATGTGAGTGTCCGGTATTTGCTGGGATTCAACAGAAGCGATACAGCTTCTATGGAAGTGGAATCCCTGATTCCGGGAATGCCTCTGGCAGATGCGGGAGTTCAGCCGGGAGATGTGATTACTTCCATTAACGGTGTACAGGTAGAAGACGGAAATGCTTACCAGGAATATATAGACAAACATCCGCTTACCAATGAACCGGTGAAAATTACTTACAGGAGAAACGGCCTGGAGTATGATACAGTGCTGACACCGAAGGAATATCGCACTCCGCAGCTTGGTTTTGCCTATAATGTAGGCTGTGTAAAGGCTGAGGGATGGGATATCCTGAAGTATGGCGCTCTGGAAGTGAAGTATATGATACGTACGACGATCATGAGTTTAAAGGAGCTGATTACCGGGGGCCTGGGTGTGGATGACCTGAGCGGTCCGGTCGGCGTGGTGGATGCGATCGGTGATACGTATGAGCAGAGTAAGGATGAAGGCACGCTGATGATCTGGATGAATATGCTCAATATGGTGGTACTTCTTTCCGCAAACCTGGGCGTCATGAATTTGCTGCCGTTTCCGGCTTTGGATGGAGGCAGACTGGTATTTTTGCTTTTGGAAGCTGTGCGAAGGAAGCCGGTGAACCGTGAGATAGAGGGAATGATCCATTTTGCAGGTCTGATGCTCCTTATGGTGCTTATGGTGGTTGTGATGTATCATGATATATTGAAAATTTTCTGATAGGGTGAGCGTATAAAAAGATTTGGGACTGTTTGGAACAGAATGTTGCAAATGGTCCTATTGTTTTAATGATAGAAAAGATGTGAAGAGAGAGCATGAAAAGAATACATAGACAGGCTGCAGGAATGGCAGCGATTGTCCTCCTGACAGGCGGGACAGGCGCAGTGCGGTATTATCAAAATTATCACCGGGAGCAGCTTGAAGAAGCCGTGGAAGCAGAAGAAAAAGCCCGTGAGGAGGCTCTTGAAGCAAAAGAGAGGGCCCGCAGGGAGGCCCTCCAGGCCGAAGAGAGAGCCCGGCAGGAAGCGGCTGAAGCAGCAGCCAGGGCGGAGGAGGAAGCCAGGAAAAAAAGAATAAAAGAGCTGGAGACAGAAGCAGAAGAGATTTCCGGAAAGCTGAATGCAGCGGGGACAGAAGAGAATGTTTTAAGCAATTCAGAACTGGCGGCACAGACTGCAATTGAGGTAAAAACAGAAATACAGGAATTCAGAGAACGGTACCGGAATGAAGAAGAGGCTTTGGTGAACAGCTCTATGGAAATCCTGGAGAAAACAGAGGAGACGGCAGATGAGCTGATAGAGATTCATTCCATCGATGAGATGCTGGCCGGTATTTATCATGGGGATTCGGATACCGTTGCAATAAGTACCGCCGGAAATGATAAAATTTTCCAGGATGTTCAGAATGCCATGTGGAAGCTTAAGAAGGATTATCCCCGCAAACGGAGGTACTATGAAAAGGCAGTGAAAAGGATATCCGAGGAATGGAATTATGTAAATGATGAGTGGAATTATGAAACGGGAACCCTGAAGGTGACTGTGGAACCAGGGGAAACCTCTTACACGAAATATTGGGTCTGCCACATTCAGACCTTCAGTACCGCACAGCTCTGTTCTGCACTCTGCGGAGGTACTTATGGGAATCCCAGAGTTCCGGCTTCGGAAGAGACCGCTGCACACAATGGTGTGATCGGAATCAACGGAAGCGGTTTTTCATACAGTACGGGAGAGCCTGCACCCGGAAAAAGTATGATCAAGGACGGAAAAGTTTATAACGATATTTACTCAAACGGCAACATCATGTGTGTAACACAGGATGGCGGTATGTTTACGGCTGTGGCGGGCATGACGACGGAGGATATGCTGAACCGGGGCGTGAAGGATACGTATTGCTTTGGACCGACCCTGGTGGAAAATGGAGAACCCTGCGTGATTACAGGTGCATTTCAGCAGACTTACCGGTACCAGCGGACTGCAGTGGGAATGGTAAATCCCGGAAACTATTATATTGTGGTCGTACAGGGCAGCGGTGCCGACGGTTCTCAGGGAATGACCTATGAGGAACTCAGGCAGGTGTTTTTGGATCTGGGGTGCCAGTATGCTTATAATCTGGATGGCGGAGGGTCCGCTACGCTGGTATTTAAGGGAAAGGTCCTCAACAAGCTTACAGATGGCAGGGAACGGCCCTGCGCGGATATTCTATACTTCATTGATGCCGGTGATGGACAGGAAGGGGACAGTATTGTAATTCATGAGGATGAGGCGATGATCCATCCGCCGAAGGAATAAAATTTTTGGTTAAAGCATAGATTCTTATGAAAGCATTTCAGGAGCATTCTATGTATCCATATGGAAATATACGTACCGGGAATATACGTGCGCAGCAGGAAAATGTAGACAGGGGAACTTTACAGATAACAGTCCTTACAGAGGATGGAAACCGGCCAGTGGATAATGCCAGGGTAAGAATTTCTTATACAGGAGATCCGGACAGTGTGGTAGAAGAGGTCCGGACGGATTCCTCCGGACAGACCCCGGTGCTGGAGCTGAGAACGCCTCCTTTAGAGTATAGTCTGGATGTGAATGAAGAGGCGCAGCCTTATGCGGAATATACGATTCAGGTTGATGCGGAGGGCTTTGAACCGGAAGAGGTTGCAGGGACAGAGGTTTTGGCCGACGTGCTTGCACAGCAGCCGGTGCAGATGACAGCCCGAACCGGAACGGGTCCTGAATTTGGCAGGATTGTGATTGGTCCGCATACACTTTTTGGCGTGTATCCTCCCAAAATTGAGGAAGCGGAGATTAAGCCGGTGAATGAGACCGGCGAGATCGTACTGAGCAGGGTTGTGATTCCTGAGTATGTAGTAGTACACGATGGTCCGGTAGGAGATAATGCTGCAACCAATTATTATGTGCGTTATCGGGATTACATCAAGAATGTGGCGAGCAGTGAGATATATGCCACCTGGCCGGACGATACGATTCGGGCGAATGTACTTGCGATCATGTCCTTTACTTTAAACCGGGTTTATACGGAATGGTACCGGAATAAAGGGTATGACTTTACGATCACATCCTCTACGGCATACGATCACAAATGGATACACGGCCGCAATGTTTTTGACAGTATTTCCAGAATCGTGGATGAGCTGTTTGAAAACTATCTGTCCAGGCCGAATGTGCGCCAGCCGATCCTTACCCAGTATTGCGACGGACGGCAGGTGCAGTGCAGGGACCGCGGATGGATGACACAGTGGGGAAGCAAGGCCCTCGGTGATCAGGGATATTCGGCAATTGAGATTCTGCGGAGCTTTTACGGAGACAATATGTATATTAACGTTGCAGAGGAAATATCAGGCATTCCTTCCTCCTGGCCCGGTTATGATCTGGATATCGGAGCAAGCGGAAGCAAGGTGCAGCAGATGCAGGAACAACTGAATACCATTGCAGGGGCATATCCGGCACTTCCTACGATTGGCGTGGATGGCATTTACGGACAGCAGACAAAGGCGGCAGTCGAGAAATTCCAGAATATTTTCGGCCTGCCGCAGACAGGAATTACCGATTATTCCACATGGTTTAAAATCCAGGAGATTTATGTAGCCGTCAGTCGGATTGCGGAATTGGTCTGAAAGCTTTGAAGGGCATCGGTTCTGCTGAATGCAGAGTCAGATGCCCTTTGCTGCTGTTTTGGTTATTTTGAATTTTTTTGAAAAAAGTGTTGACTTTCTATTTGATATTTGATATAGTATCACTTGTCGCGAGGGAAGAATGAAAATAATTTCCGGGAAATGCGATATGCGGAAGTGTCGGAACTGGCAGACGAGCAAGACTAAGGATCTTGTGAGCAATGCGCTCGTGTGGGTTCAAGTCCCATCTTCCGCATGGAGCCCTTGAGTTTCAAGGGCTTTTTGTTGTCTAAAAATAAGGTTTATATAAGCGTGAATCTTTTAAAAATCTTGCCGTTTTCTTTTTATTCCCTGCTGAATTTTTTGAAAAAAAGAGGAATTTGAATTTTTGTGTAGAATATAATTAATAAGAGGGATTTTGTCGTTACTGTTTAAAGAGCAATGTCTGTTCCTGAGTCCGGGATATTTGGCTGGATTATCCGGCACCGGGGGACAGCCTGAGAGATATTGCTTTTAAACGAAGGTCACTTTGTCGGTTTTTTGCTTTGGAGGGAGTGCCTATGAATATCAGAGAAGGTATGGAACTGAGGGAATTGGAACTGCTGAGTCCCTATGCAGCCCACAGCGGACATTCCAGAGGCAGGGAGCGCCCGGAGGAGGAGTGTGACATCCGGACTGTGTATCAGAGGGACCGGGACAGGATACTGCATTCCAAGTCATTTCGCCGTCTGAAGGATAAGACGCAGGTATTTCTGGCTCCTCAGGGGGATCATTACAGGAATCGCCTGACTCATACGCTGGAGGTATCTCAGATTGCCCGTACAATTGCAAAAGCACTGCGTCTGAACGAGGATCTGGTAGAAGCAATTGCGTTGGGACATGATCTGGGACATACGCCCTTCGGCCATGCCGGAGAACGGGCACTGAATGAGCTGCATCCGAACGGATTTGCTCATTATAAGCAGAGCATCCGCGTGGTGCAGGTTCTGGAGAAGAACGGAGAGGGATTAAATCTGACCTGGGAGGTTCGGGACGGAATTTTAAACCATCGCACCAGTGGGAAGCCGTCAACCCTGGAAGGACAGGTGGTACGGTTTTCTGACAAAATCGCTTATATTCATCATGATATGGATGATGCTCAGAGAGCAGGAATTATTACGGAGGATGATATTCCCATTACCCTTCGCATGCTTCTGGGCTATACCACAAGAGAAAGATTGAATACCTTTGTCCATGACATTATTGAAAACAGCCTGGATAAGGACAAGATTCAGATGTCTGCGGAAATCGAGGAGGCACTCATGGCTCTTAGGGCAATGATGTTCCAGAATGTTTATACGAATCCGGAGGCCAAAAGGGAGGAAGAAAAGGCGGTTAAAATGCTGAAGGAGCTGTATGCGTACTACATTGAGCATCCGGAGGCTATGTCCAGAGAATTTCGGGAGCTGGTGACAGGAAGAGGAGAGAGCAGGCCGCAGGCTGTCTGCGATTATCTCTCCGGTATGACGGATCAGTATTCCATGTCGAAATTCCAGGAGATTTACATACCGAAGTCATGGGAAGGCTATTGATAACAAGGCTGTCGGAAAGACGAAGGATTTCCGGTGACTATTAGAAAGCGCAGAGATAGCGCAATTGGAGGAAAGCATGCGTTATTCGGACGATATCATTGAAGAAGTGCGTATGAAAAATGATATTGTAGATGTGATATCCCAATATGTAAAATTGACCAGGAAGGGGAGCTCCTATTTTGGACTCTGTCCTTTCCATAATGAAAAAACACCATCCTTTTCCGTAACGCCTGCCAAACAGATGTATTACTGCTTTGGCTGCGGTGCGGGAGGAAATGTATTTAACTTTATCATGGAGTATGAGAATTTTACCTTTGGAGAAGCCCTGAAGTATCTGGCAGACAGATCAGGGGTGGAGCTTCCGAAGATCGAATACTCCAAAGAGGCGAAGGAAAAAGCGGAAAGAAAGGCCGCTTTGCTGGAAATCAACAAACAGGCGGCACAGTATTTCTATTATCAGCTCCGCCGGGAAGGCGGAAAGAGAGCTTATCAGTATCTGTCCGGCAGAGGGCTGAGTGATGAGACGATCAGGAAATTCGGTTTGGGGTATTCAGACAAATACAGCGATGATCTGTATCGTTTTCTGAAAGCAAAAAATTACAGTGACGAGCTGCTTCGGGAATCAGGACTTTTTCAAGTGGATGAGCGCCACGGTATGTACGACAAGTTCTGGAACCGGGTTATTTTTCCGATTATGGATGTAAATAACCGGGTCATTGGATTCGGAGGACGTGTTATGGGAGATGGAAAGCCCAAATATCTGAATTCTCCGGAAACAAAGATCTTTGATAAGAGCCGGAATCTGTATGGACTGAATGCGGCGAGGACAACCAGAAAGAATTATCTGATCCTGTGTGAAGGATATATGGATGTGATCTCCATGCATCAGGCAGGGTTTACGAATGCGGTGGCTTCTCTCGGAACAGCGCTGACCTCGGGACATGCCAGTCTTTTGAAGCGTTATACAAAAGAAGTTCTGCTTTTGTATGACAGTGATGAAGCAGGTATCCGTGCAGCACTTCGGGGAATTCCGATTCTGAGGGAGGCGGGCGTGAATTCCAGGGTTGTGAATCTGAAGCCCTGTAAGGACCCGGATGAATTCATTAAGAATATGGGAGCTGAAGCTTTTGAGGAACGTCTTTCCCAGGCAATGGACAGCTTTATGTTCCGGGTGAGTGTGGCGGAAAGCGAATATCCTATGGAGGAGCCGCAGGGCCAGAACCGTTTCTTTGAACAATGTGCAGCTATGCTTTTGGAATTGAATGATGAGCTGGAAAGGAATCTTTATATAGAAGCCCTTGTCAGAAAATACAGGAGCTTTTATGGGATCAGCAGTGGGGACCTGAAGAAAAGAGTCAGCAGTCTGGCTATGAGAGGAACGCGGGCGGAGCAGAGGGTTCAGCCCAAAAGCGGAAGTCCGGAAAAGAAAAAAAAGGAGTCCGCAGCAGATCAGGCACAGAAGCTGATGCTCACATGGCTGGTAACGTATCCGGGGATTTTTCAGACTGTGGAAAGGTATATCACTCCTTCTGATTTTGTGGTGCCCCTTTACAGAGAAGTGGCAGATATGCTTTTTGCGCAGAGAGCAGAGGGAGAAGTGAATCCGGCAAGGCTTTTGAATGCCTTTACGGACAGTGAAGAGCAGAGGGAAGTGGCGTCGCTTTTTAATGCAACCATTCATTTGGAGACCGCGCAGGAACAGGACCGGGCATTTGCGGATGCTTTGCTCCGGATTAAGGAGGAGAGCCTTGCCCGGAAAAACCGAAGCTGGGATCCTACAGATATGAATGGGCTGCAGGAAATTGTCAAAGCCAAAAAAGAATTGGAAGAACTTGGGCGAAAACGCCGGGAATTGCATATTTCTTTTGAATAAGGATAAAATATAAACACTATATGGAGGGATAGAGCACCTATGGAAATGAATATGGGCAAATTCAGTGAAAAACTGGTAGAACTTCTGGAACTCGCAAAAAAGAAAAAAAATGTACTGGAGTATCAGGAGATCAACGACTTTTTTAAGAATCAGCCGTTGGAAGTAGAGCAGATGGAGAAGGTATTTGATTTCCTGGAGGCTAGCGGAGTGGATGTCCTGCGGATTACGGAAAATGCAGATGAGCTGATTCTGGATGATGATGTGGATATTGATAAGCTGGATGAAGAGGACGAGGTGGAGCTGGACAAGATTGATCTTTCTGTTCCGGAGGGCGTCAGCATCGAAGACCCGGTGCGTATGTATCTGAAGGAAATCGGCAAGGTCAGTCTTCTTACAGCCGAGGAAGAGATTGAACTGGCCAAGAGAATGGAAGAAGGCGACGAAAGCGCTAAGAAACGTCTGGCAGAGGCAAACCTCCGTCTTGTTGTCAGCATTGCA
This sequence comes from uncultured Blautia sp., assembly GCA_900551075.1. Lineage (GTDB taxonomy): Bacteria > Bacillota > Clostridia > Lachnospirales > Lachnospiraceae > Blautia_A. The sequence continues at coordinate 26,888 of URVB01000015.1, read as the reverse complement.
AAGCGTTATGTAGGAAGAGGCATGTTGTTTTTGGATTTGATTCAGGAGGGGAATCTGGGTCTGATCAAGGCTGTGGAGAAGTTCGATTACCGCAAAGGATACAAATTCAGTACCTATGCAACATGGTGGATTCGTCAGGCAATCACAAGGGCAATTGCGGATCAGGCACGTACCATCCGTATTCCTGTGCATATGGTGGAGACCATCAATAAGCTGATAAGAGTCTCCCGTCAACTGCTTCAGGAGCTGGGACGTGAACCTACCCCGGAGGAAATTGCAGAGGAAATGAAAATGTCTGTGGAGCGTGTCCGTGAAATCCTGAAGATTTCCCAGGAGCCGGTTTCTCTGGAAACACCGATCGGTGAGGAAGAGGACAGCCATCTGGGAGATTTTATTCAGGATGATAATGTGCCTGTGCCGGCAGATGCGGCTGCTTTTACCCTTTTGAAAGAGCAGTTGATCGAGGTCCTGGGGACGCTGACAGAGAGAGAGCAGAAGGTTCTCCGCCTGCGTTTCGGGCTGGATGATGGACGTGCCCGTACGTTGGAGGAGGTTGGCAAAGAGTTTAATGTTACCAGGGAGCGTATCCGTCAGATCGAGGCGAAGGCTCTGCGCAAGCTGCGCCATCCGAGCCGCAGCCGTAAGCTGAAGGATTACCTGGATTAAGGAGCCGTATCATGCAGTTGTCCTTGCGTTTGTCTGCAATAGCAGAGATGGTAACAGAGGGAAGCCGGCTGGTAGATGTGGGGTGTGATCATGGATATCTGCCGATATACCTGGTATTGAATCAAAAGATACCAGGGGCGATCGCCATGGATGTACGGAAAGGGCCGCTCTGTAGAGCACAGGAGCATATTGCGGAATATGACCTTACACAGTACATAGAAACCCGTCTTTCGGATGGTCTGGGAGAGCTGAGGCCGGATGAGGGAGACACTCTGGTGCTTGCGGGGATGGGCGGTCCGCTTATGGAACGTATCCTGACAGAGGGAGCGTGCGTTCTGCGTGGATTTCGGGAGCTGATTTTGCAGCCGCAGTCGGATATTCCTCATTTTCGCCGGTTTATCCGGAAAAAGGGATATGAGATCGTCCAGGAGGAGCTGATCCTGGAGGAGGGGAAGTTTTATCCCATGATGAAGGCTGTTTGGGCAGAGACGGAAACGATGCTTCCGTATACCAGGGAAGAGGAGGCATTTGGGAAGCTTCTTCTGACGAAGCGCCATCCTGTATTGAAGCAGTATCTGGAACGGGAGCTGCGGATTCGTGCTGAAATTCTGAATAAACTCAGGGAAGCACCGGGAGAGTCCGCACAGAAGCGTTTGAAAGAGATAGAGGAGGAAAAGCAGCTCATAGAAGCTGCCCTTGACAGATATGATAGTAAAAGAACTGAATGCATGGCTTGAGAGCCGGTATCCTGCAGCCGCAGCCGAAAATTGGGATAACGTGGGATTTTTGGTCGGAGATGATAAAAAAGAGGTATCTCATGTTTTTCTTGCCCTGGATCTGACGGCAGGTGTGCTTGAGGAGGCCATTCAGGCAGGGGCGGATATGATCATAACGCATCATCCCATGATCTTTTCCGGAATGAAAAAGATCAACAATCATGATTTTACGGGAAAAAAGGTACTGTCTCTGATTCAGCACGGGATTCAGTATTACGCGATGCATACGAATTATGATGTCCTTGGAATGGCAGAGCTGAGCGCAGATTATCTGAAGCTTGATAACCGGAGGGTGCTGTCCGTTACGGAAGACGGAGAATCCGGCGTACAGGGAATCGGCCGTGTGGGAACACTTCCGCGTAAGATGACGCTGAAGGAATGCGCGGAATTTGTAAAGGAAGCATTTGCTCTTAAAGATGTGAAAATATACGGTGATCTGGACCGGGAGACAGAGCTTGCAGCCGTATGCACAGGAAGCGGAAAGAGTATGGTTGAAGAGGCGGCCGCTGCCGGTGCACAGGTTTATATTACTGGCGACATTGACCATCATACGGCAATTGATGCAGTTGAGAAAGGAATTGCCCTGATCGATGCAGGGCATTATGGAACAGAATACATTTTTATGGATGCAATGAAGCAGGAGCTGGAAAAGGCATTTCCGGATTTAAAAATTTCATGCGCAGAGGTAGCAAGCCCATATACTATACTATATGCATAAGACGGGAGGAAACCTTATGGGGCAGAAAATGGCAAAAGTTACGGTAGGAGGGGAGAGCAGAGAATATCCGATCGGCATCAGCTACGCGGATATTGTCAGAGACTATGAGGAAACGGCGGATGCGCCGGTTATTCTGGTGACAGTGAATGGAAAGCTGCGGGAGCTTCATAAGCGGCTGAAGGCAGACTGCACGGTTTCTTTTGTGACTACAAGGGATAATATCGGGCATAAAACGTATAAAAGAAGTGCCTGCCTGATATTGCTGAAGGCAATTTATGATGTGGCAGGCAAGGAAAATATTGAGAAAGTAGTAATTCACTATTCCATTGGCTCCGGCTATTATTTTACCATGGAAGGGAATACCGTTCTGAATCAGGCGTTTCTGGATCAGGTGAAGGCCCGGATGCGGGAAATCGTAGAGGCCCAAACACCGATTTTGAAGCGGAGCGTTGGGACGGAAGAGGCCATTGCGATTTTTCATAAATACGGTATGTATGATAAAGAGAAGCTGTTCCGTTACAGAAGGGTGTCAAGGGTAAATTTATACAGCATTGGAAATTTTGAAGATTATTTTTATGGCTTTATGGCGCATCATGCAGGGTATATCAAATATTTTGACCTGAAGCTGTACGATGATGGCTTCGTGCTGGAGCTGCCGGAGCATTCGGATCCGACTGTGATCCCGCCGTTCTGTCCGGAAGAAAAAATCTTCCGTGTACAGAAGGAATCCCAGGATTGGGGCAGAAAAATGGACATTTCGTGTGTGGGAGAGCTGAATGACCGGATCACAAAGGAGGGTGTCAGCAGTATACTTTTGGTGCAGGAGGCGCTGCAGGAAGCAAAAATATCCAGAATTGCGGAGCAGATTGTGGAGGCAGGCAATAAAAAATTTGTAATGATCGCAGGCCCTTCCTCTTCCGGAAAAACAACGTTTTCGCACAGGCTTTCTATCCAGTTGAGTGCACATGGCATGAAGCCGCATCCGATTGCAGTCGATAATTATTTTGTAAACAGGCAGGATACGCCCCTGGATGAATATGGGGAGAAGAATTACGAATGCCTGGAAGCGATTGATGTGGAGCAGTTTAACCGTGATATGCTTGCCCTGCTTGACGGTGAACGTGTGGAATTGCCTGTTTATAATTTTAAGACGGGGATGCGGGAATACCGCGGCGATTATTTGCAGCTTGGAAAGGATGATATCTTAGTTATCGAAGGAATCCATGGTTTGAACGATCAATTAAGCTATGCGCTTCCAAAAGAAAGCAAATTTAAGATTTATATCAGCGCCCTGACGCAGTTGAATGTTGACGAGCATAATCGGATTCCGACGACGGATGGACGTCTGATCCGCAGGATCGTGCGGGATGCCCGGACAAGGGGAACCTCGGCAAAGGACACGATCGCGCGATGGCCCTCTGTAAGAAGGGGAGAGGAGCAGAATATTTTTCCCTTCCAGGAGGAGGCGGACATCATGTTCAATTCTGCGCTGGCGTATGAGCTGGCATGTCTGAAGCTGTATGCGGAACCGCTTTTGTTTGGGATTGATAAGAGCGAGCCGGAATATGTGGAGGCAAAAAGACTATTGAAATTTTTTGATTATTTTGTGGCAGTTCCCAGCGAGGAAGTCCCGCAGAATTCTATTTTGAGAGAATTTGTTGGCGGAAGCTGTTTTGATGTTTAATTTGGTTTCTGTACACTCACATAAATAAAAATTCGAGAGGGGGAATATCTATGAGTGGAACAACAGAAAAGAAAAAAGTATCATTAACTGTCTGGATTTTTGCAGCACTTGTATTAGGTGTGCTTGCAGGTCTGGCGATGCAGGGATGCGCAGATGCAGCGGAAAGCTATATCAAGCCGTTCGGAACCATTTTCCTGAATTTGATCAAGATGGTGGTGGTACCTGTCGTACTGTTGTCTATCATGCAGGGTATCATTTCTCTGCAGGATGTGCGCAAGGTAGGGGCAATCGGAGCAAAAACAATCTGCTTCTATTTATGCACGACTGCCTTTGCAGTAACTTTGGGACTGCTTTTTGCAAATCTTCTGAATGTAGGGGCAGGATATACACTTGGCGCACAGGAGCTTACCTATGAGGCGACGGAGGCACCAAGCTTTATGGATACGCTGGTGAACATTTTCCCATCCAACGCGGTACAGCCACTGGCAAATGCAACCATGCTGCAGGTCATTGTGATTGCATTGTTCTTTGGCTTCGGTATTATTGTTGCAGGAGAAAAAGGCAAGGCGGCCAAGGAGGTTGTAGACAGCTTCTCAGAAGTCAGCTTTAAGGTCATGGGAATGATCATCAGGCTGTCTCCGATCGGTGTGTTTGCGCTGATCACGCCAGTGGTAGCCAGCAATGGACCGAAGGTTCTGCTTCCGCTTCTGAAAGTGATCGCTGTGGCCTATGTGACTTACATCGTACATATGGTGCTGGTATATTCTTCCACAGTGAAGATCATTTCCGGAATGAATCCGCTGAAATTCTTTAAGGGTATGAGCCAGGCGATGATTTTTGCTTTTTCCAGTGCAAGCAGCGTGGGTGCGCTTCCGTTTAATCTGGAATGCACTCAGAAGCTTGGTGCAAGAAAAGAGGTCGCAAGCTTTGTTCTGCCTCTGGGAGCTACTATAAATATGGATGGAACCGCTATTTACCAGGGTGTTTGTGCGATTTTTATTGCTCAGATATTCGGCATTGATTTAAGTATTTCCCAGCAGCTTACAATTATTCTGACTGCAACGCTGGCCTCTGTCGGAACTGCAGGTGTTCCCGGTTCCGGTATGATCATGCTTGCCATGGTTCTGGAAAGCGTTGGGCTTCCGCTGGAGGGCATTGCACTGGTTGCCGGTATTGACCGTATTCTGGATATGGGACGTACTTGTGTCAATATTACCGGAGATGCCGCATGTACCATCTGTGTGGACGCTATGGAGAAGAAAAAAGAGGCACGCAGGGCAAATGCATAGTCGTTTGATTCTTAGCCTTTACAGATGAAAAAAAGCGTGTTAAAATAACATTTGCGCAAGTCGGCCAGGTGATCGCGGCTGTACAGACGAAAGAGTACAGACGAGGAAAGTCCGGGCTTCACAGGGCAGGATGCCGGATAACGTCCGGTGGAGGTGACTCCCAGACCAGTGCAACAGAAATAAACCGCCCTCCGGCGGAGGGTAAGGGTGGAAAGGCAGTGTAAGAGACTACCGCCGTTCTGGTAACAGGACGGGCACATGTAAACTCCATTCGAAGCAAGACCGAAAAGAAAGCGATACGGCTGCCCGTCGTGCTTTCAGGTGGGTCGCTGGAGCCAGCCGGCAACGGCTGGCCTAGATAGATGATCACCCAATGACATAACCCGGCTTATCGGCCGGCCTGCGTATATCCGGATGAGTGTGATAAAAACGTATAAAGCCCTGGCCTGACGGCCGGGGCTTTATACGTTTTTATCTTAATTATTTGTTTCGTTTTCCTCTGTATTTCTCTTCACAGTATTTGCAGCGGTAAATTTCTTTTTCCTCGTCAGAGAGAACAAATACATGATCCAGTCCCTGCTCAATAGAAGTAATGCAGCGGGGATTTTTGCATTTGATGACGTTTACGACCTGCTTTGGAAGTCTCAGCTCTTTTTTCTCGACGATTTTTTCATCCTTAATGATATTAACGGTGATGTTGTGGTCAATGAAGCCAAGGATATCCAAATCCAGATCTTCAATCGGACATTCTACCTTGATAATATCCTTTTTGCCCATTTTGTTGCTGCGTGCGTTTTTGATGATTGCAACGGTGCAGTCAAGCTTATCCAGCTTCAGATCATGGTAAATGGTCATAGCCTTGCCTGCTTTGATGTGATCCAGGACATAACCTTCACGAAGTGCTCCAACATTTAACATGCTACATCCACCTCCAATAATGTAAGAATCAGTGCCATACGTACATAAACGCCGTACTGAGCCTGCTTGAAATAAGCTGCTCTTGGATCGGAATCCACTTCCACGGAGATTTCATTTACACGCGGCAGAGGATGCAGAATATACATATCCTCTTTGGCAAGCTCCATTTTTTGTTTGTCCAGTATGTAGAAGTCTTTCATACGGACATAGTCCTCTTCATTGAAGAAACGTTCCTTCTGCACACGTGTCATATAAAGGATGTCCAGATCAGGAAGCGCATCTTCCAGTCTTTCTACTTCTTCAAATTCCACCTGATTGCGGTTCAGCACATCTTCCCGGATATAGCTTGGAATACGAAGTTCTTCCGGAGAGATCAGGATAAATTTTACATGGTCATAGCGTACCAATGCTTCAATCAGGGAATGAACGGTACGTCCGAATTTTAAATCTCCGCACAGACCAATGGTGATGTTGTTTAAACGTCCTTTTAAAGAGCGGATGGTAAGTAAATCGGTAAGAGTCTGGGTGGGATGCTGATGACCTCCGTCACCGGCGTTGATTACAGGTATGGCGGATGCCATAGAAGCTACCAGCGGAGCACCTTCTTTCGGGTGACGCATAGCACAGATATCTGCATAGCAGGATGTAACACGAATAGTATCGGCAACGCTTTCGCCTTTGGTTGCGGAACTGGAATCAGCGGTGGAAAATCCTAAAACTTTTCCCCCGAGGTTCATCATAGCAGCCTCAAAGCTTAAGCGGGTACGTGTACTTGGTTCATAAAACAGAGTGGCAAGTCTTTTGTCATCACAGGTATGTGCGTATTTTGCGGGTTTTTTCTCAATATCGTTGGCAAGATCCAGAAGCTTATCCAGCTCTTCTACGGAGAAATCCAACGGGCTCATTAGGTGTCTCATGTCATACCTCCATTTTTCGTATAGAAAATTGTAAAATTTCCTTACCCAACATAATATAATAGACGGGGCGTTTTTTCAAGATGCTTTTGTAAGTATTTTTTCAAAAAGCAGGCCGGTGATAAACCACACAGGTGCGTAGTCCAGGCGGATAAGTCCTTTGTAGTGAAACGGAGTATTGCTGTAATCCCACGGACACATGCCCAGATGCTTTAAAATGCTTCCGCTGGAAAATTCAGCCACATAGATACCGGCAGTATACAGGCAGCCACGCAGAAATGTAGGGATTGCTGCAATTTTTTTATAGACCGGTCCAATCAATGCCGCGCACCCGTAAATCGGAAACATCAGGAGAGAGGTTTTGCCCATCATTGTAGGTTCACCTGCAAGCAGCGCATGAAAGCCGGTCCAGAAAATTTCCAGGCACCATCCAATGGAACCGCACATCAGAAAGTTCTTTTTCATAATTATCGATACCTCGTTATATACATGAATTTTACTTATTTCTAGTATTGCCGACCTTGAAAAATTCATGCACAAATGCTAGAATCAATATGAGCACAATGAATACAGAAAGATGATGAACAGGAGCAGAGAAATGGACTATCAGCAAAGCCGGGCATATATCAGGGAATCGGAGAAATACGGAAGTGTTCTGGGACTGGCCAACATGCAGGAGATGATGAAGCGTCTCAAAAATCCGCAGGATGATCTGCAATATGTCCATGTGGGCGGTACGAACGGAAAAGGTTCGGTAATTGCTTATTTATATACGACGCTGTCAAGAGCCGGCTATCGGGTGGGAAGGTATATTTCTCCGACAATCTATTCCTACCGGGAGCGTATGGAGACAGCGGGAAGGCCGGTCAGCCGGGAAAAATTTGCAGAATATCTGACAAAAGTGGCAGAGGTCATTGCAAAAATGACAGAAGAAGGACTTCCCCATCCCACCCCATTTGAGATTGAAACGGCGGTGGCATTTTTATTTTTTAAGGATGAAAACTGTGATCTGGTGCTTTTGGAGGTAGGCATGGGCGGAAGCCTGGATGCGACAAATATCATCCGGAATACGAAGCTTGCAGTATTGGTTTCCATTAGTATGGATCACCAGTCCTTTTTGGGAAATACACTTGCGGAAATTGCAGAGAAAAAGGCGGGCATTGTAAAGCCGGGCTGTATGGCAGTCACTACGGTACAGAAAAAAGAAGCGGAACAGGTCATTCGTGAGAAATGCATAAGAGAGGGCGCAGAGCTTCTGGAAGCAGCCTGGGACACCGCAGAGGTGTTAAAAGAGAGCTGCCAAGGACAGACTTTCCGGTATAAGGGGGAGACTTATGGGGCAGCTCTTGCCGGGGTCTGTCAGACAGAAAATGCAGTACTGGCGCTGGAGGCATTGGAAGCACTGAATAAATGCGGCTATCCGACAAGCATTCAAATACGGCAGGAGGGGCTGAAGCACGCTCTTTGGAACGGGCGTTTTACGGTTATATGTGAGAAGCCGCTGTGGATTGTGGACGGCGCCCATAATCCTGCCGCAGCAGATATGCTGGCAGCTTCCATACGCCATTATTTTAAGAATAAAAAGATTTATTATATTATGGGTGTATTCCGTGATAAGGATTACAGAAGCATTATAGAAAAGACGCATTCCTATGCAGAAAAGATCCTGACCATACAGACGCCCGGTAATCCGCGTGCGCTTCCGGCAGAGGAGCTGGCTCAGGTGATTCGCGAGTATCACAGGGATGTACAGGCTTATTCCTCTGTCAGAGAAGCGGCAAAGGAGGTCTTTTGTCTGGCGGGAGAACAGGACGTGGTTCTGGCGTTTGGCTCTCTTTCGTTTATCGGAGAGCTTACGGCAATTGTCCGGGATATGACAGAGGATGAATCACTACGGGAGGATGAAGAACATGATCGACTTGCAGGAATGCAGGAAGGAGATTGACCGCATTGATGCGGAGCTTCTCCGGCTTTTTGAGAAGAGAATGAAGGTCTGCGAGGATGTTGCAGAGTATAAGATCCATACAGGAAAAAAGGTGCTGGATCCGAAACGGGAGCGTGCAAAAATTGCGGCTTTGACGGGACAGGCGCACGGAGAATTCAACAGGCTCGGTGTGCAGGAGTTGTTTCAGCAGATTATGGCAATCAGCCGGAAACGCCAGTATCAGCTACTGACAAAAAACGGAATTGAAGAAAACAGGGATTATGAGATGGAAGAACGGCTTCCCCTGGAAGATGTGCATGTTGTTTTTCAGGGAGTGGAGGGTGCATACAGCTATGCGGCCATGAGAGCTTACTTTGAGGACAATATTCACGGCTATCATGTAAAGACCTGGAGAGATGCCATGGAGGAGGTTTCCTTCGGCAGGGCAGATTATGCAGTTCTTCCGATCGAGAATTCTACTGCCGGTATTGTGGCGGACATCTATGACCTGTTAGCGGAATATCAGCTATATATCGTAGGTGAACAGCCCATCCGGGTGGATCATGTGCTTTTGGGGCTTCCGGGAGCAAAATTGGAGGAACTGCGCACGGTCTGCTCGCACCCGCAGGGGCTCGCTCAGTGCAGCAGGTATCTGGAGGGACATTCCGGGTGGAAGATTGTGAAGGCAGAAAATACAGCCGGTGCCGCCAAAAAAGTGCGTGAGCAGAATGACATTACCCAGGCTGCCATTGCGAGCCGGGAGGCAGGCAGGGTGTTCGGATTGTCTGTGCTTGCGGAAAACATCTGCCATAATGAACAGAATGTAACCAGATTTATTATTGTTAGCAGCAAGCCGGTTTATGAGAAAACAGCCGGCAAAGTCAGCGTATGCTTCGAGCTGCCGCATGAGAGCGGAACACTTTACAACATGCTTTCTCATATTATCTACAATGGGCTGAATATGACCAAAATTGAATCCCGTCCGATTCCGGGCAGAACATGGGAATACAGGTTTTTCGTCGATTTTGAAGGAAATCTGGAAGACAGTGCTGTCAAGAATGCGCTCCGCGGTCTGGAAGCGGAGGCGAACCGCATGCGGGTACTTGGAAATTACGGGCTTCAGAGGGAGGATTAATCAATGGCAAGGATTCAGGAATGCATTCTTTATCGTGATTTTCAGCATGGGGAGATCCTTCAGAAGATGACGATGCTGATGTGTGTATATGAAGAACAGCAGAGTAAGTTGACAGAAAAAAGAGAATTATTTTATGAGTGTGCCAATGGTCTTGTGGAAATTGCGGGCTCCTACGGATTTTCAGGGAACCTTTGGCATAATTATCTGACCTTTCTTCTGGTAAACCATGAAAATGCGTTCAGTACGGCAAGTGAGATTCGCGGAGCAGTGGAGGGCAGCATCAATGAGCTGGCACTGCATGATTTTGCAATTTTTAAAGAGCTGTATGATTTTGATCTGCGGGTGTTTGACCGGGTTCTCGGTACCTCCTGCTGTCATATTCTTTGCGATTATCACAATATTGACAGCAACAGCAAAATGTTCAATAAACGCATCCGGGACCGTATCTGCGCTATGAGCAGGACGCTGGCAGAAGCGCAAACCACGGAAGAGTTTATGGAGGATATGGTGCAGTTCTATAAGGATTTCGGCGTTGGCAAGCTGGGGCTTCATAAAGCTTTCCGTGTGGACCATGATAAGAACGGTGACGCTGTGATCATGCCTGTCACCAGGATTGCACATGTGAAGCTGGATGATCTTGTAGGATACGAAATTCCGAAACAGAAGCTTATTGAAAACACGGAAGCCTTTGTACGGGGACGAAAAGCCAACAACTGTCTTCTTTTCGGAGATGCGGGAACCGGAAAATCTTCCAGCATCAAGGGAATTCTGAACCGTTATTATGATGAGGGCCTTCGAATTATTGAGGTGTATAAGCATCAATTTCAGGACCTGAACGATGTGATCGCACAGATTAAGAATCGAAATTATAAATTTATCATCTATATGGATGATTTGTCATTTGAAGAGTTTGAGATTGAATATAAATATCTGAAGGCTGTAATTGAGGGCGGCCTGGAGAAAAAACCGGAGAATATACTGATATATGCAACCAGTAACCGCAGGCATCTGGTGCGCGAGCGGTCCAGTGACAAACTGGAGCTTATGGATGACGATGATCTGCATTCCTCCGATACGGTGCAGGAGAAGCTTTCCCTGGTATACCGCTTTGGTGTGCGTATTTATTTCGGGGCTCCGAATAAGAAGGAATTCCAGAATATCGTCAAGGTCCTGGCAGAGCGTCATCATGTACAGATGCCGGAGAATGAGCTGCTTCTGGAGGCAAATAAATGGGAGCTTTCTCACGGCGGGCTGACCGGAAGGACGGCACAGCAGTTTATTGATTATTTATTGGGAAAAGAAACGGCAGGTTAAGGGAAAAGGAGATGGGGAAATGGCAGTAACAACCTTTGCGGCGATTGACATTGGTTCGTATGAGGTCAGTATGAAAATCTTTGAATTGTCGAAAAAAATTGGTTTTCGTGAGCTGAACTATGTGAGATATCGTCTGGAATTGGGGAAGGGAGCGTATTCTACCGGCAGGCTGGACATGGACATGGTAGATGCGCTGTGCAGCATTCTAAATGATTTTCGGAATATTATGAGAGAATTCGGCGCAGAGGAATCCCGTGCCTGTGCGACCAGCGCTTTTCGGGAACTGGAGAATCCGATTATCATTATTGAACAGATTTTCCAGAGGACCGGTATCCGCGTGGAGATTTTAAGTAATGCGGAGCAGCATTTTCTCGGGTATAAGTCCATTGCTGCGATTGAAGCCGGCTTTAAGAAGATGATACAGAAGGGAACCGCTATTCTGGATGTGGGCGGAGGCAGCCTGCAGGTGTCTCTGTTTGACAAGGATGCGCTGGTGACCACGCAGTGTCTGAAAATGGGAAGCCTGCGTATCCGTGAACGGCTGAAGGAGCTGGAAAAGACAAATACGCATTATGATCAGCTTATTGAGGAATTTATCCGTAATGATCTGATGGCTTTTCAGCGTTTGTCTCTGAAGGACCGTGACATCAAAAATGTTATCCTTATGGGAGATTTTCTGACAGATACGATTTTTCGTGAAGAAATGCAGGATAAGATCATCAACAGAACGGAATTTGAAAAGCGCTATGAAAATACCGTATACAAGACTGAGGAAGCACTGGCAGAGGAAATGGGAATTGATCCGGAATATGCCTCTCTGGTGGTTCCGACTATGGTCATCTGCAAAAATTTTCTGGATATTTTCAATGCGGAATCTCTGTGGGCGCCGGGCGTTTCTCTGTTGGATGGTCTTGCCTATGATTTCGGGGAAAAGAAAAGGTTTATTAAGAGTGTACATAATTTTGAAAATGATATCCTGGTAGCTTCCAGAAATATTGCAAAGCGTTATTCCAGCGGCAAAAACCATATTCAGGGGACCACGAAGCTGGCGCTGGCAATTTTCGACAGTATGAAAAAGGTGCATGGAATGGGAGCAAGGGAACGTCTGCTTCTGCAGATTGCCGTTCAGCTTCATGACTGCGGAAAATATATCAGCATGTCGGATGTGGCAGAATGCTCCTACCGGATCATTATGGCGACGGAGATCATCGGTCTTTCGACAGAAGAGCGTCAGATCATTGCCAGTGCGGTGCGCTATAATACCACCGAGTTTATCTATTATGAGAAAAATGACGATGGCTCCGGTTTAGACAGAAACCGCTATCTTCTGGTCGCGAAGCTGACAGCAATTCTGCGTCTTGCCAATGCCATGGACAGAAGCCATTACCAGAAAGTGCAGGGGCTGAAGGCTGTGCTTAAGGATCGGGAATTGCAGCTTGTGATTGATTCCAACAGGGATATTTCTCTGGAATTAGGGCTTTTGAAGGACAAAGTGGAGTTCTTTGAAGAAGTGTTCGGTATTCGTCTGGTGCTCAGGCGCAAGAGAAAGGTGTAGGGGGTGAACGATTATGGAACTGAAAAAATTTGAAAAACCGGAATATTATGTGAACAGAGAATTGAGCTGGCTGAAATTTGATGACAGGGTCTTGAGCGAAGCGAGGGATAAGTCTCTGCCTCTTTTTGAGCGGCTGAAATTTTTGAGCATTACATCCTCCAATCTGGATGAGTTTTATATGGTGCGTGTAGCATCCCTGAAGGATCAGGTGCATGCAGGCTATGAAAAAACGGATATTGCGGGATTGACTCCTAAGGAGCAGCTTCGGGAGATCAGTGTACAGACACATGAGCTGGTGCATGTACAGTATAATACACTGAACCGTTCCCTGATTCCTGCATTGGAAAAGGCCGGGCTCCATATGATTATGGAGCACGAAAATCTTTCCGAAAAGCAGAAGGAGTTTGCAGACCGCTATTTTGAAGACAACGTATATCCTGTGCTGACGCCTATGGCTATGGATTCCTCCAGACCGTTTCCGCTGATTCGGAACAAATCCCTGAATATCGGTGCGCTGATTTCCAAAAAAGACAAGAAAAAGGGCAGGGAGGTATTGGAATTTGCGACTGTTCAGGTACCTTCCGTACTGCCGCGTGTCATTGAGGTCCCATCCGGCAGGGAGGGCGTTACTGCGGTCATCCTTTTGGAGGAAATCATCGAGAGAAATATCGGAAAGCTGTTTTTGAGCAATAACGTCGTCTGTGCACATCCTTACCGTATTATGAGAAATGCAGATCTGACCATTGATGAGGATGAGGCAGAGGACCTTCTGGTGGAAATTCAGAAGCAGCTAAAGAAGCGTCAGTGGGGTGAAGTGATCCGTCTTGAAGCAGAAGAAAAGATGGATAAGCGCCTCCTGAAAATTCTGAGAACCGAGTTTGATATTAAGAGTGAAGATATTTTTGCGATCAGCGGACCTCTGGATCTTACCATGCTGATGAAGATTTACGGACTGGAGGGCTTTGATCGGTACAAGACTAAGAAATATACGCCTGCACCTGTACCGGAGTTTCAGAACGATAAGGATATTTTCCAGATAATCCGGGAGGGAGATGTATTTCTGCATCATCCGTACATGAGCTTTGATCCGGTCGTGGATTTTGTTCGTAAGGCAGCAAAGGATCCGGATGTCCTTGCAATCAAACAGACTCTGTATCGTGTCAGCGGACATTCTCCTATCATTGCGGCTCTTGCGCAGGCAGCGGAGAACGGCAAGCAGGTTTCCGTTCTGGTAGAACTGAAGGCGCGATTTGATGAGGAAAACAACATTGTCTGGGCCAAGATGCTGGAAAAAGCCGGATGTCATGTTATTTACGGCCTGGTGGGCTTAAAGACGCACAGTAAGATTACATTGGTGGTAAGAAGAGAAGAGACCGGAATCCGCCGTTATGTGCATATGGCAACCGGTAACTATAATGATTCGACAGCTAAGCTTTATACGGACTGCGGTGTATTTACCTGCGACGAACGTTTCGGTGAGGATGCAACGGCTGTATTCAATATGCTCTCCGGCTATTCTGAGCCAAAACGCTGGAATAAACTGGTCGTTGCGCCGATCTGGATGAAGAATCGTTTCCTGAAGCTGATCGAGAGGGAGGCAGAAAATGCAAAGCAGGGAAATCCGGCACATATTATGGGCAAGATGAACGCTCTCTGTGATCCGGTAATTATGGCGGCTCTCTATTATGCATCCTCCTGCGGTGTTAAGATCGAGCTTTTGGTAAGAGGTATCTGCTGTCTGAGGGTGGGAATTCCAGGTGTCAGTGAAAATATCCAGGTTCGTTCCATTGTAGGAGATTTTCTGGAGCACAGCCGTATTTTCTATTTCTATAACGGAGGTCATGAGGAGATATTCATGGGAAGTGCGGACTGGATGCCCCGTAACCTGGACCGCCGTGTGGAAATTGTATTCCCGGTAGAGGATGAGAGAATTAAGGGAGAGGTAATGTATGTTCTGGATTTGGAATTTAAGGATAATGTGAAGGCACATCTGCTTTTGCCGGATGGGACCTATGTAAAACAGGATAAGCGTGGCAAGGTACTTATTAATTCCCAGATGGAATTCTGCCGTGAGGCCCGGGAGAAAGCGGTACAAAAGAAAAAAGGAGAAAAAGAGAAATCACGTGTCTTCATTCCGGCGGAACCGGCGGAGGATATTGAGGAATAGGCTATGTATATTAACAGCCCTGTCGTTGGACAGGGCTGTTTTTAGATTCGTATCATATTCGGCTGTCAGATTCCAAAAGAGAAATTCCATACAGGGTTTAATCAGATCTGTCAGCACGGCGGCCGGAGTATGTTATGTTGCTGTTATTCAGAGCTGAGAGCTCTTTCTGTCTCTCAAAGGAGTCTATTTCACGGTATGCTTTCGGTGTAGAACCGGTCATTCTCTTGAACAGGCGGTTGAAGTAATAGACATCCGCAATACCGCTGGCTGCCGCGACGTTCTTGATTGGCATATCGGTGCTGAGAAGAAGCTTTCTGGCATGGCGGATCCTGCATTGGTTAACATAATCTGTCAAGGTGCAGCCCATTTCTTTTTTAAATAAAGTTGAGAGATAGCTGGCATTGACAGAAAGCTCTTCAGCTAATCCGTGCAGGGTCAGGTTTGCCCGTACATCGGTGTTGACATAAGTGATAACCTTGCGAATTAATGTTGAGTAGTCAGGGAGTGTGTGTCTGTGTATTAACTGACAGTACCCTCTGGCCATCTTCCGTATCAGATTCCGGGCCTGCTTTTGGCTGATTAACTGTTCAATCTTCTGTACGTTGCGGTTGGAAAAGGCATCTATGTAGATGGGATGTACTCCGGCAGTCTCTGCGGCCTTGCGCATCAGTGTGTTGCTTGTTATGCAGTAATCTTTCATATCCCGCATGGCATTCGGCATTCTTGGGGGTATCACAAGAGTGGAGATTTTGGCTGCCAGTTCCATTGCCTTCGGTTCATCAGCGTGCTCGATGGCTCCTATCAGGGCGTTCTCCAATTCATAACGTTCTTCGATTACCTTTACACCGCGGAGAGGGTTTTCCGGCACACGGTAAAAATTCTGATAATAATGATACCACTCGTCCAGTTCGTGACCGTTGTCATAGACCACGCTATATTGGCCTTTCCCGTACAGTCTGTCAGCGAGGACTATAAAAATGTTTTCATAGGATTCCTGAGCGGATACAAGTGTTGCTTTAAGATAATGCTCATGGAGAGTATCCTGCAGCTCCTCGGGCAGCTTTAATTCCTGGAAAATTTTCTGGAGACGTTCGTATTTGATTTCTTCGAACAGTACTGGGCCGCAGAACATCCATTGTTCGCTTTTTGGAAGCCATAGAATTGTGTAATTGCACTGTAATATATCTGTGAGCTGGTAGACATTCTTTTTTTTCAGCGAACGGAACATTTTATCAAATACATCAGATGTTTCTGCTTTTTGAAGGATTCTTTCCTGCAGACTGTTGTCCGGCGGGCCGTGATCCTTATCCTGTAGGGGCAGAAAACAGACAGGTACCCGAGAAAGCTGGAGTATATTACATACTAAATCAATGATCATCTGTTCCTCTTTCATGATGTAACACCTCCTTCACATTGCATTTGTTTTTGCTATTATTACATATTTATTGCATATTTTTTTGAGAAAATCAAACAATCTAAAAATAGTACAAAAAATACAATAAATTTTCCATATTTATGTAGGGTATTTGCATATATAATTCAAAATATATAATTAAACTATAAAATTCATGTCTTTATTGTGCAGTATGCACAATATGAAAGGAGGAGTTGCTTATGCGAAGCATCATCAGTCTGAATAAGGGATGGCAGTTTATACGGGAGAACGTGGGGCTTCCGGCGGCTATGCCGACGGATTGGCAGATGGTGGATCTTCCGCATACATGGAATGCGGTGGATGGACATGACGGAAATGGGGGATATGACCGTGGCTGTTACTGGTATGCAAGGACATTTGCCACGCCGAAACAGCCTCTGCCGGGCGGAAAGGTCTATGTGGAGGTTCTGGCGGCAGGCCAGCAGGCAACCGTCTATGTCAACGGAAAGGAAGTTACTTACCACGAGGGCGGGTATTCCATCTTCCGTGCGGATGTAACAGATCTGTGCAGGGAGTCCGGGGAAAATCTTCTTGTCATAGCCTGCAGCAATGAGGTGAAGTCCAGTGTTTATCCGGAATCTGCGGATTTCACGTTCTACGGGGGACTTTACCGCGGCGTAAATCTGATCAGCGTGCCGGATACACATTTTGACCTGGATTATTATGGAGGTCCGGGGCTGGCTGTAACTCCAAAGCCGTGTGAGGAAGGCGATGGGGCTGCCTTTGAGACAGAGGCTTATGTCATAAATCCTGATGAGAATTTTACTGTCCTTTATTCTGTCTTTGATGCGGAGGGCAGAGAGGTTGCCGCGGCGTGCCGTCCGTCGGATGCGGCAAAGACGGTGATTCATGTCCCGGATGTTACCCTGTGGGATATTGACAACCCATATCTGTACACGGTTACTGCAAGGCTTCAGCGCCGGAATGAGGCATATGATGAAGTGTCCGCACGTGTGGGTGTGCGAAGCTTCGAATGTTCGCCAAGTGAGGGATTTATTATCAATGGCAGGAAAACGCCGCTCCGTGGCGTCAGCCGCCATCAGGACCAGCTTTACAAGGGCAATGCCCTGACGAGGGATGACCACTACAGGGATGCGGCCATCATTAAAGAACTGGGAGCGAACACAATCCGTCTGGCTCATTATCAGCACTCACAGGATTTCTATGATGCCTGTGATGAGATGGGCTTTGTGGTATGGGCAGAGATTCCGTTTATCAGCGTATTTAAAAAAGACCCAAATGCCCACCAGAACTGTATCAGCCAGTTGAAAGAGCTGATTATCCAGAATTATAATCATCCGTCTATCTGCTTCTGGGGAATTTCGAATGAGATACTGATCGGCGGCATCAGCCAGCAACTGGTGGATAATCATAAGGAGCTGAACGCGCTTGCAAAGGAGCTTGATCCAACCCGGCTGACAACGATCGCACATGTCAGCATGACTCCGCTGGAAAGCCCGATGCACCATATTACCGATGTTATCAGCTATAACCACTACTTTGGCTGGTATGGCGGAAGGATGGAGGACAACGGGCCGTGGTTCGATCATTTCCATGAAGTTCATCCGGATATCTGCGTAGGTGTTTCAGAGTACGGATGTGAAGGCATTATTACCTATCATGGACCTAATCCGGCATGTAAGGATTATAGTGAGGAATATCAGGCGCTTTACCATGAGCACATGGCAAAAGTACTGGACGAGCGTCCGTGGCTGTGGTCCAGCCATGTGTGGAATATGTTTGACTTCGGCTGTGCGGCCAGGGATGAGGGCGGCGTGGTAGGACGTAATAATAAAGGTCTTGTGACAATGGACCGCAGGACGAAGAAAGACAGCTATTATATCTATCAGGCCTACTGGACAGAAAAACCGATGGTGCATATCTGCGGCAAGCGTTACGCACAGCGTGCAGGAGAGTCTACCGAGGTTCGTGTATATTCCAATCAGCCGTCCGTGGCGCTGTATCTGAATGAGGAGCTGGTGGAGGAGCAGTCCGCAGAGAAGGTATTTGTATTCCGGGTGGCTTTGAAGGATGGATTTAATACTCTGCTTGCAGCTGCAGGCAACGTGAAAGACACTGCAACGCTTGAGAAGGTTGAGAAGGAGCCGGCTGTCTATGTACTGCCGGAGGTTAATGAGCGTGCGGAGGGCGTTGCCAACTGGTTCAGCTCTGTCGGAGAGATGGATCTGAGTGCGCCGATGGAATTTCCGGAGGGAAAATACAGTATCAAAGACAGCATGGAGGAGCTTGCGAAGAATCCAAAAGCGCTGGAGATAGTTTCAACCGCGGTCAAGCTTACCACGAATATGAAGGTAGCACCGGGAGAAGGCATGTGGGATATGATGAAGACCATGAGCCTGGAGGGTATGAGTAATATGATGAGCAGTATGGTTCCAGAGGGATTCCTGGAGAGCGTTAATGCCAAACTGACAAAGATTGACAAAGAATAATAAAAATAGCAATTGACTGAACGAAAGACAATTATTAACCAGGGAGGGAAAAAATATGTCCAGTAATACATCTGTCCGTCCTTTCGGTATGAAGGACAAAATAGGCTATATGTTTGGTGATTTCGGCAATGACTTCACTTTTATATTGTCTTCCAGTTTTATGTTGAAATTTTACACCGATGTTATGGGGATTCCGGCTGCGGTTGTCGGAGTGCTGATGATGGCGGCACGTTTTGTTGATGCGGTTACTGATGTTACAATGGGGCAGATTGTTGACCGTTCCAAGCCGACAAAAGACGGGAAGTTCCGTCCGTGGATCAAGCGGATGTGCGGACCGGTGGCGATTGCCTCATTCTTAATCTATCAATCGGAATTTGCAGGCATGGCGTATGGCTTTAAGGTGGCGTGGATGGTTGTGACTTACATTCTGTGGGGCTCCATTTTCTATACATCCATTAACATTCCTTACGGCTCTATGGCATCCGCAGTTTCTGATGATCCGAAGGATCGTGCGGATCTGTCCAAATGGCGTTCCCTTGGTGCTACCCTTGCCGGTCCGGTTATCGGTGTCGGTACTCCGTTATTCGCTTATCAGACGGTGAACGGCAATACGGTTTTGTCCGGTTCCCGCATGACCGTGATTGCAGGCGTGTTTGGTGTATTGGCCATTATCTGCTACCTGCTGTGCTTTAATCTTATCCGTGAGCGTGTAGAAGTGCCTGCCAATACACAGAAGATTAATGTGGGCAGTATGATCAAAAGTATTTTTACAAACCGCTCACTGCTGGGAATCATTGCGGCTGCAATTCTGCTTCTGCTGGCAATGCTTGGTATGCAGGGCCTCGCCGGATACGTATTTCCGAATTATTATGGAAGCGCATCTGCCCAGTCTATGTCTGCGCTTGCAGGAAGTGTGATCATGCTGGTAATCTGTGCGCCCTTTGCTTCAAGGCTGGCGGGAAAATTCGGAAAAAAAGAGCTGTCTATCGCGTCCTGTCTGTTTGGGGCTGCCATATATCTGGTATGCCTGGTTGTCAAGCCTGCCAATGCTATGGTTTATGTAGGATTTTATGCGCTGGCTTATATGGGACTTGGATTCTTCAATACGGTTATCTGGGCTATGATTACCGATGTTATTGATGATGCAGAGGTGAAAAACGGCATCCGGGAGGATGGAACAATCTACTCGGTATATTCCTTTGCCAGAAAGCTTGGGCAGGCATTTTCATCCGGCCTGGTTGGCGCGCTGCTTTCCATGATCGGATATACGGAAGCTACAGCTTTTGATCCTGTTGTTACGGAAAAGATATTCAATATCTCCTGTATCGTGCCGGCAGTGGGGCTTGCAGCCGTAGCTCTGGCATTGTTCTTCATCTATCCTCTCAGCAAGAAGAAGGTTGAAGAGAATGTTGAGGTACTGCGTGCGCGCCGCAGTAAATAACGGAGGAATTCTATGTCTGAGCATATCAGAGATTTTAAGAGAAAAAAGGACTTTATGATCTGTGTGGACAGCGACGGCTGTGCCATGGATACGATGGACATCAAGCACATCCGCTGCTTCGGTCCGTGCATGGTTGCGGAGTGGCATCTGGAGGAATGGGAGGATGCCATTTTGTCCCGGTGGAATGAGATCAACCTCTATACCATGACGCGCGGTGTCAACCGATTTAAGGGGCTGGCGATGGCTCTTGGAGAGATTCAGGAGCGGTACTGCAAAATAGAGGGGCTGGATGTGTTTGCGGGATGGACGGAGGAAAGCCCTGAGTTGTCGAATGATGCGCTGGAAGCTTTTCTTGCAGGCCATGACAATATCTGTGTCAGGAAAGCACTGGCATGGAGCAGGGCAGTCAATAAGTCCATCACTCAGCTCCCGGAGGAGGAGATTCGCCCTTACGAGGGTGTACGGGAGGCGCTGGAGCAGGCTCATGCATATGCGGATATCGCCGTTGTGTCCAGCGCCAATCCGGGCGCGGTGCTTGCAGAATGGAAGAAACACCATTTGCTGGAGCACACGGATATCGTGCTGGCACAGGATGTCGGGAGTAAGGCTTACTGTATTGGGGAATTATTGAAAGCGGGATATGCTCGTGACCATGTGCTGATGTGCGGCGATGCCCCGGGCGACCTGGCCGCCGCACAGAAGAATGGCGTGCTGTATTATCCGATATTAGTGAGGCATGAAGTGGAGAGCTGGGCGGAGTTTCTTTCGCAGGCCCTCGGTCATCTGACAGACGGCACGTATGAAAACGGTTACCAGCAGAAGAAAATTGATGCTTTTTTGGAAAATCTGGGCGGTTAGTACAATAATAATATCTTATTTTCTGCACATAATAAAAAAAGGGGGTAGTTAAATTATGATCAACATGAAAGAAAAACCATTTTATCTGACGGATGAGGACTGTAAGTGGGTAGAGGACACCATTGCAGGGATGACTCTTGACGAAAAAATTGGTCAGTTGTTCTTTAATATGGGCTCCAGCCGGGATGAAGATTATCTGAAGATGACCGTTCAGAAATACCACATCGGCGGTATTCGTTATAACCCGGCGTCCGCAGATGAGGTTTATGAACAAAACCGGATTTTGCAGGAAAACAGTAAGGTTCCTCTTATTATCGCCTGCAATACGGAGAACGGTGGAAATGGTGCCTGCACGGACGGGACGATGATCGGCGGACAGACGAAGATTGCTGCGACCGGCAATCCGGACTATGCCTATAATCTTGGAAAAATGTCCAACAGGGAGGCGGCAGCAGTTGGCTGCAATCTGTCCTTTGCACCGGTCAGCGACATTCTCTATAACTGGGAAAACCCGGTCATTGGACTGCGCAGCTACGGCAATGATCCGGAAGTAGTAAGCACAATGGTGAAAGCCTACATGGACGGTGCTCATGAAAATCCGGGTTTTGCATGTGCGGCCAAGCATTTTCCGGGGGACGGGCTGGATTTCCGTGACCAGCATGTTGCAAACAGCGTAAATACTTTTAGCTGTGAGGAATGGGATGCGACTTATGGAAAGGTATACAAGACTCTGATCGACAACGGACTGGAGGCTGTTATGGCCGGACATATCATGCAGCCGGCGTATACAAGATATTATAATCCGGATATCAGGGATGACGATATCATGCCCGCAACGCTTTCGCCGGAGCTGATTGAAGGCCTGCTGCGGAAAAAGCTCAATTTTAACGGCATGGTGCTTACAGATGCCTCTCACATGGTTGGACTGACCTGCCGGATGAAGCGTTCCGATATGCTTCCGGCCTCAATCGCGGCCGGTGTTGATATGTTCCTGTTCTTCAACGATATGGAAGAGGATTTTAACAGCATGAGGAAAGGCTACCTGGATGGTGTCATCACGGATGAACGTTTAGATGATGCACTTCACCGCATTCTTGCATTAAAGGCACACATGGGCCTTCATAAAAAGGCACGTACGGAGCTTGTTCCTCCGAAGGAAAGGGTCCATGAGGTTGTGGGCTGTAAGGAGCACGTGGATATGCAGAAGGAGATTGCCGACAAGGCGATTACTCTTGTAAAATATAAGGATCAGGATGTGCTGCCTATCACGCCTGAACGTTATAAGCGCATTATGATCGTCTATGTGAAGGGTCTGGAGGCACCGGGACTTGGCATGCTCTTTTCAGCCAACAAGGTATCCCCGGCGGAGAAGCTTCGTGACAAGCTGAAGGAAAAGGGATTTGACGCGTTTATCTATGAGAGTTCCATCCAGAAAATGATGAAACAGGCACAGGCAGGCGAAAAGGTGGACATGAATGTTTATTTTGCAGGCAAGAGCGCAATCAGTGATTTTGTCAGCGGGCAGGATCTGATTATCACAATGGTAGATATTGCGGGTGGTTTCCAGCCTGTCGCACGTCCGTCATTTGGGATGACCAAGGGCGGCGGCGAGATTCCGTGGTATGTGCATGAACTGCCGGTGGTTGTTGTCGGGACACAGCAGCCTTTTGTACTGGCAGATATCCCACAGGCGAGAACATATATCAATACCTATGATTCTGCTGACAGTACATTGGATTCTCTGATTAAGAAGCTGATGCAGGGGAAAGAGGCATTTACCGGGAAAGATCCGGTGGATTCGTTCTGCGGTTTAATGGATACTTATATCTAAAAGGAGGAGATGATTCTATGCAGATGACATTCCGTTGGTACGGAGAGGGTAATGACAGCATTACGCCGGAACAAATCAGGCAGATTCCGGGTGTGACCGGGCTGGTATGGGCGCTGCACAACAAGCCGGCCGGCGAAGTCTGGGAGGTTGACGAGATTGAAGAGGTCCGCAGGCAGATTGAGGGGGCGGGCTTTCACATGGATGTCGTGGAGAGCGTGAATGTTCATGATGATATAAAGGTAGGGAACAGCAGCCGCGACCATTATATCGAGAATTACAAACAGACTCTGCGCAATCTGGCAAAGTTCGGTGTCAAGGTCGTGACCTATAATTTTATGCCGATTTTTGACTGGACAAGAACGGATCTTTTTCACCCGATGGAGGACGGCTCCACCGCACTCTACTATGAGAAGAGCAAAATCCAGGGCGACTATAAGGAGATGGCTGACTACATCCTGAACAATCTCCACGGAATGACTTTTCCGGGCTGGGAGCCGGAACGGATGGCGAGGCTGGACGATCTGTTTGCCATGTATGCGCCGGTAACCAAGGAGAAGCTCTGGGAGAATCTGAAATATTTTATTGAGGCGATTATGCCGACCTGCCATGAGACGGGCATTAAGATGGCAATCCATCAGGACGACCCGCCGTGGGATATCTTCGGGCTGCCGAGGCTTCTGGTAGATAAGGAATCCATTGGCAGATTTTTGTCCATGGTGGATGATGAATATAACTGCCTGTGCCTGTGTTCGGGCTCTCTCAGTGCAAATCCGGAAAATGATGTTGCTGATATTGTCCGTACCTACTGTGACCGTATTGCGTTTGCCCATATCCGCAATGTCAAACATTTTGAAAATGGTGATTTTACGGAAGCGTCGCATCGTGACTGTGATGGGGATACAGGCATTCTGAATATCATGAAGGCTTATCATGACTGTGGATATACCGGATATGTGCGCCCGGATCACGGCCGCCACCTCTGGGGGGAGAAATGCAGGCCGGGATACGGCTTATATGACCGTGCATTAGGTATTATGTACCTGTGGGGGTGCTGGGATATGCTTGAGAAACTGGATGAAAAAAGTTGAAATAGCGTAAGGGCTTCCTATTTGAAAAGATATCAGACATGGGAAAGGAATGTAAGTTAAGATGAGAGCATTTATGGATGAGGACTTCCTCCTGTCAACGCCTACGGCCAGGAAGCTGTATCACGGGGTTGCATCGGCGCTTCCTGTTATTGATTATCACTGTCATATCAATCCGCAGGAAATCGCGGAGGACCGTAAGTTTGACAGTATTGCCCAGGTATGGCTGGGCGGTGACCATTATAAATGGCGTGTGATGCGGGCAGGCGGGGCACCGGAGGAGCTGGTGACGGGAAATGCTTCTGACCGGGAGAAATTCCGGGCTTTTGCATCTGTGATGCCACAGCTTATCGGAAACCCGCTCTATCACTGGAGCCACATGGAGCTTCAGCGCGGTTTTGGCGTTATGGAGCCTCTGACTGCGGAAAATGCGGATGTCATTTATGACAGATGCAATGAGATTTTGAAGGATTATTCTGCGCGCAGCCTGATCAGAAAATTCAATGTCAAGGCACTGTGCACAACGGATGACCCCTGTGATGACCTGCACTGGCATGATGTCATTGCAGGAGATGAGACAATGGATACAAAGGTATTGCCGGCATTCCGTCCGGACAAAGCGGTCAATATTGAAAAGCCCGGCTTTGATGCATATATCAGGAAGCTTTCCGGTGTGTG
Organism: uncultured Blautia sp.; assembly: GCA_900551075.1. GTDB lineage: Bacteria > Bacillota > Clostridia > Lachnospirales > Lachnospiraceae > Blautia_A. The sequence continues at coordinate 2,050 of URVB01000015.1, read as the reverse complement.
GGGCAGACCGATTGCCTGTGCACAGGATGTTGTCGACGCACTCTGTGCGCGGATTGATTATTTTGATGAGCACGGCTGTCTCTGCGCAGATCACGGGCTGGATTACTGTATGTTTGCGGCGCCGGATAAAAAGGCCGCTGACGAAGCATTTACCTTGTCAATGGAGGGCAGGGAAGTGTCAAAGCAGCTTGCGGATGCTTATAAGACACTGGTAACCCTCGGCTGTGCGAAGAAATACGCTGAAAAGGGCTGGGTGATGCAGATACATTTTGGATGTCTCCGTGACAATAATAAGCCGCAGTTTGTGAGCCTGGGTCCGGATACCGGATATGATGCGGTCAACAGTCGGTCGGGCGTAGAGAATCTCGCGCCCCTTCTCAATGCGTTTGCTGAGAATAACGGGCTTCCGAAAATGATACTGTATTCGCTGAACCCGGCGGACAATACGGCCATTGCTACAACCATGGCCTGTTTCCAGGGCGGTGGTGTTCCTGGAAAGATGCAGCAGGGAAGTGCATGGTGGTTTAATGATAACCGTCCCGGTATGCGCACCCAACTGACAGAGCTGGCGGCGAACGGAGTGCTTGGCCGCTTCGTTGGCATGCTTACGGATTCCCGCTCATTTTTAAGCTATACACGCCATGAATATTTCCGCAGGGTTTTGTGTGAATTAATTGGTGAATGGGTAGAGAGCGGCCAGTACCCAAATGATGAAAAGTATCTGAAGCAGTTGGTGGAGGACCTGTGCTATAATAATACAAATACATTTTTCAATTTTAATCTATGAAAGGGAGGTAGAGGATGATGATAAATTTGCCATTGAATATAGATTTTAGCGGCAAGGTTGTTGTGATAACCGGTGCCGGAGGCGTGATCTGCGGTACGATGGCGAAAGCATTTGCTCAGGCAGGTGCGCGCGTTGCGGCCCTTGACCTTAACGAAGAAGCAGTAAAAAGCCTGGCCGGCGAGATTAAGGCGGAGGGCTTTATCTGCGAAGGCTATAAGGCGAATGTACTGGAAGCAGAGACGCTGAAAGAGGTGCATGATAAGGTGGTCTCAGACCTCGGACTGTGCGATATCCTGATCAATGGGGCCGGCGGCAACAATCCGCGTGCCACAACTGACAATGAGTATCAGCATGAGGCGGAGCAGATAGAGAACTGCAAGACATTTTTTGATCTGGATCCGGCAGGCGTGGATTTCGTATTTAAACTGAATTTTCAGGGAACACTTCTGCCGACACAGGTATTTGCGGCTGATATGGTTGAAAAGAAGAGCGGCTGCATTCTCAATATCTCATCCATGAATGCGTATACTCCGCTGACCAAGATTCCTGCGTACTCCGGCGCAAAGGCGGCTATCAGTAACTTTACACAGTGGCTGGCAACGCATTTTGCAGGCTCGGGCATTCGTTGTAATGCAATTGCTCCCGGCTTCCTGGTAACGAACCAGAATCGTGCACTGCTCTACGATGCGGATGGAAATCCGACCGCACGGAGTGCAAAGATACTGAACGGCACGCCCACGCACCGCTTTGTTGACAGTGAGGAGCTTCTGGGCGGAACGTTCTTCCTCTGCGATGATACGTCGGCCAGTGCTATTACCGGTGTGGTACTGCCGATTGATGCCGGCTTCGCAGCTTATTCCGGGGTATAAGAAAAATTGCAGCACAACTATTTGTGCCGCCACCCAAAGGCGGCGGAATGGAGATTAGAATGAGTAATATAACAGAGAAGATTAAGGAATTTGGCATTGTGCCTGTTGTGGTATTGAATGATGCCGGGGATGCGCTGCCGTTAGCCGATGCCCTTATCCGTGGAGGTCTGCCGTGCGCGGAAATCACGTTCCGAACAGATGCGGCTGAAGAGTCCATCCGCCGGATAGCGCAAAAATATCCTGATATGTTAATTGGGGCCGGAACAGTCCTGACAACAGAACAGGTTGACCGTGCGGCCGCGGCAGGGGCGGGATTTTTTTTAAAGCCCCGGTTTGACCCCGGAGGTGGTGGTTTTTTTTTGGGGGTGGGGGCGGGGGGGGGGGGGGGGGGGGG
>URVB01000014.1 GCA_900551075.1 uncultured Blautia sp. | reverse complement strand
CTGAACTCTAGGATCTGTGTCCTTATGGTAAGCCTCAAAAGTATGCCCCATACTCTCCAGCTTTTCAGTGATTCTGTTACCGAAGACAACGCCAGTACAGTATATCTGGCGGTTACACTCCGCTAAAAGTATTCCAAAAGTTTCGCTTCCTCGATCACCCCTGATTGCATCCTCCTAAACAATTTTTCGGTTTGGGGAACTATCTTATTCTTTTACCGCTCCTGATGTCATACCACCAATGATGTATTTCTGTCCGATCATATAAACAATAATTACGGGAATACAGGTTAATACGATATCAGCAAAAATATAATTCCAATAGCTCTTATTCTTCCCGAAAAACTGATATACCGCCATTGTCATGGGGAAAAGCTTACTCTTACTTGACAGATACAGCGGAGTCAGGAAATCACTCCATACTCCCATAAACTGAAGAATAAAGCATGTTACCATAGTAGGTTTCAGCAAAGGCATGATAATCCTAAAAAACAGGCTGATAGGACCTGCCCCGTCAATCACGGCAGCCTCATCAAGCTCCACCGGAACAGATGTCACAAAGTTTCGAATCGTAAATACACAGAACGGTATCATTGCACTGGTAAATACCACAATAATTCCAATACGTGTATCGTTCATGTGTGCAGTGGTAAGCACTCTTACCAGGGTTACATAGTTCACAGGGAAGAACAATCCGCAGAGCACAAAATAGTATAAAAATACGTTTAACTTTGTACGTTTACGACATAATACAAATGCAGCCATTGCACAAAGTACAACACCCAAAGTAGTTGCAACAAGTGCATACAGCAAACTGTTCAGAAAGCCCTGAATCAAATTTCCTTTCGCAATAACCTCCGCATAATTGCTGAAAAACCATTTCGTAGGAAGAGACAGACTCATTCTTGCAGCTTCTGATTTTGATTTAAAAGAGTTAATCAGTACCAAATAAAATGGCACAATAACAAGCATACTTAAGAAGATACATACAAAATGCTTTAAGATTGTCTGTATATTTTTTTTCATTATTGCTGCACCTCCTGTTTTCCTATTGTTTTAACGATAAATACACCAACTATAGCCGTTATCACAAGAAGAACCGTATTCAATGCCGTAGACATTCCGTACTGTCCCCTGGAATATAACTGGAATGCATAAGTGGTAAGCACTTCAGTTGCATGTCCGGGGCCACCGTTTGTAAGAACATAAACAATATCGAAAACCTTCAGACCATAAGTAATACCAAAAACCAGATTGATCATGATAGAACCTGTCAGCATCGGCAGTGTCACATAACGTAATCTCTGCCAGAAATTTGCACCGTCAATCTGTGCTGCTTCGTAATATGATTTTGGAATGGTATTTAATCCGGCGAGGAAAATAGTCATAACATAACCGATACCTCTCCATGCGTCAACACCAATGATGGATTTCCAGACTACGCCCAAATCAGAGAGCCATTTCTGCTTCAGAAAATCCATATGCAGGAACTCAAACGCTCCATTAAGAATACCTGTATTGTAGTTCAGGATGGACTTAAAAATAAGACCGATAATTACAAATGGCAGAATAGATGGAAGGTACATAACCGTACGATAAAAGCCCTGTCCTCTTAATCCTTCTTGAAGCATAATGGCGATCAGAAGAGCAGGAATCAGCTTCACAATATTGGATACAACCGTAAACATCAGAGTATGTCCGATACCATCCAGATAATTTTTATCCGATGTAAAAATTTCTATGTAATTCTGAAGACCGACAAAATGTGTTCCGTTCAACACACTTCTGGAGTTCCAGTCCGTAAAGGAATATGCAACACCCATGAGGCTCGGAAGCAGGAAAAATAAAATATAAAGTGCCAGCGGCGCGATCAAAAACCATTGTGGATAAATCTTCTTTTTGTTCACGGAAACGCCTCCTATTTCTTAATATTGTTATAAATTTGTATGCAATTACACAAACCAACGATTATTCGTGGTTACACTTTTTTCTCAGAAAATGAGCAGTGCGAAGGATCCTTCCCTCGCACCGCCATACTCGTTTACCTTATTACCGGATAACCGATATTAGCTCCAAGCCTCATCTCCTGCGGTTTTTGCTGCTTCCGCACGATTGGTGTCCATGTTCTTAAGAACATCATTTGCTTCCATTTCACCCAGGCAGTAGGAAACCATATCCTGTCCGAAATTCATCCAGTAGTCATTTGTATATTTTGTACCATTCTGAAGTACAGAGATAGTCATTTTATCTTCCGGAATGCTCTCCATGAATTCCTCTTCTTCTGGCAGCCAGTGCTGTTCTACTGCATCATCATTTACATGAATATTGGTGTATGAAGGTGAATTATCGAGGATTTCCTGTAAACTTTCTGTTGTTGTTACGAAATTGAAGAATTCTTTTACAAGTTCCGGATGTTCGCTTCCGTTGTAGCCAAACATCGTCGGGCCAGCCGGGCTTGCTGGGAAGTAGGTGTTATCTCCAAGAGGCTCAAGGAATAAACCAAATTCATCTGATGTTCCGGTTTCTTCAACAATCTGTTTAATAAAGCTTGAGTTTGCAAGTGTCATCGCACAATTTCTGTCGCCAAACTCATTTACCATGTTGGTGCTGTCTGTTCCAATCCAGTCTTCTCCGAAATATCCTGCATCAGAGAATTCTTTGAACTGTCCCAGAACTTCAAGCATTTTTTCATTATCAGCAAATGTTGCTGTATTGTTGTTCAGTGCTTCATATAAACCCGGCTGTGCTTCTTCATAGCATCCGCCGATCTGGAAGAATGCAAGCTGATGCTGCCATCCGTCTGCACCAGGCATAAACCATGGAGTAATTCCTGTATCATAGATTTCTGCACATAAAGCTTTCAGTTCTTCGTAGGTTGTCGGAACTTCCCAGCCATTCTCCTCAAATAAAGTTTTGTTATAAAGCATTACATACTCAGGAGAGTTGTGCCATAATTGAAGTCCGTATAATTTATCATTGTATTTGCATGCTGCACGACGTGCTTCCGGAATCTTCTCTTCCCACTCTGCACCTGAAAAATCAATACAATATTTTTCCGGATCAACGATTACAGATTCGATTGCAAATGGATTAGACTGAATCCAGAAAATATCAGTACAGGAGTCTGTAGCCAGCTTGGACTGCAGAAGGTCTGAATACTGATCAGCCGGAATTGTCTGAAGATCCACGGTTACATCATAAGTATCTTCAAAACGTGCGATCGTTGCATCATAACGGTTGTCCATCCAGCCGGCTGATACAAGAATGCTCAGTTCCTCTCCTGCAAAATCATTCTCTTCTGCAGAAACTGTAGCTGCCATTCCTGCTGTCATAGAAGCCACCATAGCAGCAGCCATTACCATTGATAAAGCTCTTCTTTTCATTTCTATTTCCTCCTTTATTAAGCTTTTACTGCTCCGTTTTGTTTGTGACTTAAGTTTATCAGAATGCGATTTTAATATCCATGGATTATTACATTCTGTTTTTGTACTTTTTTCACACTTTTTCTATACTATTTTAATATTAATATACACTTTGCACAATACTATTTTATCAATTTTGGATATTGTCACCAATAAATCCTAAAAATTCGAGAGTCATTCTTGTATATTCTAATACAGCTATGTTATACTGTTGCCATACGAACATTATCTAATAAATTCTGTTCAAAAAATACAAATTCAGGAGGTCTCATCATTGAAATTGAAACAGACCAGGTTTCAGACAAAACTGTTTCGTGCTTATATTTTTCTTGTGTGTCTTGTCCTGTTTTCCTTTGCTGTCTTTTTTTATGTATTCGTCTCACGACAGCTAATAAACAGCCAGATACAGGCCATGAACACACTGAATTCCAGTTTTCTCACTCAGGTGGATTCTGAATTAAGAGATTTGGATAATGTATCCGTGAATATCAACTACAGTAATATTTCCAAAAACATCCTAGACAAATCCTTTGATCTGAATATTTCCAGCGACATGCTTGAAGAAATGACAGATCTTTTCATCGCTTTAAGCGGAACAGAATGGAAAGCAGATCAGATGAACCTCTACGATACCTCCGGCCATGTACTTCAGTCCGGACTGACCACCATGGTAAGAAATGTGGATTCCAGTCAGTTAGAATGGATGGAACATGCCCAAGAGCTGGAAGGCTCTAAGATTATAACCAAGCCATATGTGACAGATAAATATTCCAAATCTGCCAAATATAAGCAGTGGTTTATTTCCCTCTACAGATCCTTCAATAACCAATATGGACGTTCTGTAGGTGTCATTGAAACAGTCAAGCAGTGCAAATCCATTTTCAAAAGTATCATCTCTTATGAAAAAAAGAATAAAGATAATACTGCTGCGATTTATATTTTTGACAGAGACGGAAATCTGATTTACCCCTATAATATTGAAAAAGAAGAAGCAGACCTTATCCAGAAGTATTATCCGCTGGCAAGCAGCCTCAAATCCGGTTCTTCCTTTTTCAGCCCGCTCACCAGCAAGAAGGAATACGCCGCTTATGAACACTCCGGTTATTCAGGCTTCACCTATATGACAGTGATGCCACAGTCCATGATCCTTTCCCCAGTATATCATCTTCTGGAAATTCTTCTGGGGGTTGTAGCCGTTATTCTAATCGTGGCGGCAATTATTTCCTCTCGTTTATCGAGAACCATTGTGCGCCCGATCAAGCACCTCAAGCACATCATACAGCGATTAGAGCTTGATACTCTTGGAAAAGAAAAAGCAACCTCTTATCCTGTATCCGTCAATGAACTGGAAGAGCTGTATCAGGCATACCAGATCATGAGCGACAGCATGAAAGACTCCATGAACCAGTTGATGGAAGCCAAGGAACAGGAAGTAAAATCCCGTATTCTTGCATTGCAGACGCAAATCAATCCGCATTTTTATTATAATTCCCTCTCCAGTATCATTGTTCTTGCTGAAAACGGAGAAACGGATACTGTAATAAAAATGTGCAGAAATCTTTCCAATATCATGAGATATATTACAAGCACTGCCAGTACAATCGTTACTCTTCAGGAAGAAATTGATTATGTACAAAAATATCTGTACTGCATGAAAGTCAGGTATCAGACAAGCTTGAATTATACCATTGATATAGATGAAAAGCTAATGAACGAAAAAGTTCCAAAACTGATCATACAACCTATTGTGGAAAACGCAATTAAATACGGTTCCGACTGTGAACCACCCTGGCATATTTCCATTAAGGGCTATATTCTATCTGACCGCTGGCAGATAGATGTCACTGATTCCGGTACTGGTTTTACGCCCCAGGCAATCAAAAAAATAATAGATAATATAAAAAAAGCAACCGAGAATCCAGGAATTCCAGAACTGAAAATCAATGGTCTCGGAACCCTGAATGTGTATCTTCGCTGGTCTCTTTTCTGTAAAGAAGATATCATTTTTACATATGGAAATACACCGGAAGGACACGGCATTGTATCCATCGGACGCTTCATTCAATCTGAAAACCAGTCAGATAAGCAGACTGAGCACTGCATCTAATTTGAAATAAAGGACAGGTAAATCATATGAACTACACAGTTGTCGTTGCTGAAGACGAAGAATTATTACTCAACAATCTTGTTCAGAAAATTAAAAAAATAGACAGCGATTTTGAAGTAATCGGAACTGCCCAGACAGGAAAACAGGCATACGGATTAATTGAAGAGCTTTCCCCTGATGTGATCATTACTGATATTAAAATGCCGGTTATGGACGGCCTTGAGCTTCTCACAAAGGTTCGGGAGCATTTTCCACTTACCAAATTCATCATCACAAGCGGCTTTTCTGATTTTGAATATGCAAAAAATGCCATCAGCCTGAAGGTTACCGATTATCTTCTAAAACCTGTAGACACAGAAGAGCTCACCAGTGCACTGCTTCGAATAAAAAAAGAATTTCAAATTACCAAGAGCAACTATGAAGAAGTATTTAATCCAGGAACTACAAAAATGACTTCTTCACAGATTGCAGAGCTTCTGAAAGACTTTCTGGTAGAAAATTATACCCAGGACATTAACCTGAATCTGATTGCAAACAATCTGAACTACAGCTCCAGTTATTTGACCAAAATATTCTGTCAGGTATATGACTGTACCCCAAGCAAGTATATCACCAATCTGAGGATTGCTCATGCACAGCGCATGCTTCTCCACAATCCAGAGCTATCAATCAGACAGATTGGAGAAATGGTAGGATATCATGATCAGGGATATTTCAGCAGGATTTTCAAGAAACAGACAGGTATAAGTCCATTTGAATACAGAGGAAACGCTTCCTGAGTTGTGCTAAATTGTATTATACTTTTTTTTCGGAATCATTGGTTATGAATAATTACATTTTTCAATACAAAAAGAGCGGAATAATATCAGATTATTTCTCCGCTCTTTTTGTATTGATTTTTGTCTGTTCTTATTTTGTAACTGTTTACATCAAAAATATTAACCTTAAACTCATTTCACAATTTCAACAGAGTATACCAGTTCTTCCATACCAGAATAGCTTCCCTGGCGAGGATTTGCTGTTAATTTCTGTTTTTCATCATCCCATATAAATTCTGTCACGGCATAAGCCCCGTTTTCAAAATGATAATTATTTTCTTCATCTTCATAAAATCGGAATTTACCGTCTGCGCCCGGATAAACATATATTTTCGTTGGTTCTTGCGGCTTCTGGGATGCGTACTGAATTCCCTGTACTGTCGGTATGACAGCTCCTGCTTTTACGAAAATCGGAATTCTATCAATGGGTGCATCCACGATGACGTACTGTCCGCCTTCATAACAGGTATTTGTCCAATAATCGTACCACTTCGTTCCTTTTGGAAGATAACATTCCCATGTTTTTTCCCGGTCAATTTCTCTGCTTTCTGCCTCATAATACATTGGTTCAGTAACCGCACAAATCAGAAGTGACGGGCCAAACATAAACTCATTTTCTATCTTTTTTGCTTCCTCATCTTCCGGAAAATCGAACAGAAGACTTCTCATGATCGTATAATCTTCCAGATATACAGCTCCTGCCATAGAATAAATATACGGCATCAGATGATATCGAAGCTTAATAAACTTCTCAATGGCATCATAAAACATCGTGCCTTTTTCTCCAAAATTCCATATTTCCCTCGGAGTATCTGTGCCATGAGAACGGAACATCGGAAGAAAGGCCCCCATCTCAAGCCAGCGAGTATAAAGCTCGCAGTAACCTTTATCTTTTACGCCTTCATTATATTCCCCTTTCCAGAACCACTTGGGAGCAGGATCTGTGCTGCAGCCACACCCTCTGTTCTGCCATTTATCTTTTACCGTAAAGAATGCACCAATATCAAGTGTCCAGTAAGGATATCCGCTAAGTCCCATATTCAGACCTTCTACGATCTGTGTTTTCAAGGTATCCCATGTGGCACAGGTATCTCCAGACCACAGCATGGCAGCATATTTCTGCCCGGAAGCATACCCGGAACGTGTCAGATTCAGAACACGCATATCTTCTCTTTCTTTCCGCTGGTTTTCGTAAATGCCCTTTGCATGCATAAGTGCAAAGGCATTGGCAACCTCTGCATCCAGATATTTTTTGTGTTCATTTCCAACAAGCATAAAGCGTTCCCATGGTTCTCTTTTTACCTCTCCGCCCCAGTCCGGACCGGAAAACGGCTCCGTAGAATCGCACCACCAGGAATCAAAACCGCCGTCAAAAAGTTCTTCTTTTGCCTGTTTCCAGTACATTTCCCGTGCTTTTTCATTGAAGGCATTGTAGGTTGCATAATCCTTTAAAAGATATCCTACTTCAAAAAATTCTGTATGGTTTTTGCCACCTGCATTCATATTCGGCCATACGGAAACCATACTGTGAGCGTTCATTGTATGAATCTCATCCATAGCCTCTTTTAAGTTTCCATAGCGTATTTTATCTACCAGTTTTTCACCCCAGTTGCCTGGATCCCAGGTATTCCAGTCCTGGACCACACAGTCCAGAGGAACTTCAATATCGCGATAATGCTTCACAATATCTACAAGCTCCTGCGCGGAATAATACTGTTCCTTGGACTGAACATATCCATATGCCCACTTGGGAAGCATCGTTGCCTTTCCTGTAAGATAACGATAATCACGAACGATTCCGTCCATCGTCTCTCCTCCCAGAAAATAGTAATCAATCTGTTCCACCGTATCCATATAAATATAGGAATCTTTTCCTTCGTCGTTAAAAGTCATAAGAGAACAGCAGTCCAAAAGAATCCCGTATCCTTCGGAAGAAACAAATATTGGCATAGGAATCCGCATATTATGCTGGTAAAGATATTGATTATGACCTCTATAATCGTAGATTCCTTCCTCCGCCTGACCAAGTCCATGGATTGCTTCTCCATCCTTCCATGCAAAAAACAGGCGGACCCTGTACGCAATTCTGTCCACCTCCGGCTTCAGATTCTGGATAAAATTCCGCTCACCATCTACGGTTTTTACACGATTGATAATCGGCTCTTCATCACCCGTTGTATAATGAACCACTTCAATCTCTGTCAAATCCTTGCCCTTTTCCATAAGCCAGATGGTACCGTCCGAATGTTTCCAGGAAATCTCCCCTGTGCGAAGATTCAGCTCTGCGCTGACCTTAGCGGTCCTTAACGTAAAGGCATCATCCGTTTCTTCTGTTTCAAAAGCTACGGAAGGATAATCTTTTTTTTCAATGATAAGAGATTCTTTATCCTGATGAATCTCGTTTTTGGATATGATGCAACGGATAATTTCCTCTGTCACCGGAACAAAACGGTGTGTCAGGTCGCCAGCTGTGATTTCTACATAATATTCTGTTTTTACTGTTTTTGCCATTCCCCTATTCCTTTCTTCCCAAAAAGCCCCCTGCCAGGCAATATCATCTTAACTATTATCCTAGCATAAGGGCTTTCCAATTGTCCATGTCATATTTTCACATGTTTTTATACTATTTTAACCATAATGTAACTGTTCCGTTTTTTCACAATTCTGCTTATGAATATTTATCCAAAAACTACTTTTTAGCTTCTCTTGGCGACTTGCCCACATGTTTTTTATATAATCTGTAAAAATTGGATATATTATTAAATCCGCACTCCATGGCGATATCGGTCACACTTCTATCCGTATTACGAAGAAGTTCTCTGGCGTGCATAATGCGAAGCCGTGTCACATATTCACTAAACCCTATATTCGTCACTTTTCTGAAATAAGAAGAAAAATAATTAGAACTCATATATGCTGAAGCCGCCACCTCATCAAGGGTAATTTTTTCACAATAATGCTCATTAATATAATCAAATGCTCTTTCCAGCCGTTTCATGGCGTTTTTCTTTTCTTTCAGCATCTCATCGGATTTACTCTCGTTCTGATAAGCACGGATCAGCATAGTCAGGATTCTAAGGACATCTGCTTTGATCATAAGAGGGTATCCTTCTTTTTTTTCTTCCCATTCTGTGTAAATTTCCCGGATTGCTTTTCGTATTTCGTGGCTTACTTCCTCTTCTTTTCCTATACGATTTTTAAAATTACTTCCTCTTTCTACAAATGGTTTCAGGTAATCGGAATCAAATACGCTTAACTTCTCAGCCACAAATTCCGGAGAAAAAACCATAACAAGAAGATGCATATCATCTTCCAGAAGCGTCCATCCGTGAGGTTCCACATTATTAAAAATGATAATATCTTCCTCACTCATGGAATACTCCTGTCCATTTACAAAATAACATCCGCGGCCTTTTCTGACATAGGTGATTTCAAAATAGCTGTGCCAATGGAACGTATCCGGTCTGCTGTTGGACGCATCCAAAATTACTTCTGATATCTGAAACGGAAACTCCTTATCCAATGGGATATTATCTCTTACAAGCTTCATCTTTTTGTGTCCTTTCCTGCATCTCTCGAATATTGTACCAGACATTTTTTGCTTTCGCAATCACCGTCGGAAAGAAAACCAGCTACAAAAGAAGCCGTCAGACGGCCACCGGGAATATCTGTCATATCAGTGAATTAATCAAAATATCCTTCGTCGTCTAAACGGCTTCTTTTATTTGAATTTATGGGATTCAACAAAAGTTATCTTCCAAGGGATTCAACAAAAGTTCCCTTTACGTCGCTCCAGTTCTTATCTGCATAATCAAGCAGGTATGCAGCCTGTTCCATGGACATTTCCGGGAAGAGCAGGAATAAGCTGTGGGAGCCGTATTTCTTTACAATTCGGTCAACATTCTTGATCCAGTCTTCGAATTCTCCGGAGTATACCTTAACCCAGATAGATTTTCCTGCTGCGATAGCTTTGTCATAAATCACATCCCAATCCGGCAGTGTTCCGTCTGGGCCTGCATCTCCGCTTGTCCACTGGAGTGCATCAATTCCGTCAATTTCCATCAAAGCATCCATATGCTTGATAGCAGCCGGTCCATCCAGATGATAGAGAACATGGTCAACCTTTTCGGACTGCCTACGCAGTGACGGCTGGATATATTTACGGAAATCCTCCGGTGACATCATAGCAGAGAAATCGCACTGTAATTTTACAGTTTTTCCAGGTCCCCAAATCTGGAATACGGTATAGGCATTTCCGCCCTCTTCGTCTTTAATGATATCGTAGAAACGGTCGTAATATTCATAGTAAATATCGGTAACTTCCTGGATTCTTTCACCAATTTTCTCCGGCTCATCCAGAAGATCAAAGAGAATATCCTGAGCGCCGCGAAGCGATGCAAGCACATCAATATTTTCCATCAGGTCAGGCATATCTACATAGAAATCATCTCCTGCAAGTTCTCTGCAATCTTTTGCAAGCTGGATGTGTTTTTTGAACCATTTGTTGTCCGGGTCAAAATCCAGCTTCGGTACTCCATCCCAACTATCCAGACATTTATTAAACCAAACGGTATCTTCCTTGAATCCGATTTCAGATCCAAGATATGCTGCAAGAGAACCCGGTCCAAAGTCAATGTTCAGATTCGGAAAACTCTCTCCCAAAAAGGCATGAGTTTCACAGAAATAACGATAACGGTCAACTATTCTCTGTGCGTTCTGGTATTTGTCTTCCATATCTGTCCACTTCAGTTCTGCAGGCATACTATAATATTTTCCCTGGCAAATCTGATCCAAATATCCGCCTTCTACCGGTGTTCCATCAGAGTACTGCTCCACTTCCGGTTTTCTTGCAATGACACACATTAATGGTCTGCCGGTATTTTTATGATTCCAGTAATTACGGAATTTTTCCTTTGTTGCTTCCCAATTCAGTTTATATCCTTCTCCCGGTCCCGGAAGCGGAATGGAACTGATATCTACGGAAGCCTTATCAAACTTCTGTACTGTTTTTTCTTCTTTGGTTTCTTGATCTGCTTTTTCAGCCACTGCCTCCTCTACAGGCGCGATTTCATCAAATTCTCCGGCGGCGGCTCTGGCACAGAAACCGGAATCCGCATATTTCTTTGCCTGTTCTGCTGCTGATGCAGCATCTTCAGTATAAGCATCTGCACCAATTTCGTCTGCAAACGCCTGACTGATAGGAGCACCACCTACCATAATCTTAATACGATTACGGAATGGCTGTTTCAAAAGCGCAGCTACAGTGTTACGAAGGGATGGCATTGTAGTTGTAAGGAGAGCTGAAAGAGCCACAATGGTAGCTTCTTTGTGCTCTTTTACCACTTCAATGAAGCGCTCGATAGGCACATCTACCCCAAGGTCAATCACTTCAAATCCTGCACTTTCAAACATCATTCCTACGAGGTTTTTTCCTATATCATGAAGGTCTCCGGCTACTGTTCCCAAAATAATGGTGCCTGCACTTCCTGCCTCACCTGTAGCAAGATATGGCTTCAGAACCTCTACACCAGCTTTCATTGCACGTGCAGCAGCAAGCATCTGTGGCACAAAAATAATTTCTTTTTTGAAGTTTTCACCCACAACTGCCATAGCGCCAATCATTCCGTCGTTTAAGATTGCCGTCGGATCACAGCCTGCATCAATGGCTTCCTGCACATATTTGCCGATTTCCTTATTTTTTCCATCCTGAGTTGCTTTAAAGACAGCCTGCATCTTTTCATCCAACGGTGATGCCGCTGCTTGTGTATGAGCTTCTTCCACTGATTTTGAAGTAAATTTATCAATATATTTCAGACAGTACTCATCCTGCTCCAGTAGTGCATTCGCTGCATAAATCATACCAATCATGTTTTTGTTTGTAGGGTCAACAATTGCACTGTCCATTCCTGCATTCATGGCAAGTACCATAAACGCCTGGTTAATATTCTTTCTTGCTGGAAGACCGAAGGATATATTTGACAATCCACTGGTGATGTGAATATCCGGATATTCTGCTTTGATCTGACGGCAGCACTCTGCAAAAACAGTAAGTGCAGTCTGATCTGTAGACAATGTTACGACCAACGGGTCAATATGTAATCTGGATGGTGCAATGTTGTATTCTTTTGCTTTTTCCATAATTCCATGAAACACTTTCATACGGCGTTCTACAGAATCCGGAATTCCATCGTTATCACAAAGCAGCGCTATACATTCCCAGTCAGTATACGCAATAATCGGAAAAATCGTATCAATTTTATTTCCTTCCAGTGAAACGGAATTGATTAATCCAGGGCGCTTACAAAACGGAATCGCAGCAACGCAGGATTTCGCACTCGGGCTGTCCACACAAATCGGGGTATCAGTCACTTCCTGTACAAGATCAATCATCCATTTCAGAGTTTCTACTTCAACATCCTCTTCTACAGACGCACAAACATCTAAAAATGTGGCACCCGCTTCTGCCTGCATTTGTGCTCTTTCTCTGATCAGATCCGCATCCTTCTCAGCGATAGCTTTTGCAACTGACGGAATGGATCCGTTCAGCTTCTCACCAATGATTATCATGACATTCCCTCCTAATATAAATGAAATTGCTTTTGCTAAGTACCATTTTATATCATTTTGACAGAATGCCGCTTCCCTTATTTATCGAAACTTATGTACTATTTTATCAAAAATATCCCTTCATATGATTCCCTCCTAAATTCATGCTTTGTGAATTCTTACGCCTTCCTCTCTTTGCATTTGAATTTCCAGAATGTCACCGGAAAGCTTTTCTGTCCGGCCATCAAAACGAATTACCTCTGCCTCTTCTCGCGGCCATGGATTCTGAAACCTGCATGTATGTCCTTTATGACTGACCACTGTTACCGTATCCACAACACCATTCTTTAAGGATGCACTGACTTCAAAAGCCCCACATGCTCTGAAGCCACTAAAAGCTGCTTCCGGATGCTTTTTTCTAGGCCATACCGGAAAAATTCGAATCACACCTTCATGGCTTTGCAACATCATTTCCTGTATGGCATCCGGAATGGTATTCAACTGCTCAATCCCATGAGGATTTTCTTTGAGAAAACCATTGGGGATTCCACGGTGCAAAATCATCTGTCTCATTTCCTCCCAGATTACATCCGGATTATATCCAACTCTCGCCGCAGCTGTAAAAAACAGGCAGCTCAGATTAGAAGCATTAAAAGCTCCTGCTTTATAAAAATGAGGATTTTTACATTTTACTCCCACTTTTCTTGCTTTTCTTAATTCATGATCTCCAATTGCATTTTCAACCAGCGAATGAATATGTACCGTATTTCTGGCTATTTCCAATTCTTTTTGGTCACTTCCCAGACCAATCGCACTCCCTGGATAAATGTGCATTACATTGCCCGGGAAATGAAAGGACCACTTTCCTCCTACCCCTTCATCATAATAAATTTCCGTATCCATCAGTTCTTCCGGCAGCAATTCATCCAGTTTAACATCCGCCTCTGTCCAAAGAGTAGGATTATCCTGAATCTCACGTATGGTTCCTCTTGGATATTCTGCCAGATGCTCTGCTAAATACAACCATTTTTCTTTCTTTTCGGCATCAAGCTCCAGTGCTTCACTGATAACAGGCATCCATGTAAAGAAAGTCTTCAGATACCCAAGGGTATTTACAGGATCCTCGGGCTCACCATTTTCACGGATATTGCTGTCTGACCGCTCATGCATGCCATCCCCTACCACATGATAAACGCCATCAACACAAACCAAATCCTTTTCCCAGAAATCTGCAACACCACGCAAAAAAGGATATACTTTTCCTGCATACTCTTCATCCTCAGTCATACGGTAGCGGAAAATCATATTTAACGCACCATGCAGCGCCGGTGATTTCATATGAAGCAGCAGTGCTTCACTGACCACTCCGTGAGGTCCCAGACCAAGGGGATAATAAAGTCCCTGATGATTCACCAAGCGCTCTGACATTTCTGTGGAAATATCCATCAACTTCAGATATGGACTATCGTGAGGATCAGACTGTCTAAAATGACCGGACACCATCAGATTCAGATATGGCGACTGATGATTGTAATTAATCTTATAATTTCCATTCCACGCCGGTCGGTCAAAGGTGCTGATACCAAGAATATTGGGAGGATACTCTGGATCCTGGGACAGACTTGCAAGCATATACTTAGAAAGATAATATCTCTGTTCAATAATCGGATCATCCAGAATAATCTCCGAAACAGACCAGAACTTTTTCCACCAGGACAAATGCTGATTTCGTAATATTTCAACCGTTTCCTCCGTCATCCACCGTGTCCTCGATACTGCATATTCGTAAGGTCTGGAATACTTAGCCCAGGATCGTACAGACAATACGAATGTTGCTTTTTCTCCAGCGCACAGTTTTTTTGACGCAATCCTGCATGTCATATCTCTGTTTTTTGGTTTTTCAATAAAAGAGCCGGCAAATCCTATCTTTGTGGGCATATCTACATGGTCGCTGAATTGCCTGAAACCGCTGACGATGTTTCCACTGATTTTTTTCAACTGCAAAGGTCTACCGCTGACCATACCTACAAACATACCATTTTGTATCTCATCTGATTCACCTTTTCCCCAGATGTCTGCCGCCCGGTCACAGCCTTTCCCTATTTCATCCGGAAAATAAAAATCATATTCCAGATTTAGTTCCATTTCGGAATTAAATTCTGCCACCAGCACATTCTCTGTGGCTGAAATCCAGCTTTTCAGTATACATTTCTTTCCATCTGAAGCAGTAAGAACTGTCGTTGTTGTTGCAGTAAGAAAATCCTGTTCCGTGTACCAGTCTGCGTTTTCCAGTTCAGGAATATCAAATACCATGCGCCCAACAGGACGCGGGCTTCCAACACTCATAGCAGGGTCGCATTTTGCTGCAGCATTATCGTGGAAAAATTCCCAGTTTGCCGCACTTTCCATCTGCCAGAAATCATTTGTCGTTATCCAAAATTGCGGAAAACGGGCATCTCCCGCCAACGCAGCCAGCATATCTCCATTTCCCATAATCGGTGCATCAATTTTCGTACCGGCATCCTGCCATACTCTCCATCTTCCTCCGCCAGATACATCCACATTGCCGTCTGGTACTGCCACAGGAGGTTTCTCAAAAACTGTTTTATTTCTCTCTACTATCATGTTACTCCTTCTTTGTTATCTAGACATCTGGAATATACAGTGCCTACAAGATTACATTTGAAAAATTTAGAGAATATTATTTCAATTTGCTTTCATTTTCTTAAATTTTACAATAAGATTCTACTATATATCTATACTTTTTCTTACGATAAAACTATACTATTCCAACAGATTACTGCAGCAATAAACCATAATACAGTAACTATAGCGATAAATATTTGTTCTCATGCCCCAAAAATCACTGAACTTTTGGTCTGGGCGGAACCCAGTTTTTATATACTCAACATGAAGTCAAAAACAAGACCTTCCATCATCTCCTATTTCACACTTTCCACGCCATAGACAATTCCAATGGATTCTTTACAGCACCATTTAGTTCTCCACGTCTGTCTCTATATCAAACATCATATAGTCCATATAAAATTCGTTAAAATCTTTATCCGCGGACAGGTTAACTTCGGAAGATATTTCTACAATATGTCTGAGGACAGTTTCTCCCTCAATGTCTTTGTTATACCTGACTGCTCCGGACAAGGAACTGTTCCCTACTGTTTCTATACGGTCACGAAATTCACCAGGTAACATGCCAATGGCAATTGCCTTATCCCTGTCCAACTTATAACCGAAACCGCCTGCCAGGTAAACTCTTGCAACCTGTTCTTTTTCCACGCCATAACGGAGCAACAATGTTTCCACACCTGCACGGACAGCGGCTTTGGCAAGCTGAATCTCCCTGACATCCTTCCTGGTGAATACAATTGACCTGCCATCCTCTGTTTCTGCCAGAGGAAATCCGGCATCAAAATATTCCTCATCCATACGTCCTGTCTCATCCACCAGTTTTGCTTTTACAAGTTCCATGGCAGTCTCCACCACACCGGTTCCGCAAATACCGACTGGAGTCTTGTTCTGAATAGTTTTTACAGCAGCCTTTCCCTCGCGGATTTCCACAGAACAAATGGCTCCGGCCACACTTCCTGTTCCCCATGTGATGTTTCCTCCTTCAAAAGCAGGTCCTGCAGCCGTAGATGTAACAAGAATCCTATATTTATTACCCAGTGCCATTTCCCCATTAGTTCCCAAATCAACCAAAAGACAAACGTCCTCACTGTTGTGAAAACCACAAGCATATAATCCGGAAACAATATCCCCACCAACATATGTGGATATTCCTGGAAGAAGTTCCACTGCAGCATGACACTCATCGCCTCCCAGAATCTCCTTAAAACTTCCTCTAATAAAATCAATATTTACAGGCCTAAAAGGAAATATCCCAAGAGTATCACAGTCATATCCCATAAGAAGATGCCCCATCGTTGTATTTCCAGCAATAGAAATACGGTTTACTTTTTCCAGTTCCACCCCGGATTCTTCTGCAAGCTTCCTAATTTCTCTGCGAAGATTATGGCGTATGCGATTCTGAATTTCTTCTTTTCTGCCGTCTACAGAAGCCTGAATTCTGGAGATTACATCAGCTCCATAAACCCTTTGCTCATTAATACAGGTAACTGTATGAAGATTCTTTCCACTGTCTTTTCCCAGAAGCTCCATAGCAATCGTGGTCGTTCCGATATCCACGGCAATTTCATAACTGCTTTCTTCTGCTGTTCCAGATGTTTCTGTATTCTGACAGTCACTTAAAATCTCAAACAGCGATTCATCGTCTAAAGCAAAAGCAATTCTCAAATCTTCAGTGGGATATAATTTGCAAGAAAGTCTCCAGCCAGCTTTCAGCTGCTCCTTTGTAAAGACTTTCTCATCCTCCGAAGTAATCCAGGCATCCCCTTCCAATACCTGTACTCCACACTTACCGCACCGCCCTTTTCCGCCGCAGGGCGCACTCAGATAATAACCTTCACGGACAAGGGCATTCATCAGGAATTCCCCTTCCTCTACCAAAATCTTTCTTGATTCTGTTCCCCTATACACTTCCACTTCTGCTTTGGGAATATTGCGCATTTTGCAATTTATATTGGGACATTTTCTGCAGTCATGCTGTGCCTTAAAAACCTTCTCATCATCTGTCAGGATAAACAACTGACAGGAGGTCTTTACAGGATTAAACATAAAACCGGTGCTAATGCCAATTCCAAACCTTTTTTCCAGTTTTAGATGTTCCCAAGCTACATGCTGGGATTCCATAGGAATATCGTTGGGCGGCTCCAAACGCTGAAGGATACCTGTCTTATGCTCTTTACATACCTCCTGAAGTTTTTCCATCATCTGTTCTTCCAGAGAAAAGAGAATATCGTCTGCCATTGCATCACATAGCATGCCTTTTACATAATCACCTTTCTGGAATGCCATGGTACTGTACTGCTTGATTTCATCACCGATACTGAGTACAGCATAAATAACCGGAGTTCCGGCTTTGTATTTCTTTGTCTCGATTTCCTTTGGAAGTATTCCAAAGCCAAGTATTCCAACAGGCTTTACAAGGCTAAGCATCTCATCACAAATGTCGTAATACTCCTCCACTACTTCTTCATATACAGGACTATCTTCATAACAATCCATAGCCTTAAGCACTGCATTTAAATCCAGTTTCGGAACAAGATGATCCAATTCATAAAAATCTTCCATGTTTTAAGATTTATCGGGTGTCTCTAACTTTTCGATTTGTCGTTTGCATGGTTCAGGCTTTGTATAACATTTCCCTTCCATAATGCAGAGCACCTCTTTTCTTTTAAGCAGGAATCTGTCACATCATACATATTACGCAGTGTCTCTCCTGCTTTTATATAATTTTATGATACCACAAGGATAGCATAATCGCAAGTTATCTGCCCTGGAATTACAGCCAAAAAGCTGACATATATGGTGTCGTTCATCATTTTTACTTTATCTGTACACCCACACTAAAAAAATTTTACAGCCGGGGCAACAAGATAACAGGCTGTCCCAGCTGTGAATTTTTAATCACCAACACAAAATATTGTACATTTTTTATAAACATGTTTTGCATTTTTGTATACATTGTATATATTCACTGTGAAATGTTGGGTAAAAATGAAAAAAACGGTTTTTCAAATAGAAATTCTTTTGAATAAAGCTTGACAGAGTATGTAACCATCTCCGTTGGATTCGGTGCGGTAATACCTAAATTACATTGAAAAAAGTGCAGTTGTTCGGAGTACATTTTTAAGAAAATGATCGAAGCACAGGAAAGACAGATGTCTTCCGGAAGCCAGAGCGGCCAGTTCTAAGACATCTCCGGGTGATTTTTAGCTGACTGAAAACCAGGGATTTTAGCTTCCCAAACAGCGTTGCTTTATAGCTATATGGTAGGTATAAAGCGGCGCTGTTTTTATTATTTCAATAGAAAGCCACCTCTCTAAGTTCACTCTAAACTTACCAAATTATTAAGTTCATCGGCAATATCCTCTTGCAGAATATTACAACCAAGCTTATTACAGTCAAAATGAAAGTTTCCAGTAACATAGGCATCATAAATCTCTAAGCAGATTGATGCCTTATGCAAACCAATTCCATTAAAAAACATTAAATTATGAATAATTTCCAGTTTATTTCCCTTAAAAACATTTAGAATATAATATAAAGCCTGTCTTCTATTTATCCCATTTTCTTTTTTCATTAAGCATTTCCTTTTCAATAACTGCATCTGATAAATTAATGCCGCATTTAAGACATATTGATAGTAAAACAATAAAAACGTCCGCAACTTCTTCCTTCACCATATGATAATTTTCTATTTTACGGACATCTACACCTAAATCGCTGTTATCCTTGCGTAGAGCTTTCGCCAGTTCTCCAATCTCCTCAGTGAGTAGTAGCATTTTACTTTCAATAGAGTCATCATTAAAACCTCTCTTTTTAAATATATCAGAAAAATAATTTTGAATCTCATCCAATGAACTGTTTTTCATTAACAAAATAAAATACCTCCCTATATTTATTTAAGTAAAAACACACACGCGTTTTGATTGTAAAACGCAAGACACCCGTTATCATCACTGCCGCAGCCTAACGCCACATTTTATAAAGCGGCGCTGTTTTTATTATTTCAATAGAAAGCCATTGATTGATTCCTATGCATTTTCCGTATATCTGCATTTCGGATATCCGCTGCAGCCCCAGAATTCACCGTATCTGCCCTTTCTCTTTTGCATTATCCCTCCGCATCGGGAGCATATCCTCACTTTCATTTTTCCCATCTGTATTTCTTTTCCAAGAGCCTCAAATACTTGTTGATTCATGTGACAGTCATTCAACGCACGATGCGCTCCCTCTATGGAAATATGATAGTAGGCGGCCAAATCCGCCAATCGGCGCCTTGCAAGCTGTGGCAGGCACGTTTTAGCCAGGAGCAGCGTATCAATGTAATCATTATCCAGCGCTTTTCCATATAATTGTTCTGCTGCCCTATACAGAAATTTCAGATCAAAGGTATGTATATTATGTCCAATGAGTACGGAATTCCCAACAAAATCCAGAAAGTCCGGGAATACCTCTTTAAGAACCGGGGCGTCTGACACCATAGCATCTGTAATACCATTCACCATACTTGCAGAATAAGGAATCGGACGGAGAGGATTGACCAAAGTACTGAATTCCTCTGCTGCACATCCGTTGACCACCCTCAGAGCCGCTATTTCCACAATCTCATCTGATACAGTCGATACTCCCGTTGTTTCCAGATCAAAAACAACGTAATCTGATACATATTTCTGCAGTTTTTTTCCATAGTTCCTTCCAAGCATTTCTTGTCTCCTATAACATGGTTTCGAATTCTTTTATTGAACGGATACGCTTCTGACGTAATCTGCCCTTTGTTACCATATAACTATATCACATCCCATTCATTTTGTCATTCACACCAAACTCCTCATTCATTAAATTTGTTATTTATCTTGTATCTGGTTATTCATCTGTGGTATGATTATGTTAATGCAATTCAACGTATTACATCATGAAAGGAGCAACCATATGGATTATACAAACATGTCTCCCAGGGAAGTCCGCGCAATGATCCGCCAACAAAGGATTACAGGGCCGACAGCCGGAATGTGTGCCGGATACGCACAGGCAAATCTGGTCGTGCTGCCCCGCAGTCAGGCTTATGATTTTTTTCTGTTTACACAGCGAAATCCCAAGTCATGCCCCATA
This sequence comes from uncultured Blautia sp., assembly GCA_900551075.1. Taxonomy (GTDB): domain Bacteria; phylum Bacillota; class Clostridia; order Lachnospirales; family Lachnospiraceae; genus Blautia_A. The sequence goes on along the minus strand of URVB01000014.1, from coordinate 50,231 downwards.
CTAGAAGTAAGTGACACCGGAAGCCGGCTGCTTCATACCATTGCAGACGGCGCAGATATTGCAAAAGATATTCCCCGTTACCGCATTTACAGAGATGGAGAGCTGAACGGAGAATATACCGATGTCTCTGAATTCTGGCAGGATGATTTTGTAAGCTTTCTTATCGGCTGCAGCTTTTCTTTCGAAGCAGCGCTTCTGGAAGCAAATGTACCTGTACGCCATATAGAAGAGGGATGCAATGTTCCTATGTACAGGACGAATATTCCCTGTGTACCGGCGGGTGATTTCCATGGCAATATGGTTGTCAGTATGCGTCCGATCCCGTATGAACTGATCCCGAAGGCCGTCCTGATTACCGGTGAAATGCCTCGTGTTCACGGTGCTCCAGTTCATATTGGAACCCCGGAAGTAATCGGCATTCGCGATATCGCAAAACCGGATTTCGGGGATATGGTCACGATTCGGGACGGAGAAGTTCCTGTATTCTGGCCCTGCGGCGTAACGCCTCAGAATGTGGTAATGGAATCCAAACCTTCTTTGGCTATCACCCACGCACCCGGCCATATGTTGATCACAGACATCAAAAATGTCGAATTAAAATATTAATTCCACAAGAAACAGGGGCCTGTCAGTCCCCTGTTTCTTGCTATTGTGCGCCCGGCGGGCACGTGATTATTTTTAATGACAATATAATTAAACCGAATATTTACAGAATGCGCACCGGTCGATGGTACACTTTTTGCTTATGCCTCAAAATCCAAAGCTAAAGCTCCGTAAATATTTTATTTACTTCACCAAATCCTGCTTTTTCGGCCAGCATCTTTAAGCCCTCCAAAGCCTCTTCTTTTGAGTAATTGCACTTAGACAGGAAATCTTCATCCTTTTCTCCAATATATTGATAAAGACGTATTGCGGCCAGATTTTCTTCCCTGCTGTCATAATCAAGATTTTCCAGCAGCATATTTTCTGCCTCATTAATCTGTCCATAATCTACCATTCTCAAAAAATCATCCAATCCTTTTCCGGAAACATTATATTTATTTTCATCTGGCAGTTCTACGGAGACATATTTCTTCCCCAGCATCAGAGAAAAAAGCACTCTCACCATTTCTTTAATCATACGCATAATATAATCTTTCTCATCCAGATAGTCCACTTTACTAATGTCACCTACTCTTTCATCCAACACTTGCATTGCTCTATTCGTTTTCCATCGTCGCCTTGCTCATCATCATATGCAAATTGCTTCAGCAGGCCGCAGGGAAACACCTTACATTGTCCGCAATGCTCATGCCCTTTCGCTTCGCCACAGGATTTGACAGGGCAGCTTTCGCCCCAGAACGGTTTTTCAATTTTCACACAGCCACCGCAGTTCATTTGCTCCCGATAAGAACAGCTGCTGCACAAAAGACCACACCTTGATTCAATCATAAACAGACACCTCCATGACTTTTTTTCATTGTATCATGGGGAACATGACACCTGTACGTCATGTTGCTGCGGGCTGTTTCCCAACTTTCATATTTGTTTTAATCATTTGTATTGACTGCCTTTTTCTTATTTTTTTCCTCTTGCCTGATTATGTTTTCTGCCTGTTTCTTTCTGTCGGCCCGCAAGGCTTGTGGTTCTAATATATCCACTTTGTCGCCAAAACTGAATATCCATTCACGCATATTCTCATAGCTTGCAAAATCACGTTCAAACAGCAGTTTTTCATCTCCGGACATTGTAAAACTGTCAATCCCGTATTCCTCAATCAGGCGGTGCTTCTCGCTTCCCGCAAATATGGCTTTCAAATGGATATTGCCCTCCGTAAGAAAAGCCCCAAAAGATAATTCTTCTTCCGGTATCTCTCTTTTGGAAAATGTTTCTTCTTCCATTTGCAAATCCCATAGGCGGTTTAATTTGAACAAGCGATACGCCTTTCTGTCCAGACAAAATCCGAAAACATACCATGACGACCATTTAAAAACTAAATGATATGGCTCAATCCTGCGTTGGCCCTCGCCTTTTTCATAATAGTATTGAAACACAAGCGTGTGCTGCGTCTGGATTGCCTGTTTGATGGTTTCTATTTTGGGAGTAAGCGAATATTGATAATGAGATGCCAAATCAATGATGATTACGTCATCGGCAATGATGCGGTTTTTCCTGCTTGACATTTTTTCAATCATTTTTATATAGTGAGAGGTCTGGGAAACTGTGTCAATTCCCCTTAATCCCGCTAAAATTGCCTGTAATTCCTCCTGTGAAAGAAGGGCTTTGTCGATTTTATAAGTGTCTGCAATCGAAATGCCGCCGTCATACCCCTGCATTGTAATCAGGGGTATGCCCGCTTTACATATATCTTCAATATCCCTGTTAATCGTCCGTTTTGAAACCTCAAATCTTTTTGCAAGCTCCGGGGCTGTTATTTTGTCCTGTTGGAGCAAAATCGTAATAATTCCAATCAGACGGTCTATTTTCATGTCGCCACCTCACGATCATAAGTTCACCGGCGCTGCGTCTGTACAACTGGTGCCATCATTTCTTTATCCATGTGCAATCCCTTTCTTGTCCTATCATACCAAAAGTAACATGACACCTATACGTCATGTTGCTTTTGGTTATTGACACATCTTTCCCGCCTGTATTTTGGACAGCAAGGGGGTATCAGCACCCGTTTTCAAGCTCGTTTTCTAAAAACCGCATGATGAACGGATTGTTTTCTTCGCCTAAAGTAAGCTGAAACGCCATATAACGACACTTCTGATATTGCTCTCCATCCATTTCAAAGGTATATCCCATCACACATTTCTGGTTGCAGTCCCCGGGATTTACCAAACGCTTACAGACAGAAGCTTTTTTGATTTCTTTTTTCATTTTTTCTGGCAGGGTGCCCAAAAAAATCTTGTATTCCTTTATATGCTCGGGATAGATACGCAGCTTCATTCCTGTTTTCCGGGAAATAAAAGTTGCCAAAGCCCTTTTGCTGCTGATTAGCACATAGGATACCACATATCCGCTTTTCGCCGCTTTTATATCGCATTTGCAGCCTTTAGCGGTCAGGTATTCATTAATTTGATTTACGAAGCCGCGAAAACGCTCATCAACCGTTTCCATAAATAAACTGAATTTCTCGTCCATGATAGTTGGCCTCCGCTATGCCTGCTTTTTTGTCACTGGTATCCATACCTCGTACTGTGCGTTTTGCGGGTCCGGATTCAGATAGACCTCAATATCGGGAGCATCCGCATACTCATATCCGGAGGCCGGAAGCCATTCGGTAATGATACGCTGTTCCAATTCCTGGACGGACCGGTTTGTGCCTGTTCCGGAGAAAATGGCCCATGTGGATGCGGGTACGGTGTATTCTTCAAATTCACCGCTTTCTTTTGTGCTTGAAACAGCAATAAAATATTTCCATTGCTCCGCATCGTTGCAGGCACTCACCCCCAAAAGTCCCATAGGGGGCGTGTCCATCATGCCCGCCAGTTTTTGTATTGTTCCGCTTGCGACGGCATCCTGCCACATCTTTGGTACAACCATAAAATTATTTTCGATTTCTTTGTCGAGCGGTGCAGAAACACCGATAATACGAAAAGCATCTTTTGTTTCGATTCGATAGTTCATCTCTGTTGCTCCTTTCACTGCAATTCTAAATACAATGGGGGAAAAAGACTTCACGGATACGCCCCCGCCTTTTACTGTCGAAGGGGCAATTCCGTGAAAGGCTTGAAATGCTCTGTTAAACGCGGTTGGAGAACGGTAGCCGTATTTTTCGGCGATATCAACAATTTTTTTATTTCCTCCCTGCAAATCAACTGCCGCCAATGACATTTTTCTTCTTCGGATATACTCTGCCAGAGTAATGCCTGCCATATAGGTAAACATTCTCTGGTAATGATAGGTGGAGCAGCAGGCAATCCGCGCAAGCTGTTTGTAGTCAATCTCCCCTGCCAAATGTTCCTCAATATAATTCATGCTTTGGTTTAATCTTTCAACCCATTCCATCAGATACCTCCTCGCTTATTCGCATATGAGCTTACATTTAACATTATAAGGTTTTTCTTAAAATTTTTCCTCTCGATGCTTGCACAAAAAAGAGAAGTGATATCGTTATTCGATGATACGGGACAGGCTGCGCAGAGGCCGCTTGTGAACGGTTCATCGTCAAAATCACTGAACCCTCAAAGCACAAGACGGCATAACCCCTGTAAATGGGCTGTGCCGCCGAATCAAAAAATGCTTCCCTGTGACTGTAAACGCAAGGTCATCTGTGCTTTTCAGGATGACATGATACGGTCTTTTCCATACTAAATATATTCCGCTGCGATCTGCCGGAGTCCGTCCGGATTTTTCCGGTTCCAGGCCTCATAGTCCATACCGCTATTGGCTACCGTTTTACCCAATTTCACTAAAAGTTCCGGTATACATTCTTCGAGAACAGTTCCCAACTCCCTTCCCATAGTCTCCTGTCCCTGACGGTCATCGCCGTTTACATACAACACAAATGCAGGCTGCGGTTTCTTATCCACCTTTTTTACGGCACCCCGGAAACCGATTCTTCCGGTCTGATGAGTTCCGCAGGATGATGGACATCCGGATATATGAATCTGAGGCAGTGCTCCATCCGGAATGCCGGCCTCTCTTACTGCATCCACACAGGCGCCGAGCAGAGCCTGAGAATCACGGAGACCGATCTGGCAGATAGATGCGCCGATACAGCTTACAGAGGTCTCAAAAAGAGACTCGGCGCTATCTGCAGTTAGTTCCAGCACTTTTTGTGCCTCAGTTCCGGTCAGATTGATAATATAGGCTGTTTCATCCGGAGCAAGACGAACTTCTGCCTCTTCCATATCTGCGATCATATCGCTGAGGGCGCACAGGCTTTCTGCCCTTGGCTGTCCCCCAATGGGATGCCAGGCCACCGTATAGAGTCCGTTCTGTTTCTGTTCAATGATACGGGAACCGGTAACTGTGGTTCCATCACCAGACTTTGTAACGGTCCTTTTTTCCGGCCGGATACGCAGATCCTCTTCGGAATCTAAGACCTCCTTAAGCTTTTCCAGATATGCTTCTTTGTATTTTTCAGCCCCTCCTACAGCCTCCTGCATATAGCGGGTACGTGCTTTTCCTCGATTTTGATAATTGCCGTAAGCGCGGAATGTAAGCCACATTGCTTTGATATAATATAAGATCATCTCCGGCTCAATTCCCTCAGCCACCTTAACACCAAAACGCGGATTGTTTCCCAGGCCGCCTGCACTGTAAACATCAAATCTGCCGTCCTCTCTGGCTGCAAATCCCAGATCCCGGTATGTGGCATGGGTCATATTTTTCGGGGAATTCGAGAAACCAACCTTCAGCTTGCGGGGCATCTTTTCTGCTTTGATAAAATGCATCAGATATTCCCCTGCTGCTTCTGCCCATGGGCTTACATCAAAGTACTCCTCCTTCTCCACGCCGGACAACGGAGAGCACATTACATTACGCGGAAAATCTCCGCCGCCGCCCATAGTCACAATCCCTGCGTCCAGAGCATCTTCCATGATGCTGCACAGTGCATCCTGCCGCAGGTCATGAAGCTGAATGGTCTGACAGGTGGTAAAATGTATTTTTTCGATCTTATGTTTCCTGACCGCTTTGGCTGTAAATGCCAGTTTTTCCTTTGTTACACGTCCGGCCGTCATACGCAGACGCAGCATGCTTGCCGCTCCGCCCTTCTGCGCATAGCTTCCGTAAAATCCGGAAAATCCCTTATAGTCACCTTTGCTTAATTCTCCGGCATAAAATGCGGCTGTTTTCTCTTTGAACTCCGGTAAATCCTTTTTCCATGACTGCACATCAATTTTTTCTGCAGCTTTTCCTGCTTTTTCCATATATTCTTCCCCTTTCTGTTTCTTCCTGCTTAATATTAAGATTTATATATTCAAAACAAAACATTGCACGATCAGACGTGCATAAACAATATTTACATTATTTACAGTATTTGCATTTTTTTCAATAATATGAGCGTTTCCACCGAGCAGATATTCTCCTGTCACGTAAGTTTAATTCCCCAAATGCAGGAGTCTCTTGTACCGACAACCACATAATCCTTATATACTGCCGGCGATGCCTCTATTGCTCCATCGCTGAGTGTAAAGGTGTCATAGGTTTCGCCGGTCTTACCATTTAAGAGATACATCTTGCCGCCGCAGCTACAGTAAAGCACTGCCCCGCTGCCGTCCGCATTATATACACAAACCGGAGAGGACCACGCATAGTAAGCTCTATGCTCCCACTCTGTTTTTCCCGTCTTTTTATTGATACATGCCAAAACACCATCATATTCTGCGCCGGTCCTTGCCACCGTCACATAGATATAGTCTGAAAATTCATGATTGCCAAGAGCAATGGTCGACTGAACACCGCCGGATACGCCATCCTCCGTATAGCACTCATAAGAATTCTGCCATATGATGCTGCCATTCTCCGCATCAATTTTCCAGATAGGAATCTCTGCTGTTTCATAACTTCTCCATCCCAAATGGAAAGAAGTACTTACATACAGATAGAGATGTCCGTCTTCCATAGACAACACGGGAGTGGAATTCGAATCATCCAGTATATCCTGCACCCATACGAGCTGAAGCGTATTCAGATCAATACACATGAGATTGCCGCCGTTATCCGCCACAAACAGATATCCCCCATAAACAACCGCACTGTCTTCCATACCAAGCCAGTAGGATTCCAGACTGCTTCTGGTACCATAATAATGCCATTTCACAATGTTTCCCGGAGATATGGAAAGAGTTCCCGCAGCTTCATCATATTTTGTATGAAGCTTCATCAAATAAAGGATTCCGTTTTCACCCGGATAGATCAGGGTATCTGTCTCCGCATCTACTAAGGCCGATGAATCAAAAAAGCTCAAAGAACCGCGCAGAGAAAATTCGTCGTTATTACCGAAAGTATACATGACACTGCAATCAAGGAGATTGATAATAAAAGCTCTCGCCATACCTTCATTGCTGTCATAGCCGGCTCCTACATACATAATCGGATATCCCCTGGGGTCCAGGGCTCCGGCTCCCTTGAAGGTATATCCAAGATAAAGAGGTTCCCTGGTCTCCCTGCCGGTATCCAGTTCCAGAAAATATATATACCCATCCATGCATGCATAAATAACCTCCACCAGATCATCATCCTGCCTGGCCCAATCATACATATTCATGGCCGCCCTGGTTTCTTTCGGCCATTTTGCCATAAGGGGCTGGCCAGTCCACCCGCTTCCTGTCCAGCAGGCATCTCCGTATGTAAGCGATCCTGTTTGATAGGACCATAGATCTTTCATCTTATAATCTTTCATCTTTGTATGACCATAAGATGCGTTATCCCTGAAGTTATTCCCTCTGAAGGTAACGATTCCATCCACTGAAGTATAATCACTGCCTTTGCCGAACTCAATTCTGTCCGTTGGCTTATAATCCGACAGATTTGTCAGAGTTGTCCCGTCCACATTGATCTCTGTGTATTCGATATAATTGGAGGGTTTCGTCTCCTCCGTGCAATATGGCAAAAAATCCGGCTCCGCTGCTGCTTCTCCTTCCGCCATACGCACACCTTCCACGCCTGCCTGCCCCTCCTCAGACCCGGTTTCCATGCTGACAGGAGCTGTCTGCACCGTATCCCTGCCCTTTACCCAAAGCTTCACACACACCAATGCTATCAGCACAAGTACGACCAAAATGGCTTCTGCTGCAAAAATAATTTTAATAATACTCGCGCCCTGCTTTCTTCTTGTACTCGCTGCTCTCTTTATACCAGTCGTTCTTTTTGCGCCTGTTTCTCTCTTTATCCCGGCTGCTCTTTTTGTACCCGTTTTTCTCTGTAAACTTGTCGCTCTTTTTGTACTTGTTCTCCTTTTTACGCCTGTTGTTCTCCTGCTGTCCGCATTTTTGCCATGATATTTTTCCTTTTCCATTTTATCTCCCCACTCGTAGTAAATACGCCGATATACATAAAACTGATATCCCGGCCTTATTCGTGTAAAGTATATCACAGATTCCACAAAAATGCAGTTTTTATTCTGTTATTTCTCATAAAAAAATATACCACAGAAGGTAACACTCCCTCTGTGGCATATCATGCTAAAACCGCTCTTATTTAACGATCATACCCGTCTTTCTGTCACTGAACAGAGCCACCTCTGCCAGGAAGATGATACCAAGAATCAATTGCTGAAGCTGTGTGGGTATCATCAGCATGACCAATCCGCTTGAAAGAACCTTGTAGGTCATAACTCCAAGGACAATATTATAGAATTTTACCTTTGCGCCTCCGTTGACCGGCATTCCGCCGAGAACCAGTGCGATCATGATCTGTGTTTCCAACTGATTTCCGGCTGTAGAGGTAACAGAACCTACTTTCACGGAATTTACGAAGGCTGCCAGTCCGGTAATACATCCGGCTGCCGTATATATCAGCATTTTTGTACGTTCTACGCGTATGCCGGCGTATCTTGCCGCTGTTTCTCCTGCACCGATTGCTTTCAGTCTGGAGCCAAGACCTGTATATGTAAATACCATGTATGCAACTGCAAAAATAATTACTGTAAAAGTAAGCATAAAGGGCAGTGTATTGTACTTTGAAATATCGCTTGCACCATAAATCGGAGAGCTGGTAGTTGCATAAGCACATACGCCCCTAAACAGATACATGCTGCAGATCGTAACGATAAAGCTGGTGATTTTTCTCTTTACATTAAAAAAGCCATTCATTAATCCAATGAGTCCGCCTGTCACTACCCCGCCGATAACAGCAAGGATGATATGATAATGCGACAGATAGCAGACCACTATGGATGCGACGCCCAGCATGGAACCCTGGGAGAAATCCAAGCCGCCCATGGTCATTACCATAAATACGCCAATGCTGGAAATCAGCAGCATATAAGACTGACTGAGGAGCAATGAAATATTTTTGGGCTGAAATAATTTTCCATTTGTCAGGATTGCAAACAAGACACATATTACGACAAAGCCGGCAATGGGAAGAATGGTACGCACAATGGGACGTTCCAGAAATGGCACTTTTTCAACTGATTCCTTTTTTACTGTTGTATCCATTTTTTTACCCCCTTATATCATCTTCTCGATCAGATCTGTGTCTTTCAGATCCTCAGAACGAAGAAACTCACCGTTAATTTTTCCGTCTTTCATAATCAGGATACGGTCTGCCATACCCAACAGCTCCATGATTTCCTCTGAAATCATAATAATGGATTTTCCACGCTTCCGCATATCATCCATCATGGCATAGATATCTGCCTTAACCTTGACATCAATACCGCGGGTAGGAGAATCCAGGATGATCAGGTCAGAATCCTTTCCGACCCAGCGGGCCAGAACTACCTTCTGCTTATTACCGCCGGACAGTGCAGATACAAACTGATCCACTCCTGTCATTTTTGTACTCATCTGTTTTGCAAACTTATCTGCAAATTCCTTCATAGACTTTGCCCGGAGAAAGCCGTGTGTTTTCAATTCCTCCAAAGAAGGAAGGCAGATGTTTTCGCCAATGGTATCATTGATGACCAGCGATTCGTTGTCCCTGTCCTTCGATGCATAGGCAATGCTGTTCTTAATAGCATCCGGAATAGAATTGATCGGTGTTCCGTCACCCAGAGTCACAGTTCCCTCACGGAAATAAGAAGCGCCGAATAAAGCCTTTCCGACTTCATGCATACCGCACTCGGAAAGTCCGCCGATTCCAAGAATTTCCCCCTTATGAAGTTCCAGAGACAGGTTGTCAATCTGTCCTTTTACCGTCAGATTTCTGCCGGAAAGCACAACCTCTCCGGAAATTTTTTCGCCGTAATCAGTACGATAATAATTGTCTCCGATCTCGCGGCCTACCATGAGACTTTTCAGTCTGTCCGGAGTTGCTTCTTCTTTTGTAACAGAACCAATATATACGCCATCACGGAGCACACTGATATTATCTGACTGTTCAATGACCTCTTCCAGATCGTGAGAAATAAAGATTACGCAGCTTCCCTCATCCCTCAGTCTGTGCATGACCCTGAACAGCTCCTCACGCCCTTTTTGTCCGAGCGCTGTGGTGGTTTCATCCACGACCAGAACCTTTGGATTAAAATAGGTGGATTTTACAATTTCAATCAGCTTTCTGTCCTCGAAATTGTAATCGTCGATCACTCTTGTTGCATCAATATAGTGAAAACCATATCTGTCAAGATATTCCTGCGCTTTTTTATTCATGGCAGAAGTATTTTTAATTCCATGACTGGTAAACATATCCTCATTTCCAAGGAAAATGTTTTCAGCTACAGTCAGGCCGGAAAGTGTACCGATTTCCTGTACAATAATAGCTACTCCCTGATGATTGGCCTCTACCTGGTTTGTTGCTGAAATCTCTTTGCCTTCTAATGTAAAGGTACCGGAATCTTTTTTATAAATACCTGTCAGACAGGAAGTAAGTGTTGATTTTCCAGAACCATTTTCCCCGATCAGTGCGTGGATCTCACCCTTCTCAAAGGTAAGGGTTACATGGTCCAGGGCGTGTGTAATTCCAAAGTGCTTATCTATTTTTTCTGCTTTTAATAATAATTCACCCATAATCGTCCTCCTATTTTACCACAAGACCTTTAACCGGCTTGGTTGTCAGTGCAACGATGAGCAGCAGGGCTGCACCTGTAACTACATTTTGAATTGTGGTCGGAGCACCAAGTGCAACAAAACCATTGAACATCAACTGGATAATCATCTCTCCAATTACAATTGCCACTACCGGATGGCCGTATTTCTTGAACGCAAGGCCAAAGAAGGTTCCCATCAAAGGTGTAAAGTTACGGCTCATGGAAGACAGATTTGAAGCAGAAGTCATAGAAGTACCAAAGCTGATCGTCAAAATTGCCTGAAGACCGAAGAAAAAGCCTGCCAGGGTAAAAGCGACCACCTTATATTTCGGAACGTTTACACCCATATTCTTTGCAACAACTTCATTGCTGCCAATTGCATAAGTATAGGTACCTACCTTGGTATACTTCAGAATCGATGCGCACAGCAGATACGCAGCCAATGCAAGGATCAGATTGGCCGGATAGTCTCCGAATGCTCTGTACCGTGCATCCAAAATTACATTTTTGCCATTGGTGGCATACACACTCAATGCCTCATAAATCAAAGAGAGTGCAACTGTTACGATCAGGGAAGAAATGTGCAGCTTAATATAAACAATCCCATTGATCAGCCCGATCAGGGTTCCGCAGATCAAGGGTGCAATGATCAGACCGGCATATCCGAATTTCATGCTTGCGTTACAGGCAAGGATGGAGGAAAGTACGATATTCGCACCAACACTCATATCAAAAGGTCCCATGACACAGATGAAATACAGACCGCAGCCGCCCACTGCATAAATCAGTGCAGACTTCATATAGGTAGCCAGTTTATCCGGGGAACCAAAGGTAGCCGGAGCAAGGATTTTAAACACTGCCCAGAAAACCACAAGCATGATAAGCAAGAGCGCAATTCCATAATACTGGCTTTGTTTCAGTTTTTTCATAACCATTCTCCTTATCCGTTTCTTCACAATACAAACATCTGCTGCCTTTCCCTCCTAAGCGGAAGAAAAGGCAGCAAACGCCGGATCATTATTCTTAGTTGCTGTGACGGGAAATTACATCTTCGATGGAAAGGGAAGTTGCCGCCTTGTTCAATTCCTCAAAGCTATAGCCTGCCATCTCAACGATTTCTTCATCTGTATAAGGGTCGTCTTCTACGAAATACTGCTCATAGTTTGCATAGTCCTCAGAGGAGGATACATAAAGATATGGGAACAGGACTTCATAACCGAAGGTTCCTTCCTCTTTCACATAATCACCCTTTACTGCATTGTATGTAATCAGGAATGCATACAGCGGGTCGCAGAAATGTCCGCCGGATTCTGCAAACATACCGCCTGTTTCCAACTGCTGGGCCAGATCATCCAGGAAGTCTGTAGAAACGACATCAATCTTGCCTGTAAGTCCTTCGTTAGCCAGAGCACCGATGGAACCAACCAACGGGTCTCCGCCGCCGCCTGCAACAATCAGTGCATCCATATCCGGATTGGAATTGTACAGGGAGAGAGCTGCTGCCGCGCCTTCCTCAGAGGAAGTATTTGCATAAACCGGTTCTGTAATGGTAGCCTGATCATCCGGGTTTGCTTCATTCCACTCATCAACTGCCTGCTTGTAGCCTTCCCAGCGCTGCTGGAAGGTTGCATCACCAACGGTCCAGGCTTCAAGGCCGATATTTCTGTCCCCGTTCTCAAGAAGAAGATTTACCAGCGTATAGCCGTTTGTAACCTCATCCTCATGGACTGCACCGAGATAATACTGAGAATTGCATGCTGTCTCATATACCTCCGGACTGTTTTCCTCGGAAATTATGCGGAAGAACTGGGTCAGATAAACATTATTTGCATCACAGGTCTGAATCGCAGATGTCATTTCGGAGTCCGCTGAGTTACAGATAATGATGCCATCACAGCCTGCGGCACAAAGCTGTTCAACAGAAGATGTAACCTGCTCTGATACATGTCCCTGGTCAACATACATTACATCAACATCAAGAGCAGCCGCTGCTTTGTCGATGATCTTTTTGCACTGGCTTCCCAAAACATCTGTAGAGCTCCAAATGGAAACACCAATCGTAATGTCGTCGGCTGCCGCCACTGTCGCTGCCCCAAACGGCAGGGATCCGATCATTGCTGCTGTAGATGCCAGCGCAACAAATTTTTTCATTCCTTTTTTCATATCAGAAAACCTCCTAAATAATTTATTAGTAAAAGCCGAATTAAAATTTCATATATTCGTTCCGACTTGCTACGAATATATTAAATCATAATCCGGATTTTTACTGTTAGGACATATTTGCAAATTTCAGTCGCACTATTTTGACAGCTTTTCTTAACGATATCTGATGTTGCATTCAAAGCCTGCCGTCTGCAAGCGGCTCACTTCTGCATGAGCTGACAACGGTACTCACTGGGGCTGACTCCCATCTTTTTGCGGAATACCCTGCTGAAATAGTTATAATCGTCATATCCGACCAGAAAGGAAATCGTCTCCAGTTTTTTGTCCTGATCCTTCATCAATTCAACCGCATGCTCCATCCGAACTCTGGTCAGAAAAGCAATGACTGTCTCCCCGTATTTTTGGCTGAACACACGCGACAGATAGCTGGCATCCATATGATATACTCCTGCCAGTGACGTAAGCGTAATACTTTCAAAATAATTTTTTTGGATATACTGATGAATCTGCTCCACCTGCTGTATCACAGACTCTGTATTTTTCTGGTCATCATTCTCCCATAAACTGTCCATAATAATGTTCAGGGTTTCAAGCATTGCTTTGGCATCCAGACACTTCATATAATAATCCACGTTGTCCATATCATCCTCTATCTGGGCAAGCATTTCGGGGCGATGATTCCGGACATAACGGAAAAGGATACTGGTCACTCTTCCAACATACTGCTTTACCTCCAGAAAGGACCAGCCGTTTTCATCACAATGTAAAAAATCAAAGGTTTTAAAAATCAATCTGGCTGCATCTGCTTTCTGTCTGGTGACCAACAGATGATACAGTTCTTCCTCCATGCGGGCGGATGCAGCTTCTCCAATAGGAGCTGCGGAGACGGCCTTTCCGGACTGTGAGCAATGCAGAATACAATGCGCACGCCTGAACGGACGCGTTACCAGCACTGCGATCATCTCCCGATAGACAGTCCCAATATCATCAAGCGAGCTGGTCTGCTCATGGAGCACTACGGATAAGGAGCCGTATTCCTGTACGGGAAACTCCTTTACTACCTGGTTGGCAAATCTTTGCAGCATTCCTGCATCAGCCGTACCGACAAGCAAAAACTCACTCATTTTACTGCTGTAATTAAAGATAAGCGCATTGCTTTCTTTCCCAAGAAGCTCCCGTAATCTGGACTTTATGCTCCAGGACATCTGAAGAATATCGTGATCAAACTGATCTGCAATTTCTGTAATATTATAAAATTTCACCAATACAGATGCCACCTCAGAAAAGGTTTGCGTACTTGGCACGTGTATCTGTGTCTTTGATTGTCCATAAAGCTTCTCAGACAACAGGGCAGAATACTCACTGTCCTCCAGAAAAGAAGAAATCTTATATTCCTGAAGACGGCTGTTCTCACTGTATGCCTTCGCAGCCTCGCGCTCCTCCAAAAGTCCCAGGGCCTTTGTAAGAACATTTACCAGCTCTTCCTTGCCCACCGGCTTCAGCAGATAGTCCATTCCACCGGATATGAAGACGCCTTTCACCTTATCAAAATCATCATAGCCGCTGACGGCTACCGTGATAATATCCGGATATTCCGTCTGAAGCCGTTCAAGCAGTTCCAAACCGCTCAAAAACGGCATGTTGATATCCGTAAGTATGATATCCGGCTGTTCATCCGGAATACGTTCCATGACTTCTTCCCCGTCACAGGCCGGTTCCAGAAATTCAATGGAATATTCTTCCCAGGGAATCAGATTTCGGATATTTTCTCTGCTCCAATATTCATCATCTGCAGCAAGGACTTTATATTTCTTTATATTCACAACGACACCTCCCTGTCATCCCCTGAAATAGCAGGAACTGTAAGCTTCACAGTAGTCCCTTCTCCTGGCCGGCTTTCGATCCGAAGTCCGTATGTGTCCCCAAAGAGTGTCTTTAAACGTGCATTCACATTCAATATTCCAATAGAGATTCCGCTTTCTACCCGCTTAAGCTCATTTTCTTCCAACAGACCATTCATCTCATCTGCATCCATACCGATTCCATTATCCTGTACAGTAACCACAAGATTTCCATCCAAATGCTCCGACCGAATCAGCAGCTTTTTATCCTTTCTCCGCACGTTTCTAAGCCCATGTGTAATGGCATTTTCCACTACAGGCTGAAGACAAATCCTCGGCATTTTGTCCTGCAGTGTATCACTGTCGATCTGGTATTCATACGCTATGGAGGAGCCATTTCGGACATCCATGACATACAGATAATTTCTAACATGTGCCATCTCCTTCTGCACAGTAGACAATTCATCCGTCATATTCAGACTATAACGAAAAATTGCAGAAAGGGACTGACACAATCCGCTCACCAATGTACAATTCTGCGCATTGGCAATTCCGCTCATCGTATCCAGTGTATTATAGAGAAAATGCGGATTAATCTGCGCCTGGAGCATTTTATATTCCGTCCGCTCAACCAGCAGCTTATGTCGGTACTCCTCCTGTACCATATTCTGTATACGGTCAAGCATCTCATTAAACTCTGTTCCAAGGACCTCCAGCTCCTCTGACCAGCCGACAGGCTGCACACGCAGGTCGGTCTCTCCGTTTTTGATCCGGACGATGCTGTCTCTCATCTCCTCTACCGGCTTTGTCATCCTTCTCGATAGCAGCAATACAAATGCTATAAGTAAAATGGTCATTGCAGCCATAATGATGAGCAGAGAACGAATCAACGCCTTTTGAGTTGCCGTCAAAAGGGATTGGGATACCAGTACAAATGCTTCCAGATTATGACTCGCCTGTCCTACATGAATCAGATAATGCCCCTCATACTCCTCTTTCAGCTCCTCTGAACCATAGTTATCCTCAATAATCCTTGACAACTGCTTTTGTATGCGTAGCTGACTCTCCAAAGTTTTCCCTGCTTTTGCAATCACACGATCTCCTACCGGCTGCAGCCACAGGCAGACCTCAGCCACATCCACATATTTTTCCATGATCGTGGTGATAGCCGCACTGTCAATATCGCAGATCAGATAACCGAGCTGCAGGCGTTCTTCATCATAATTATGCAATTTCAGGACAAGCCGGACAATATCTCTGTCCTCCTGGGAATTATAATAACCGGAAATCATCATGTCCGTTTCATCGCTATGTACATACTCTTCCACACGCCGAGAATTCGTATCGTATTCCGTCTGATAGATATTCCTTGGAAAAGTGGCGGAATTACACCGGTAAGCGCTTACCAGATTATCTTTCGTATCATACAGGTATACAGCCAGAAGCTGATCCTCCTTTGTAAATCGCTTTCTGCCAAAATACCAACTCCTCCAATAATAGTTTTTCAGACTGCTCTCTCCCTCTGCTGCCTCCCTTAAGCTTTTGATCAAATCACGTTCATTATATATGGTCAGCATTTCGGTCTTTAAATTGCGGAGAAAGGATGCAATATCCATTTGCATTTTGTTCAGTGAAATCTCATGATCCGCAACACTCTCCGCACGTATCTGCCGCCTCAGGGACTGATGAAACAAAAAAGTCTGCAACAGAAGAGCAAACACAACACTGCCAATGCAAAAAAGCAGCAGGGCTTTCCGCATCGTCCATTTTCTGTGCTTCATTTCGTTTTCCTCCAGAATCGCCATAGCTCACAGGAGTGTACCCATACGGCTCTTCCATCCTGCAAAGCCTCTATTTTTATCAGTATAATACATAAAGCGCTATTTTGCACGTTCAATTTACACTCCTGGTGTACACGAAAGCTTCCGCAAAAGCAAAGAGACATTCTGCATAGCTGCAAAATGCCTCCCTGAACTGTTTTTCTTTTTCAATCTCCCTGAACTTCTTACAAGCCGATAAATCCTCTCACATCACCGTTGATGACGTAATGTGCACCGTTCTCTTCCGGTTTAATGTATACTTTTAAGTCCTCGATATCTTCTGCCTTTTTGCCCATCTCATCAGTCCATATCTTCTGAATATTCTCAACCACTTCTTTTGCATACACTTCTTTGCCCCAGAACTGTACATAAACTTCTGTATTTACAGTTTTTTCTTTTTGCGCAGTTGTTCTCTTAGCAGTCGTCTTTTTCACAGCAGTCGTTTTCTTGGCTGCCGGTTTCTTTGCAGTTGCTTTTGTAGCTGTTTTCTTAACCGGTACTTCAGCAACAGTCTTTACAGGAGCCTCTTCTACATTAGCTGTTTTCGCAGTAGTTGTCTTAGGTTCTGCTTTTTTTGTTGTTGTTTTTGTAGCCATATTCATAGCCTCCTTACAAGGTAAAAATAATTTATTACGAACATAGAATACTACGTTTCAGGTCGTTTTGCAAGAATTTATTTTCGTAAGGTTCTCTGCTACAGTCCTAAATTATCCAGGTCGTCCTTCATATAAGCGAAAAGCTGCTCCTTCAAAAGTGCATGCTGCGGAAGGTCAAGCCCACCGTCCAGAGCCAGAATTTCACCTGCCGCTTCGCTTGCTGCCTTCAGAACATCGGAGTCATTATAAATGTCTCCGATCCGAAATTCCATAAGTCCGCTCTGCCGGATTCCAAACAAATCTCCCGGACCCCGAAGCTTCAGATCTTCTCCTGCAATATAAAATCCATCGTTCGACTTATTCAGAATTTCCAGTCTCTCAGACGTCTCCTGCACCTGATTGCCCTGCATAAAAATGCAGTAAGACTGATGTTCTCCTCTTCCAACACGTCCGCGGAGCTGATGAAGCTGTGCAAGCCCGAATCTTTCTGCATTTTCTACCATCATAACTGTTGCATTCGGTACATTCACGCCTACCTCCACAACCGTTGTAGACACCAGAATCTGAATTTCTCCGGTAGCAAATGCCTCCATAACACAATTTTTCTCCCCGGCCTTCATCTTACCGTGCAGATAGGAAATCGTAATATCCTTCGGAAAAATTCCCTTTAATTTCCTGGTATAGTCCAGGACATTCTCTGCATCCAGTCCTTCACTCTCTTCCACCATCGGGCAGATAATATATACCTGACGGCCTTCCCTCACCTGCTTCTCTATAAAAGTATATGCCTTGGGCCTGTAAGAAGTGTCCACCACGCAGTTTTTAACAGGCAGTCTCTTGGCCGGAAGCTCATCAATCACGGAAATATCCAAATCCCCGTAAAGGATAATCGCCAGGGTTCTTGGAATCGGGGTCGCACTCAGGGCCAGTACATTCGGCGGATTTCCCATGGCGGTCAGAGCGGCTCTCTGCTTCACCCCAAAACGATGCTGCTCATCCGTGATCACAAGTCCCAATCTCCGGTATTTCACTTTTTCCTGAATCAGTGCATGTGTCCCTATGATCACCTCAGCCTTTCCGGACGCAATCTCCGCATAAATCTCTCTTTTCTCCTTCGCTGTATTGGAGCCGGTCAAAAGTACCGCCTGGCATGCAAGGCCCTGCTCCTGTACCAGCCTTTGAAAAGCTTCAAAATGCTGGCGTGCCAGAACCTCCGTCGGCACCATAAGGGCAGTCTGACAACCATTCTCTGCTGCCATGACCATCGCCAAAAAGGCAAGAATCGTCTTCCCGCTTCCCACATCTCCCTGCACCAGTCTGGACATCAGTGCCTGACCGGACAGATCCCGTTCAATCTCATGCCAGGCATTCATCTGTGCATTTGTCAGAGAGTAGGGCAGATTTTCAATGATCTTCTCCGTCGTCCAGGTCTTCTGCATGGGGAAGGAATTCCTGGTCTCCTCTGTTTTTTCTTTCAAAAGCTGCACAGCCAAAATAAAAAGCAGAAACTCATCAAACACCAGCCTCTTTCTTGCAGTCAGAAGCTCCTGCATATTACCCGGAAAATGAATGGTTCTCGACGCATAATTATAATCAGCCAGGCCATACCGCTCCCTGATTTCCTCCGGAAGATACTCTGCCTTAAGACTCTGCTCCTTCAGTACCTGCCGCACCATTTTCACGATCGTCTTATTGGACAATCCGGCAGTCAGGCTGTAGACCGGCTGCAGATTGTGCAGGATTTCTTCATACGCTGCGGGCGTAAAGACTTCCGGATGCTCCATCTGAAGCTTTCCCTGCTTTTTCACAACTCTTCCCCGAAATACAAACCGACTCCCCTTCTTCAGCATACTTCTCAAATAAGGCACGTTAAACCAGGTGATTGGAAGCTTACCGCTCTCATCTGCTGCTGTCACTGTCACCACCTGCAGATTCCTCACCTGATTCACATACACGCCTGAAACAACCGTCCCGGCAAACGCCTTTACAGTCCCCTCCTCCAGGGAAGCAATCTTCACCGTTTCCTCATATACATCATAGCTTCTGGGATAATAACGAAGAAGATCATCCGTATCATAAACGCCGATCCTCTCAAAGAGCTTTTCCGTCTTTTCTCCCACGCCTTTCAGTTCACGCAAACGCCTTTTCATTCTGCAATCTCCCATCTTTCTTTTACACAAGTAAAAAGCCCTTCTGTCAAGGACACCGAAGGCCTCATAAGTCTGCCTGTCCGAAAAAATAAACGGCCGCCTCGGTACTCGCGGCATGATTCTCTTCTCAAAAGCTTTCATACCTGAGTTACCAAGGCGGCTTATTCTTTTGCCCGAAGGGTGTGCAGAGGGGCTTCGGTCCCTTTGCTCTTTTACTCGACAGAAATCACATAGTAATAAATCGGCTGACCGCCCATATTGACCTCTATTTCGCAGTCCGGATATTCCTCTTCCAGACAAGCGGCAAGCGTTTCCGCTTCCTCCTCCGTTACATCTGCACCGTAATAAATGCTGACAACCTCTGCTTCCTCACTCATCATGGCACCGACCGTTTCGACAGCCACCGCTCTCTTATCCTTACCGACAGCCAGCATTCCGCTGTCGCCAATTCCCATGATGTCACCCTCATGGATTTCTTTATCATCAATTCTGGTGTCACGCACTGCATAAGTAATCTGTCCTGTTTTGACCTTTTTGATTGCCTCAGCCATTGCTTCCGCGTTTTCCTGTGAAGTCTTCTCAGGAACATAGCTGATCAACGCTGTGATTCCCTGCGGAATCGTCCTGGTGGGGATTACAATGATTTCCTTATCCTCCGTCAGATCCCTTGCCTGGTTTGCTGCCATAACAATATTCTTATTATTCGGGAAAATATAAACCGTTTTTGCATTTACCTTTGCAATCGCATTGAGCATATCCTCTGTACTAGGATTCATGGTCTGACCACCCTCAATGAGATAATCCACACCCAGCTCCTTAAAGATGCTGGTAAGCCCCTGCCCCGCTGATACGGAAATAAAGCCCGCCTCCTTCGGCGGCTGTGCTTCTGCCTGTGCCGCAGCCTGAGCAGCCTGCTCCTTCGCCAGCTTCTCCGCATCCTTGATCAGCTTCTCCTGATGCTCTTCCCTCATATTGTCAATCTTCATACGGGAAAGTGCACCATAAGTCAAAGCACGCTCGATTGCCTGCCCGGGATGATTGGTGTGTACATGTACCTTGACTACCTCATCATCTGCTACAACAACGATCGAATCACCGATAGAGGTCAAAAATTCCTTAAATGCATGCTCTTCCTCCAGCGGCATTTCTTTATCCAGGAGAATAATAAACTCTGTACAATAGCCAAATTTAATATCTGTCTCTGCCTGCGGAGAGATTTTTGTAACGGAGGTGCCGCCGGTTTTTGCGAAGCTGGAATAATCCACTTCCTTGCCGAGGAATCCATCCATAGCTCCGCGCAGGACCTCCAGAAGTCCCTGACCGCCGGAATCCACAACACCGGCTTCCTTCAATACCGGAAGCATTTCCGGGGTTCTCTTAAGAGTTTCCTCCGCGTGTGCAAAAATTTCCTCAAAAAACGGCTGCAGCTCGTCTGCTTCCTCTGCGATCTCCAAAGCCCTTGCAGCAGCTTCCCTTGCTACGGTAAGTATGGTTCCTTCCTTGGGTTTCATAACGGCTTTATATGCAGTCTCCACAGCCTTTTCCATTGCTGCGGCAATTGCCTGTGCGTCCAGAACCTCCAAATTTTTTACACTTCTTGTAAAACCTCTGAGAAGCTGAGAAAGAATAACACCTGAATTTCCTCTTGCCCCGCGCAGAGAGCCGGAAGAAATGGCTCTGGCCAGCATTTCCATACTTGGTTCCTTAAGTGCACCCACCTCGGAAGCCGCAGACATAATGGTCAGTGTCATATTCGTTCCTGTGTCCCCATCCGGCACGGGAAATACATTCAATTCATTGATCCACTCTTTTTTCGCTTCCAGGTTCTTAGCTCCCGCCAGAAACATCCTGGAAAGTATTTTGGCATCTATGGTTTTCATATTCACCACAAGTTCCTCCTCTGATTACTAATCTATTGCGCGCACGCCTTCTACATAAATGTTGATCTTCTCAATTTCCATTCCTGTAAAAGCTTCGACTTTATATTTTACATTGCTGATCAAATTATCTGCAATGGTACTGATATTTACGCCATACGCCACAATCACATGGAACCCCAGGCGAATTTTATTCTCCTCCGTAATATTTACGCTGATGCCATGTTTCAGGCTGTCCCGGCGAAGCAGCTTCACAAGGCCGTCCTTCATGCTGACTGCTGCCATACCAATGATCCCAAAGCATTCCACTGCCACACTGCCCGCATAGGTCGCAATGACATCAGTATCAATGATAATCTGTCCCAGACCGGAATCTATACGTCCATTCATAAGGTTACCTCCAATTTTCAGTGTAGTATGTATGTATTATAACCTCTTTTACAGGAAAAAGAAATAATATTTTTACATTTTTCCTTTTTTTGCTTGCAAAAGCCTTATTCTTCTGCTAAAATAAAACCTGTTGAAAAAAGCGTCAAGGAGGTGCTATCATGGCTAAGTGTGCAATTTGTGAAAAAGGTGCTCATTTCGGAAACAATGTGAGTCATTCCCATAGAAGATCCAATAAAATGTGGAAATCTAATGTAAAATCCGTTAAAGTAAAAACAGCTAACGGCGGAGCAAAGAAGATGTACGTATGTACTTCCTGCTTAAGATCCGGCAAAGTGGAAAGAGCATAAGCTTCCATTGACCCTCGCAGACGCGGGGGTGTTTTTTTATTTTACAGGCAGGCACTCCGCTTTTTATTCTTCATAAAAACGGGTATGCAGGTTTCTCCCGCATACCCGTTATCTGCAAAACATATGGTATCCGCACAGAAGGCAGATGGCAGCCGCTATGACGATTACCACGCTTTCCGCAATCAGCATCCCGATTACCATTCCAATTCCTATACAAAATAGTATCAATCCCAACAGCTTTCCCACATACAACAGCCCCGCCTCTTTGGTTTACTATATTTTATGCAGAAAACTGCCCGGAGAACACTGAATTATTTTTCTGTTTCTTCCTTGCCCATTCCGGATGCAAATCTATCCACAAAATCAGGCACCATATCCAGAACCTTTGTCAAACCATCCTGATTCTTGACATTCACAAGCCTGGTTGAACCGTTTTGGATAACCAAAACTGCGCACGGCGCCACCTTCCCGGTCATACCGCCGCCTCCGCTGTTTTTATGCTCTCCGGCAAAAGCACCTGCGCCTACGCCGAATGCCACATCAACCAACGGAAGAATGATGGTATCACCTACATGAATGGCATCTCCCACAACCGTTTTTGCGGAGATAAAGCTATCCATTCCTTTGAATAATGAATTGACAGTGTCCTTAAAGTTGTTTTCATTTGACATAATTAACCCTCCTTATGTTTCCATCGGCTGATAACATATTTGACATTTTTATTAAAATATATATCCACTGCAGTCTTCAAAAGAACAATTCCATAAATTCTTCCCTTTAACTGCACATTGCCTTCTAAGACATTACTGCCGTTAAATACCGGCGATATTTCAATCAGATTTTTGTGAAATGGCATTGTCATTCCCAGGACCGCAAGCACAGCCCCCGTCACTGACGGATCCTCGCTTCCGAATACCACTTTGCCTTTGATCCTCGTTGGAAATACATGCTTCAACAAATGAAAAAGCTTTATTTTTACCAACGCTATGACTTCCCTGGTCTTGGGATGCATGAGAAACTGCTTCCACCAGTCCATTTTAGCATAGATATTTCTGATTGTTAATGATATTTTCTGTAATCCAACTGCGATTTTGTGAGGGATTCCTTTTAGTTTCCCCCAAAAACCGGAGATTTTATTCCATGACTTTCGAAAAATCCCTGTCTTTTTTTCCTCCAAAGGCACACTCCCGTCAGGAAGCTTCCCGGTGTCTTTCTTTTCACTGCCCGGCGTTTTTTCCAGCTCTTCCGCTGATGTCCGGTACGTCTCCTGCTTTTCCGGTTCTTTTACTGCCGGCTCCTTTATATCCTCAATCTCTGCCGCTGCTTTTTCAAATCCGGCTTTGGCCTTCTTTTTTTGATTTCTTTTTAAGAACTTTCCAAGAGGAATCCCCAAAATCCGAATATCCGGACTCAGTTCCCCTTCCCTTAGAAAAAGCCTCAGCCAGATACCGTGAAAAAGCCAGCTTACAGAAATCGTAGCGCTCGTCTGCTTCAGCACCGCCCCCTCTTCTTTCACAGCATCTGCGCGGTAGCGTACGGGGCAGAATAAGAGCAAAAGCAGCGCAAGGACCACCAGCCCCAGCACAATACCAAGCAAAATCAATATAATTTTCACCAGCATCCATAAAATATGTAACATGCATTCACCTGTTCTTCATATATTCCTGCACGTGAAATGTGCCTGTTTCTTCATAAATCTTTGGAAGGAGCTCAGAAACCATAACCATAGCTTCCTCCTTCCCCATCGCCATCCCGATAATCTCCGGACAGAGCCTGCGCACAGTCTCCTGTTTTAAGCTGACAGCCGGCAGGATTTCCATAACATTATTCGGGTTTTCGGACAGTGTGAGGAGATAGATTCCCGGCACCAGTTCGCCCTGATTGATCTTTTTGCGGATTTTTTCTGCATCCCGGACACCTTCCCCAATATAATAATGCTCATACCATTTCAGCATTCCTTACCACCGCTCTTCCTGAAACATCGTCTTCCTTAATAGGATACCCTGTTTCCTGATAATCTAAACAGGGCTGCGTAAAAACACAGCCCTTTTTCATAATTTCCTGCATGGGCATCAATAATACCTGTGCGGCTTTCCCCAGAGCCCCTCGCTCCGCATTTCCAGATACTCCTGATACGCCCTCTCTACAATCTGCTTTTCATTAGAAAAACGAAGCAAATGATAAATTTCGTGGAATTTGTAATATCCCGAATCCACAAAAAATTCCTCTCGTTGAGGTTTGCTATGATAATTATCAGCCGTCATCAGATACCAGTGCACTTCCTTTGTTACCATATCCTCCGGAACCGTAAAGTTATAATGGCTTTTGCCAATATACTTCACGACGGAGGCGCTGACATCCGCCTCTTCGCGCACTTCACGCAAAGCAGTTTGAATATGCGTTTCCCCTTGCTCCACTGTCCCCTTAGGCAATACCCATCCCTCATACCTGTTCTTGTAGGACTTATATAAAGCGAGTATCTTACCCCGATGAATTACCACACCGCCACAGCTCGTTGCTTCTATCATTTTGCAATTTCCTCCTGTAATGCGTGTGTTTTTGTCATACACGAAACTGAATATAGTATACCTCTTTTTCAGGAAACTGGCAACAGAAATCCTGATATTCAAATGAATTATCCCTGCAGGTATTGTAACTCAATTATAATAATAGGCATCAAAAAGCTGACCTGCGATCGGTACGGCCGCTTCACTTCCGGTTCCTCCGTTCTCCACAATGACCGCTACCACCATATCCGGATCATCAATATTGGAATATCCGACAAACCAGGAATGGCTGGAACCTTTTTCATCGAATTCCGCAGAACCTGTTTTTCCGGCCGCTGTATACCCTCTTCCGCTCAAAGCAGAAGCTGTCCCGTAATCCACGACCCCTTTCATCAGCTTGCCAAGAAGGTTCGCTTCATTCGTACTCATCAGCCGCTTATAGGAAACCGCTTCTGTCCTGCTGACCGCTTCTCCCGTATTATTGACTACCTCATCAATCAAATACGGTTTCATCAATACTCCGCCGTTTGCAATGGCACTGGTGATCAACGCCATGTGTATAGGGGAAACCAGGGTGTTTCCCTGTCCGATGGACGTCTGCATGATCAGCGGAGTAACAGAGCTTTTATCCAGGGAGAAGGTACTCCTTCGGGAGTCCTCCAACGGGAGAGTTTTATTAAAAAGCAGATCCTCACTGGTCTTTCGAAGCGAAGAGCCTCCCAGATCAATTCCCATATCTGCAAACGCACAGTTGCAGGAGCTTGCAAACGCGGAATAAAAATCCTCCTGTCCATGCACATTGCCGTTATAACACTGTATCGTATGGTCATCTACTGTAATACTGCCCTGACAGAGATAAGAATATCCTTCAAAGCTGCCCTTTTTCCGGAAATAATCAAGAGCTGTTACGATCTTGAAGGTAGAACCGGGCGGATACTGTCCCATTGTCGCACGGTTCAAGAGACTGCTGTTTGTCTCATCACTGACCAGCCGTTCCCAGTTCTCAGCAAGTGTATTCGGGTCGAAATCCGGCTTGCTGACCATGGCAAGGATTTTTCCGGTTGAAGGTTCTATAGCCACCACTGCCCCTCTTCTGTCTCCAAGGGCATAATACGCTGTAGACTGCAGATTGGCGTTTAACGTGGAAATTACCGTATCTCCCATATTTTTTTCTCCGCGGAACTCGTTCTTCATCTGTTCCAGAAAAAAAGCATGAGAGCTTAAAAGCTGGAAATTCGCCTCAGATTCCAGACCGCTCTTTCCGTTTGTATCATATCCGATCACATGCGCAAAAATATTTGCATAAGGATAGATTCTGTCCTCCGTTCCATCCTCATAAACATCTGTTTTTGCCAGTATCTCTCCATCTGACGAAAGAATCTGACCGCGGATAACACGGTCAGAGAAGGTATCCTGTCTCGTATTATACGGACTATTGATAAACGTCTCACTTTTTGCTGCATTGAAGTAGATCACATAACCGATCAGACTGATAAATATCAGCATAAAAAAGTAAGAAACGAAAGAATATTCCCTGTTTTTGGCCTTTCTTCTTTTAGAAATCTCCCGCTCTCTGCGCTTTTGCTCTTTCTCTAATTCTTTTCGCCGCTTCTTTTCTGCGTTTCTCAAATTCTTCGTCCTCGTCTTCCCTTAAAATATACAATCCCTGAATGATCGCCAGCATCAATATGGTACTCATAAGAGAGCTTCCTCCGTAGCTTACCAGGGGAAGTGTAACACCGGTCATCGGAATAAACTTCGTAGCACCTCCGATTGTCAGGAATACCTGGAATGCATATTCCGTGCCAAGTCCGAGTGCAATCAGCTTATAGAACGGATTCTTGATCTTCAGAGCAATATTTACGATCATAAGGAAAAAGCTCATACATACCAGAATTAAGCAAACTGCAAAAATTCCTCCCAGCTCCTCGCAGATCGCGCTGAAAATAAAGTCGTTTTTAACAACCGGAATGATCTCCGGGGAGCCCTGGCACAGACCCATGCCGAACCAGCCCCCTGTCCCTATGGCAAACAGAGACTGCACGATCTGATAGCCTTCATTCTGATAAACCGCCATGGGGTCCTTCCATGCACGGACCCTCTGGCGGACATGTCCGAACAGATAATAGGCGATCACTGCCGCTACACTTCCCCCTCCCATTCCAAGAGCAAGATATCCCGGCTGCTTCGTTGCTACATAAACCATGACCAAATATGCTACAAAAAAGATCACCGCGCTTCCCAGGTCTCTGGAAAGCACCAGGATTCCCACATGAAGTCCTGCCACGACCGTAGCCTCTGCCACGGTCCGAAAGCCCGTATCTCCGGACAGCAAAGCCGCCATGAAAAATACAAATGTGATCTTGATGGCCTCCGAAGGCTGGATACCCATGAGTGAAAGCTTCGCACCATAGCTGCTCCTTGCCAGAACAAATACCGCCGCCAGCAAAACCACACCGATTCCTGCATACAGCCAGGTCAGCTTACGCAAAAATTTCATTTTGCGGATCATGACCGGTATGATCAGTGCAACCGCACTTGCGGCTGCAGCGATCAAAAGCTGCCTGGTTGCTGTTTCTATATCCAGCCGGCACAGCATAATAAATCCCACGCTTAACAGCATACACATATTATTCAGCAAAAGCAGGGATGCCTTTTTATAAAATACGCGGTACAAAATCTGCACAACGGCAAAAAACACCAGCATCTCAATATAAAACCGGATCACCCTAAAGTCCCAGGTTTTCAGGTAAATCACCAGAAAAGCAGTGAAATCCATGAAAAAGATCAACACAAGCTGCTGTCTCAGCAATTCATTTTTTTCTTCCTCATCCTGCTGATGTACCGTATAAAAACAATGGAAGGTGTAAACGATCATCAATGTCAGAATGATATACTTGGATAATTCAACAATTACATTAATCATACGCCTTTACTCGGCTCCTCTTTTAAAATGACCTTTTGTAAATTCTCGGTTCCCGGGAGTCCCCTGATGCAGATAAACCTTCAGAAATTCTTCTAAAATACGCTCTGCCTCATCCGGGCTTTCCATAGTAAATGCAAGCCTGAGGGACGCCGCTCCTAAATCCTTAACCTGACGTGCTTCCTTCAAAAGCCCATAAGGAATGCTGTTGTAAATGATATTATAACAGTACTCCCGGCTTCCTGTATTTTCCATTTTCCATGGGCGGCAGTGGCAGACGCTTGGAAACGCCTTATCATAACGGTCCTTCAGGAATACTCTGCCCTGCCTTTTATCACAGCGATATACGTTCTTCTTCGCACACTGGGCAGAGAGCATCAAAGGAAGATACCCGTAGATGAGCATCTCGCTCTCTTTATTATAACGATGCCGCAGCTCTTTTTGATTCAATTCCAGCGGAATCGTATTGCGAAGCACGCCCTCCTCCCGCCAGAATGCCGCAGCTTCATCATTCCAGACATACATGGAGGCATCCAGCACACAGAACTTCGTAAGTCCCATCTCCTTAAGCATGGCATAGGACTCCAGATTTCTTACCAGAAAGCCTGTCATTCCATGCCGAAGCCATTCCAATGCCTGAACAAAAAAGCCCTCGGGCGCCCGTCCCCTTGTCATATGCGGGAGGGCCAGATACAGCTCCATTTGCTTCTGAACACCGGACTTCATACATGCGCCCATGGCATCAAAGGCCAGGTACATCCCCCTGATTTCTCTGTTTCTGCACAGGATGAGCGCCTGTTCCTTTGATTCACAGGATACATATATGGATACCTTCTGCTCTGTATTGTCCGTGACAGATACAGTCTCATACACAGGCTCCCCGGAAAGCACCCTGTATTTTTCCTCACACAGCTTTTTCCTCAGCTCTTTAAGCGCATTGCGGCGGACTTCATTCAAGGCCTTCACAGGCACAAAGATATTTTCGTCCATCTGTATGTCCAGGCTTCCCCATGTAAATTCCGTATTTCCGATCCTTTCCATCTGCTGTCGGATACGTTCCTCCTCCACAGGCTGACTCCTGGCAAACTGTACCTCCCCGGCAGATGCTGCCGCGTTCCTTCCCCGGCAGGATACCTCCAGTATAGCAGGACTGCCGGGAAAAAGTGTGAAATTCCCATAAATTTTTTCTTTTCTTTTTGTAATCTCAGGGGAAACACTGCCTGTTTTCTTTTCATTGGAAAACGCCAGCATGGAAGACCCGTTCTGCTGCTCATAATACCCCGTGCAGGAACCGCCTCTGTTGAAAATATCCAGAAGATACCTCCGGTCTTCCTCTTCCACATGATAAGAAGCACTTCCATTTTCCAAAAGTATATCCAGATATTTCCGGTAAATACCTGTCACCCCTGCAGTATATGCAGGCTGTTTCATCCTTCCCTCAATTTTCAGAGAAAGTACACCCGCTTCGAGTATTTGAGGTAACAAATCCAGCGTACAGATATCCTTCAGACTCAGAGGGCACAGCTCTTCTTTTCCCTGATAATGTATGCCATCTTCACTGGTTTGGTACGGCAGCCGGCAGGGCTGTGCGCACCTTCCGCGGTTTCCGCTTCTTCCTCCAAGAAGACTGCTCATCAGACATTGGCCGGAGAAGCTGTAGCAAAGTGCACCATGGACAAAAGCCTCTATTTCTATCCGGCTTGTCCTGTGCATAGCCGAAAGCTCCGCCAGGCTCAGCTCCCTGGCTGCTACCACGCGTGCCGCACCCTGGCTTTCCAGAAATTTCATCCCTGCCGGACCTGTAACTGTCATCTGGGTACTGGCATGTATGGGAAGTCCGGGGAAATTACGCCGGATAAACCGCATCACCCCCATATCCTGCACAATGACAGCATCCAGACCAGCCTCATAGCAGGGAGACAAATAGGTATACAGCTCCTCCTTCAGTTCCCGGTTCTTCAAAAGGGTATTGACTGTCAAATACAATTTCTTTCCATGGATGTGAGCGGTATGGATTGCCTGAACCAGCTCCTCCTCATCAAAATTTTGTGCATAAGCTCTCGCTCCGAAAGCAGCCCCTCCCACATAGACAGCATCTGCGCCTGCCCCGAGTGCCGCCTCAAAGCCCTCATAGGAGCCTGCCGGTGATAAAAGCTCAATCTGTTTATTACTCAAAATAAGTCCTCAGCTTTCTGTTTTTAATATAAAAGGATTTCATAAAGCAAAAAGGGATTACCGAAGCAATCCCCCTTCTGACCTTTACTTTAGCATTTCGTCAAGCTCTTTTTCCAATTCCTTTACCTTGCCCTCCAACAGGCTTTTCTGTTCCTGCGCTTCCTGCGCCTTTTTCTGTGCATCCTCAATCTGCATCTTTAATGAGATCAGCTCATGCTTCAGTTCATACATTTCCTGATCCTTCTGCTGCAGATCCTGTTCAAAAATCTCTGCCTGTTTTTTTGCCTTAAAATAGTCGTCAGTAATATTCAAGCTCAGCAGGGTGTGCTTTGTCTCCATTGGCTGCCTGGAATATCCCGGCATTGCGCTTAACTCCGAAATCTTATTATTTATATAGGATGCTACCTTTTGAAAATATTCCTCTGATTCATAGCCTCCCAGGGTGATTATTTTCCCTCCGATCACTACCTGTGCCGTATTCTTGACTGCCATAATACAAGCCTCCTGTATTTTTCTATCGTATTCCCGCCTACAGTTCATTATAATCGAATTTTGTAGAAAAGTATAGAATATTTTTAAGAAATCTTCTTATACCCCAAATGCTCATATGCAAGGGCAGAAGCCATACGCCCGCGCGGCGTTCTGTTTAAAAATCCATTCTGCAGAAGATACGGCTCATAAACATCCTCAAGGGTACCTGCATCCTCACCAATAGCTGCCGCCAAAGTCTCCAGGCCCACCGGGCCGCCCTGAAAATTCGCGATCAGGGTCTTCAGGATTCTGCGGTCAATCTTATCCAGTCCATATTGATCCACCTCCAGAAGGTCCAGCGCAAAAGCTGCCACATCATAAGTAATCCGTCCATCGTATTTTACCTGTGCAAAATCTCTGACACGTTTCAACAGACGATTGGCAAGCCTGGGCGTTCCCCGTGATCGTTTTGCGATCTCAGCAGCGCCTTTTACATCAATCTCAACTCCCAACACCTGCGCGGAGCGCAGAATGATCGTCTGAAGGTCTTTCTGATCATAAAATTCCAGATGATGCATCACACCAAACCGGTCCCGCAGAGGTGCAGAAAGCAGCCCGGCACGGGTAGTGGCTCCCACCAGCGTAAATTTCGGCAGATCCAGACGTATGGAACGGGCAGATGCCCCCTTCCCGATCATAATGTCAATGGCATAATCCTCCATTGCAGGATACAGCACTTCCTCCACCTGCCGGTTCAGGCGATGAATCTCATCTACAAAAAGGATATCCCCCTCCTGGAGATTATTCAGAATTGCCGCCATTTCTCCCGGCTTCTCAATTGCCGGTCCTGACGTCACCTTCATATGTACACCCATTTCATTGGCAATAATGCCGGACAGGGTTGTTTTCCCCAGGCCGGGAGGACCATAAAACAGAACATGATCCAGAGCATCGTGACGCTGTTTTGCCGCCTCAATATAAATCTTCAGAGTACTTTTTGTTTTCTCCTGGCCAATATATTCATCCAAAGTCTGCGGACGCAAACTTCCTTCCAGAGGAAAATCCTCCTCTGTTACATCCGTTGTTATGATTCTTTTTTCCATCTTAAGCTCCGATCCGGTTCCTTCTATAAATTCTTAAGAGCTGCTCTCAGGACCGCCTCAACATCCTCAGCATCCACATCCGTTACCTGACGCACTGCACGCAGGGCATCCGTATTGCTGTAACCCAGAGCCACCAAAGCTTCCACAGCCTCCTGGTGCCCGTCATGGACAGAGGCACTGCCTTCAGCTGCATGCTCATGTGCAAGCTTCAGCTCAAAGGCATCCTCCAGCTTCAGCTTGTCTTTCAGCTCCAGGATCAGCTTCTGTGCGGTTTTCTTACCAATGCCGGGGGCCTTGGAAATCGTTTTGACATCATCCGAAAGAACGGCAAACCGCAGTTCATCCGGGGTAATTCCGGACATCACCCCGAGTGCAGCCTTGGGACCGATTCCGTTTACTCCCAGCAGCAGCCGAAACATCTGCAGATCATCCTTGGACAAAAACCCATAAAGCTGCATGGCATCCTCACGCACATGAAAATACGTATGTATCTTCACTTCCTCACCGGTACGAAGAAGCCGGTCCATAGCAGATGAGGTCATAAAAATTTCATATCCGATATTACCGGCCTCCAAAATTATGGAGGACTCTGTCATATCTGCTACAATCCCCCGTATAAATGCTATCATAAATTTTCTCCTATCCTGCAGTTCCCTTTTTCACTGTCTTTTTCAGCACACTGACGACATCATATCATATCAGACATAAAAAAGCAAACATCTATTCGGCATTTCTTATACTACCGTATCTATCTCCTCACTGCTCCCTGTGTCCCCGGAATCGGATATTGCCTCAATTACTACTTTATTCGGCAGACAGATGACAGAACCGCCGCCTGCGTCCACCGCTCTCTGATGTATACATAGCTGATCCGGACAATCGGCCTCTGTCATCTGTACCTTTCCATCCTGAATCCTGCAGACATTTGTGTCTCCGATCGCAATTTCCCGGTTCTCATCCAGGGAGTATTCTCCGAATACCTCCCCGTCCACGGTTATCCGTATTTTATGATTTTCCTTCGGCATGAAAACGTGTACCGCTATCCAGATCACTGCTGCCAGTACGCAAACACTCCCCGCCAGAAGCATGTCCTTTTTTTTCATTCTGTTCTCCATTCACTCTGCTGGTTTTCGTCTATTTTATCACCTTGGCATTCATACTTCAAGAAGTGTCGGCTTTTTTGTTTTACATGTAACCGGATTGCATTCAGAGCAAAACGGAGTACTATCCCATAAAAAAATCAGCCGCAGAATCCCCGCGGCCGATCCGTCATCTTCCATATGCAATTCAGGAGAAAATAATACCTCTTGGGCATGCATCTTTACATGCACCACAGTTTGTACATTTTGTGTAATCAATGTGTGCACAGAAATCTGTCACTGTAATCGCACCGTTTGGACAGGTCTTCTCACATTTCTTACATCCGATACAGCCTACCTCACAGGAGCCGGTCACTGCCTTCCCCTTCGCATGCGAGCTGCATCCCACAAAAGTAAGCTGTTCATACGGCACCAGCTCGATCAGATGCTTCGGACATTTTGCCACACACTTACCGCAGGCTTTGCATGCCTCTCTGTCAACTACAGCCACACCGTTTTCAATATGTATCGCATCAAATGGACAGGCTCTGACACAGCTTCCAAAGCCAAGGCATCCATAATCACAGGCTTTGGCACCGCCGCCCGGAACAAAGGCCAGCATTTCACAATCCTCCACACCTGTGTACTCGTAATTGCTCTTTGTCTTTTCACAGGTTCCGGCACATTTGACAAATGCCACCTGACGGTCGGTTTCTACAACCTCCTGTCCCATAATTCCGGCAATAATCTTTCCGACCGGATCACCGCCTACAGGACATCCGTTCACCGGAGCCTCACCCCTGGCGATTGCCGCTGCCAGACCGTCACAGCCCGGAAAACCGCATCCGCCGCAGTTATTTCCGGGAAGTGCCTCTCGTACTTGAACCTCTCTTTCGTCTACCTCCACAGCAAACTTCTTTCCTGCAATCCCCAGGAAAACCCCGATAAAGAGACCGACTGCCGCAACCACGATCGTTGCCATGATAATTGCTCCAATATTCATCTTTCCCGCCTCCTTAAATCAGCCCTGAGAATCCGAAAAACGCAATTGCCATAAGGCCCGCCGTCAAAAGCACGATCGGAAAGCCCTGGAAAGCCTTCGGAACATCATTATATTCAATCTTTTCACGAATACCTGCCATAAGCACGATAGAAACCGTGAAGCCAACCGCCGTAGCAAAACCATTTATGGTTCCCTGAAGCACGTTGTAATCCTTCTGCACATTAATGATCGCAACACCAAGCACTGCACAGTTTGTGGTAATCAGCGGAAGATATACGCCAAGCGCCTGATACAGCGAAGGCATTGCCTTTTTGAGGAACATTTCTACAAACTGTACCAGCGCCGCAATGATCAGAATAAATACAATGGTCTGCAGATACTTCAGATTTGTTGGCACCAGAATAAACTGATAGATCAGGCTGGTAACAAAGGATGACAGGGTAATAACAAAAATTACCGCCCCGCCCATTCCGGCAGCCGTTTCAATCTTCTTAGAAACACCAAGGAACGGACACAGGCCCAGGAACTGGCTCAATACAACGTTGTTTACCAGGGCGGAACCAATTGCAATAATTAATAATTCTTTCATGCCCGCTTACCCCCTTTTTCCCCTGCATATACTATTTCCGCAGGATGCACATGCACCGCCGCAGGCATCCGGATTACTCGGATCAACGCCGCGTTTGGCAGCGCCAAGCTTAAACTTATTCTGCAGCGCGGACAGAAACGCCAGAACAAAGAATGCACCGGGAGCCAAAATAAAAATCGTAACCGGCTCATAACCCATTTTTCCGGAAGCAGCATCTGCCAACGGAAGAATCTGATATCCGAACAGTTGTCCGGCACCGAGCAGCTCTCTCACAGCACCGATGCAGGTAATACTCAAAGTAAAGCCAAGGCCCATGCCAATTCCATCAAACAGGGAAGGAATCGGAGAATTCTTGGATGCGTATGCCTCCGCGCGGCCCAGTATGATACAGTTTACAACGATTAATGGAATATAAATGCCCAATGCCGCATACAGGTCCGGAATAAAGCCTTCCAAAAGCATCTGTACAATTGTTACAAAGGATGCAACGACAACAATGAACGCCGGCATACGGACACTGTCCGGAATAAATTTACGAAGCAGGGAAATCATCAGATTAGACGCAGCCAGCACGACTGTCGTCGTCAGTCCCATTCCAATACCGTTCGTTGCAGAGGTGGTAACTGCCAGTGTCGGACACATACCGAGCATCAGCACAAAAGTAGGATTTTCTTTGATGATACCATTGACTAATCGTTCCGCAGGTGTATTTGCTTTCATCTTTAAAGCCCTCCTTTCTCATACTGGAATGCGCACAGGCCGGCATTGACACCGTTTGTCATGGCATTGGTAGTAATGGTGGCGCCGCTTAAGGCATCGATCTGATTGTCTGCGGAAGCACCATTTTTTGTATATGCAAACTTTTCTACCTTCTTATCCCTGAACTGATTCTTAAAATCATCTGTCGTTGCTCTCATGCCAAGACCGGCAGTCTCGCTGATAGACAGAATGGAAATGCCGTTTAAGGTTCCGTCATCTCTGACTCCCATAGCAAACTGAATATCCCCTCCGTAGCCTTCGGAGGTGGTTACGGTAAAGGCATATCCGATTTCCGCGCCGGAGCTGTCCCTTGCCAGCATCACCTCGTCAATATTCTGGGCGCCGTACCCGTTTTCGTCCAGATAAGCTTCCAAATCAGCATCTTCTTCCGTTGCGATTGTTTCAAAGGTATCTGCATCGGCAAATACAGCCTTATACGCCTCTTCCTTTGCCTTCTGCTGCTGCTCTGCAACCGGCTTTGCCGTAATATCCTGAACAAACCCCAGGGCAAGTCCGGCAACCAGCGTGATCACTGTAATAGCAACGGTATCCTTTACAATTTTGTTGCTCATGCTCTTTTGCCTCCCTTCCCAAATGCAGTCGGGCGGGTCACTCGCTCAATGAGCGGAACCAGCAGGTTGCCGAAGATGATCGCATAGGAAACACCTTCTGCGGAGCCTCCCAACAGACGGAACACCGCGGTGATCACTCCAAGCACACATCCGTATACCAGTTGCCCTTTGGGAGTGATCGGTGTTGTTACATAGTCCGTGGCCATAAACCATGCGCCAAGCATCAGACCACCGCCAAAAAGATGACTTCCCAGATAATTCCAGTCTAAATCCATGCCTGTGAAAAGCATATAGAAAATCACGAACACAGTAAAGCTTCCGATATATGTAAGCGGCACCTTCAGGTCAATGACCTTAAACGCCAGAAGAATTCCTGCACCGATCAAAATCGCCAGTGCAGAGGTTTCACCGATTGTACCCTGAATATTACCGAAAAACAGGTTCTTCACCGGCACAGAGCCTTCGACAAATCCCTGTGCCTTAAGTGCCGCCAGAGGCGTTGCTCCCGTCACACTGTCTACCACACCTTTGAATCCATCGCCAACTGTAAAATCTGTCATCTTTCCTGTAAAGGAAATCATCAGGAAACAGCGTCCCGCAAGTGCCGGGTTCATAAAATTCTGACCCAGACCGCCGAAGAGCTGTTTTACAAGGATGATTGCAAAAGCGCTTCCAAGCACCGGCATCCAGAGCGGAATCTGCGGCGGCATATTCAGCGCAAGCAGAAGCCCTGTTACAACAGCACTGAAATCACCAATGGTATTCTTCCTGTGCATAAAATGATCATACAGCCATTCACAGGCAACACTCGAAGCAACCGATATCAAAATAACCAGCAGAGCATGCAGGCCGAAATTCCAAACGCCGAATAAGCCGGCCGGCAGCAGTGCAATCACAACCAGCTGCATAATCCTGCTTGTGGTCATCCTGTCCCTTACATGTGGATTCGATGATACATTTAACATCCGTTCCATTTTTCTACCTCCCCCTATTTCTTCTTGCGGCTGGCAAGAACCATTTTCCGCATAGATTTAATACTTTGTGTCAATGGCCTCTTTGCCGGGCAGATATAACTGCAGCAGCCGCATTCACAGCATTCCATACCATCGAATTTCTGGAAGCTGTCCATATCGCCATGCTGGGCAAAGGTAGCCAGACGTGCAGGAAGTACATGTCCGGGACAGACACTGACACAGCGGCCGCAGTTGATGCAGGCTGTCTGCTGTGCTTCAGATACGGAATCCCTCTCCAGACACAAAAAAGCAGATGTTGTCTTAATACAGGGAACATGCAGATCATACATCGCAAAGCCCATCATCGGACCGCCGGAAACCACTTTGGCCGTCTTCTCCTTCAGACCGCCTGCCGCTTCCACCAGCTCTTCCATGTTCGTTCCCGCAAGCACGGAAAAGTTTTTCGGCTCGGCAACTGCATCACCGGGAACAGTCACAATGCGGTTCATAACGGGACGGCCCAAAAGAACCGCCTTATAAATCTCGATAACAGTATCTACATTGTCAACCACACATCCCACATCTGCGGGAAGCTGAGAAGAATTGATCTCCCTCCCTGTTGTGGCATAAATCAGTGTACGTTCACCACCCTGCGGATATTTCGTTATCAGCTCTTTTACTTCCATCCGCGGAATATCCTTCACCAGACCATTCATCTTTTGGATACATTCAGGCTTATTATCTTCAATACAAATATAACCCTTTGCATTCTCAAATAAGGCCAGCATGACACGGAGACCTTCTACCACCTTCTCCGGTTCTTCCAGCATCCTGCGGTAATCGCTCGTCAGATAAGGCTCACACTCCGCTCCGTTTACCAGCACATATTCAATCTGTGCCGGATCCTTGGGGGAAAGCTTTACATGTGTTGGGAAACCCGCACCTCCCATTCCCACAACACCGCCCTCCCGGATTCTCTTCAGAATTTCCTCCCTGGAAAGGTCTTCCAGTGCAGCCGGCACAAACTCTGCTTCCTCATACTGCCGGTCATTCTCAATGACAATGGATTTCACCATAGAACCTGTGGAAGTCAGACGCGGCTCAATACTCTTCACAGTTCCGGATACAGATGAATGGATCGGTGCTGATACAAAGCCGCCCGCATCTGCAATCTTCTGTCCGGCAAGGACACGATCGCCCTTTGCCACTACCGGAACCGCCGGTGCCCCGATATGCTGGGAAAGAGGATACACCATCTCGCCCTTTGGAAGATATTTCTCAATCGGACAATTTTTTGACAATTCCTTGCCATCATAAGGGTGAACGCCACCCCTAAAGGTTAGAGATCCCATATAAAATATTTCCTCCTTCATGCAAGCAGCTTATGACTGCTTATGTTTTTTGTCTTTGTGGCGTAAACGGTATCCGCGGTTCAGATTCGGGTAAGATTTTACATAACGCCCTGCATTATGGCCAATCTTCAACGCCAGCGTTTCTTTGTAGGATTTCAGCTCACCGGAAATCTCCTTCAGCATAGTCTGGCGCTTTTCTTCAAAGGCTCTCAGGATTTCTACATCCTCAATTCGCTCCTTTACCGTATCCAGAGACAAATTCTTTGCCCTCTCCAGACTGTTCATCGTATTGTTCAGTTTCAGCAGCAGTTCACCCTGCTTCTGCTCCAATGCCTGTTCCCATGCGGGAATACGTTCATGCAAATGAAATGCTGTAGCTGATGAGTAACAAAAATCAACCGCATACAAGACGGCAACTGTACATACCCCGATTTCTCCTGCATACATCGGGTACAGCTCCACGATGTCCTCCACCAATGGCTGCAGGATACGAAACAGGATTACGGTAAATATGCCCCAGCCAAGAGATGCCCCCAAACAGATACGTCCCTGAAAATTAAAATGTTTGTCGCTGTAATCCCACCAGGAGGTATGGAAAATATTCTCCATAAGGACTGCTGTCAGATATTCCAGCAAGGTTGCTACAGCAACCCCTCCCAAAAACAGCAACAGCAGATTATCCGCAAAAGGCTTCAAAATCAAATACACCGCAATAGCGCCTCAGCCATAGATCGTACATAATGGACCGTTAATAAAGCCCCTATTTACATACCGCCCCTGTTTCAGCGAAACATAGGTTGTCTCCCATACCCAGCCAAAAAAACTGTAAATAATAAACCAACTGATGATATGGTAAAAATCAACGCCGCTAATTGTCAAATCCCACATGATTTTCTTCTGTCCCTCCGTTCTGCCGCAATCAATCATCTATATATACTATAACTCTTTTTATGAAAAAATTCACTACCCAATTTGCGAAATTTTGTGTATAATTAAGTACAATCAGGAAAGGAAATATATTCACATGCTTGTTAAAAAAATGCCGATTTTACAAGGGTTTCCGGGCTTTGAGACCGTTAAAATTTTATCGAAAACCGTACTCGAATTTTCAGAATTTAATCCGATTTTTTATGATATTGAAACCACCGGACTATCACGATATTCCACTTTTTTGTATTTGATCGGAGCCGTGGTTTTTGAGGCAGGAGAATGGCAGCTTTACCAGTGGTTCGGAGAAAGCGGGGAGGAGGAGCCTGCTGTTTTAAGTGCTTTTGCGGAATTTCTCAAGCCCTGTACCCATACCATCCAGTATAATGGATCACGCTTTGACCAGCCCTATCTGGAAGAAAGATATGCACTGCATCATCTTCCCTCTCCTTTTCACGCGCGGCCTTCTCTGGATCTGTACCAACAGTTAAAAACTTGTCAGCCTCTTTTGAAGCTTTCCCGTATGAAGCAGCCGGACCTGGAAGCCTTTCTCGGAATGTCCGCCCGTGCTTGCTGCGATGGCCGCGAGTGCATCCGGCTCTATCGGGAATACGTTCAGACAAAGGACTCCTCTGTTGCTGAGATGCTTCTTGGCCATAACCGGGAAGACCTGCTTGGACTTGGCGCACTGTTTTCCATGCTCTCTTATTTATCCCTCTATCAGGGCGGCTATTTTCCCGCATGCGCACAACTGGACCAGCAGCAGCTCATCCTTACCCTGCGCCTCTCCTCGCCTGTCCCGATTCCCGTTTCCAACGGGAACCGTCTGTTTTATATCCGGGCGGAAAATGATACGGTACGCCTTTTACTTCCTTTGAAGGACGGGAAGCTCCGCCAATACTATACAAATTATAAGGAATATGATTACCTGCCCGCAGAAGATACCGCAATACCAAAATCTTTAAGTACATACATCGACAAAAAGCTGCGCACGCCTGCAAAACCGGATACCTGTTATACCTGGTTCCCCTGCAGTGAGGCATTTTTAAAAGACTCCGAAAAGCAGATGCAATATTTGAGGCATTCTCTTGTCCATCTGCTGGAGACCTTAAAAACAAACAATCAGCAGTGATTACCGGCTTTTTATACAATAAGGGGTATTGCGCATCCGCAATACCCCTCGATATTTTTCAATCAGGAATTATTCCTCAACCTCATCTTCCGCCAAAGCTTCCTCTGCTGCCGGTGCAGCAGTCTCCAGAGCTTTCATGCTCAGACTGATCTTCTTGTCCTCTCCATTGAAGTCAACAACTTTTGCCTCAATTTCCTGTCCGATAGAAAGTACATCAGACGGTTTTGCAACATGCTCTCTGGAAATCTGAGAAACATGAAGCAGCGCATCAATGCCAGGTGCCAGCTCTACAAAAGCGCCGAAATCTGTCATACGTGCCACCTTGCCGGCTACTACGTTTCCTACTGCAAAATTCTCAGCAGCCGTCAGCCACGGATTTTCCTCCGGGAATTTCAGAGAAAGTGCAATTTTATCTCCGTTGATTTCTTTAATCAGAACTCTAACCTCGTCACCAACGCTGAATACCTTTTTCGGATTTTCGACTCTGCCCCAGGACATTTCGGAAATATGAAGCAGTCCATCAGCGCCGCCTAAATCAACAAATGCACCAAAATCTGTTACATTCTTCACAACGCCTGTCACAGCATCGCCAGCATGGATTCTCTCCATAAGCTCTTTCTGCTTTTCTGCCTTTTCTGCAAGCAGAAGCTGCTTACGGTTACCGATGATGCGGCGTCTTCTCGGGTTGAATTCTGTGATTACAAACTCGATCTCCTGATCTGCATATTTGGAAAGATCTTTCTCATAGGTGTCAGATACAAGACTTGCAGGAATAAATACTCTCGCCTCCTCAACATTTACACACAATCCGCCATCCAGCACCTGTGTAACGACAGCCTTCAGAACTTCCTGGCTTTCAAATGCCTCTTCCAGACGTTTGTTGCCTTTTTCTATAGCCAGTCTCTTATAGGTCAGGATCACCTGTCCGTCCCCGTCATTTACCTTCAAAACCTTAGCTTCCATGGTATCGCCAGGGTGTACAACGTTTGCCAGCACAATACCTGCATCATTAGAGTATTCGCTCTTAGTGATAATACCGTCTGCTTTATACCCGATATTCAGGATAATCTCATCTTCTTTTACGTCGATGACTGTACCCTGTACGATTTCTCCATTTCTGATAGTTTTTACGGAATCTTCCAGCATCTGTTCAAAACTTAATTCTGACATGTTCTTGAACCTCCTCAATAATTTTCTTTGGGGTGGACGCCCCTGCTGTAATACCTACATAACTACTGTGTTGGAACATTTCAGAATCCAAGTCTACAGGTGTTTGTATATAGTAAGTATTTCCACATTCCTTTTTACATATTTCAAACAGCTTTTGAGTATTGGAACTATGCCTGCCGCCTACAACCAGCATAGTATCTACCTCTCCGGCTATATTTTTTGCTTCTTTCTGCCGTTCTTCGGTAGCATTACAAATAGTGTTTAAAACATTTATGGCATTTAAAACATTATTATCATACCTCTTTTTGCAGAGAATTTCAACTAATTCTTTAAATTTGTTGTAATTAAATGTCGTCTGAGAAACAACACAGATTGCTTTTTCCGGTTCCGGAACAAATTTTTCCGCCTCATCTGCATTTTTTATTACCGTATAGCTGCCCCTGCACCATCCGCAAATTCCCTGTACCTCCGGATGTCGGGGATCACCGATGATAATCACATGACTGCCGTTCGCACTCTCCCTCTCCACGATCCTGTGTATCTTCAGGACAAAGGGACAGGTCACATCTACATAGGAAAGCTCTCTTTCTTTCAGCTTTTCATAGACAGCACGGCCGACTCCATGTGAGCGGATAACAACCGTTCCTGCCTCCAGCCTATCCAAATCCGCCTCTGTAACTACCCTCACACCCTTTTTTTCCAGGTCTGATACGACCTCCTCGTTATGAATGACCGGTCCAAGAGTACAAATCGGGGAAGTCCCGTTTTCTGTCAATTCATAAACCTTGTCTACTGCGCGCTTTACTCCGAAGCAAAAGCCGGCAGTTTTTGCGGTTTTTACCTTCATGTTTCCCTGCCTTCCCGTCATTCTCCCACTTTTGACTCATAAATTTGTAAAATCGTCTTTACCACCTCATCAATGGTAAGGTCAGAGGAATCCACAAGGACCGCATCCTCAGCCTGACAAAGCGGAGAGATCTCCCGTTTCATATCCCGCGCATCACGTTCCTCGATATCCCTTTGGATTTCCTCCATATCACAGGATACACCCTTTTTCTGAAGCTCCAGGTAACGGCGCTTTGCCCTGGTCGCAGAACCTGCGGTAAGATAAATTTTCACATCCGCATCAGGCAGTATGGTAGTCCCAATATCGCGGCCATCCATAACCACGCTCTGTGTTTTCGCAAGACTTCTCTGAAGCTTTAAAAGCCTTGCCCGCACTTGTGGGTTTGCTGAACTGACAGAAGCCATATTACCCACTTCCTCCGACCTTAAATAAGCGTTGACATTTTCTCCGTTTAAGAGGACGATTTGCTCTCCTCTCTCATACGCAATAGAGATTTCCGCCCCCTGACATACATCTGCAATCTGCTTGGGATTTTCACCGCTGACCTTCTCTCGAATCAGATAGAGGGCCATTGCCCGATACATCGCTCCCGTATCTACATAAATAAAAGACAGCTCCTTTGCAACCCTTTTTGCAATCGTGCTTTTGCCGGCTCCCGCCGGCCCGTCAATCGCAATATTATAAACCATTTGCTTTTCCTCCTGTTTACATTTTATGAGTAACAGCGCTTGCAGCCAAATAAGCAGTCGACCATGCAATCTGAAGATTATAGCCTCCTGTCAATGCATCCAGATCCAGGACCTCTCCAATAAAATATAAATGCTTCACCTTTTTGGACTCCATAGTACCCGGATGAATTTCCCTGACAGATACGCCGCCCCTTGTAATAATTGCCTCCTTAAATTCTCCCATACCGGTTACCGTAAACGGAAACGCCTTTACAAGTGCTGTGAATCTGCGTCGCTCCTCCCTGGAAATTTCATGAATCACCTTCCCCGGAGAGATTCCTCCCAATTCCAGCATCACAGGTGTCAGAGAAGAAGGGAACAATACGCCAATGACATTTTTGAACTGTTTATTCGGTGCAGTTTCAAACTCTCTCAGCATCCTGGCATCCAACTGCTCCAAAGTAAGTGCAGGCTTCAGATCCAAATATGCCTGAAGCTCTCCCTTTGCCAGTTGTTTTCCTAAATGTGCGCTTGCCGAAAGAATCATAGGGCCCGTTACACCAAAATGCGTAAATATCATTTCCCCAAAATCTTTATACAGGACCTTTTTTCCACTTTTGACTGTTAACTCTACGTTTCTGAGAGAAAGCCCCTTGAGCTTCGGAATATAGGCTTCCTTCACCGTAAGCGGTACCAAAGAGGGCGAAAGCTCTGTCACCTTATGCCCAAGCTCTCTGGCAAAACGGTACCCGGCTCCGGTGGAACCGGTAGCAGGATACGACAATCCGCCGGTTGCCACTATGACGTCGTCCGCTTCTATAAAACTTCCGTCTGCAAACTCTGCGCCCGTTACAGAATCATTGTCCGCTGCTATCCTCTTTACCTCCTTGTTGAGATGTACCTGCACACCGAAGCGTTTCATCTGCCGCTCAAGGCCGCGGATCACATCGGAGGAATGGTCAGATTTCGGAAACACGCGGTTCCCTCGTTCTACCTTTAAAGGAACGCCTGCCTCCTCAAGAAAGCGCATCATATCCTGACTGTTAAACGAATAAAAGGCACTGTATAAAAACTTTGCATTATTCACCACTGCCTGAAAAAGTTCTTCCGTATCACAGTCATTGGTTACATTACATCTGCCTTTGCCTGTAATATATAATTTCTTTCCAAGCTTTTCATTTTTTTCGATTACATGGACTTCATTGCCGTTTTTTGCCGCATAAATACTTGCCAGCATTCCGGCCGCCCCGCCTCCTACAATCACTGTTTTGCTCATGGAAGGCTCCTTTCCTGTCCTGGTATTCTTAAACAAGCCCACCAGGAAATCCTGATGGGCCTGCGCCATATGCATTATACCGGATATGCTCCGTTATTCGTATCAGCCGCTGTTTCATCCATTTTCGTCTTCTGCGCCTGACGGTATTTGAAGAATTCGGTAGCAACCTGCGGGAACAGTGCATAGGACAATACGTCCTCGTCCTGTTCCTTGTACTGAGCCATTTCGCTTTCCAGCTTATCCAGCTCATTGTCGATCAGATCTGCCGGACGGCAGGTGATCGGCTCCACATCCCCGATACATTTCTTCTGTACTTCCGGATTGAACGGTTTTACGGTTGCGCCGTATTTTCCGCTCAAAACATCTTTGGTCTCTTTTGTAACCATCTTATATCTCTCACCCATCAATACGTTGAATACAGCCTGTGTACCGACAATCTGAGAGGACGGAGTTACCAGCGGCGGTTCCCCAAGGTCTTTACGTACACGCGGAACCTCCTCCAGAACATCGTAGAACTTATCTTCCGCATGCTGCTCTTTTAACTGGGAAGTCAGATTGGACAGCATACCGCCCGGTACCTGATAAAGCAGGGTCTTAATATTCACGCCCATATTCTTCGGATTCAAAAGGCCGCTTTCCAGAGCCTCGTCACGGATTGGACGGAAGTAGTCAGCGATCTCTGCCAGAAGATTCTGGTCAAAGCCCGTATCATATGGAGTTCCCCTAAAGGTCTCTACCATAACCTCTGTTGCAGGCTGAGAGGTTCCCAGTGCGAATGGAGACATTGCGGTATCAATGATATCCACACCTGCTTCTACTGCCTTCATATAAGTCATGGATGCAACACCGGAGGTGTAATGTGTATGCAGGTCAATCGGAATCTTAACAGAGGATTTCAATGCACTTACCAGCTCCGTAGCCTTGTAAGGAAGCAGAAGTCCTGCCATATCCTTGATACAGATGGAATCCGCCCCCATTTCCTCAATCTGTTTTGCAATATTGGTCCAATATTCCAGCGTATATGCATCACCTAAGGTATAGGAAAGCGCTACCTGCGCATGTGCCTTTTCTTTATTTGCTGCTTTGACTGCTGTCTGCAGGTTACGCAGATCGTTCATACAGTCAAAAATACGGATGATATCAATTCCGTTTGCAACAGATTTCTGTACAAAATACTCTACAACGTCATCTGCATATGGACGATATCCAAGGATATTCTGTCCGCGGAACAGC
The DNA here is from genome assembly GCA_900551075.1 of uncultured Blautia sp. Classification (GTDB taxonomy): domain Bacteria; phylum Bacillota; class Clostridia; order Lachnospirales; family Lachnospiraceae; genus Blautia_A. The sequence continues at coordinate 5,684 of URVB01000014.1, read as the reverse complement.
ATCTGGAGTTTTGTATTTTTGAAACCGTCACGGAATTTACGAAGTCTTTCCCATGGATCCTCTTTCAGGAAACGCAGGGATGCATCAAAGGTTGCGCCGCCCCAGCACTCTACTGCATGGTATCCAACCTGATCCATTTTATCGATAATCGGAAGCATCTGCTCTGTGCTCAGACGGGTCGCAATCAATGACTGATGAGCATCGCGCAGAATGGTTTCCAATATTTTCACTGGTTTTTTTTCTAATTCTGCCATAATGAATTCTCCTTATATTCTTATATTCCACAAGGAAGTTCGATTCACCGGATTCGAGCTTCGCGTTTCAGACACCAAAGATAGCCATAAAGGTTCCGGCTGCAACTGCCGTACCGATAACACCGGCTACGTTCGGTCCCATTGCATGCATCAGCAGGAAGTTGGTCGGATCGGCTTCCGCACCCACCTTCTGGGATACACGGGCTGCCATAGGAACCGCAGATACACCCGCAGAACCAATCAGAGGATTGATCTTGCCGCCGGACAGCTTACACATCAGCTTACCAAGCATACAACCTCCAAACGTACCAAAGGCAAAGGCTACAAGACCTAATACAACGATTTTCAGAGTACTTACATTCAGAAATGCCTCTGCGCTCGTGGATGCGCCAACAGAAGTACCCAAAAGGATAACAACGATGTACATAAGCGCATTGGAGGCTGTTTCTGTCAATTGTTTTACAACGCCGGATTCTCTGAACAGGTTACCAAGCATCAGCATACCCACAAGCGGAGCTGTTGTCGGAAGAATCAGGCAGACAACGATCGTGATCACGATCGGGAACAGGATCTTTTCCAGCTTGGAAACCGGACGAAGCTGTTCCATTTTAATCTTACGTTCTTTTTCTGTAGTGCAGAGCTTCATAATCGGAGGCTGAATAATCGGCACCAGGGACATATAGGAATATGCCGCCACCGCAATCGGCCCCATAAGGGCTGTCTGTCCCAGCTTACCGGCCAGGAAAATAGAGGTCGGTCCATCGGCACCGCCGATGATAGAGATGGCCGCTGCTGCTTTTCCGTTGAATCCAAGGAAGATTGCCAGGAAATATGCAACATAGATACCAAGCTGTGCGGCAGCTCCCATAAGGAAGCTCTTCGGGTTTGCGATCAACGGTCCGAAGTCCGTCATCGCCCCGACTCCCATGAAGATAAGAGAAGGCAGGATACTCCACTCATCCAGGATATAGAAATAATGCAGAAGTCCACCTACACCATTGGACATCTCTTCCGGTCTGGCCATAATATCCGGATAGATATTTACCAATAACATACCAAATGCAATCGGTACCAGAAGCAGCGGCTCAAATCCCTTTGCAATCGCAAGGTACAAGAACACACATGCCACCAGGATCATCAGGTAATTACCCCATGTCAGATTGAAGAATGCCGTCTGATGAATCAGGTTGGACAGGGTTTCTGTTACATAAGACATTTGACTACCTCCCGTCCTAGTTCATTGTTGCCAGAGTATCTCCGTTTTCTACAGATGCACCTTCTGCAACGTCAACGCTTGCAACGGTTCCGTCCTGCGGAGCTACTACAGGAATTTCCATTTTCATGGATTCCAGAATCACAATGCTGTCACCAGCCTTTACAGCCTGTCCTACAGAAGCGACAATTTTTACAACCTTTCCAGGTACAGATGCTGCGACTTTTACTGCGCCGGCGCCTGCTGCCGGAGCTGCCTTTGGAGCCGGTGCTGCTTTCGGAGCCGCCTTCGGTGCCGCCTGAGCCGGTGCCGCTGCCGGAGCAGATACGCTTCCGGTCTCTTCTACAGTAACTTCATATGCTGTTCCGTTAACGGTAATTGTATAACTTTTCATTTTAAAATCCTCCTAATATTTACCTTCTTTTGCGGTTTACTTTACGGATAGAACGAACAACGAATCCATCGGCGCCGGTTCCTTCAGAAGCTGCAATCGCTGCGGCAATGACAGCAATCAATTCTGTGTCGTCTGCAGTCTCTTCCACAACAGGAGCCGACGCCGGAACCGGTACTGCCTTCGGAGCTTCCGGCGCTGCTTCAGAACCTTTTTTCTTGCCTTCTAAAAGGGCCGGAATAAATCTGAACAGGTAAATCACAAAGCTCAAAAATACCAGCATCAGAAATACGATCCCGATTCCCATAAGTGTATTCAAGCCGGCTCTCTGCAGGGTCACTCCCATAGAATACTGTACATCCACATTCATGGAAGTCGGTATTGCATTCTCATCAAACACATAGACAAAGTTGGCATCTGCCTTTTCGAATTCTCCCGGAACGGTTACTGTATATTCACCATTGGCATAAGTAACTTCTGCATCTTTGGTTTCCTTGAATTCACCCAGTTCTTCCTTGGAAGACGCCCAGGATGAAATTGCATTTTCCGTAAATTCATCACCGGAATTCATGTAGGCGTCTATTTCCTCGTCCGACAGGGGAATGATCGTCTCTGTCAGGCCTTCTGCCGTCATGACAATCTGGCTTTTGATAGTCTCATCAATTTCACTGTCCGCAGCAACTGTGACTGCTCCCGCTGTTGTCAGCGCAACCGCACAGACCAAAGCTGCACAGACAGAGGACACTTTCTTTAAAATCTGCTTCATATGCTCACCTCACTTAGACCGTACCGTGTTTCTTTGACGGACGTTCTTCCCTTTTTGTGAACAGCATTTCAAAAGCTCCAATCACATATTTTCTGGTGTCTGCCGGGCTGATGATCGTATCTACATAGCCTCTTGCCGCTGCGGAATCCACGCTGGACTGCAGTTCTCTGTAAGCGGCAGCTTTTTCGTTTAAGGTTGCGGCATCTGCTCCGGCGTACATGATCTTTGCGGCCAGGGATGCTTCCATCATGCCGATCTCCGCATTCTCCCATGCATATACCATATCTGCACCGATTGCTTTGCTGTTCATAGCTACATAAGCATTTCCGTATGCCTTTCCAATGATCACGTTTACCTTCGGAACCGTAGCACTTGCAAATGCATGTACCAGCTCTCCGACGGATTTTGCCATCATCTTCTCATTGCAGAGAGTCGCCTTAAAGCCTGTGACATTTGTCAGGGTAAGTACCGGAATTTCAAAAGCATCGCAGAATTTCACAAAATCCGCCGCTTTTCTTGCGCCTCTTGCAGAAAGGCTTCCATCGAACTCCTCTGCCTTATTGCCATCGGCATCATAAATCACGCTTCTGTTGGCAACAGCACCTATGGTAGCACCGTTCAGACGGATAAATCCGGTCACCATATCCTTGCCGTAGCCTGCCTTTGTTTCAAAGAACAGTCCATTGTCAGCAATTCTGGATAAAGCGATAGAAGTATCACCTGCGCAGTTCGCCAGATCCTCGCATACGCGGTTCAGATCATCTGTACATTCCATAAAGCAGTCCGTATCTTCACAATTAGAAGGAAGCAGAGTCACAAGCTCACGAATCTGTCCAAGGATTTCTTCTTCTGTGCCGATTCCATCGATCAGACCTGTCTCTTCGCTCTGGAACTGTGCCGCTGCGGTATCGCATTTGGATACGTGATTGCCTTCCAGTGCATTCGGTGTATTTACAAACATTTTTGCTTTTTTGGATTCCATGAATGTAAAATCCGTCAATGCCGGAACCACAGCCATACCGCCTCCGCAGGTACCAAAAATACCTGTAATCTGCGGAATCATTCCGGATGCCATAGTCTGCTTCAGATAAATCCCGCCAAATGCCGCAAGAGCATCCGTAGCCTCCTGAAGCCGAAGGCCGGCACAATCAATCAGGCCGATCACCGGTGCACCGGTTTTCATTGCCAAATCGTATAATCCGGAAATCTTCTTTGCGTGCATCTCACCTACTGTACCATTCAGCACGGATGCATCCTGGCTGTATACGTATACAAGATTTCCATCAATGACGCCATATCCGGTAATTACACCGTCAGATGGCGCTTTCGTTTCAGTCATGTTGAAATCTGTTGCTCTGGCTGTTACACTTTGTCCGATTTCAACAAAACTGTTCGCGTCCAGCAAAGAAGTGATTCTTGTGCCCGCTAAGCTTTGTGTTGCATTACTCATTCTCATTTGCCCTCCATTTTTATAAGAATTTTAAAGTATAACCAAAATTTTAGCCGATTATAATTGTACCCTTTTTAAAACAATTTTTCAATAGTTTTTGGAAGTTTTGTTAAATTTTTAACCCTAAAAAAACTTTTGTTAACCTAATTTTATTTAAGGTTAACAAATAAAAAACAAAGCCTCCTCATTTTGCAGAAGGCTCTGTCTCCTTAATGAAAAAAATTATGAAATACGCGGTTCACACACCATAAATAACTGATCTTATCTACATTCTTCTCTGCGAGTACCGGATAAGTGCCGATGGCTTCGGCCCCCAGATAATAAGTCACCTTACCGATCTGCTCCCCTTTTGCTACAGGAGCCTCCACCGTTTTCGGCATTGTCACTTTATAAGTGAAGGACTCTCCTTTCTTCACAAGAAGTCTCCTCTGCTTCTCCTCCTCAGGAATCTGACAGTTTCCGCTGAGATATATGATACTCCCAAGACGCGCTCCGCTGCTGACCCCCTCCGAAACCTCCACAGTACCAAGCATGGGCTCCTCATAAAAGGTCTGATACGAAAAGTTGTCACTGCCGTACTGCAAGAGCGCCAGGGTATCCTTCCATTTATAAGTTTTATGATTCGGCCAGCCGCAGCCCAGCAGAGAAATGATAAAGGTCTTCCCATCCTTTTCACAGGCACATACATAGCAGTATCCTGCATTTCCCGTAAAACCTGTTTTCCCGGAAAGCACGCCGTCCGTCATATCTAAAAGCGCATTGGCATTGTGAATGGAAAACTGGCGTTTTTTACTCAAATCCGAGAAGCTGTAGTCCCTTGTCTGGGTAATCCGCAAAAATGCCTCATTCTTTATGGCATAACGCATGATCAATGCCAGATCTCTTGCAGTTGTGTGATGCACCCCGCCGCCGTCCTCAGCGTCCAGGCCGTTCGGCGTGATAAAATGCGTATCCGTGCAGCCCAGCTCTTTCGCCTTTTGATTCATCATCTCTGCAAATCCCTCCACAGAACCGCCGATGTGCTCCGCAATGGCAACGGCGGAATCGTTGTGGCTCTTCAGCATCAGCGAATAGAGAAGATCCTCCAGATAGTACTGCTCTCCTTCCTGGATATTCAACTGTACATCCGGCTGTGCGGCTGCATTGGCAGATACAGACACATAATCATCACCAGGTGCGTTCTCCAATGCCAGAATACAGGTCATCACCTTCGTCGTGCTCGCCATGGGCCGCGGTGTTTCCCCTTCTTTTTCATAAAGCACTCTCCCGGAGTCCGCATCCATGAGCACGGCAGACAGGGCATAGAGATTGTCCGGCTCCGCCGAAACAGATGTCTGCGTCCCCAAAATTACGGTTAAAACGAAAATTGCGGCAATATGTCTGATTTTCATAACCCACCCCTCTTCCGGTTATAGGATTATTCTATGCATACTTGTCCGCAATATTCCGCTTTTTCATTATGAATTTATCCGCTGTAGGTCTTATCCCAGCGGACGGAAAGAGGTTTCCCGGATAAGAAAAGCTCATAGAGCTCAGTCAGTTCCCCCGGCACAGCCAATAACACCTCATCATACCAGACATGCCGCTCCTTCCCAGCCCGCCCACTCCCC
>URVB01000013.1 GCA_900551075.1 uncultured Blautia sp. | reverse complement strand
GATTGGCAGCATTTCGCACTCCTGTGCAATTTCGATGTCACTTTTGAATCCCATAGAAAATTACCTCCTTTTCTTTTCCGTCATCGGTACGCTTACCGAATGATCCCCTTTGGGTTTTCTATTATAAAACAGGCGTCTGCCTGCTTTAATCTGGTTTATGGAATGGCTTTTCCGAACGCTTTTAAGGAGCCGATGATCACATCCCCCATAACAGCCATATCCTCTGCCTGGAAGGAAACAGGAAAATTATCCGAAAACAGGATTTGGGAAGATGGCGGAAATTCCTCATCGCCCTCCCACAGGATCATCTGTATCCGGTATCCCGGATAGATTTCCACCTCATATGCCGTATCCCCATGCTTTACAGGCTCCGCATGGAGATGCTCCATAATTGCCTGAAAAGCGGAAATTCTGTTTCCATAGGAAAAAGCAAGACGCTTGATACACCTTCCGTCAAATTGCCGCAGGTAGACCTCTCCCCAGGGCATTTCACGGTAAGTCTTATACCTGCCTGTTCCCTCCGAAACTGCACCGCAAAGCAGGAAACGAATGGTCAGTATTCTGGCATATATCATTTCTTCCAAAGGATAAAAGCCCATGTCATCTTCCAGGTGTGTCACCTGAAAATCCGGGAATGTAATATGGTATACTGTCCCGAGAAATTTCAAGGTAAAAGCTTTTGTTTCCTCATCATAAGGAACCGCAAGCCTTTTTGAAATTTCCAATGGATCCGCATTCTGATATTGCTCCATATAATGCTCCCAGGGCATTCTCTCCTTGCTGTCCTTTTCATAGCCTAAATCATTTATATTAAATGCCATATGTTACCTCTGTAAATTAATTGTTAAGCTGCTTCATAACATCCGGAAACAAACCGGTGTCTGTATGCGGAATAAAGCATGCTCCGACAAACTCATCCATATAAGTCGGTACTGTAGAAAGCTCCATATATGTCATATTGGAAGCCAGATTGTAGGTTTTCTTTTCTGATTCCGTAGAAAGCAGCATTAAATATGCGCCAGTCAGAGAAGAATTGCCGATATAATGGAATTTCTCAAGCGGAATATCCGGGAACATACCTATATTCACGGCATTTCGCATGTTGATTCCGCTGCCGATGCCGCCAGCCACATATACGTCATCGATCATGGAGACATCAAAATCCAAAGATGCCAGCATTGTACGGATAGCAGAGAAAATTGCTCCCTTTGCACGGATAAAGTTATCAATGTCAACCTCAGTAATCTCTACGTCCTTCACGGAGCCTGCCTCTTCCTCAAAAGCAAGCACGTAGCTTCCCATACCATACTCGTCGCGTCTTACACGCTTTCCTTCACGGACAAATCTGCCCTTCGGGTTGATAATTCCGCTGATGAACAGCTCACTGATGACATCTATAATACCGGAACCACAAAGACCGATTGGTTTTGTTCCAGGTTTTCCGACCACCTTATAGGTCGGTTCCATAGTTACTTTGTCAATCGTACATGCTTCAATCGCCCCATCCGTTGCACGCATACCGCAGCTGATATCACCGCCCTCAAATGCAGGGCCGGCGGAGCATGCACAGCTCATCATAAAATCGGAATTGCCGAATACCAGCTCTCCGTTGGTACCAAGGTCAATAAACAGTGAAAACTCAGGTCTGTTCCAAATCCTGCTGACCAATGTTCCGGCTGTAATATCGCCGCCTACATAGCTTCCTATATTTGGTGCAACAATAATATGTGCATCCTGATTAATATCAATTCCCACATCGGAAGCAAACAGGGAATTGGTTTTAAAGAATGCAGGAATGTACGGCTCCATACGCAGCGGATCGGCATTGATTCCTGCAAACAGATGATTCATCGTCGTATTAGATGCTACACACATTCGATAAATCTGATTCTCAGAAAGATTTGCACTCCTGCACATCTCTCTGATCATCGGATTTATGGTCTCCTTAATCACTGCATCCTGCAGCTTTTTCCTGCCGCCTGGCTTCTGCTGTTCAATAATACGGTTAATAACATCCGCGCCATAACGAATCTGTCCGTTTCCGGCAGACCCCTTTGCCAGAATTTCTCCGTTTTCCATGTTAATGATCACGGCAGAAACTGTTGTAGTACCAATATCAATAGCCAGTCCTCCCACAATTATATCTTCGTCAATGCCAAAAATATCATATACAAACATATCGTCGGGAGTTGTACGTAAAATACATTTTACTTTGAAATCATTATCACGCAAAACATCCGGAAGCTTTTTCAAAACTACATAAGGGATTCTGACCCTTTTCAGATTCAGGAATTTTCGTAATGCACGTGACAACCTTTCATTATCAGGCATCGTATCATCCAGAGTAGGCGGATCCATGATCACTTCCACCACATCCAGGCTATTTCTCAGCTCTATGCCGGTGAGCTCAATCTCTCTTTTGGCATTTTCAAAAATGGCGATTTCCTCTTTGGAGCTTAGATCAGCAACCTTCATCCTGCTCTTATAAGCAGAGGCAATATCCGGCACCAGTACTGTTACATCCGCATTAACCGTACTGACACATGCCAGACGCCAGCCTTCTTCATATTCCTCGTCAGAGATATGAAGCGTCTTCTTAGAATCCAGTTCTCCGCGCTTTAACTGCACCCGGCATTTTCCGCAGGATGCATTTCCGGAACATGGCGCATCAATCGCCACATTCGCCTCACGTGCGATTTCCAGTAAATTATCCCCCGCATTGGCATATGTCTCTACCACACTGCCATCTTCGAATGCAAATGTTACCTTAAACATCCGGCAACCACCTTTCTCTCAGCCTTTTCATTGGAAATAAAAAAGAGCTGAAGGCCGAAGCCTCCAGCCCCTTATGGTATGTATGCAAATTTTAAATCTGATCAGATTTCCAGATAGGAATCCGCATACAAAGTATTGTTCTTGAATACATCACAGGATTTGATTGTTTCCATCAGACGAAGGTCGTTTGGATTTACGATTGCAGATGTCAGGCCCTGCATCATAGCCATAGCTACCAGAGCGGAATCCATGATCGGACGGATATGCTTCGGCATACCATTGCTGTTGTTGGAAAGTCCGCCTGTAGAATTCAATCCCATTTCAGAGAACATTTTAATGGCTTCCAGAACTTCCATCTGCTTGTCCTGCATTCCTTTTACAACCAGGAATAATGGGTCAAACCACAGATCCTGAGGATCCATGCCAAGCATCATGCCTCTTTCCAGCATATTCTGGCAGTGCATCATACGCTCATCATTATCTGAGGCAACCATACCGGAAGAGCAAAGAGCGATTACAATTGCATCATTTGCTGCGGCAAGGTCAATATTTGCAATTCTGTCTCCCGCATCTGCAGAGTTAACGATTGGTTTTCCTTTTGCTCTGTTGTATACGGAAATACCAGCTTCAATTGCTTTCATATTTGTAGTGTCCAAAGCAAGCGGAACGTTGTCAAATTCACTCTGAAGGAGCTGAACAGCCCATTTCATCAGATCTTCCCCATCGTTTTCTGCCGGTCCGATATTTACATCCAGATAGGTAGCGCCTGCGTCCAACTGCTGTTTTGCTCTTTTCAAAATCGGCTCCGGGTCTCTTTCGGTAAATGCTTTGTTTACCGCCGGTGCTGTGGTTGAAAGTCTTTCCCCAATAGTCACAAATTTTGCCATACTCGTGTTCTCCTTTATTTAATAATCTTTTTAATACGGATTTATGCCTGCATGTCTTTTAAGAACTTCACAAGCTGCACAGCTTCTCTCGGTCCAACGATGATTTCCCAGCCAGGAAGCTTTGCTTCCAGATCACCCTTCAGAACAGCTACCTTACCCGGAATCACAAGCTTTCTGCATTTTACCTTCGGCTCAACCTGCTCCTGGATAAATTTGGAAATACTATTTCCGGAGAATTTGCCGGCAGCCCAGGATGTCAGTACGGAAAGTCCGCCTGCATCATTGATTACAAAATTAAGCGGTACACCGGAGCGCTCCAGCTCACCGGATACTACGAAATATGTAAGTGCGAAGTCTACGGTTGTAACAACCAGGGAATTCTCATCTGCTCCGTTTAACGGATAGATGCCGGGCTCAACCTTCATTGGCTTCTGCGGGTCTGTAAACAGGTTCTGACGAAGTCCATAAATCGGAAGTGCTTCTGCATAGGTCATCTGCTCCATAACGATTATGGAACCATATTTCATGGTGAACAGAGATGCCAGAGCCGCCTGCATATGTACATCGCCTTTTGCAAGCTTCACAGTGTTTACGATAGACGGATAGCCAAAGGTTCTATCCTGATCCTTCAGTGCCGCACGGCGAACCAATACTGCATTTGCAAAGGTTTCCTTAATATCAGCTCCTGTAACATCAACAACAAGATTCTTATTGCCGAGTTTTTCGATAGCTGCAACGGTATCATACAATTCGTTAATATCTTTGCCTGATACACCCAGCACAACGCCTGCCTCTGTTGCAGCAGCGTTCATTGCCTCGTAGTTGGAGGCATTGGCTCCGTTCAGAACCGGTTTGCTGTCCTTACATACTGCAAGAGCTGCTTTTGCAATTTCCGGATCCGAACATCCGAGAACGAGAGTTCTTCCAAGTCGGGCAGCCTTTTCCACCAATGCAGTATATTTTGCAGCGTCAGCACCTTCACCGCAGTTTACATATACAAGCTCTGCATACATTCTCTCACCGATACGGTCGTAATCAACCTTCGGAATTTCCGCCAGTTTTGCTTCCACTGCGGCATCATCCATATCTGTGCACAGTGCAACCGCATATCTTGTTTTGCTTACAAAAGTTTTTTCATGTCTGAATAAAACAGTCTCGCCGCCCAGAGTGAATTCTCCATCACCTGTACCGATTTTGATTGTTTTCATTGGCGGAGCAGTTGCCTCAGACAGAGAAGCAATTGCCTCGTCAGACATATGCGGACACTGCTCAATTTTCATAGCGCCCTGTGCAACCTTCATAGAGAAAGCCATACACGTAGGGCATCCGCATTCCTTACAGTTTTTCTTTGGTGTTAATTTAAAGATCTGAATACCATTCAGTGCCATATCTTCTTCCTCCTATTCAATTACGCAAGTGCTTTGATCATTTTGGAAATTGTTGCCACAGACTGCGGATGTCTCAGAATAACCGCGTCAGAACCTGCTGCCAGGTCTGCTGCTGCAGTCATAATTTCCATATCGATTCCACGCTCATCCTGCGGGCCCCATTCCGGCATGTCTTCTTCAGAAGCGGATGCTTCTTTTACGCCCCATGTCTCGGAAGCAACTGGTGTAATGATAGGCATCTGCAGCATATTGTCATTCTGACCTAAAGCTGCGCCCTTGATACGGTCCATAGTGGATACAACATACTCGTATCCATATCCGGCACATGCACTTCCGACATTCATCACGATCTTCTGTGCATTAACACCTAACTGTGTGGTTACTACGTTTAACTGTTTTGCAAGGTTGATATCTACAGCAGACTCAGCGCCTACGATCTGATCATAAGCCAGACCTGCAGCCGCACCGATAGCCTTATAGTTCTCTTCCTTTTCAGACAGAATCAGGACATTTCTTCCCTGAAGGACTTCTGCTACTTTCGGAAGCAGTTCTGCATCTTTTTCTACGTTTTTGCAGCCCTCTACGACTAATGGACAGTCAACTGCATCTGCAACCTCTTTTACGACTGCGATTAACTCCTCCACAGATTTGTCTTCACCGTTCGGGTCTCCGCCTTCCAGAACGAGTGCTACAAAGTCTGCGCCCTCCATTGCTGCTGCCTTCCGAGCAATTTCAGCCATTGTGGAAGCACCGTCATAATATGCTCTGATACCTTCAGATGCGCCTTCCAGACCCATGTCTGAGATTTCCACACCGACTTTTGCAGTATTCTCTGTCGGAGCATCAAAGCTATAAAATGGAAACGTGGAATTTCCGCCAATGGATACAGCCTTATCTCCGCTTCCGATTGTGACTGTGTTAATCTTTGCATTAAACTTTTGTGGTTTCTGATTAAACGGCATTTCTCGTTAGCCTCCTCTAAAAAAATTAATATATATAGTATACTACATCATCGGTTCCATTGACAAGGCAGGATGTTCATGTTCTGTCAAAAATGCAACCAGTGTTTCCGGATCCGTAGCAATTGTTTCATCACCGATTTTATCAGTGAAACGGTCGATTCCGTAAAGCTCTTTTGCAGTTTTGTTCAGACGCTCTGCCACCGTATCTTTCAATTCCTTCGGCATCCATACGATGCGCTTGATACCGCCTTCCGCCTTCATGAATTTCTTAGAACCAATAAAGTGTTTCCCATGTCCCATAAATCCTGGAGTCTGTACACCGCCGCCGGTCATGGATGCCATTTCCGGGAAGGTCATTCCAAGAGGGGTCATGCCCGCATACTCACGATTTGCAATGACTACGCCGTTGGAGAACGGTTCAATACCACAGATACACTCGAAGCATCCGCAGGAGGTCATTGGATCCTGCATAATGGAATACAGGGTAACATGCTCCAGTGCACCCTGAGAGTATTTCTGTACGGCCTCATCAACGTCCTCGTAAGAGCCAAGAGCCTCATCGATTACTCTTTCTTTTGTAATAATCTGGCATGGTCCTGCCGGGTCCAGTTCATTTGTTGCCTTTGCATCAAGCCATGATACAGCACCGCAAAGACCAAGTCTTTCCGGAGTAACCACACATACGTGAGATGGAGAAAATGCCTGACAGAGAATGCAGCTATAGTATACATCTACGGATTCATCAGTCAGTGTCTCCAAACGTGCATCACGTTTTTCAAAAGCCGGGATTGCAGCTTCATGACGGATTCTGGTACATTCAGCCGGATCCGTATAAATTTTCACCTGACATTTATCTACAACAGCCTCGAATTCGTTCTTTACCTGTGCATAAAGCACTTCTCCGAAGTGCCTTGCCCTAAAGCCTGCCTGATAGGCCTCGTGGCTGATACGGATACGGAACATGTCTCTCTGTCCGGTATGGTATACACCCTCAATACAGTTGATATAATTATGGAATTTGCGTTCGATAACCGGTTCAAAATCCGGCTGCATTTTCTTTCCTGCCACTTCTACCACGTAAGCAAGGCTGTGTTTGCTGCCATCCTCGAAGGTATCTATATCCGGACCAATAACTTCGATCCTGTGGTCTTCCACCTCATCCATAGCTTTTGTCTGAACAAGCTCCGCACAATCTACGCGGGAGCCATCAAACTCTGCCTGCATATCTTTACGGCGGATGATCTCACCTTCAAAGGCCGATGCGAACGCTACCGGAATATCAATATTCGTAATTTTGATTTTAATATTCCGGGCTTCCAGGGAAACCTTATTAAAATCTGCCACATTCTGGCATGCGATCAATGCGCCCGGAACTTCCGCAATATTCTCATTTTCATTAGAGATTACCGGGAATCCCAGCTTGATGGCGCCTGCCCCCGCGGCCAAAATTACATCATCAACCGGCTTAAAGGCATTCACAAATGCCGGGACCCTTTCTGATGTATAAGCAATCAGACTGCCTGCATCGCCAGGAGTCACATTACCGAAAATCAAAGCAGCACGGAGTGCCACGGATACAACGTGAATCACAGAGGTTACATCCTTGCCGAGAGGCACAATTCTTACGTTATATCCCATATTCAAGCCGCATTCCCGGGCCTGGTCAATGATTCCGCCTACCAATGTAACCAAAATGCCCTGAGCCTGATAGCTCCTGATCAAATCCACACCTTCCTGTGCGGTCGGTGCGGAACCGAGAATAACAGCCACACCCGGGATATCACCGGTTACCAACGGCACACCCATTTCCCGAATAATCGAATCAGCCAAATGCCCATAGCATGGTTCGCTGTATGGCTGAGCTTCACCAATGTACTTTAATGCTTCAATAAATTCCGCACAGAGGGCAGTTGCAACACCTGACATCAGAGCATCCTCCAACTGATGCTCTCTGGTCATCAGCGTTTTTACCACGCCCAGCGCTTCCTTCAATTCACCTAAAGTTTTTATTTTTACACCCGTGACAGCGTAGTAACACGGCAGACAATACGCCGTGTTCGGGAATCCTACAGCCATGTCCGCACCATGCTGCCGGATTGCCTCGTCTACAGCCTGCCCGGTTAAACCGAATACTGCATCATTTCCACTAAAAATTCTGTTGATTAACATGTTGCACATCTCCACCTTATAATAAATAAAGTTAATAGGTTCCTGTGCAGGTTTTGTACGCCTGTACATAATTCCTTCCGCCGCCCGCTGCCGGCACGGTTTTATGCGGCGGAAAGGATTTTTTTACATCATTGGTTCCATGGCAAGCGCCGGATGGCCCTTTTCTGTCAGGAAAGCTACCAGTGTTTCCGGGTCCTCTGCTACTGTTTCATCACCGATCATGTCAGTGAAGTTTTCGATTCCGTACAGTTCCTGTGCGGTTTTATTCAATCTCTCCGCAACGAACTCTTTCAGTTCTTTCGGCATCCATACGATACGCTCGATACCGCCTTCTGCCTTCATGAATTTCTTGGAGCCGATGAAATGTTTTCCATGTCCCATGAAACCGGGAGTCTGTACACCGCCGCCGGTCATGGATGCCATTTCCGGGAAGGTCATTCCAAGTGGTGTCATGCCTGCATACTCACGGTTTGCAATAACAACACCGTTGGAGAACGGCTCGATACCGCAGATACACTCGAAGCAGCCGCAGGAGGTCATTGGGTCCTGCATGATGGAGTACAGGGTAACGTGCTCCAGTGCACCCTGAGAATATTTCTGTACTGCCTCATCAACATCCTCATAAGCACCAAGATTTTCATCGATCACTCTTTCTTTCGTAATTACCTGGCAGGGACCGGCCGGGTCCAGCTCGTTGGTTGCTTTCGCATCCAGCCATGAAACGGCGCCGCAAAGTCCAAGTCTCTCCGGTGTAACCACGCACACGTGGGATGGAGAGAATGCCTGGCAAAGGATACAACTGTAGTATACATCTACAGATTCGTCAGTCAGAGTGGACAGGCGCTCGTCACGCTTATTAAAGGTCGGAATAGCCACTTCGTGACGGATTCTGGTACATTCAGCCGGATCTGTATAAATCACAACTTCACATTTATCAACAACCGCGTCAAACTCATTTTTTACCTGTGTATACAGTACCTCACCGATATGTTTGATCCTGAATCCCGCATTGAATGCATCAATGCTGATACGGATACGCTGCATATCTCTCTGTCCGGTATGGTATACACCCTCGATACAGTTGATATAGTTATGGAATTTACGCTCAATAACCGGTTCAAAGTCAGGCTGCATATTCTTGCCTGCAACTTTTACTACGTAAGCAATGCTGTTCTTGCTGCCAAGCTCCATGTCGTCCACTTCCGGACCGACAACTGTGATCCTATGGTCTTCAATTTCAGACATTTCATAAGTATGTACAAGCTCTGCACAGTCTACACGGGAGCCGTCAAATTCTACCTGCATGTCTTTGCGGCGGATGATCTCACCTTCGAATGCAGATGCGAATGCTACCGGAATATCCACGTTTGTAATCTTGATCTTGATATCACGGGCTTCCAGGGAGGTCGCATTGAATTCTTCTACGTTCGGCTGCTTGATCAGGCTCTTCGGTACGGACGGTGTGTAGTCCATATCGTTGGTAACAACCGGGAAGCCATAGTAAATCGCGCCGGCACCGCAGGCAACGGTTTTTTCATCCAGAGGTCCGAATGCATTGACAAATGCGCGGAATCTGTTGAAGGTGTACTCCTGAAGAGCAGCCTTATCGCCAGGTGTGATATTACCGAAGATCATAGCGGTTCTGCATGCGGCAGATACGGCATGACAAACGGAAGAAATATTTTCGCCAATTGGGAATACACGTACATTGAAGCCAGTCTTATAGTTTGCTTCCTTCAACTGTTCGATAATTCCGCCTACCAGACATACGAAATTACCCTGTGCCTGATAGCTCTTAACCAGTGCACACGCCTCTTCCACAGTCGGAGCCGCATTGATGATAACTGCAATGCCGGGGATATCGCCGGTTACAAGCGGTACACCAAGCTCACGAATCTGAGCGTCGGTCATATGTCCAAGATACGGTTCCGTATATGGCTGCTGTCCATCAATATATTTCACTGCCTCAATCAGCTCAGCGGACAATGCCGTTGCAACGCCGGATTTGAAACCGGAATCCAGACGTCTTTCACGGGTCATAATGGACTTTATATAACCAAGAGCCTCTTTTGCTTCTTTTAATGTTGTGATTTTTGTTCCTGTCTCTGCATAATAGCAAGCCAGCGTATACGCGGTATCCGGAAAACCTAAAGCCTTTTCTTCACCATATTTGGCAATAGCTCCTTCAACGGCTTCCACTGCTTCTGCATACATGCTATCATTTCCGTTAAATACGATATCAAATAAAAGCACTGTCATACCTCCTAATTTAAAGATCTGATTTTTGATCTATCTTCTCTTTGATTTTGATAATTTCTCTGGTAACTGTCTCGCTGAAATCGTAAGGGGATTTTCCCTGACGGTCGGCATCGATAACCTCCGTATTATAGTGAATCATTCCAAGCAGATCCTCCTGTGGAATTTTGTTCACAATAAAGGCCGCATCATCTTCATTGCGTACCTTGTTTGCCACCACCTTTATCTGGGAAACACCCAGATCCTTTGCAAGACGCTTGACATTTTTATAGGTCTGTACGCTTCTGGCGCCCGGCTCAATAACCACAACAAAAGCATCCACACTTTCTGTCGTTCCTCTCCCGAGATGCTCAAGGCCAGCCTCCATATCCAGAATTACCACATCATCCCTGTGAAGGACCAGATTGTTGATGATGCGCTTCAGCATTACATGCTCCGGACAGACACAGCCGCCGCCCCCAGTCTCAACAGTTCCAAGAACCAACAGCTTCACACCGTTGCACACCTTGCCGTAAATATCCGGAATATCGTCTACTTTGGGATTCAGCTTATAAAACTGATTCTGACTGTTTGCTCCGGTACGCTCCTCCACCAGCTTTCGCATTCTGGAAACCGGAACGATAGAGTCCAGAGTTTCTTCGTCAAAACCGAGTGCAAGCCCCAGGTTTGCATCCGGATCCACATCTGCTGCCAGGACATGCCGTCCCTCGTCCGCATATAATCTGGCAAGTGTTGCCGCAAATGTTGTCTTTCCTACTCCGCCTTTGCCGGTTACTGCAATTTTCATAGTTATCGCGCCTTTCTTTCCGCATCAGATACCTAATGCAGCTCTCTTTTCCTCAATCCTTTCGATCATCAGATCGCCTAATTTGTCAATGTCTTTTTCTACGGTATAGCAGGCTTCTACCCAATCTCTCAGGCCGCCCTTCAAAAGACCGTCAACTTCAGAGGAACCATACGCATACGGTTCAACGCCCAAATATGTATCAATACCTGTTGCCACTACATAGTTACCAATGGAAACCGCTTTTTCAGACATCCACTCAGGAGCGCAGCCTACAAGCGGAATCTGGGAAATATTCCATCCGGAATCCTTTGCAATTCTGGAGGCAAGCACCATCATACGGCTGATATCAACACAGGAGCCCATATGTAATACAGGCGGGATATCTGCAAGTTCACAAACACGTTTCAGGCCCGCACCGCAGAGCTCCTTTGCCCTCTTATCCATTAAGCCTGCTTTTGCCGCAGCCTGTGCGGAACACCCGGATACTACCAGAATGATATCATTTGCAATCAGCTTCTTCATCAGTGAGATATGTGCTGCATCCGGACGAATCTTCGGATTGTTGCATCCTACCATGGCCACTGCTCCGCGGAGAACACCGGATTTCACACAGTCAACCAATGGCATCATTGTTCCGGTTTCATCCACATGGCTGTTGGTAACGCCATCCAGTTTTTTCTCAATCTGTTCCACAGAAAAACCAACTGTAGCTTTCTGCTTCAACTGCGGAATATAAACCAGATCATTATTTCTGTTCTTAAAGTTCTCAATTGCCGTCTTAACGATTAACTTTGCGTTTTCTCCGGCTGTCTTGGCATTGAATCTGATGAACTCGGAATCCGGCATCTGTGCAATCGGAGAAGTGGTGATAAATTTGGTGTGGAAGCACTTGGAAAGTGGTCCTAATGCAGGGAAGATACACTGCACGTCAACAACGATTGCCTCACAGGCACCAGTCAGAACTACGTTTTCCTGCTGCAGGAAGTTACCTGCCATTGGAATACCACGGCGCATTGCCACCTC
This sequence comes from uncultured Blautia sp., assembly GCA_900551075.1. Lineage (GTDB taxonomy): Bacteria > Bacillota > Clostridia > Lachnospirales > Lachnospiraceae > Blautia_A. Next base: position 59,816 of record URVB01000013.1, on the reverse strand, counting down.
GTTGGAGGTACAGCAGACACCAGATACGGTGATTCCCTGTGCACCCATGGATTTCGCATAGTCGATCATTTCCTTGCTGTCTGCATATTCACAGATCATTTCAGAAAGTGACGGATCATGTCCATGAACAACAATATTTACATTTTCTGCTACCATAACGCCGAGATTGGCTTCTGTTTCTACTTCTCTCGGAGTACCGAAAAGAACGTCGGAAAATTCAGTTCCCATCATGGAACCGCCCCAGCCGTCGGAAAGTCCGTTACGGAGAGACTGACGAATCAGAGCCTCCGGCTTTGAAGAACATCCCATATGAGTCATATGCATCGCACAGGATACTTCGCGGTCAATCGCACGGGGAGTAATTTCTTCCCTCTTCCAGATTTCCTGCGTATGCTCCGGCGCACGCTTCGTAAAGATCTGAGTTCCAAACGGTTTGCCATATTCCAGCAAGCCTTTTTCTGCCACTTCATGCGCTACCTCATAGATATCTCTTCCTTCGGTTTCCACGCCGAATTCTGCAGCAAGCACTTTCAGCTTTGCCTCATCCTTTACTTTGTAGTTGCCATCAGCAGCCGCCTGGTAAAGAGTATGGGCAATTTCACGTCCATGGTCAGAATGGGTTGCGGCGCCGCCTGCGGTAAAACGCAGATAGTTTCTTCCTACAATACCATGCACATCGCAGCCACAGATACCTCTTGGCGCTTTCGGGGTAATACGGCACGGTCCCATGGAACAGATACGGCAGCACACACCAGACTCACCGAATTTACAGTGAGGAGTTTGATTCTTTACACGCATCTGCCAGGAATCCGCACCAACCTTGGCACCTGTCTCTAACAGCCGATTTGTGGCAGCTTCAAATTCTTCCACTGTAGTTAATTTGAATTCACTCATTATAGACCTCCTTTGAATTGTACATGAAAATGATGTACGTTTGTCTTTCTTATAATGTTTTATAATAAGCCCAGGGTCGGGAACCCATCCCCTCCCATGGGTTATTTTTATGTAAAAAAATAGGTCTGAAACTTTTACCTATTCGCATAAACATCCCTTGCCGGAAAACGGCAAGGGGTGTTCCTTATAAATCCAGCTTATCAGCAATGGCCCGAAGCGCCATTTTAACCGGATTGTCCTCTGGCAGGGAAGCCGTAGGCCGGCCTTCGCAGTCATATTCATATACTGTCTCATCCTGTGGGACAACACCGAGAAGACGCAGTCCCTGGTTGTCAATTTCTTCCTTTATGCCCGCATTCAGATCTCCCTTTGGAGCACGGTTGATGATCAAACCAATCGTAGACGGATGCATGTCACATTCCTCAATCAGCCGGGCAATCCTGCCAACCGCCTGCACGCCCCGTCTGGAGCAATCACTTACAAGGATCGCCGTCTGCATGGTCGGAAGCACGCCTCTGCTGATGTGTTCCATTCCTGCCTCATTATCCACAACAAAATAAGGGTAATTGTTCTGGTATCTGGCAAGCTGGGACTGCAGAAGCCCGTTAACAAAGCAATAACATCCCTTACCCTGCGTCCTTCCCATGACAAGCAAATCAAAATCATCATCCTCGATCAGAGCATCCTCAAAACGCATCTCTGCGTAATCTGCCTTGGATACGCCGGCCGGTATCGGATTTTCCTTCGCCATTTCTGCACGTGCAATTTCTTCACGCACATCACCAAGGGTTGTATCCACCTTCACACCAAGAACTTCATTCAGATTGGAATTTGCATCTGCATCGACAGCAAGAACCGGGCCCTTGCCTTTCTCACATAGATACTGAACCAGCATTCCGCATAATGTGGTTTTTCCTACGCCGCCTTTTCCTGCGACAGCAATTACATGTGCCATATAACCGGGTGCCTCCTAAATCAACTTATAATTCTGGTTATTATTCATATATCTGTCAAGTCCTGCGCCCATTCAATTCACAGATGAATCATTCGCAGCATAATTTTACGATGCTGTTCGCCAGATCCACCATAAGAATACGGCCCTCTATGACTCTCTCATCTCCCATGATATCACGGAGAATCACCTTATCTCCATCCACATCGATACGGCTTACATTTTTGAAGATTACAGAATCATCACTTTCTTTATATACAGTCGCCAAACACATATGTTAGCCTCCTATGTCACTCACCCGCTGAACCAGTGTCAGCTTACTTCAATTCCTCTTTAACAAGTGTCAGAGCAAGACCCAGACGCATATTACCCTTCTGGAAATCAGCCACACCCTCCTTTATGGTTCCGGCCGCAGCCTCCATACCCATTTTTTTCAGGTTTTCGGCCATCTGGTCCAGCTCGGCGGCGTGGTGCTCGTTATGCTGCAGCATATAGGTCAGCAGTGCCACTGTTTCATTCTTACAATCTCCGCCGCTGCAGGAACCGCAATGCTCATGAGAATGTCCGCAGGACTCTCCATGTTCATGGTTATGATCATCTCCTGCACTGTGCTCATGGGTATGGCTGTGCGTCACGCCATCTGCGTGTGTATGTTCGTGTGTATGCGCATGTCCGTGCCGGACAAGATTACCGTTTTCATCTTTGATTAAGTGCATAGTTCTATGCTCCTTTCTGTTTTCGGTAAAATAACTTGCTGATATGTTCTTTGTCATCCCATGTTCCGTTATGACAAGAATTTATCAATTAAGGCTATTATACATCTTTTCTCTGGGATTATCAAGGTAATAATCATAAAAAACCACTAATTATTTTGGCTTTATGCAAGAATTCTTGTCTCTTTTTCTCATTATTGTCACCAAAATAACATTGTTGTTTTATTTTTAACAATGTCAATGCTTTGCATGTATTAAATTTGTAATAGATTTGATGTTCTTCGTTCACATTTTTATGGTATACTTCAAAGCATGCGCAAATTGAAACAAAAAGTTAAGGAGGAAAACTATTGAAAAATACGATTTTCTTGAACAACGACAGAGAAATGCCTTTATTGGGATTAGGAGTTTATAAAGCAATCGGAGAAAATATAGCAGAAGCGGCAATTACTGCTGCTGTCCAATCAGGATACCGTATGATTGACACAGCCTCCGTCTATAAAAACGAGGAAAATGTGGGCCGCGGCATTGCCAGATGCGGAATTCCCCGCAAAGACCTCTTTATCACTGCAAAAATATGGAACACAGCGCAGCGCCTGGGGGATGTAAAGGGCGCTTTTGAACGGAGCCTGGAACGGCTTGGTCTGGATTACGTGGATTTATATCTGATCCATTGGCCGGTTCCGGGGTGTTATCTGAGTACATGGAAGGAATTGGAGGAAATCCTCGCTTCCGGACGGGCGCTTTCTATCGGAGTAAGCAATTTTGAAATCCGGCATCTGGAAGAGCTCCGCAAAGTATCCGACATCATACCTGCCGTAAACCAGATTGAATGTCATCCCCTGTGTTTTCCGAAAGAACTGATTGAGTACTGTCAGGGGAACGGCATTCAGGTCCAGGCATATGCGCCGCTTGCAAGAGGTGCTTATCTTGATCACGATGTCATGTGCGTACTCGGTACCAAATATGCAAGAACGCCTGCCCAAATCGGACTTCGCTGGGCTGTACAGAAAGGTATTTCCGTCATTCCGAAATCCGTACATCCTGACCGAATCGCATCCAACGGAAATATTTTTGATTTTTCCATTGAGCAGGAGGATATGGAGATTCTGGATACCCTGAACCGGAATTTCCACAGTTCCCATGTACCGGAGGATTTACGGAATATCAAATTCTAGTTTTTTTACAGCAGAACCGTATATTACGCCAAAAGAAAAGCTCCCGCTGCCTTCTCAATCCGGCGGAAGCTTTTTTATTCATAAAAATTGCGCGTTTGGCTCTCACGTAAGATCAATCCCACGGAAGCATCGGGGCTTCTACTTTTTTATCACGGAGCATCAAATCGATAACAGCCTCAGATGCCGCCTTATCCTCAAACAGAACCTTATTTACCTCATCAATGATGGGCATTTCCACGCCGTATTTCTCAGAAAGCTCCTTGGCAGCCTTGGCAGAATATACACCTTCTACCACCATTTGCACCTCGTCCATAGCTTCCTTCATGGTATAACCTTTGCCCATAAGGAAGCCTGCCTTACGGTTCCGGCTGTGAACGCTTGCACAGGTTACAATCAGATCGCCGATACCGGAAAGTCCGTAAAAGGTCTCTGCTTTTGCACCCATTTTCACGCCCAAACGTGCAATTTCCGCAATTCCTCTTGTAATCAGGGCAGCCTTGGTATTATCACCGTACCCCAATCCATCAGCCGTACCCGCTGCCAGAGCAATCACATTTTTCAAAGCTCCGCCAAGCTCCACACCCAGAATATCCGGAGTTGTGTATACACGGAAAACTGGGCTCATAAAAATCCCCTGCAGATATTCTGCCGTTTCCCTGGTTTCTGCACTAACCACACAGGTGGTGGGAAGTCCTCTTCCGACCTCTTCGGCATGGCTCGGGCCGGAAAGTACGCATACATCTGCATTCGGAATCTCCTGCCCGATGATCTCGCTTAAGGTCATCAGGGTATGCTCTTCCACACCCTTTGCCACATTCACGATTTTTTGTCCTTCTCTCACGAACGGCGCCATCTGATATGCGGTGCTTCTTGTAAACGGTGAAGGAACGGCAAGCACCGCTACATCCGGATTTTTCAGGGATTTTTCCAAATCCGAAGTAATCTCCATATCCTCAGGAAGCCTTACTCCCGGAAGCTTTGATGCATGCTCACGTGTTTCACTGAGCATTTTTACTTCGTCTGTAAGGGCAGACCAAAGAATTACCTCATGTCCGTTGTTGTATAGAAGCAGGGACAGCGCCGTTCCCCAGCTTCCGGCTCCCAATACACTGATTTTTGCCATATTCTTCACCTCTTAATTTTTCTTTTCCCGGCATTTCCGAGAAAGATTTTACTTTCTGTCCCGTTTATGAGACGTGTAATATTTGCCCGGTGTCTGTAGATGGCCAGCAGTGTCAGCACAGCCATCACACCATATAATTCCAGCGTATGGGGCCTGTCCATGCCATAATAGCCCAATTCGCCGAATACCACCATACAGATAAGCGCTCCCAGGTATGCACTGATCGAGCAGAGTGATACATAATGTGTTGAAAAAAATAATCCAAAAAATACCACTGCGCAGATCAAAAAAATGCGCCAGTCGAATGCGAGAATGAATCCTACGGAAGCAGCTACTCCTTTTCCTCCCTTAAATTTCAGGTAAAAAGGAAAATTATGCCCCAAAATACAGCCTGCGGCAGCATAAAGACTCAAAAGCGGAAGAATATCACCGGAAGGATTCTTATAAACTGCCTTTGTAATCACAATTGCAATGACGCATTTCAGGCAGTCCCCCAGAAGGGTCATTGCCCCCGCCTTTTTTCCGAATGTGCGCAGTGCGTTGGTCGTGCCGGCATTTCCGCTTCCGTGCTCACGGATATCTGTGCTGTGCATTCTGCCGATAATATAAGAGGTTTGGAAAAGCCCGCATATATAGCCTATTGCCAAACAAATCAATCGTTCCATGATATTCAATCCTTTTCTCCGCGTTCGCGGATGATAAACTTCAATGACGTTCCTCTGAACCCAAATGCATCGCGAATCTTGTTTTCCAGATATCTGGTATAAGAAAAATGCATCAGTTCCTTATCATTAACAAAAATAACAAATGTGGGAGGCCGCACGGATACCTGAGTCATATAGAAAATTTTCAGCCGTTTCCCCTTATCCGACGGAGGCTGCTGCATAGCAACCGCTTCCGAAAGAATTTCATTCAGAACTCCTGTCTGTACCCGAAGCGTCTGGTTCTCAATAACCGCGTCTATGGTCTCAAACAGCCTCGGAATTCGCTGCCCTGTTTTTGCGGAAATAAACACCAGCTCCGCATACGGCATATACGCCAGGACCTCCCGGATCCGGTTGGTATGCTTGTAAATTGTCTTATCATCTTTTTCTATGGCGTCCCATTTATTGACGGCAATGATCACACCCTTACCGCGCTCATGCGCGATGCCTGCAATTTTGGCATCCTGCTCTGTCACGCCCTCCGTGGCATCAATCATGAGCACCACAATATGTGCCCGCTCCACGGCAGTCACTGTTCGGATTACACTGTAACGCTCGAGCTGTTCCCTGACCTTACCCTTTTTGCGCAGTCCTGCCGTATCAATAAAAATATATTCCCTTCCCTGCCATTTGGCTTTCGTATCAATGGCGTCTCTGGTGGTACCTGCGATATCTGAAACAATCACACGTTCCTCACCCAAAAGCTTATTGACCAGGGAGGATTTGCCGACATTCGGCTTACCAACAATGGCAATCTTCGGAATATCGTCTTCTTCCTCCCCCTCGCTTCCTGCCTGAAATTCCTTGACTACTTCATCCAGCATATCCCCGATTCCCGTGCGGTTTGCCGCGGAAATGGCAACTGGCTCTCCGATTCCCAGATTATAGAATTCATATACATCCATCTGATATTTCTGAACGCTGTCCACCTTGTTGACTACCAAAACGACCGGCTTTTTGCTGCGGCGGAGCATATCCGCAACCTTCGCATCAGAGTCCGTAAGCCCCTGTCTTACATCTGTGATAAACACAATCACATCCGCCGTATCAATCGCAATCTGCGCCTGCTCCCGCATCTGGGAAAGAATCACATCACTGCTGTCAGGCTCAATACCTCCGGTGTCAATTAAAGTAAATGATTTATCCAGCCAAGTGACATCCGCATAAATCCTGTCTCTGGTCACACCCGGAGTATCCTTGACAATCGAGATCATCCCGCCTGCCAGGGCATTGAACAAAGTGGATTTACCGACATTCGGCCTGCCCACTATGGCTACTACTGGTTTGCTCATACATCTGTCTCCTTTTCAATTTTCTATGTTCCGGCGGATCCAGCACGGAAGCTGCCAAATCCGCACCGCTTTCATCCACCACTACGATTTCCGTACCCAGAAAAGCCGAAAGCTCTTCTACGGTCACATCATCCAAAAAAACATTCTCACCACTTCGAAGCATATTGCAGGGAATCAGAAGTCTGTCCCCCAATTCCTGTCCTCCCAACTGTTCTTTCAGGTCTGTTCCCGTAATCAGGCCGGAAACCGTAATCTCCTCTCCAAAGAAATGGTTTGTGATCATTCTGACTTTTGTCTCCACATTTGGAAACTTTTCTGTAATGATTTTCAGATAACGCTTCAGATATGGCCCTGCCAGCTTTCCGGTGGCAAGCGTCACCCGGGCCGCCCGGTCATCTCCGGCCCTCTCTTTCACAGCCTCTCTGACCTCTGTTTCCAAAAGCCGCAGCATCCCGACACCGTTTTCGAGCTGAAGGTAACCATCGTAGCGTTCTTCCTCCGGAAGCTCCTCGCCTGCCAAGATATACCACTCGTCCGAAGCATGTACAAAATGGATATCGTAAGCCTGCATCATTTTTTCCTGCCAGCGGTGTATCTGTGCAAGGACCTTCTTGGCATCATCTTTTTCAAACGCCTGTAAAGGATACAACCCTTCTCTGTATTTTGTCAACCCCACAGGCACAACAGATACGCTCTGAAGAAGCGGTGCATAGGAAGAAAGCTTTTCCAGGCTGTACTCGAGTTCCGCTCCATCGTTGATCCCTTTGCATAGAACGATCTGTCCATTCATGGCAATCCCTGCTTCATAAAGTCTGTCCACCCTGGAAAGGGCATCTCCTGCAAAGCGGTTGTGAAGCATTTTGCAGCGAAGCTTCGGATTCATCGCCTGGAAGGAAATATTGATCGGAGAAAGGTGATAATGGATTACCCGTTCAATATCCTGCCGGCTCATATTCGTCAAGGTCACATAATTCCCCTGCAAAAAAGAAAGTCTGGAATCATCATCCTTAAAATACAAAGTCTTCCGCATTCCCGGCGGCATCTGGTCAATAAAACAGAAAATACAGTGATTGGAGCAGGAACGGTATTCATCCATCAAACCATTTTCGAATTCAACACCCAGATCCTCGTCATATTCCTTCTCCACCTCCAGCTCCCACTGCTCACCGTTCGGCTTCTCGATCAATAGTACCACGTATTCATCATTTAACAGATAACGGTAATCAAAAACATCCTCTACCTGCTTTCCGTTGATCTCCAAAAGTATGTCTCCCGGCTCCAGTTCCAGCTCCTCACCGATACCGCCGGAAAGCACAGCAGAAATTTTATGTCTTTTTTCTTTCATTTATATACTCCGTCGTAAAATGGGCATTTCCACCCGGTAGTCATCTATTATCTTTCTTATCATACCAATTTCACAAGTAAAAATCAATAAATTCCTTGACGTGATTTAGGGCAAATGTTATAAATGTAATAGCTGTTATTATCATTGCTCCGGTTTTTGCTTTCGCTGCCGGACAGAATACTTAGGAGGAAAATTATGCCGAACATAGAGCTGCTTGAAAAATCTCTTCCCGTTGCGCCAATCCGCATTGCTGCTCTCGCAGGCTGCCGGGAGCTGGCACAGGAAGTGGACAAAAAGCTTGTAAAATTCCGTAAAGAGCTGGTTTACAAAAAACAGCTCAGCATCATCCCTCAGGGCTACAGCGAGAAATCCTTCCTGGTGGAATGCGAATGTGTCCGTTTTGGAACCGGAGAAGGCAAAGGCTATATCAGGGAATCCGTACGGGGCACAGACCTTTATATCATGGTTGACGTTACCAATTACAGCCAGACCTACACGGTCTGCGGCCACGAAAACCACATGTCCCCGGACAACCACTATCAGGATCTGAAGAGAATTATTTCTGCTGCCACCGGCAAGGCCCACAGAATCAACGTCATCATGCCGTTTCTGTACGAGGGCCGTCAGCACAGACGTTCCAGGCGAGAATCCCTGGACTGTGCACTTGCACTCAAAGAACTGAGTGATATGGGCGTTTCCAATTTCATCACCTTTGACGCGCACGATCCCCGTGTCCAGAACTCCATTCCGCTGAATGGATTCGACAATTTTTTTCCGACCTATCAATTCCTGAAAGCGTTGGTAAAAAATGTACCCGATTTTAAACTGGACAACGACCATCTGATGATCATCAGCCCGGATGAGGGGGCAATGTCCAGAGCCGTATATTTTTCCAATATTCTTGGCGTTGATATGGGGATGTTCTACAAACGCCGTGATTATTCTACGATTGTCAACGGCAAGAATCCGATCGTTGCTCATGAATTTCTGGGAGATTCCGTAGAGGGCAAGGACGTCATCATTATAGACGATATGATTTCCTCCGGCGAAAGCATGCTGGATGTGGCAAAACAGATCAAAGAACGCCACGCCAACCGTGTATTTATCTGTACCACCTACGGTTTGTTCACGGATGGTCTGGACAAATTCGATGACTACTACGAAAAGGGCTGGCTGGATAAGGTCATCACCACGAATCTGAACTACCGGATTCCTGAACTTCTGACCAGGCCATACTACATCGAAGCAAACATGAGCAAATATTTGGCAAGCATCATTGATATCATCAATCATGACGTTTCCGTAGAAAAGGTTCGCTCCAGCAACGAAAAGATTATGGAGTTAATGAAAAAAGTGAATAAATGATAAATATTGTGAGGCGGTCTTTCTAAGGCCGCCTCAATTCATATTGTTCTTTATTTTCGAATTCCCAGAAATGCAGCTAAATTCCCCCGTTTTCCTTTCGATGCCCGATGAGAAAAAAGGAATTCCGGATTGCAGCAGGTGCAGAGATTCGGCATGGAAATATGCTCCTCTAAAATTCCTGCTTCTCTCAGTATAATCTTATTTGCCTGCCAGAGGTTAAGCTGATACTTTCCGTTTTCTTTCACATAATAGAGTGCGTCCCAATGCTTTTTGTCAAAGGTCTTCCGAAACTTGAGAATCACATCCTCACTCACCTCATAACAATCCTGACATATGGATGGGCCGATTGCCGCATATATCCGGTCTTCCCTGGAACCATATTCACATTTCATCGTTTCCACAGTTACGGCGCCGATCCTTCCCGCGGTACCTCTCCAGCCGGAATGGGACAGTCCTATGGCTCGATGCTCCGGGTCCACAAAATACAGAGGTACGCAGTCCGCAAAAAAAGTGGCCAGCACCAGCCCCGGAACATCTGTCACCATGCCATCCACATCCGTATATGGTCTGGGCTTCGTAATTCCATTTCCCCGATCCTGCTCTTTCATCACACGCACGTTCGTCGTATGGGTCTGGTCGGAAGTTACCACGTCCTCCGCAGCAAAGCCCATGGCCTCTCCCAGACGTCTGTAATTTTCGAAAACACGGGATTCGTCATCCCCTCTTGTAAAGCTTAGGTTCATGGATGCATAAATCCCCTGGCTCACACCACCCAGCCGCGTACTGAAGCCATGGATAAATTCCGGAAGCTGCTCCAATTGCGGATATGTCAAATACACAACCTCTTTGCTTTTATTTACATGCATGCCGCCCGCATGTGCATCATGCCAATTCACCTTCATTCGTTTCCTCCGCTCCCAATCTGTCAAAACCTTCCGCAGGCATCAAACGCATTGGGAATCCAGCAGATCTTTTCCCCATCAAATCCAATGACATCAAATCTGCATGGCCGGTCCACACTTTTCAACCGTGTCGTCATATAATACTGCGCCACCTGCGTAATCACATATTGTTTTCTTTTGTCTACCGCAGCCAGAGAACTGCCTGTGTGTCCGGAACCTCTGTATTTTACTTCCACGAAAACCAGATATTCCCCATCCTGTGCAATCAAATCGATTTCACCGCATCTGCACCGGAAGTTGCGTACACAGATAACCAGACCTTTCTGCTCCAAAAAGGCCGCTGCCTTTTCTTCGTAACAGCTTCCGATTCTTCTTTTATTTGTGTTCAGTGCTAACCGCTCTTTTCTGTTTCTATGTAGGTATCTTCTGTACAAAATTCCTGATAAACGTTGCCCGGTGAATCGGAGAGGGTCCGTATTTTTTCAATGCCTCAATATGAGCTGCCGCCCCATAGCCTTTGTTGGAGGCAAATCCATACTCCGGCATGACTTTATCATACTCCATCATCATCCGGTCTCTTGTTACCTTAGCTACAATACTCGCAGCGGCAATGGAAACGCTCCTGGCGTCGCCCTTGATGATCGGAACCTGAGGAATCGCAATATCCGGAATCGTCACCGCATCATTCAGGAGCACCTGCGGCTTCACTGTAAGCTTCCCGACTGCACGCCGCATAGCCTCATAGGTTGCCTGCAGGATGTTGATCTCGTCAATACGCGCGGGCCCCACCATGCCGATTCCCACAGAAACTGCCTGCTCCATGATGACCTCATACAATTCTTCTCTTTTCTTTGCGGTCAGCTTCTTGGAATCATTAAGGTATAAAATCTTACAGTCCTTTGGAAGAATTACCGCACAGGCTACGACGGGCCCCGCCAGGGGGCCTCTCCCTACCTCGTCAATTCCGCAGAGATATCCTTGTTCTTCATACTGCCGCTCAAATTTTTTCATTTGTTCCGTACGCTTTATTTCTTTTTCCAGGGCTTCCCGCTGCTTCCTGTATTGGATCAAAAGCTTCTGCACACCCCTTCTGGAATCATCTTCGTACTTTTTACAAAGCGTTTCAAAAATATCCGGGGCCGCAGCAGCGAGCTCCGCCCTGATTTCATCTATCGTTTTCATATATAACTACTCCCGGCCTTTTGCATCTGCCCACTCCAGAGTGATCCGCCCGATCTTTCCGGCACGGAAATCATCAAAGAGAATTCCGGATGCTTTGCCATAATCCAGCTCCTCCCCTTTTTTCAGGCAGCCTCTGACCTTCGCGATCGCCTCCAGAAGCTCCAGGGCAGAGCCCTCCTCCGAAATTCCATACCGCTTACCAAGCAGTCCCTCATAATGTGTCTGCAGATAAGAAAGAAGCTTAAGAGAGAGCTCTTCCATATGCAGGATATCATCCTTGACAGACCCGACAAAGGCCAGGCGGATACCTACCTCCTGATCCTGGAATTTCGGCCAGAGGATTCCGGGTGTATCCAAGAGCTCCACGCCCTTATTCAGACGAATCCACTGCCTGCCTTTGGTAACGCCGGGCCTGTTGCCTGTCTTTGTGCAGGCTTTTCCCGCAAAGGTATTGATAAACGTGGATTTTCCCACATTAGGAATCCCTGCCACCATAGCGCGGATCGGACGGTTTTTGATCCCCCGCCGTCTGTCCCTTTCAATTTTCTCTTTACATACATCCTGAATAACATTCTGGATCGCTTTTATTCCGGAACCGTTTCTGGAATCTGCTTTTACCACATAAAAGCCCTTTTCCTGAAAATAAGCCTTCCATGCCTCGTTCTGCCGTTCATCCGCCAAATCTGCCTTGTTCAGCAGAATCAAACGGGATTTGTTCTTTCCCAGTTCATCAATATCCGGATTCCTGCTGGATAAAGGCACGCGCGCGTCCAGAAGCTCAATGATGAGATCGATCAGCCGGATGTCCTCCTGCATCTGGCGCTTTGCTTTTGTCATATGACCTGGATACCACTGTACGTTCATATTCTCTAACCTTTCAAAAATCCAATTTTTTTCAAAGGAGAACAGGTAAACCAAAGCTTTCCCACAATGTAACGCTTTTTCACCTTACCGATGTCTCCATACCGGCTGTCCTCACTGTTGTTGCGGTTATCCCCCAGCACAAAATATTCTCCCGATTCCAACGTGATCGGATTGGCTGCCGTTCCCGCATTGCTGATATTCGGAAAATCCCGGCCCTCCTTATAGGTTTCTCCGTTGATCAGAATGCGTCCGTCAGCGATCTGAACGGTTTCTCCCGGAAGTCCGATGACACGCCGGATATGAAGAGCTGCCTCATCACTGGCATTGGTCTTAAACACAATGATATCGCCCCGCTGGGGAGAGGACACCTTATATATCACACGATTCATAAAAAATCTGTCACCAACAGACAAGGTGGGCTCCATGGAGCTTTCCTGCATGGTCACTGACTGAAACATTGCAATTGCCACCACTGCGGCAAAGACAAGCGTCACAGTAAGCTCAAAAATCCATATCAATACTTTTCGGATTTTTTCGTTTTCCAGCCTTTCTCTTGTCTCAGCTATTTTGGGATTTTTTTTCCAATTTTTAATTTTCATATCGCTTCTCCATAATGGAAAAAGAGGGACAATAGCCATCGTTATTGTCCCTGCTTTTTAAAACTCTGAAATTTTCATTATCTGACGCGCTCTTTAACCTTCGCAGATTTACCAACACGGTCTCTTAAATAGTTCAGTTTTGCACGGCGCACTTTACCGCGGCGGATCACTTCTACCTTTACTACGTGTGGGGAATGCAGCGGCCATGTTTTTTCAACGCCTACACCATTGGAGCTCTTTCTTACTGTGAAAGTCTCTCTGGTGCTTCCGCCCTGTCTCTTCAGAACCGTACCCTCAAAAATCTGGATTCTCTCACGGGTACCTTCCTTGATCATTGCGTGTACTCTTACCGTATCGCCCACGCAAAACTGCGGAACTTCTGCTTTTAACTGCTCAGCTTCGATGTTTTTGATAATTTCGTTCATGTTTTTTCTCCTATTCTTCCGGATGTTCTTAATACATAACCTGTAACAGAGGACCATCTTTTTTACAACATCAATGATTATACAATAGAAAGACCGGCATTGCAAGTATTTTTTATAAATTCAAAAGTTTGTATATTTATAAATTCAGGATTGTGATCGCAGCCAGCACCAGAACGATTCCAAGAAAAGACATAGGCGTAAGCGCCTCATGAAATACGATCACTCCGGCAATGGTTGCAACTACAGGTTCTACAGATGCCATAATGGACGCAGAGCTGGCTCTCATAGACACAAGACCAGTGGTGTAAAAAAGATATGGAAGCACTGCTGTCACAAAGGCAGTCAAAAAAATCAGCAAAATAAGAATTCCCTTCTCATCCGTACGCTGAATCTTTGATAGCAGGTCTGAGGGATTACAGACCAAAAGAGCGCCTGCCCCGCCGCAGAGAAACGCATAGGTCGTTACAGTGATCGGACTGTATTTCCGAAGAACATACGTCCCAAGAATACTGTAAAGTCCATAACCAACCCCTGACATCAGTCCAAATCCCAATGCAGCCGCGGATATTTTCATCCCGCCTCCGATTCCTGTTACCAGGATGCAGCCTGCAAACGCCAGAAATAGGGCCGCTGCCTTTTGAAGCGTCAGCCTCTCATGAAATAAGGCCAAAGACATTACCATCACCATGATTGGCGCTGTATACAATAAAATCGCAGCAACGGAAAGCGATGCCATAGAAATCGTCGTAAAATAGCAAACCGTAAAAAGCAGGATGCTTGCAATCCCAAGACCCAGAAACCAGCCGATGTCCCGAATATGGATTTTCAGCTTTTCTCTGTCCATGACTGCGGTCAGAGGCAAAAAGATCCATGCTCCCACCATAATACGAAGGGATGCAATCTGTATGGAAGTGAATCCATAAGTGCCAAGCCTTCTCACAAAAATCCCCATGATTCCCCATAAGATTCCGGCTGTGATAATGCAGGCCGGTGCTGATTTTTTCATATGTTCTCCCCTCATTCCGTCCTTTGTAATGGATGCTCAGCCAAGTGCTACATCCAATATCATCATCAGCACAAACCCTGCCCCAAAAGCAATCGTACCGATGTTGCTGTGCTCCCCCTCATTCGCCTCCGGTATCAGCTCCTCCACAACCACATAGATCATGGCGCCTGCCGCAAATGCCAGAAGATACGGAAGCATCGGCGTAATATATGCAGCAAGAAGCAGAGTGATTCCTCCGGCAATCGGTTCTACAATTCCCGACAATGCCCCATAGAGAAAAGCTCTTCTGCGGCTCACGCCTGCGCCCCTTAAGGGCATGGAGATAATCGCACCCTCCGGAAAATTCTGCACTGCGATTCCAATTGCCAGGGCAAATGCTCCTGCGATTGTCACTGTTTCATTTCCTGAAACAGCGCCCGCAAATACAGCCCCGGCCGAAAGCCCTTCCGGTATATTGTGAAGTGTTACTGCAAGGACAAGCATGGTTGTTTTTTTTAAAGCCACCTTCGGGCCTTCTGATTCCTCCGCGCCTAAATGAAGATGCGGCACGGTTTTATCCATAAGCAGCAAAAACCCGATCCCCAGGAGGAATCCTGCAACGGCAGGGATAAAGGCAAATCTGCCCATAGCCCCGCTCATATCCATGGCCGGGATCAGCAGAGACCAAACAGATGCTGCCACCATAACCCCGGAAGCAAGCCCCAAAAAGGCTTTCTGTACGGCAGGCTTTAATTCCCTTTTCATAAAGAAAACACAGGCTGAGCCAAGTGTCGTTCCAAAAAAAGGAATCAATAATCCGAGTATTACTTTCATATACTTTCTCTCTTTCTGTCCATATTTTTATGCTTTGCCATCATATCACAATTTTCCCAAAATGAACACTGTTATTCTTAAAATATGCAGTAAGCCCGTATCCGGAACTCATCTGGGAAGGCTTCTTCCCGGTTGCTCTTTATACAGGGATATGCTATACTGTTCTGAAAACGAAAGAAACGGGGAATTTTTATGCAGCAATCACAAGACGAACGGCTGGGAACCATGCCGCTTCCAAAACTTATGCTGAGCCTTGCGATCCCTTCTGTCATTGCTCAGCTCATCAATGTACTTTATAACATTGTAGACCGCATGTATATCGGGCATATCAAGGATATCGGGCACATTGCCCTGACAGGGGTCGGACTGACCTTTCCGATTCTGATGCTGATATCCGCCTTCAGCGCCTTCATCGGTGCGGGAGGTGCTCCGCTGGCCGCCATAGCCCTCGGCAAAGGTGACCGGGACAGAGCAGAGAAAATTCTGGGAAACGGTGTCAGCGTTCTTCTCTTTTTTTCTGTGATGCTGACCGTATTTTTTATGATCTTTAAGCGGCCGCTTTTGTATATGTTCGGTGCCAGTGACCAGACGATCATCTATGCACAGAGCTATATTACCATCTATCTGGTCGGGACTGTATTTGTTCAGTTTGCGCTTGGCCTGAATATGTTCATTTCCTCCCAGGGTCAGGCAAAGACGGCCATGCTCTCCGTATTGATCGGTGCCGTTACCAATATTGTTCTGGATCCCGTTTTCATTTTTGTATTCCATATGGATGTGCGCGGCGCTGCCCTGGCAACCATTATCTCCCAGGCACTCAGTGCAGCCTGGGTCCTCCGGTTCCTGTTCTCCGAAAAAACGGTTATGCGTATCCGCCGCATTCATTTAAAACCGGACTTTCGTATTATCGGAAGTATCATGGCACTGGGAATTTCTCCCTTTATCATGCAGGCAACAGAAAGCGCGATCAACATTGTTCTGAACCGCGGGCTTCAGACCTATGGAGGCGACTTATATGTGGGCTCTATGACAATTCTTCAGAGTGTGATGCAGCTTGTGGTCATTCCCATCCAGGGCTTTACCCAGGGTATCCAGCCGATCATCAGCTACAATTTCGGCGCCCGCAAATTCGAAAGAGTCAGAAAAACCTATCAGCTTGCCATTGCCTTCACATTTGCAGTGGCTACCATTGCCTGTATCTGCACGGTTGCCTTTCCTGGCGTTTTTGCGGGAATCTTTACCTCTAATCAGGAGCTGATTCAGTTGGTCAGAAGAGTCATGCCGGTCTTCATGGCAGGTATCTGGATATTCGGGATTCAAATGGGCTGCCAAACCACCTTTATGGGTCTGGGACAGGCAAAAATTTCTCTCTTTATTGCTCTGCTGCGCAAGGTATTCCTTCTGATTCCCCTTGCGATTATCCTGCCGAAATTCTTCGGAGTTATGGGCGTTTACTATGCAGAGCCCATTTCCGATATTACGGCTGCGACGACCGCAGGCATTATCTTCCTGTGCGTCCGCAAAAAAATCGTTTCAGAGGAAGCATTGGCAAAGCTTGGATGAATTGTTGATATCATGAAACCAAATACTTTCCTGATATGAAAAAGCATGTGTGCCCGGCGGGCGCGCATGCTTTTCATTCCTTACCTGCAAATTTAAGGTTCTGTTTTTCCTGTTTCCTGGTCTGCTTCCTGATTTGTCTCTTCAGAGGCTGTCATGATCTTGTTCAGCTCATCGATCATCTCATCATCCTTTAAGCGGAATTTGACCTCTACTCGTCTGGATGCATCCTTATCTACATTTCCATTGGCATCCAAAATAGGATTGGCCATAGAATGACCGTTTACAGTCAGATAATTTTCCAGACTTTTAATCTGGGTGTCATCCAGAAAATCATACTGGATATCCAGCAGATACTGGGCCACTGCCAGGGACCGCTGCTGGGAAAGCTCCAGGTTATAACTGTAATCCCCATCGGTATCCGTATAGCCATCAATGATGATCTCTGCCAGATAGGGCATATGCTTCTCTTCCAAAAGCACCTTGCAGTAAATCGGAAGGACCTGCAAAAGCGCCTGCTTTCCTTCATCCGTCAGTTCAGCCTCGTCATAGTCGAACATAACATTGGCATCCAGAGTCAGGGCTCCTGTCTGTGCATCAATGTCCACATTGACATTATTCCTGGAAAATTCTTTTTTCAGGGATTCCACAACCTCAGCCTTTACACCAATGATCTGATCGATCTGGGCCTGCTGATCCGCAAGCAGAGATGTCTTTTCATCCAGGGCTGTCTGCTGCGCATTCAAAGTGCTTTCCTGTTCCTTCAGCTTCGCTGCCAATTCTGCCAGAAGCTGCTTCTGCTTTTCCAGCTCCTCATCCTGGGTCTTTAACTGTTTATCCTGATCCTTGAGCTGTCCCTCTTTTTCTTCCAGGGCATTCTGCTGCGCCAGAATTTCCAAAGTATATTCTTCCTGGAGTGCAATCTTCTCATCCCGCTCTTTGATGCTCTCATTGTAGCTTTTCTGTGCCTGGAAAAGCGTGACGCACATAATCAGGACGAATAAAAGCAGGACGCCCGCCATCATGTCAGAATAAGAACGCCAAACATTAAATCCGCTGTTCTCTGATTTTCTTTTGCGCATGTACCTCTCCTTTTATTTAAATAAACTGAATTTGCCTTTCTGTGCTGCTTTGGAAAGTTCCCGGATATTTTTTGTCATCTCTTCCAGAAGCTCCTGCTGGCGCTCTCCCTGAGCCTCCAATATGTCCTGCACTCTCTCCAGAGTTTCCTTATTTGCATTCTGAGCTGCCATACTGGTCAGATGACCGCCCATGAGATAAATGTCTTTGTTGTCCTTGGCAACCGTAACATCAGACAGCAGTCTGCGCACCTGGTCCATAGTCTTATACGCAAGCTTCTGGTATTCGGCAAATTCCTGCATTTTTTCATCAAATTCTTCAATAATTCTTTTGTTGGATTTCAGAAGCTCCCCGCTGATCTGCCCATGATTGGAAACATGCTCCATACTCTGCGCCGCAGTCTCCACATACTTCTGCATCGTCTGGTTGCAAGCCACCCAGAATTTTGCGGAGGATTTTTCCGCCTCTTTGAGATAGTCTGCCAAATGCAGATAATCCGCCTGCTGCTGTTTCTGAATCTCCTGGTTGTCCTGTATGATCCGGTTTGCTGTATTCATGTATTTGCTCTGCATAACACCGACTTCTTCCACCAGCTCCTTCATCATCTTCTCCTGCTTCAGGTAGGAATCACTGAGCTGACGGCTCATGGTCTGATAGAGCGCAGAAGTATATTCCGCATTCTCCTTCTGCGCTGTTTTCATCTGTTCCAAGGCCTGATTAAAATCATCAAACTGAAGATGGAAGGAAGCGTGCATCTCTTCCAGAAAAACATCCAGAATCTCCTTTACCGCATCCTTTTGGCAACGCAGCAAAGATGTAGAAAGCATATCAAGAGAATCGTTCATCTTGCGAAATGTCGGGGTGATTACCTTCTCAAAGCTGTCCGCCATCTGTACGGAAAACTGCTCTGCCATCTGCTTCATAGCTGCTGTCTGGTTCTTCTGGCTGGATACCAGAAGATTTCGGGACTCACTCTCTGCCGTAGGCATCACGCAGGAATAAAACCTTTCCAGAAATGCCTGCAGCCGTTCTGTCATAAAGGAATACTCGCTCTTCATTCCATACGTATAGACGATTGACAGGGAAATACCGTATATAGAGGTCAAAAATGCCACCTTAATACCCTCTACCAAAGAGGATACGGAGGTCGTCATCGCCTCATAATTGCTTGGTTCAAAATTTTTAAGTCCCCACACAAGGCCTACAAAGGTACCGAGAATCCCAAGGCTGGTCAGAATATCCGGAACCATTTCCAACAAACGTTTATGTATATGAAGATCAAGCTCTTCTTCGTTGAGATATTCCTCAATATCGATGATCCCCTCTTTGCTGTTCTCTACACTGGCAGTGAAATTGTCCATTTTCTGGTCCAGATATTTTTCCATGAAAATGCCGTTCAAATGAGTCAGCTTATCTGCAGCTACCCTTCCGTTCGTCTTAAAGATGCTGCTCAATTCTTCAGCAGCATGTTCAAGGGCTCCGGCCAGGCGGTTCATCTTAAACATTCCGCAGAACATTCCCATAAGATATATCACTACCATGATCCCAAGGAAGATAAAGTTGTAAATCATGACTCCCATGGCTCCCTGTCCTACATAAACCGTCATTCCGACAGCCGCTGTCAGGACAGCGAGAAACAAAATGCTGTTCAATACTTTTTTGCCCATAATCAGCCTCCTCATCATTGGTAATTTTATATACAATTATTCATTTTATTCCATAATATCATAACATTTCAGGCAGTACAACCCGGTAATTTTTACTTTACACAAAGCAAAGAGGACAGGACAAAACAGAGCAATATGGATAACCTGCCTATAACACAGAGAAAAGAGATTTCCGGCCAGTACTGCCCGGAAATCTCTTTCCATAAACATTACGCATATACCTTATCTTCTTCAATCAAAACCGCAGTTCCGTTCTGCACCTCCACAAGATTGATGCTGCAGTTCGGAGGTACACTTCCATGCCAGAAATTCGCTACATCCTGATAGATATTCTGCAGTATGGCACGCACCGCGCATCCATGAGAAGCAATCAGAATCGTCTTGTCCCTAAGTGCCGGATCTGTAGTCTTCTCTTCCCAGAATTCCCTGGTACGCTTACAGATATCTAAAATATTCTCTCCGTCTTCCGGCCGCTCATACTGAAGGGGCGCCGTAAAAAAAACTTCCATCTGTTTGTTCACAACACGGCCCTTCTCATCCCTGAAACGCGCACCTTCAAGAACACCGAAATCAATTTCCTGGATTCTTTTATCAGGAATGACCGGAACCTGACTCACACGCTCCCCCAAAATCAGCTCTGCCGTCTGTTTCGCTCTCTGAAGCGGACTGCTGAAACAGAGATCAAAGTGCACATCCTTTAATGCCTCTCCTGTCAGGCGGGCAAGGCGGATTCCCTCCTCTGCCAAAGGAATATCCACAGAGCCCTGCACTTTCTGCAGAGCATTCCATTCTGTGATGCCATGTCTTACAATATAAAGTTTCATCAGCTTCTCAGCTCGATTCCAAGATTGGTCAGACCATTCAGTATCTTCTTCATAGCTGCTGTGATCTCACTTTCCTCCAGGGTCTTGTCATGTGCACGGAAGACAACAGAATATGCCATAGATTTATAACCCTTTTGAATCTGACTGCCCTCATAAATATCGAACAGATGGTAGGACTCCAGGATTTTTCCGCCTCTCTGCTCCAGAATTTCTTCAATCTGTCCCGCAGGAATCTCTTTTGGAACGACCATACTGAGGTCTCTGGTAACTGCCGGATATTTGGCAATTCCATTAAATTTATGATTGAAGCCTGCGAATTCCAGAACTGTCAGAATATCTACAACTGCAATATAGGCTCGGCCGCCGATTCCATACGAATCCGCAACAAGCGGATGTACCTCACCGAGATATCCCACAGCCTTGCCCTGATAAATCATATTTGCCTGCCTGCCCGGATGCAGGTAAGTCTTATTGCTGTCCGGCGCATAACGCATTTTGGCCTTCATGCCGATTTTCTCGAAGAATTCCTCACATACGCCTTTCATATCAAAGAAATCGCCTTTTCCGTACATACCCAGGGTAAAATGCATCCGTTCCTCCGGAAGCTCCGTAAGAGGGAGTGCTTTTGGAAGATAAACATTTCCCAATTCATAAAGGCGCACATCCTTATTCCTTCTGTTATAGTTCGCAGCCAGAGAGGTAAGCATACCATTCAGAGTCGTCGTACGCATGATGCTGTAATCCTCTCCCAGAGGATTGCTTATGGTAACCACCTTTCTCAGCGCACTGTCAGCAGGAATCCGCAGCTTATCAAATACCTTCGGACTTTCGAAGGAATAAGTCATACCTTCAGAAAATCCGCAGTATTCGGCAATATCCCTTGCCACCTGCTCAATCCGCAGCTTAAAGGGCATTTTTCCGGTAGTTGCTTCTCCTGTCGGCAATGTAGTCGGAATTTTGTCATATCCATAAAATCTTGCCACTTCTTCCGCGACATCGGCCATACAATTGATATCCTGACGGAAGGTGGGTGCTACAATTTCATTTGCCGCTTCATCATAGAGCAGCTCTACACGCGCAAGATAATCAAGCATTTCCTTTGGCGTAAGCTGGGTTCCCAGCAGCGCATTGATTCGATCAGGCTCAAATTTTACACGAGACGGCACCCTAGTCTCGCTGCATACCGCCCACAACCTCGCCAGCCCCCAGCTCTTCCATAAGCTGACACGCTCTGTCAATAGCTGCCTGCGCATTGTTGGGGTCCAGACCTTTTTCGAATTTTCCGGATGCATCTGTGCGAAGTCCGATCTTTTTGGAAGAAAGGCGGATATTCGTGCCGTTGAAGCAAGCGGCTTCAAACAATACAGTCTGTACATGATCTGTGATCATGGAGTTTTCACCGCCCATGATTCCTGCAATACCGACTGCCTTTTTGCCGTCACAGATCATCAGTACGGAATCGTCCATGGTACGTTCCTGCCCATCCAGAGTCACGAATTTCTCATCCTGTACTGCGCGGCGAACAACGATCTCATGCCCTTCAATCGTATCCAGATCATAGGCATGCATAGGCTGTCCGTATTCTTCCATGACATAGTTCGTAATATCAACCAGGTTGTTGATCGGACGGATTCCGTTAGATGCCAGACATCTCTGCATCCATTTCGGAGAAGGGCCGATTTTTACATTTTTTACTACTCTCGCCACATAACGGGGGCAAAGCTCCGGGTCCTGTACGGTCACTTTGATATAGTCGGAGGCTTTTTCAGCATTCCCGGTCACTTTCACTTCCGGAGGACAGAATTTCTTATTGAAGGTTGCTGCCGCTTCTCTTGCAATTCCGATCACTCCGTAACAATCCACACGATTGGAGGTAATTTCATATTCAAATACGACGTCATCCAGGCCGAGTGCCTGAATCGCACTATCACCGACTGCTGCATCTTCCGGAAAAATATAAATTCCGTATTCCGGAGCCTCCGGATACATTTCTCTGGTGCTTCCAAGTTCTTCAATGGAGCACATCATACCGCAGGATTCCACACCCCGGAGCTTTCCCTTTTTTATCTTAATTCCTCCAGGAGTCATCTTTCCGTCATGTCCGCCGGCAACACGGCCGCCATCCAAAACAACCGGAACCTTGTCTCCTTCTTTGACATTCGGTGCGCCGGTGACAATCTGAACAGATTTTTCCCCGACATTTACCTGGCAGATGATCAGTTTGTCTGCATCCGGATGCCGCTCTATTTTTGTTATCTGGCCTATTACAATCTGATCCAAATCTGCATCCAGTGCCTCATATCCTTCCACTTTTGTTCCGGATAAGGTCATGGCATCTGTATATTCCTGTGCTGTCACATCAAGATCAGGCACATACATTTTAATCCAAGACATTGAAGTATTCATTTCTTTATTCCCTTCTTTTTCTATATACTATTCTGCAAGGAAGTTCGATTCACACTTTGTGCGTTTGCCATTGGGCTTTAGAATCTGCTTTCCTTGCATGAAAATTCATCTTCCACTTCAGACTCCAGAATCCGTGCTTCCTTTCGCCTTACGGGGCTAAAATTGTTTCAGGAAACGGATATCGTTCTCGTACAGCAGTCTCATATCGTCAATCTCATATTTCAAAAGAGCGATGCGCTCCAGACCCACACCAAAGGCAAAGCCGGTATACGCATCCGGATCGATACCGCACATACGGAGCACGTTCGGATGTACCATGCCACAGCCGAGAATTTCAATCCAGCCGGAACCTTTACAGAAGCGGCAGCCCTTGCCCCCGCACTTGAAGCAGGATACATCGACCTCTGCACTGGGCTCGGTGAACGGGAAATGATGCGGTCTGAACTTTGTCTTCGTCTCAGGTCCGAACAGTTCCCTGGCAAACTCCTGAAGAGTTCCTTTCAGATCCGCAAATGTAATATTTTTATCAATGACAAGGCCCTCAATCTGATGGAAGGATGGGGAATGTGTTGCATCCACCTCATCGGAACGGAAAACTCTTCCCGGTGCGATCATGCGGATCGGGAGCTTACCCTTTTCCATAGTACGGGCCTGTACCGGAGAGGTCTGGGAACGCAGCAAAATGGAATCATTGATAAAAAAGGTATCCTGTTCATCCCTTGCCGGATGTTCTTCCGGGATATTCAGCTTTGTAAAGTTGTAATCCGCATATTCTACTTCTGGTCCTTCTACTACCTCATAGCCCATACCGATAAAGATACGCTCTACCTCTTCCAGGGCAATCGTATTCGGATGCCGATGGCCGATTTTGGACTTTTTAGCCGGCAAAGTTACATCAATAACTTCCGCCTTCATCTTTTCTTCGCGCAGAGCCTCTTCCAGTTTTAGCCTGGAATCTTCCAGCAGTTCCTCAATTTTTGCTCTCGTCTCATTTACAAGCTGTCCTACCTTGGGACGCTCCTCCGGAGCAACCTCCTTCATGCTCTTTAAAATTGCGGTCAGCTCCCCCTTTTTTCCAAGGTAAGCAACTCTGACTTCATTCAGCTTATCCAGGCCTTCGGACTCGTCGATCCGTTTCCTGGCCGCATCCGCCAGTTCCTGAAGTTTTTCTTTCATATCCATGCTTTTTATCTCCTTTATTGAAAAATAAAAATGAATCCTGCCCGGAGGGCTTTTTTGTTTCATAGGTAATCGGATTACATTTATAACAAAACGGAGTACTTTTCTATGAAATAAAAAAACTCCATCCCCAAAAGGGACGGAGTATATCCGCGGTACCACCCTGATTCCTATGCACAAACACAGACTCTTGGTTCTGCTTAACGCGCAGTCACGTCATTTCCTACTGTTCTTTCAGAAATGCGGCTCCGGTGGGAAACTCAGAAATGATCTGAACTTAAGGAAGCTTTCAGCCGGTGACTTCCCCTCTCTGATAGAAGATCATTTCCTAAAAACACCTTCACAGCCTTTTGCTTATATTTTAATACTATGCCATAGCAGATGAATTCTGTCAAGAGCAATTTTCCTTGAGTTTCCGCAGTTTTATCCACCGTCACATTTGTCATTATATTTTTAAAATAACCGAAGCTGAATAAAAGACCTGAAACATCTTACTATACTTCCATATCCTGATAGGAAAAATATTGCTCCATTACCATGGATGCAGCTCCAATGGCACCGATTTCCCTTCCGAAATCTGACTTTTTGATTCTCAGGTTTTTGTAATTCTGTACAATCGCTTCTTCCTTCAGCGTCATACGGATTTCGTGCAAAAATTCTTCCCCAATGCCAAACTGCTCGCCTGAAAGCACAACTTCTCCAGGAGCCAGAATATTGACTACCAGTGCCAATGCCCTGCCCAGAATTCTGGCAGTCATCCGCATCAACTGGATCGCATCTGCATCGCCTTCCCTGACAGCCCGGACATAATCAGCAATCGATACCTTCCCTTCATCGCCTCCGGCTATTTCCAGAATGCGCTGAAAATGTCCCACTCCGAATCCCTCCTGAATTTTGCTCACAATCGCCGTATCCGAAATTTCTGAGTTCAGACATCCATACCGTCCACAGGTACAGATACGCCCGCCCTCACTCACCTTAATATGGCCCAATTCTCCTGCAAACCCGTCCTTACCTGAAACAAGCCGGTTGTTGGAAATCGTCACCATCCGAATGCCGGTACGGATAGAAATAAAAATGAAATCGCTACTATTCCCATTATAGTACAGCCATTTATATGCCAAAGTCATCACGCTTACATTATTCTGGATATGACAGGGAATTCCAAATTCCTCTTCGATAATATCTCTGAGAAAAATATTCTTCCATGCAGGAATCCGAGAATAGCTGTACGATATTCCATTCTCCTGGTCTACATATCCCGGTGCTCCCAGGCCAATGCCGATCACTTTATTGCGGTCAGGCAGTTCTGCCAGCGCATTCTCTAACATCTTCTTAATCTGGCAGATGATAGTTTCTGCCTTCACCTGATGAACGGTCCCCTCCTGTACTGTCTTCCGGGTACATTTGGAAAGAATATTTCCCAACAAATCCATGGCGACACAGTTCATATACTGTGCATTAAATTCCAGACCGACATAAAACCCTCCCAAAGGATTGATCTTCAGCCATGCAGGCTTTCTTCCTACTCTGGCCTCCTCGCACTCTTCTTCATAGATCAAACCTTCCTCAATCATTTCTTTAGTCAGATCCAGCACAGAAGACATGCTGTAGCCGGACATTTTCTTTAAATCAAAACGCGAAAGATTCTGAGTACTGCATCGTAAAATTTCCATCAGACGGTTACGCTTATATAATTTCCTGTTATGAATAATGGACTCTTTCTGCATATAAAATCTCCGTTTTCAAAAGTTGTATTTTCTTCTACTTTATCAGTTCAGCCAAAAATCCAGTCCTCCGCAGAAAAAAAGTAATTTACCGGAGGCATCAGCCGTTCCCCGGAATAAAAGGAACCGCGCCGTTCTTAACGTAGCCCCTTTTATTATGACATGATTAGCATATTTTTACAATCCATTTTTAACCCTTTACAGCGCCTGCAGTCAACCCTCTTACAAACTGACGCTGTACGCATATATAAAAGATCATCATCGGTATGGTAATCATAACAAGCGTCGCAAACAACGCACCCGGCTGGCTGTTGTATGCCCCCTGGTACTGCTGTGCAATCAACGGCAGTGTCTTAGTTTCTTTCCGGGTCATGGTACAGAGCGCCAGGAAGAATTCATTCCAACAGGTCAGGAAAGTCCAGATAGCAACTACTACAATACCCGGTTTCAGAAGCGGAAGTACAATCTGTCCATAAAGACGTACCGTACCGCATCCGTCCATAATCGCCGCTTCCTCCAGTTCATTAGGAATCCCCATCATAAACCCCTGAAGAATCGTAACTGCATATGGGATATTAAGAGCAATATATGGAAGAATTAATCCGGAATAATTGTCCAGCAGGTTCATTTTACTGTTAATCTGTGTCAGCGGAATGACCAGCGCACTGATAGGCACCATCAAAGTCACCAGAATCATATTGTACATGATAACTTTGCCGTGAACATTTTTCCTGGAAAATCCATATACTGCCATGCTGGCAAACAGCACAACACAGAGCGTTGTGGTTGTGGAGATAACAAAGCTGGACAAAAAATTCAGCGGCAATGTAGGATTCTGGGAAATAACTGTTACATAATTCTTGACCGTTACATCAGGCACAAACAGACTGGGCGTATAAATCGTAGTCTGAGACCTCAGGGATAGACTCAGCATATACACAAGAGGAATCATAAAAATAACGAAACAGACGATGAGAAAAAGATACCAGCCAACGTTTCCGATTTTCAGTTTTTTTCTCATAGCTTATCCCTCCTCTTTCTTCATAAAGTCCCCGGAACCAATTCCGACAACCTGTATTACCGTCAGTATCAGAGCCAAAAACAGGACACCCACAGATATTGCACATGCGTATCCCATTTGTTTCTCTGTGAAGCCCTTTATAAAAATAAAGGTCGCAGGCATTTCCGAAGCGTGGTTCGGACCGCCGTTGGTCATTACCGCAATCAGAGCATAGGTCTGTAAAGAACCGATAACGCCGAGCATCAACAGAGATTTGTGTACAGATGACAAAGCTGGAAGAATGACATACCGCAGCATCTGCCAGGTGCATGCACCATCAATACGGGCTGCTTCTTTCATGTCTTCCGAAATCTGCGAAAGACCAGCCACATACATGATCATGGACCACCCTGTCCACTCCCAGATATTTGCAATCATAGTACCGATAAGTGCATGTCCCGGGTCTCCCAGAATATTGATGGTTCCTGTATATCCAAAGAGCATTTTCGCATAATATCCAATAATCCCCTGGTAAGGCTGCAAGATTTTTGACCATACAATCGCCACAACTGTTACGGATACGACTACCGGAAAGAAAAATGCTGTACGCATCATTCCCCTCAATGCTCCGCCTCTTTTTCCATTTAATAATTTATCTTCAATTACATACGCCAGAAAAAATCCCAGGCATGCCTGAACCGGAACCGTCACAAGTATCCAAATGACGGCATTTTTAATCGTGGTCCAGAATACCTGATCGTTGGCTAATTTTTTAAAATTATCATATCCCACGAACTTCATATTACTCAATGTCGCCCATTCAAACACGCTATGGTATCCTACAAAAATAATCGGATATAAGATGTAGAAGCAGAAAAAAAACATTGCCGGAAAAATAAACGCATATCCAACCAAATTATATTTCCGCTTTTTCTTCGCTGCCCTCGGATTTGCCATTGCCATTCCCCTTTCTTTTTAAGAATGGGGGCGTGCCGAGCACTTCCCCCATCTTACCCGTAATCAATCCTTCACTAAGTTAATTCAAAGATTTTTGTTTTTCCTTCTCCAAATACATTACTATTTTTTTCTTACAGAGCATCCTGTGCTTCCTGGATATGAGCTGCCGCTTCTTCCGGAGTATACTGATCACCTGCAAGACCCTGAAGTGCTTCCTGCACTGCAGTCTCGATGGTAGGCTCTGCAATTCTCTGGTTCATCAGATCATTCAGGTCTTCACCGGATCTGTTGAACTCATCTACCACCTTCTCATTTAAGGAAGTATCTGTTACCTTTACTTCTTTCCAGGAGAGATGGTTGTTCAGGTCATTTGCGATAGCTTCAGCACCTGCTCCGACTGCACAGCTCTTAATAAATTCCCATGCAGCTTCCGGATGTTCACAGTTTGTAGTGATACCATAACCAAAATCGACGCCTCCGATTGGAGCGGATGTTTCACATCCCTCGGTAATTCCCGGAAGATAGAAATAGTCATAATCCCAGTTCTCAACAGCCTCTGTTACATCATCAGCAGTGTTTTCCTGAACCCACCAGGAGCCAAGCACCATCATACCTGCCTGTCCTGCAAGAAACAGGTTTGTACCTGCGGAATACGAAGTCGTGGATAAGGCTCCCTCCTGGATAACTCCATCATCAAAAAGCTTCTTATAGTTTTCCATTGCTTTCAGAATTGTTTCATTATTCCAGGATTTTTCGCCGTTCTGGCATTTGTCAAACAGCTCTCTGTCCATCTGGGAAACTACCATCAGGAACAGGTTCACATGCTGCCATCCATCGGCACCGCCGAAATACAATGGAGCAATTCCATTTTCTTTCAGAACATTTGCACAATTTACAAGCTCGTCATAAGTAGTCGGTGCAGACAATCCCAATTCCTCAAATAACGCTTTGTTATACTCAATGTAAATATCCTGTGTTTCAATAGGAAGAATCTTGCAGCTTTCGTCTCCTTCCGCATTGCCTAAGGTGATCTGCTCCGCGGACAAGCTATAGAAATTATCTTCCCAATTCTCTCCCCAGTCAGCTTCTGCGTATTCGCTGTAGTCAATGAGGTAATCTTTGTAAGTCTGCGTCAGGGAACCTGGCTGCAAGCCCATAACATCCGGCATATTATCAGATGCAGATGCAGCGGACAACGCAGAAAGATATTCCGGATTGTAGTTATAGTAGGTAAAGTCAATCCTAATATTCGGATGTTCTGTCTCAAATGCCTCAATCATTTTTTCCGCTGTTCTGGTAATCGGTGACCATGTCCATAAGGAAAGGGTAATTTCCTCTTCCCCTGCGCCTTCTGCCGCCATAACATTCATTGGTAAACTGCACACCATTGCGCCCGCCAAAAGAACGCTTAATAACCTTTTTTTCATATAGTTCTCCTTTCTGATTAACTTAGCTCGTATGATAATTTGGCTTTCTACGGACTGTTTTAAATCTTTCTTTTCTCTCTGTTTTCTTTATAAATCTCAAAAAATCTTGCAACTTCATCTTTGTCCAGCGAATCCTCGCCATTCAGGATATATTTGGTAATTAAAACCTGTTCTGCAATGGATTCACATGCCTCTACTACATTCATAGCATCTTCTACAGTCTTTCCGACTGCCAGGCTTCCATGATTTCCAAGAAGAACAATGCGGTAACCGTCAGCAAAATATGGCTCTGCCATTGTCATAATAAATTTTGTTCCCGGTGCCCCGTAGGGTGCACATGGAATTTTATGAAAATTCCCCATCATTTCCGGCAGCGCTTCTGTCTCCACATCCATTCCTGCCATGGAAAATGCTGTCAGAATCTTGGAATGGCTGTGTACAACGCCTCCCACATCCCATCCGTTTGCTTCGCAGATATCATATGCCATCGAATGCATAATGATCTCGGAGGTTTCTTTCATTCCCCAGATCCTCTCTCCGTTTTCATTTACTACTGCAATTTTTTCCGGTGTCAACAAACCTTTATTCTGACCCGTAGGGGTAATATAGATTTTTCCATTCACCTTTGCGGAGATATTTCCGGCAAAAGAATTTACCAGACCTTTCTTATCCATTCGCTTTGCCACAAATAAAACCTGGTTAATTGCATCTTCAGAAATTCCCAATTTCTGTATTTTCATTTTCATATTTTCGTCCATGACTTCTCCTTTCTGAGCTTGGCTCCGTTATTTTACTTACATATTCCTTTTTCTGTCATCTTCCATAAATCAGCGTCCCACCGTTCCTTAGTATCCGTCCCCGGCAGATATTCTTTCATCCGGAAAGACCGGTCCGATAATTCCCGCATTTCATCTACGGTTCTTACCTCTCCCAATGCATACATCTGCGTCAGGACGTTCCCGACCAGAGTCGCATACGGAAGCCCGCAGTATACCGGCATTCCCAGTGCATCACTAAACATCTGCATCAATACATAATTTCTTGTTCCGCCGTTTATTACTGAAACTCTATGCAAAGGAATATGAAGCTCTTTCGTAAAATACTCTGTACAATATTTTACTTTCAGTGCAATGCTTTCCAGAATGCATCTGACAAAATCTCCTTCCTCCTGAAGCCTGGGCTGCCCTGTTTTCTGCAGATAAGCATTGATTTTCTCTTTTGTGTTTCCGCCTGCATTATTCAGGGATACATCATCCACATCCACGTAAATACCTTTCGATTCACGGCTCTGTGCCATATCCATGATCACTTGGTAGCTGTATTCCTTACCTTCTTCCTTCCAGGTACGCCGAAGCTCATTCAGCAGCCAAAAGGCGGAAAAATCCCGATAAAGTATGTTTCTGTCTTCCATGACTGCGGCATTTTTATAACCGCCCCGATACGCTTTTTCACTGGTCACATTCTCTGTCAGCTCAATCCCCATATTGATATTGGTGCCAATACTGATATAAACCTGTCCGACTCCAAAGCCCGGAATACCGGCAACCGCTGATGCTGTATCATGTCCCACAGATGCAATCACCTTGGCATTTCCCGCTCCCGTGGACTGACCGACGTTTCTCAAAAGGCTGCCTCTCTGGATTCCGGCATCGGATATCGGCGTCAGCATTCTTTTCTGGATTCCGAAAATGTCAAACACCTCATATGCCCAATCCTGCTGGTCAGGCCGCAAAAGACCTGACGTTCCTGCAATGGAGCGTTCCGTAGCAATTTCTCCGGAAAGAAAATATTCCAGAAGATCCGGAAGAAACAGCATTTTATCTGCCAGATCGATAATTCTCTCATGACGCTCCACATAGGAATATAGCTGGGGCAGGGTATAGGATCTGGCCGGCTGGCAACCGGTCATTTCGAATAACTGCCTTTTCGGAAGAATTTCATACATCCGTTTCATGGTATATTCCGTACGCAAATCACGATAGTGGTAAATCGGCTCGAGAAGCCTTCCCTTTTCATCCAGGAAGCCATAACTTGCTCCCCAGGAATCCACTGCAACAGATTCAACCTCACTATCCTTCGCGTAATACGAGATTCCATTCCGTATGCTGTTATACAGACCAAATAAATCCCAATAGAGATTTCCGTTCAAATCCATCGGTTCATTGGGAAAATCGTAAAAATCATCTACCTTTAAAATGCTCCCATCAAAGTATCCTTTGGCCATCTTACCGCCGCTGGCTCCCAAATCTGCTGCAATCACTATTTTTTTCATCATGATTACTCCTATTTTAAATTTAGGTGTTTTATTTTCTTTTCGACAAAATTATTATAGCTATCTTTCCTTGACGTGTCAATATAGTTCTGTTTAGTTTTGTTTTTTCGTGATTATGCATTATTTTTATCGTTTATTTTTGTTATATATTTTTATTTCGATAATATTGGTCATAAATTCACTACTTACGGAATATTTAAAATCAAACATGAAGTTTACACAATTTCATCTTCTTCCGGATAAATGCAGTCATAGCCTCCTGTACACACGCTGGTACCCCCAACATATCCAGATTTTCCGACGGCTGGTGTTCCTCATGATATTTGCGGACAGCCTGATCGTAACAGCGCAGTACATCCGTACCATAATTAAATTTGTTAATGCCCCTGGAAAACGCTTCCTCCAACTGGTCATCCGGAATTCCGCTTCCTCCGTGAAGCACCAGCGGAACTTCCGTAATTGCATTGATTTCATCCAGACGCTTCAGGTCCAGTCTCGGAGGGAATGGATAATCTCCATGGGCATTTCCGATAGCAATTGCCAGAAAATCCACGCCTGTCTCTTTACAGAAACGCTCCACTGCTTCCGGTTTTGTATAAAAATCTGTTTTTTCATTATCATTGTCTTTTGCAAGACCCACACTTCCAAGTTCTGCTTCCACATCCACCCCAAGAGCATGGGCATGCTCTGCAACCGCTTTTGTTCTTCTGATATTTTCTTCCAGAGAATCTCCCGACGCATCAAACATTACGGAAGTAAATCCAGCCTCAATCGCGTGATAAACCTGTTCCTCCGAAAAGCTATGGTCCAGATGCAGCCCCACCGGTACGGATGCCTTCTCTGCCATTGCTTTCACCATACCGGCAAACGGTGCAAAATCTCCTGCCCTGCAATCCGTAACATGTTCGGGCAAAAGCATGATAATTGCCGGTTTCCGTTCTATTTCTGCCGCACGAATCACTGATTCCACCATGTTATAGTCCAGACAGATGAATGAAATGACAGAAGTCTTTTCCTCATCCGCCATATGTAATATTTTGCTTACTCTTTCCAATGCCATAATTCTGCACTCCATTTCTTATTCTTTCCTGCTGCTTCCGTCCGCAAAAACAGTTTCCTCATCTGACTCCCTGATAAAATCCTTCAAAAATGTAACTGGTAGTCTCTGCACCCGGATCTGGAAGACCAACTGCTTTTTCTGCAAAATTCCTGGATCTGCCAGTCCCCGGCAGCAGCTTCTCACTGTCTCTGGCTCCTTGTCTTGCCCCCTCCCAGGCAGCGCGCAGCACTTCTCTGGATTCTTCTGAATATGTAAGCGCCTCCTGATATGCCGCACATGCAGGATAGAGGGCATCCAGCATTGTCTTCTGTCCGGGCCGGGCTTTTCCCCGCTTTTCAATAGCACGTTCCCCTGCCAGCAAATATGCTCCGAACTCTTTCAGAGTAATCGTATCTCCTTCCGCTACATCTTCCAGTCCACCGAAAAACATTGTTCCGAAAATCACTCCGGAGGCTCCTCCCATGGATTTTACCAGCTCAACACTGACCGCATGCAGAAGTTCTCTTACGCTATGCCAGTCCCGGTTTTCTAAAAGAGTTTTCACAGCCGAAAATCCACGCTTCACTCCAAAACCGTGATCTCCGTCACCAATCGCCTCGTCAATTTCCGTCAAATACGGTTCCCGCATTTCAATTAATTCCGCAGCATTCAGAAACATCTGCTTTAATTCTTCTACAGTAATCCTGTTCATATTTTGTCACCTCACACTGTGTAATCATATCCCCACACAGGCAAAAGCCATGGTTCCCAGTCCGCTTCAGCATTCATAAGGCTGATGATACAACCATTCTGAGAAAAAACGTCAAAGTAATTTCCCATAGCAAACTTCCCGCAGGTATAGCCACGCAGCCGGAGCTGCCGTCCCAAAGCATTTAATACAACCGCGCTTTCCGTATAACTCATAAGACGCAGACGGTTCAAAATCACATGGACGTGATTCCCTCTGCCAGGCAGCTCTGCAAGAAGCAAATCCAACGCTTCGGACACCATATTCTCCACATTGACAAATGGTTTACAAGCCTTGGGCGGTTCCCCGGAGAATCCTTTCCCATACTGGATTTCTCTTGTACTCTCATTCAAACAGATGCTGACACTGCCTATATGCCGTTTGCCTTTCTCCGCAAGCTCTGCAAGCTTATTAAGGGCATAGCCGCTCTTCGCAGCCCCTGTCAAAAGCTTTGCCAGAAACAGAATCCCGATCAGGCCGCCGCGTTCTTCCTGTTTCTCCTTTAGAGCGCTCAAAATGTCGTCTTTCACGTAACAGGCTGCCGCCTGATAACCCTCATAATTCAAAAGCTCCACTGCCATATCGTTATTTAAATAATCACCCATAAAATGATTACAAAGAAAAAGCACACCCTTATCCTGATCAATTTTCTTTGCGACTTCATACAAAGTATACGCATTGGGAGCAGTTTCTAATTCTCCATGCACAACAGCGTCTGCCAGTCCGTCACAGACCATTGCAGGCCACATCCTGCCGAATCCGCCGCCGCCGTCCAGAATCACCTGAACTCTTGGCTCCAGATTCCTCCTGTGCAAAGCATATCCGTACCTAGTTTCATACCGGACAAGTTCCTTTCCCCGGAGCAGAAGCAAACCTTCCATAGCCTGATCCATTGCTGTTTCTCTCCCGTTCCAGATTTTCATTTTTTCACCTTCTCTCTTTCCTTTTTGTTTGTTTTTTAATGATTATTATTGCTTTTTGATTATACCACCCTATAAACACGCTGTCAATTGTTCGTTTATTAACGAATGTAAGTTATTACTCATTATTTTTCAATATTAAATCATTCAAAACTGAACAGTTACTTGTATTTTTTATTTTTTTGTTTTATGATAAAAATAAGTAGAAAGGAGAAAAGCCATGCTCGCCCAAGAAAGACAGGATAAAATTTTAGAAATCATTCAACTGAACAAAATAGCAAAAGTCAGCGATTTAAGCCAATTATTCCAGACAACAGAAACTACTATCCGCAGAGATTTGGATGAATTACAGCGTAGCAAAAAAATACGCCGCGTACACGGCGGCGCTGTCCCAATCAAAAATCCAAGCAAAGATATGACGGATGATGAATTATCGATTCTTTGCCCGGAAGAAAAAAGCATGATTGCCGGAAGTGCTTACTCCTATATCGACGACCATGATACCCTTTTTCTGGATTCTTCCTCGACCGTTTTGGAGCTTGCAAAACTACTGCTGACCTGCGACAAAAAAGAACTCTTTATTGTCACGAATTCTTTTCATGTCGTTTCTCTGCTTCGCAAAAGACTGGATTACCATTTAATCCATACGGGAGGTGAAGTCAAAAGGAATATGGCCTGTGCCTATGGTTCTATCGCATTGAAAATGCTCCAAAATATCAGAGTAGACAAATGTTTTCTGGGCGCATCCGGAATTGATTCTTCTTTCGGTTATTCTGACCCGAATCTAAACGATTCCGCTTTAAAAGAAGCTATTTTAAAAGCATCCCGTCTGCATTTTGTTTTGGCAGACCACACAAAATTCAATGAATCCTACATAGGAAAATTCGCAGATTTTAAGGGAATCATTGATTATCTTATTACGGATTCCCTTCCAAAATCCATCGATTTATCCACTTACGAAGAATCGGTAAATTTGATTCTGGTAAATCCTATTGCAAAACTATAGGTGAGCCGAAGGAGTCATTTACCCTTCAAAATAGCGAAGTGTCTTTGCAGATACTTTACAAATGTGTGAAAACTTTCCAATAGACAGCATACAAATCCCCCTTGCAAATATTTGCTGAGTCCAGTACAGTTAGTATGAGCTTTGCCCTTAGGGTAAAGTCAGCCTCATTTTAAGATTAAAAGCGCGCTCCCGGTGAAAATTCACCTAAAGTGCGCTGCACAAACCGAGCTATATATGATTACTGCTTATTCGGCGCACATGCTGCGCCAATAATGGTTTACCTGATAAGGTATACGCTTTTCCTGCAAGGAACGACACAGAGATACTCTTTTCGCAAATAAAAAAGAGGGGAAAAGTCCCACTCTTTTCATAATCTGCTGGTTTATAAAGTTCGCCTGTTATTGCTGCTCCTTTTTTTCTTCCCGCTCCCTTTCGCGGGAGAGCATTTCCCGGACAGACTCCTGCGCTTTACGGAACTCCTTCTCAAAATACGCATTGACCTCGGCTCCGTACAACAGAAGGTTCATACAGAAATACAGCCACAGCATGACCATAATGATCGCAGTCATGTTTCCGTACATATTGCTGAAATTCGGAAAAAATGTGAAATATATAGAGAAAAAATAGGAAAACAGGGACCATGCAATCGCTGTCAGCAACGCACCGGGCACCTGGCTTTTCAATGTCGCTTTTCTGTTTGGAATCGCCTTGAATAGTACAAGAAATACCAAAAACAGCACAACAAACACAAGGAAGGTTCTGGCGCTGATCACTCTTCCAATGATCTCTCCCAAAAACGGCACATACTTTACAAGAGCAGCCTGAATCAGATTTCCCATGACCAAAAGAAGCAGGCTGGCTATCAGAGCAACGATAAACAAAAACGTGTAAAATACGGAATATATCCGGTTGATCAGCCAATTACGCGTTTCCTGAACATGATAAATCGTGTTCAGCCCATTCATCAACGCCTGCATACCCTTTCCTGACGACCACAGTGCCAGGATTGCCGTGATAGGAACCACAGCCGCATTTTTATAATAAACCTGTGCCACAATACCAAGGACGAATTCCTGCAGATTCACCGGAACAAATCCCATAATCGCCCGCCGTACTGTTGCATATGTCAGAGGAGTGTATCTGACACAGGCAGACAAAAACAATACAAACGGAATGAATGACATAATCAAAAAATAAGCGGCCTGCGCAGCATAAGCACCTATATGATCCTGTTCTGTCCGCTTCATAAATCCGGTCAGAAGCAGGAATATCCGATTTTCTTTTTTCTCACTCATATCCTTCACGTCCTTCCGCCTGCCCCGGCATTCCAATACAGTAGAGACGATTTCTTCCTGTATCATACCATGAAATGGCACCTGTGACAAGCATTCCCTCTCTTCTTCAATTCAAACCTCTTCGATCTCAACATTTCGAAAAAAATAATCCAGGATTTCCTGATATGTGTATCCCTCTTCAGCCATTCGGTTTGCCGCATTCTGGCTCATTCCCACACCGTGGCCGTATCCTTTGCCCGACAGATTTACACTTTTCCCCGGCACTGTTTCCATGGTAAAATAAGCACTTGGAAGCAGCTTTGAGCCCTGCGTTTTAGTCCCATCCTTTTCCGTGATCTCACATCCAAGAGGAGAAAGCAGCTCCCGTATTTCATACTCCTCCGTAAGCTCAAAGGACTCTGTTTCCGTAACTGCACGAAGGCCTGTCACCGCTCCGCTCTGATTTTTTTTCACAATTTCCAATGTCTGCAGCGCATCTGTGGTACCCAGACGCTCCTGTATCCGCTGCGCAATATTCTGCCATGGAATCTGTACCTTCCAATTGCTCCATGGCTCCCCGGAATCAAATTGACATTCTACGCTTTTCAGATAGGAAGCCGCTTCCCGGGCTCCCCAAATTTCATCTGTACTGGTTGCGCCCGCAGATGTGGAAAAGTAATATGCTTCGATCAGTTCCCCGTTCTGGCATAAAACCTGACCTCTGGTATCCAAAACAGCCTGGGATGTTGTCTTCCTGGGACTGATATTATGGTATACCTGAAAATTCACACTGTCATCCACATCCGCGTGATATTCCTCAAGCCGTTTTTCCTGTATTTGTTTTTTGGCATAGGTTCTGGCACAGACAGCCTGGGCCTTCAATGCTTCCGGCTCATAGGAGGACGGCATTTCACTTGGAACAACCGCAGACAGATAAGACTCAAGAGGAAGGCTGTTTATTAAAAGCAGTCCTTCATCCTCCTTCCTGATTTCCAGAGTCCCCTCATAAATTGGATTTCCCTCATTGCGTTCAATACTCAGAACCTCAATTCCTTCCGGCTGTGCCCTTAGCAGCAGAGTTCCCTTCTCCAATTCAGGGCTGTCCGGCGTATAGGTATACGTGCTGTCTCCATATGCGACGCTTACGGAAGGATGATAATAAGACTGGTAATCCGTATCCATGAGAAGCACCCTTATTTCTTCATCCGTATCAGAGGCCTCCGGGTCAGAAGCATCTGCTTTTGCAGAAGGAGTCGGAAGCTGTGTATCCTTCATCTCCTTTTCCTGTTTTCTCTGTGCCTGTCTTTCCTTTTCCTGACGGATATATTCTGTTTTTTCCTTAACATTCACAGAAACCGCCTGTTCCAGCAGCATCAGCCAGCCAAGCAGTGCCAGCAGCAATAATTGCTTCCCATAAAAAAATCTGGTTTTCCTCATACTATACTATATGTGGAAAACCAGAAAACATGGCTGTTATTTATCAATTATTTCACGGAGAAACGATATACAGTCACGGAATGATACTGCTCACCTGCTTCCAGCACAGGAGAATGGAACGCTTCCATATTCACCGCATTCGGCTCCACCTGTGTTTCCAGGCAGAATCCATCGCGTTTATCATAAACATGACCATTCTTTCCTGCTTCCTGTTCAATAAAATTGCCCGCATAGAACTGTACACCGGGACAATCCGTATCCACCTCCATGGCAATTCCCGTCGCATCGGAATATGCATACGCAATCGTTCGAAGAACACCCTTTGCATAATTGTCTGTCACATAATTATGGTCATATCCGCCGGTATACTTCAATTGTGCAAAATCGGCTTCGATATCCTGACCGATCTTTTTTGCTTTCCGGAAGTCCATCGGTGTATTTTCAACAGCTTCATACACACCGGTGGGAATGGACTGACTGTTGCAGACGGGTGTATAAGACTCCGCATGAATGGTCAGTTCCTGTTCCAGTACACTGCCGCTGCCCTCTCCCGCAAGATTAAAGTAAGAGTGGTTCGTCATATTCGCAACGGTCGCCTGGTCGCTGACACCAACATAGGTAATCTTAAGCTCGTTTGCATCCGTCAGCTCATATTGAACAGAAACACGGAACTCACCCGGATATCCATTCTCTCCATCCGGACTGGTTCTGGAAAAGACAATGCTGCTTCCTCCCTCTGCCGCCTCTGTAGCATCCCACAGCTTTTTCTCAAACCCATCCGGTCCGCTATGTAAATTGTTGCTGTTTTCATTCTGTGTGAGAATAACTTCTTTTCCATGAATCAAAAATTTTGCACCCTCAATACGGTTTCCGCTTCTGCCGATTGTAGAACCGAAAAAGCATCCGTTCGTCAAATAGCCTTCTATACTGTCATAGCCAAGAACCACATCTGTCAGTGTTCCTTTTCTGTCCGGCACACACAGCTTCACCAAAATCGCACCAAAATTCAAAACCTCGGCATATGCTCCGGAAGCATTTTCCAAATGATAAATTTTTACTGCTTCACCGGTAGGCAATTCTCCAAATTGTCTTTCTGTAACCATACCTGATTCCTCCCTGTGTAATAAAATAAAACAACGATTCCCTGTCTTTCTATCTTAAATAAAGGATCTGTGAGCTACTCCCGCCACTTATAGAAGCGGCGGCTTCCTGCCTCAGCCGCTGCTGCATTGGCTGATACCCTACAGTACCAACGTCTTACACAGTGACTGCAAGCGTTGGGTTTGTGCAGTAGTAATAACTATACCTCAATTCTTATCAAACGTCAATTGGTTCCTGACCGTTTCCTGACCGTCAGCGTACATTACAACGTTGTTTCATTCGCGTAAATATGTTATAGTAGATAATAAGCTGCAACAAAATGTATGAATAAAAAAGGAGGCGAATCGTTGCGTTATACACTGAAACTTCGGGAAAAGCTGAAAGAAGCACTGACAGCGGTCATCCCCATCATTGCCATTGTTCTTCTGCTCTGCTTCAGCATAGCACCTATCTCTCCAAGTATTTTACTCTGTTTTCTTATCGGTGCCGTTCTTTTGATCACAGGCATGATGTTTTTTACTTTAGGGGCAGAGCTTTCGATGACCCCTATGGGAGAACGAATCGGTACCTGCATGACAAAAAGCAGAAAACTCGGCATTCTTGTAATCCTTTCGTTTTTGCTCGGCTTTATTATCACAATTTCCGAACCGGATTTGCAGGTCCTTGCTCAGCAGGTACCTTCCATACCAAATATGGTACTGATTCTTGCAGTTGCCTGCGGCGTCGGTCTTTTTCTTGTGATTGCTCTGCTGCGTATGCTGTTTGGTATTGCTCTGCCGAAACTGCTGATCGTATTCTATCTGATCATATGCATTCTTACCTGGTTTGTTCCAAAGAGCTTTTTAAGCATTGCCTTTGACTCCGGCGGCGTTACCACTGGTCCTATGACCGTTCCCTTTATCATGGCCCTGGGTGTGGGTGTTTCCGCTATTCGAAGCGACCGCCATGCGTCTGATGACAGCTTTGGTCTGGTTGCTCTGTGTTCCATAGGACCCATCCTGGCCGTTTTGCTTCTCGGCATGATCTATCACCCAAATGCCGGAGATTATGTTCCTCCGGTCATTCCGGAAATTCAAAATTCCGTGGAGCTTTGGAATCTGTTTCATGTAGGCTTTCCCACTTACATAAAAGAGATTGCCGTTTCGCTGCTTCCCATCGTCCTGTTTTTTGCCGTATTCCAGATTGCAGTTCTTCATCTCAGCAAAAAAAAGCTGTTAAAAATCCTGGTAGGTATTGTTTACACCTATATCGGCCTGGTTCTGTTTCTGACAGGAGTGAACGTGGGTTTTATGCCTGCCGGAAATTATCTCGGCCAGGTGACCGCAGAGCTTCCTTATCCATGGATTATCATACCGGTTGCAATGGTCATGGGCTTTTTTATCGTACGTGCTGAGCCTGCCGTCTATGTACTGAATAAACAGGTAGAGGAAATTACAGATGGCGCTATTTCTGCAAAAGCCATGGGTATCGGACTCTCGCTCGGTGTCTCTGTTTCCCTTGGCATTGCCATGATCCGCGTCATGACCGGGATTTCCATTATGTGGTTCATTATTCCCGGCTACGCCATTGCACTTGGAATTTCTTTCTTTGTTCCGAAAATTTACACGGCTATTGCATTTGACTCCGGCGGCGTTGCATCCGGCCCTATGACTGCCGCTTTTTTGCTTCCCTTCGCGCAGGGAGCCTGTACAGCCTTCGGCGGAGATATTGTTACTGATGCCTTTGGCGTTGTCGCTATGGTCGCAATGACTCCTCTGATCACGATCCAGATTCTCGGTCTTGCTTCCAGATTCACACAGAAAGATGAGATTCCTTCCTCAGACCCTGCGGTAACCTTCGAGCAGTTGGAAGACGATGCGATCATCGAATTGTAAAACCCTCAGAAAGGAAAGCCTATGAGTGAATTATTTTTAATGACCTCCATACTAAGCCGTCATAAAGCAAAAAGATTCCTGCACTTTTATCAGGAGCACAACGTCCACGTCACCTTGAATACACTTGGCCGCGGAACTGCCGCCAGTGAAATTCTCGACTATTTCGGACTGGAAGAAGTAGAAAAGGTCCTGATGCTGTCCATCGTCACAAAGGACGTCTGGCGCAATATAAAAAAAGGACTTCAGGAGAAAATGAACATCGACATTCCCGGAACCGGAATTGCATTTCTCATTCCGCTCA
The DNA here is from genome assembly GCA_900551075.1 of uncultured Blautia sp. Taxonomy (GTDB): domain Bacteria; phylum Bacillota; class Clostridia; order Lachnospirales; family Lachnospiraceae; genus Blautia_A. The sequence continues at coordinate 18,660 of URVB01000013.1, read as the reverse complement.
GCAGTATCGGCGGTAAAAAGCAGCTTCAGTTCCTGACAGAGCATCAGAATTTCAAAAAGGGGGAAGAGAGTACTTTGAAAGATACCAAACATGAATTGTTGGTCGTAATTGCAAACCAGGGTTATACGGATATCATCATGGACGCCGCCAGAAAACGGAAAGCCGGCGGCGGCACGGTCATCCATGCCAAGGGGACCGGAATGACAGGCGCACAAAAATTCTTCGGCGTTTCCATTGCCGAAGAAAAAGAAATGGTCTTTCTTGTTGTAAAACGTGAAGACAAAAACAACATCATGCGTGCGATCATGGATGAAGCAGGTATGGACAGCAAAGCAAAATCCATTGTTTTCTCCCTGCCTGTGACCAGCACCGCCGGAATGCGTCTGCTGGAGTATGCTCCTGATTCAGAAAAATAAAAAGCCTTTCGGCCAAGAGAAGAAGCCTTTCAAGGATGAAGGGCTTCCTCTCCTTACTCTTATCTTCTGGCCAGCTCTCTGGTAATATCTTCCCAACTGACACCTTTTTCTGCCATAAGCACCATCACATGATAAAGAAAATCTGAAATTTCATATTTGATTTCTTCTTTATCCGGATTCTTCGCTGCAATAACAATCTCCGTGCATTCCTCTCCTACCTTTTTCAGTATCTTGTCAATACCTTTATCAAACAGATAGTTGGTGTAGGAGCCTTCCTTCGGATTTTCTTTTCTATCCAAAATTACATCATACACATCCTGAAAGACCCGAAGAGGATTGGTATCGTCATATTCTTTTTTCATCAGAGATTGAAAAAAGCAGGTTTTGTTCCCGGTATGGCAGGCAGCTCCTACCTGCGCTACCTTTGCCAGTATCGTATCATTGTCGCAGTCCAACGCCAGGGATTTGACATACTGTACATGGCCGGAGGTCAGCCCTTTGGTCCATAATTCGTTCCGGCTGCGGCTCCAGTATGTCATTCTGCCGCTTTTAAGGGTAGTCAAAAATGCCTGCTCATTCATATAAGCCAGCATCAGCACCTCATCTGTCTTATAATCCTGTACGATCACCGGAATCAGACCCTCGCCGTTCAGCTTAAATTCCGACCAGGAAATACTGCTCTCAAAGGTATTCACATCAATGCCGAGAGCCCTGCATTCTTCTTTAAATAACAGAATGTCCGTATCCGCCGCACTAATATAGGAACCGCTTAAGCCCCCTACTGCCGGACTTTTCATAAGCTCAACGAGCTTCTCCTTTTTGCTTTCATCAGTATGCAGGATGACCGGAATTGAGGAGACCTCCGCGATGGAATCCTGTACTGTATCCAGAGCCAGCACACTGCCTGCGTATGCTTCGATCAGGCCCATATAGCCTGTAAATTCCTCCACGGAGGAAATACTGACAACCATTTTTTCTTTTCCGAACCGCCTGGATACCTCTTCCAAAAGCCCTACATTGCTTTCCTTGGAAAAATTCAGGACTGTCTTCGCACATCCTGCATAGATCAGCTTCTTAATGTCCTCCATACGCTTGATGTTGCCGGCTGCTATAACCGGGATTTCGGACGCAGTACAGATATCCTTGATCTTTGCGATTGCTTCTTCGTGCTCCTGATCCCCGGAAGAAAAGTCAAATACAAGAAGCTCGTCTGCGCCGTTGTCACTGTAAAATCTGGAAAGTGCCGTCACATCACCGCTGCCGAAAAGATTTCTCTGTCCAAATCCCGTCACTGCTCTGCCAGACTGCAGATACAGACATGGAATCATCAATTTATTTGCCATTGTTCTTCTCCTTATGCAAGACTGCCCTTGGTGGAGAGCACGTCCGTAATTCTCGGGTCATAGGATACTGCTTCATCCAGTGCTTTTGCAAAGCTCTTGAACATCGCTTCCGCGATGTGGTGATTGTTTTCTCCGGAAAGCACCCTGATATGCAGATTCATACTGCCGGAATAAGAAACCGCATAGAAAAATTCCTTAACCATCTCTGCAGACATATCTCCGATCTTTTCGGAGGTGAATTCTGCATCCCATCCGAAATAGGGTCTGCCGGATAAATCCACCGCACAGAGCACTAAGGATTCATCCATTTGCAGAGCACAGCGTCCGAAGCTACGAATGCCTTTTTTATCACCAACCGCCTCTTTTATAGCGGTTCCAAGTACAATTCCCGTATCCTCGATCGTATGATGATCATCCACGTTCAAATCTCCATGTACCCGGACACAGAGGTCAAAAAAACCATGTCTTGTAAAACCCTCCAGCATGTGATTAAAAAATCCCACGCCGGTCTCTATATCTGAATATCCCTTTCCATCCAGATTAAGCTTCAGCTTGATCTCTGTCTCTTTCGTCATTCTTTCTATTGATGCTTCTCTTACCATAGCTCCTCCTGCTGTTCCTCATCCTCAAAACGGACGGCAATGGAATTTGCATGTGCAGTCAACTGTTCGGAAGAAGCAAACTGCTCAATGTCTTTGTGAATATCCTTTAAGGCTTCCCTGGAATAATAGACAATGCTGGATTTTTTTACAAAATCATCCACGGAAAGCGGAGAAAAGAATTTTGCTGTTCCATTTGTCGGAAGCACATGGTTCGGTCCTGCGAAATAATCGCCCAGGGGTTCGGAACTGTATTCTCCAATAAAGACCGCACCTGCATTTTTCACCTTCAGCATCACTTCAAACGGATTTTTCGTCACAATCTCCATATGCTCGGAGGCAATGGCATTCGAAGCTTCTATCGCATCTTCCATATTTTCTGCAAGCAGAATATAACCGAAATTATCCAGGGACTTCTGAATAATTTCTTTTCTGGGCAGAACCTCCACGAAGCCCTTCACCTCTGCGTTTACCTTCTCTGCCAGTTCTTTGCTGGTAGTGATCAAAATAGCAGAAGCCAGTTCATCATGCTCAGCCTGGGAAAGCAGATCCGCAGCAACATACCTTGGATTTGCAGTTTCATCTGCCAGCACCAGAATCTCACTGGGACCTGCAATGGAATCAATGCTCACATATCCATAAACAGCCTTCTTGGCGAGTGCCACAAAAATATTGCCCGGCCCTACGATCTTGTCTACTTTCGGAATACTTTCTGTTCCGTAGGCAAGGGCTCCGATTGCCTGCGCACCGCCGGCCTTATAAATTTCGTCTGCACCGGCTTCTTTGGCTGCTACCAAAGTGGAGGGATTTACCCTTCCATCTCTGCCCGGCGGTGTTGTCATGACGATCTGTTCCACCCCCGCTGTCCTGGCCGGCACAATATTCATCAGCACAGAAGAAGGATACACCGCTTTCCCTCCCGGCACATACACGCCCACTCTTTCCAGAGGCGTAATCTTCTGGCCTAGCATCGTCCCGTTCGTCCCGCTGGTAAACCAACTGTTCTGTCTCTGCTTTTCGTGAAAGCTGCGGATATTTACCAAAGCCCTGCGGATAACCTCCACAAGGGCAGGATCCACCTGCTCATAGGCTTTCCGTATCTCTTCCTCTGTCACACGGATACTATCTTTTGTGATCTCTGCTTTGTCAAATTCTCTGGTATATGCAAAAAGTGCAGCATCTCCCTCACTTTTAACCCTTGCAAGAATATCCGCAACTGCTGACTCAAATTTCCCGTAATTGTTCGGGCTTCTTTTCAGCAGATTTTCCAGAATATCCTTTGTACTTTCCTTTGTCAGCGTCACTGTACGCATGCTTTTCAGTCCCTTCTCTCATGAAATGATTTTTATTACAGCACTTTCCGCAGATCATGAATGATTTTGCGGATTCGTTCATCCTCCATCTTCATGCTTACCTGATTTACCACCATACGGGCAGACAGCGGACACACCTCTTCCAGTACGCGCAGACCATTTTCGCGGAGCGTGCTGCCGGTCTCCACAATGTCTACAATTACCTCGGACAGACCGACGATCGGTGCCAGCTCAATGGAGCCGTTCAGTTTAATGATCTCTACCGTCTTATGCTTCTTATTATAAAAATAATCCTTGGCAATATTGGGATATTTCGTTGCTACACGGATAAGCTGATTGTTCCTGAGCACCTTTGTGGCACTTTCCGGTCCGCAGACACACATTCTGCATGCACCGAAGCCCAGATCCATAACCTCATAGAGCTTTCTTCCCTCCTCCAGAATCGTATCTTTTCCGACCACTCCGATATCTGCGGCGCCGTATTCTACATAGGTCGGCACATCCGGACCCTTGGCAAGGAAAAATTTCAGCTTCAGCTCTTCATTTACAAAAATCAGCTTTCTGGTATCTTTATCCTTCATTTCCTTACAGGTAATACCAATTTTTTCAAACATATCTAATGTCTTATTTGCAAGGCGCCCTTTTGTCAGCGCAAATGTAAGATATCTCATTCCCTTAAGCCCCACTTTCCGGACGCAAAGCGACCTTTTTTCCTTCTTTTCTGAGCTTTTGGGCTCTTTGGATCATTTCTGTGCGGTTTTCGCCGGAATAGGTAAGAACCTCTGCCGGCTCATCCTTGGTCAGCTCCATTTTCTGCCTGGAAAGTGCCAGAAGAAGACTGTCCACTACAATCGCAAATCCAATAGAAGCCGCATCCTTACCGAAGTGCTTCAAAAGCTCATTGTAGCGTCCGCCCTTGACCAGCGGTTCTCCGGTGCCATAGGTATAAGCCTGGAAAATGATTCCTGTGTAATACTGGTACTTGCTGAGCATACCAAAATCAAAGCTGATATACTTTTCATAGCCGTAAATCTTCAGAATTTCGTAAATTTCTCTCAAACGTGCAACCGACTCCAGGGCACGCGGATTATCAGTCAGAGACTCCGCATGATCCAGAATCTCACAGGAACCAAACAAATGCGGAAGCTCCTGAAATGCAGCGGCAAGTTTATCCTCCAGTTTCTGTTCCCTGACCAAATCCTCCACACCAAAATAATTTTTCTGGGAAATCAGGGAACGCAGCCGTTCCTCAGCCTCTCCAGCCATATCTGCCTCTGCGAGAAGAGATTTAAAATAATCCACCTGTCCCACACTGACCTGAAATTCCTTTAGGCCTGCCGCCAGCAGCGCTTCCACTGTCATTGCCAGAATTTCGGCATCTGCCTCCGCTGACTCATCTCCGATACGCTCCACGCCCATCTGCGTAGTCTCCTTCATCCTCCCGCGGAGACTGGAGCTGTTGATAAAGGTATTTCCCGTATAACTGAGTGTCACAATTTCTTTATCCGGGGAAAAGTATGTTGCACAGGCTCTGGAAACAGACGGTGTGAAGTCCGGCCGCAGAACCAGGGTATTTCCCTCTCTGTCAAAAAATTTGTACAGATCTCCCGATGGAATCGTTCCCACCTCACGGCTGAATACCTCAAAATATTCAAACGACGGAGTTTCTATATCTTCATAGCCATACATGCAAAAAACCTGCTGAATTTTCTTCTGCAGGTTCCGTTTCTGGCTGCATTCTCCATTATAAATATCCCGTACACCTTCCGGCGTATGAAAAATTCGCTGCATGTTTATATCCTCCTCATCACTGCATGGTCGGGAACTTTAGTGTGCTACCATGCTAATACATAAAACAATAAAGATTATAGTCGATATCAGAATAAATGTCAATCCCGGTTTTCCAGGTCTTTTTGAATTCCTTCCAAATACGGCACCAAAAAACCGTTTCTTTTCTTCAGATAATAAGAATCCTGCAATTCTTCACGGCGAAAGCTTTTTCTGCCTCCATTTACCATTCGTTCCCAAAAAACAAGCAGTTCCCGGATAGGAAGATAATAAAACAGGTCTTCCATACTGAAAAATAAAAGAAAAAAAGCAATACCGCCCTGTTTCTCAAACTCTTTCATAAACTGTACCTGATGGGGATGAATGTTCTGCAGGGGAAAGGTACCTGTACTGCACTCCTTAGCGTCGAAGCAGACAGGTATCCCCTGAACGGCACCAATATAATCGACCGTACTGCGCTGCTCAAAATAAGCCAGCGTAATATGGCGGTTCTCCTTGTCCATACGCACCGGCGTAATAGGGGTCGGAATCTTTTGAATCAGTGCAAGCCCCTTTTCCCGGTACTGTTCATTTGTCCGGTTCACCAATTCCTCCAGAGTAGAGCCCCGGAGTCCTCTGCTGTTCCAGGTTGCCATAGTCCAAGCTTCCTTTCTTATTTCAGCAGCTTCACAAACGGATAATAACGGATGACCGCTTTTCCAACGATCTCATCAAAGGTTACAAATGTATTGTCCCAGAATCTGGAATCTCTGGAACGGTTCCGGTTATCTCCCAGCATAAAATAGGAATCCTCCGGCACGGTATAGGGGCCGTAGCTGCCTATCGGCACTTCCGGAACAAAGCTGTCATCCAGAGGCGTATCTGAACCGTTGATATAAACCTTACCGTCTTTAATTTCCACGGTCTCACCGGGAAGACCGATCAATCGCTTGATAAAAAGCTGCTCTTCATCATCCGGATATTTAAAAATTATAATATCAAAGCGTTCCGGGTCTCTGACTTTTTTGGAGATATGCTTGCCGAACAGATCTATATTCAGTCCGTAAGACAGACGGAAGCCGAAAATTCTGTCTCCGGTCATAATTGTTTTTTCCATAGATTCGGAAGGAATCTTTGCATTGATCAAAACCACATTATTCACCACTAATACCACAATTACCACGAAGATAATCATTTTTGCATAGTCCCATATTTCTTCCCAAATTTTCATAATAACACTCCTCTAACTGTTCTTCTTTCATGATGTGATAAAAAAGTTCCGGTACTGCTGCTCTGTAAATCTTTTCCGACAGTCTTTCCAGTTTCCCTTCAATGACCGGAAAGGTAAGCTGATATGCATGAAGAAGCTGATGCTTCAGATGATATCTTTCCCGCAGTCTTTTATTCTGCTGCTCCCTGCCGTACTTGCCATCTCCTGCAACCGGATGCCCGATTCCTGCCAGATGCGCTCGTATCTGATGCGTCCTTCCGGTGATCAGCCTCACCTTCAGAAGCGTCATACGCCCGTTATTGCCCAGGGGTGTATAACGGGTTTCAATGGGGAGCGCCCCAGGCACCTCATTGGCATATATTTTTACTTTATTACATTTTTCGCTTTTATGCAAATATCCTTTGATATATTTTTCTTCCTTTAAGATGCCGGACACCAGACAAAGGTAGTCCTTATGAATCATCCGGTCATGAAAAAGTCCGGATAATTCCTGCAGCCCTTTCAGGCTTTTTCCTGCCGCCACCAGCCCGCTGGTATTCCGGTCCAGGCGATTGCATACTCCCGGTTTAAAGGTCTTAAGTGATTCTTCCGTAATGCTTCCGTTTTCAAGCAGATATCCGATGATATATTCCACCAGGGAAGCATCCCTTCCATCGGAGGGCTGCGAAAGCATCCCTGCCGGCTTGTTGACAAGCAGGATATCCTCATCCTCATAGACAATATCCAGTCTGCATACCGCCCGCTTTGTCTTTTTGTCTCCACAGAATTTTTTGTAGGTTTCATCACTGAGAAAAAGCTTTACCTCATCTCCCTTTGCCAGCTTTTCGCTTCCGGAAGCCTTTCTGCCATTCAAGGTAATGTTCTTTTTGCGGAGCATCTTATAGCAGAAGCCTTTCGGCGCATCCTTCAGAAGCTTCCCGAGATACTTGTCAAAGCGCTGACCTGCTTCATTATCTTCAATAAATAGCTGCTTCATGGTTTTCCTCTATAAACAGATTGCCAGAATCGTGTGTTTGATCAGTTCATTTCTGGACAGGTCCGGATACCGTTCATCCGGAGTAAATTTAATTCCTTCTTCCAGAGCTTCTCTATGCCCGTTCATGAAATCCAGACGCTCCAAATACGGCCGCAGCTCCTTCAGAATTTTAACCGTTACCTTATAGCCGTTTTTACGGATAATCTTCTGCGCCTCCTGTGCCATAAACTCCGCATCGATCTTTGGATCACTGCTGTATCCGACAACCTGATTGCCGCAGACAGCGAAGGCATCGATAAAGGCACTTTTTTCATAGAAGGTCATATACATTTCGTAGGACATCACAAGCGCTCCCGCATGCGCATGAATCTTCTGATACAGCTTCTCATCCATGGGGCGGCACCTCAGGATCATGATCAGACCCACCATGGATTTGCACGCCGGCAGACAGCCCACTACAGCGACGACTGTCCATACCGTCAGACGGGAACCATGATAAATCCACGCAGAAAAGAAAATTGCCAGAGGTACCGCAAACAGCACCGCTGTGATCAGCAGTCTGCGCTTCTTCTCCGCGGCAAAATACCCATAATCGCCCTTCCCTGCTTTGTTTTTCTTTGTTGATCGGCTCATTGATGACTCCTTATTTTTTAGACTTTTTCTTGTGCACGTTGCGAATTGTTTTCTTTTTTGCAGGCGCCTTCCCCGCAGCCTGCTCACTTTTCCAGGCAGGTGTTTTCTTATTTGGTGCTGCTTGTCCATTCATGGGACGTATCAGACATTTCGGTCCGTACCCCACCAGGTCCATGCGGCCTGCTCTTCTCAATCCTTCCAGGACAAGTGCGCGGTTGGCCGGATTCTTATACTGCATTAAGGCACGCTGAATCGCTTTTTCGTGAGGATCCTTCGGCACATAAACCTTTTCCCCTGTCAAAGGATGGATTCCCGTATAGTACATACAGGTCGAAAGTGTCGACGGAGTCGGATAAAAATCCTGTACCTGTTCCGGCGTAAAGCCAAGATCACGTACATATTCCGCAAGCCTGACAGCCTCCTTCATGGTGCAGCCCGGATGTGAGGACATAAAATACGGAACTGCAAACTGCTGCCTGCCTGTCTTTTTATTTGCCCTGCCATATGCCTGAAGAAACGCTTCATACACATGGTGGGGCGGCTTTCCCATGTATTTTAAAACCTGATCAGATACATGCTCCGGAGCCACCCGAAGCTGTCCGCTGATATGATGCTCCACCAACTCCTGCAAAAATACAGGACTTTTATCCGCCATGACATAATCGAATCTCACTCCGGAACGAATGAATACTTTTTTGACCTTTGGAAGTCTTCGAAGCTTCCGAAGCAGTGTCACATAGTCCGAATGGTCTGCTTGGAGATTTTTGCAGGGTGCCGGAAACAGACACTGCCGATTGGTGCAGACGCCCTTTGTCATCTGCTTCTGACAGGAAGGCTGACGAAAATCCGCCGTCGGTCCTCCCACATCATGGATATATCCCTTAAACCCGCTATCCTCCGTCATCCTGACCGCTTCCCGCAGAATGGATTCGTGACTTCGGGTCTGCAGAATCCTGCCCTGATGGAAGGTCAGCGCACAAAAGCTGCACCCTCCAAAGCACCCCCGATTGCTCGTCAGACTGAATTTCACCTCTTCCAGAGCGGGAATCCCGCCCTTTTGCTGATACATGGGATGATAGGTTCCCGTATAGGGCAGATCATAGATATCATCCATTTCTTCCTGACTCAAAGGCTCAGCCGGAGGATTCTGCACAAGATAGCCTCTGCTTCCATAGTACTCTGCCATAGGCCTTGCAGTAAAGGGATCGGTATTTTTGTACTGAATTCCAAAGCTTTCCGCATATGCTGTTTTATCGTTTTTTACTTCTTCATAGGAAGGAAGCAGTATCGGCTCATAAACACGGGATAAATCCTTACATTTATAGACAGTTCCCGGAACATAGGTAATTTCTTCTATGGGAATCCCGCTCCGGAGCGCTTCTGCGATCTCAAGAATCGAGCGCTCTCCCATACCGTAAGAAATCAAATCTGCACCGGAATCTATAAGTACGCTGTGCCTTACCCGGTTTTCCCAATAATCATAATGGGCCAGACGCCGCAGGCTTGCTTCAATTCCTCCCAGAATGACCGGCGTTTTTTTATAGGTCTGACGGATCAGGTTACTGTAAACGATCACGGGCATGTCCGGGCGCAGTCCCATTTCCCCTCCCGGAGAATAGGCATCCTTCTGCCTGTGCTTTCTGGAGACCGTATAGTGATTCACCATGGAATCCATATTCCCCGCTGTCACAAGAAAACCCAGGCGCGGTTCCCCAAACACCTGGATACTCTCTTTTCGCCGCCAGTCTGGCTGCGGAATGATTCCCACACGGTAGCCGCGGCTTTCCAAAAGGCGGCTGATAATGGCCGTGCCAAAGGAAGGGTGGTCTACATAAGCATCTCCGGTAAGATAGACAAAATCCACCTGCTCCCAGCCCCGCTGTTCCATTTCCTTTCTGGCTACTGGTAAAAATTCCTGCATTTATCAATCCTCATATGCTGCTTCCATTACCTGTTCATAAGAGACAATATAATAATCAGCAGCTTTTGTTTTTTCTTTTTTCTGCAAAATGCTGTATGTATCTTCCACGGCACAGGTTGTCATGCCTGCCGCTTTGCCGGATAGAATCCCCGGAATAATGTCCTCAAATACCAGGCATTCCCCCGGCTGTACCTGAAGCCTTCTCGCGGCTTCCAGATAAACGTCAGGCGCAGGCTTTCCCTTTTGTACCTCACATGCAGTGATGATACACTGAAAATATTCCAGGATTCTATGACTTTTAAGGACTGTCTCGATCAGTGTCCGGTCATTGCTGGATGCAACCGCCATAGAAATTCCTCTTTTCCGTAAAAAGGGCAGAAGCTTCTCAATTCCAGGCTTCAGCAGCACTTCATAACGATATTTATCCTCTGCCATTTCCTTCCAGGTCCGTTTGATTTCTTCAATGGATTCCGGAATAAGGAACCGTTCTTTAAAATAAACAGCAACCTCCGTAAAGCTCAGTCCCTCAATCTCTTTCTGAAGTCCTTTGGGAACCTCATAGCCGTGTGCGCCCAAATACTCAATATCTATCTGCCCCCATATTCCCATAGAATCCACCAGGGTTCCATCCAAATCAAATATAACTGCCTTTTTTCCTTTTAACATATCATCCTCTGTCAATGCTCATATACCGCCTGCGCACGGTATCCTTCGGCAATGATATCAAGCTGCCTGTGGAAGCGCTCTAATTGCTGCAGATCCTTTGTTTTAAAAACACGCAGGAATTCATCCTGTATCTTCATAACCTCCCGTTTATTGGAAAGCTTATAGAGGTTTTCGATATTATTCAAGATATCACGAACCAAATTCGACTGTGTCTGAGACGAATTCTGTGCATCCATAATCTCGTTGCGCACCGAAGACATCTCATGGTCAAGGGAAATGATCGCATCCGCAGCCTTGCTCAGCCGTTCTGTCACATGCATCGGCATATCTCCTTTATATTTATACTGGAGAGAATGCTCGATCGTTGCCCAGAAGTTCATTGCCATGGTGCGAATCTGTATTTCTGCCTGCAGCTTCTTTGGGCCCTGCAGTGTCTCTACCGTATAATAAATGATCAGATGATAGCTTCTGTAACCGCTCTGCTTCATATGCTTCAGGTAATTTTTTTCGCTTTTCACCTGCATATCCATACGTTTCTGAATCATGGAAGCTACGGTTTCGATATCCTCCTCAAACTGGCAGATAATGCGGATTCCGGCAATATCCTCTACCTCTTCCTCCATGCGTTCCATAGGGATATGCTTGCGCTGCATTTTTTCCAGAATACTGGCAACACTTTTTACCCGGCCGCTTACCTGTTCGATGGGAGAATATAAATCATTCTGTTTATGTTCATCTATAATATGTTCAAACTTGACAGTCAGTTCCCGTACTGCCAATTCATAGGGGCATAAGATACTTCTCCATAACTGTATTTCCATTACAATCGCTCCTTAAATCACTTGCCATTCATTATAACATATATTTTTAAAAATTTCTCATCAATATGTATACTTTCTTATTTTTTTCTCCATAGCCCGCAAAACCCAATAAGGGTTTACGCTCAGTTCCTCCTGAAAAGGCGTTTGGATGTAAATTCCGAGGTGCAGGTGCACCGGAAACTGTCCAACCGTTCCCTCCTCCCCATAGCCGGTATTCCCCATATACCCAAGGATATCACCAGCCATCACTGTATCCCCTGTCTTAAATTCTTTTTCATATTCCGATAAATGTGCATAATAAAAATAGCCGTTATGTGCAGAACGGATTCCAATACGATAACCGCCCAAAGGCAGCCAGCCCTTCTGCTCCACAACGCCATCTGTCATACTGATGACGGGATAATATCCCGGCGCCTCTACCCTTCCAAACAAATCCGTTCCCTCATGGAACCGTTCTCCTCCGTAGCTCCGTTTGGAAAGCCAGCTATCCTCATAGGTTATTTCATCACTTGGTATCGGAAAGCAGGCAATATCTGCCCAAATTGCCTCATAGCAGCTTTGAAGCTGATAAAATTCCTCCGGCTTGTATTTCAGATATGGTTCACTGTCCGAAGAAACCTCCCTGGGAGCGAAGCCGCCATTCAGCATGCTTGCAGTCAGAATCTCGCCAAACTTTCCGCTATCTCCTGCAAGCTTACAAATCCTGTCATATACCTCCGGATGCAGCTCCTGTCTGCGGAATTCTCCGCTCAGACAGGTGTCGGGCTTCAGGCAGGATGCCCGGCTTCTTTCCTTTAACACCAGAAGCAGAGCAGGAACAAAAATCAACAGAAACAGCCAGACCAGCAGAATTCTTTTCCATTTGGAACGCATGCCCCACCTCCCCATATCCTATATAATATATGTAAGGCACCCGCATACCAGAACCAAAATATTTGAAACCAAAAATGCCCCGGCCAAAAACAGCCGGGGTTGCACTTAAACAGATTTTCTCAATCCTTCAGGTTTTCCATAACCTTTACCAGATATTTCCACACGCGCTCTGTGGAAGCGATATCCAAAAGCTCCTCTGAGGTATGAATATCCTTCATATTCGGTCCGAGAGACACGCAGTCAAGCCCTTCTATTTTTTTGTAGAAGAGACCGCATTCCAAACCGGCATGAATCGCCACAACATTCGGTTTTTCACCATAAACTTCTTCATAAACCGCTACCATTTTGTCTCGGAGAGCAGATCTTTTCCGATATTCCCATGCAGGATAAGCGCCCTGGATTTCATATTCGCCGCCAAGGAATTCCGTCAGATATTCTATTTTGTCAGAAAGCGCATCCCTGGCTGCTTCCACAGAACTGCGGACACCGGAGCTTGCGTAGAACTCATCCTCACCAAGCTTCAAAATACCGATATTGGTGGAGGTTTCAACCAATCCTTCAATGGTTCCGCTCATTTTTAGGATACCGAACGGAACATTTACCAGATAAAACAGAACCTTTTCGCGGCTGGTGGGATGAAGCACAGGCTCTTTTGCATGGCCTTTTTCTGTTATTGTTACAGTGATGTTTTCATCACTTCCCGCATATTCTTCCCGAAGCTTTTTCTGGATATCTGCTGCAAATGCCTTCGCTGCATCTACATCATCCGCGGAAACCAGAAGCTCTGCGGCAGCCTCTCTTGTAATGGCATTGTCCTTCTGTCCGCCCTCCAGAGCCCGAATTTCATAATCTGTCTGCTTTTTGAGGCTGTACAACAGCCTTCCCATAAGAACGTTTGCATTTGCACGGTTTTTATCAATCTCCGCACCGGAATGTCCGCCCATAAGGCCGCTGATCCTCACTTCCAGCTTTTCGCCCTCTGCTTCCATACGCTGTACCGGAATACGGCTGATACCGGAAAGACCACCCGCACAACTGATCCAGAGGCTTCCTTCCGCCTCAGAATCCAGATTGATCAGCCTTCTGCCCTTTAAAACACTGCAGTCAAAGCCTGCTGCTCCCAATAAGCCGATTTCTTCGTCAACTGTAATCACCATTTCCAATGCCGGATGCGGAATATCCGTGCTCTCAAGAAGCGCCAGCCCATATGCAACTGCGATCCCATCATCCCCGCCGAGCGTAGTTCCGTTTGCAGAAACATAGCCGTTTACGACAGAAAGCTTCAGGCCATCCTTTGTAAAATCATGCGCTACATCCGGGCGTTTTTCGCAAACCATATCCATATGTCCCTGAATGATGACTGTCGGGGCAGCCTCATATCCCTCGTATGCAGGCTTATAGATCACAACATTGTTCATCTCATCCTGCACATAATCCAGATGATGATCCTTTGCAAACTGCACAAGATAATCGCTGATTTCCTTTGTATTACCGGACCCATGGGGGATTTTACAGATTTCCTCAAAGTAATAAAAGACTCTTTTCGGTTCACAGTTTTCCAAAACTCTCATTTGGTACACCTCCATTTTTTACCTTCATATCTTTTCATCCTACGCCATATGATTAAACAAAAAAACATGGACGCTTATGAAACGTAAATTAGCTGCTGCAGGAATTCTCCTGCTACTTCTTTTTCTTTTATGTTATCCGCAGGAGGCTCTCAGGGCCTCCAGGGAAGGAATGACACTGTGGCTGAATACCTTGCTCCCCACTCTGCTTCCCTTTCTTATTTTAACCGGTTTTCTCATCCATACAGACGGAATTGAAAAAATATTTTCTCCATTCCGCATTTTCTGGAACAAAGGCATGGGACTTTCCTGTTCCGGTGCATATGCCTTTGCACTCGGCATGCTCTGCGGTTATCCCATGGGCGCCAAAATTGCCTCGGATCTCTACCAATACGGAAAGATCAGCAAGCGTGAGGCCGAATACCTTCTGACCTTCAGCAACAATGCAAGCCCGGCCTTTTTGACCACCTATCTTGTGCATATCTGCCTGGAAGAAAGAACGCCGATCGCAAAAATTCTCGGAATTCTCATAGCATCCGATATCCTCTGTATGCTTTTCTTTCGCTTTGTTGTATACAGAAATCATACCTGCAAAGAAAGCCACGAAATTCCTCAAAAAAAAGAGACGTCCATAACCAGTTCAATTGGAACTGTCTTAGACGCCTCTATTATGAACGGATTTGAAACAATTACACGGCTGGGCGGATATATTCTTCTGTTTTCCCTCTTATCTGCCTGCATCAGTCATTACTGGAAGGCTGCACCGCTTTCAAGATATCTGCTGTTGGGGGTGCTGGAAATCACAACAGGACTTCATCAGCTTGCAGCTTCCGGTCTTGCTTATCCTGTCAGGCAGCTCCTCTCAATTCCCATGGCTGCCTTCGGCGGAATCTGCATTATGGCACAGACAAGAAGCATTCTGGACAGACGTCTCTCTCTGATGCCTTATATAGCTGCGAAATGCCTGAATGCCGCTCTAACCGCAATCGCTGTTTTTGTATTATTATATTAATTTTCACCTAAGTCGTCTAACAGTGCGTCATCTCCCTCATCCGCATCATCCTGATAAGAGGTAGACATGGCTGCAGCCTGTGCGGTCTGTGGAGCAAGCTCCTGACGGTTATGATTGACAACTTCCAGACAGCTCTGCAAAGCCTCAATAAAGCCTTTGTATTTGCCGCCTGCATCTTCCAGTGTCTGGTTCAGTACAGAGCCGATGTTCGCCATCATATCATCCGTATAGGTGATCGCGCTTAAACGGATGCTGTTCGCATCCTGGGTTGCGGAATCCAGAATTTCCTGGGCCTGTTTATTGGCAGCATTGATCGTTTCATTTGCCTGGGCATAGGCTTTCTGCATAATCTCATGCTGTGTTACAAGCTCCTGTGCTTTTGCCTGGGCATCAGCAATCAGGCCATCTGCTTTTACCTGGGCATCCTCCAGAATCGCATCCTTGTTGCTGATAATCTTCTGATAACGTTTGATCTCATCCGGCGTTTTTAAACGGAGTTCGCGCAAAAGCTCTTCAATCTCTTCTTTATTCACTACAATCTTGGTAGTAGACAACGGCTGATATTTACAGCTATCCACGTACTCCTCAATTTCTTCAATAATTTGTTCGATTCTGCTGCTCATAGTATACTCTCCTTATTCCTCTCTATTTTTCGTACATCTTAGCTTCCACTGCTTTGACAATTTCCGGCGGTGCGAATTTTGATATATCCCCGCCGAAACGTGCGACTTCTTTCATAATTGTAGAACTTAAATATGCATACTCCAGACTTGTCGTCAAAAACACGGTGTCAACATCCGATGCCAGCACACGGTTCGTCTGCGCCATCTGCAGCTCGTATTCGAAATCTGTCACTGCGCGCAGCCCTCGAATAATTACCTGCGCTTGGTTCTCTCTCGCAAAATTGACGGAAAGCCCATCGAATGGCTTTACAATAACATTAGGGATATTTTTTGTCGCCTTTTCTAATATATTAACACGTTCTTCCACAGAAAACAACGGACTTTTTGCAGAATTGTGCAAAACACCGACAATTACCGTATCGAAAGAAACACTTGCACGCTGAATGACATCCAGATGTCCATAAGTTGCCGGATCAAAGCTTCCGGGATACACTGCTACTACCATGTACTTTTCCTACTTTCTCTCATATCTTCCTGGTTTTAAAAAGACATGCTTGTTCGTTTTATATTCTTTAGAGCGCAGAATCTGATAGCCCATGGATTCCACATAAGCGAAATCTGTTTTTAAATCTGCCTCAACAATCAACAGCGTGTTTTCATCCACAAGACTGCTGCCGGACAAATACTCCAAAACCTGCGCCTCCAGACCCTTTTCATATGGAGGGTCCATAAAAATGCAGTCATATACACCTTTTCCTTCCAGAAAACGCAGTGCCTGCAAAGCATCCATGTTCAGCAGTTTACCATGTTCCTGAAGTTTTGTAAATGAAAGATTTTCCCTGATGCAGGCACATGCTTTGGGATTTTTTTCCACAAATACAGCCGCCTCTGCTCCACGGCTCAATGCTTCGATGCCGATTGCCCCGCTTCCGCTGAATAAATCCAAAAAACGGCAGTCCGGAAGCTCCGGCTGTAATATATTAAATAACGTCTCTTTGATACGATCCGTAGTAGGTCTAGTATCCATACCAGGGACGGTTTTAAGCTGAAGGCGCCTTGCCTTTCCTGCTATTACTCTCATTTTAAATTCAGTCTCCAATCCAGATCGCCGCGTGCAAGACCGAGAATTAACAGCTCCGCTGTAGCGATATTTGTTGCTACCGGAATATTATACTGATCGCAGCGCTTTACGATTGCCGTAATATCCGGTTCCTTCGGATCAATCATAACGGGATTATAAAATAAAATTACCATATCCAAATCCTGACGTTCCACCATTTCCATAAACTGCTTGTCCCCACCAATGCTGCCGGCTAAAAATTTGTGTACATGCAAACTGGTTGCCTCTTCGATTCTTCTTCCGGTAGTCCCCGTAGCATAGACCTCATGCTTGGCGAGAATATTCTTATAGGCGATACAAAAATCTTCGATGAGAACTTTTTTACTGTTGTGTGCGATAATACCTAAATTCATGGTTCACCTCTCCATTTTCACCAATACATTATTTTTTGTTACATAATCATAACATTGTACATATTATAACAACTTGCTAAAAAAAGTGCAATTAAATCTTGCAAAATATACAAACTTCATAGAAAGTTAATAATTTGTCAGCTCTTTCCATTTGTTGCAACAAATGCCAGTGTATTATTTTTATAATTTGACATACTAGGATTGTAACACCAAATAACAAAAACAACCAAGGAGGAAATGAATCATGTCAAACAATACTTCTTCTAACAGAGCAGTTGTACCGGAAGCAAAGGGTGCATTAGACCGTTTCAAATTTGAGGTAGCAAACGAACTCGGTGTACCGCTTACAGACGGATACAACGGAAACCTGACTTCCAAACAGAACGGAAGCGTAGGCGGCTATATGGTTAAGAAAATGATCGAGGCACAGGAAAGACAGATGTCTTCCGGAAGCCAGAGCGGCATGGGACAGATGTAAAATAGCATCTGCAAAATCCGCATAACTATGCACAGCGCATAAGCTAATAAGAAACAGCACTTCTTTATAACATAATCAAACTTGTTATAAAGAGGTGCTGTTTTCTATGATTATCCTCTCCGCTATAGTCTTTCTTTAATCGAACGGGATTGATCTGTTTTCCTTCAAGCCAGGAGTACAAAATTTGAAACATAATTTCTGCCCTTTGTTCCATTGACTCCACAGAAGCAAGCGCAATATGTGGGGTTACAATTATATTGGGGCTATGCAGCAAAGGATGATTTTTATCCAACGGCGGTTCCTTCTCAAATACATCACAGGCAGCACCTGCAATCACACACCTTCTTGCAATGCGCTTGCCAAAGCCATAGAATCAACAACAGCACCTCTCGCGGTATTAATAAGGAATCCTGACTTCTTCATCATTGCAAGCTGCGCCTCTCCTATCATTCCTTTCGTCTGCTCAGTTAAAGGACAATGCAGTGAAACAATATCAGCTTGTTTTAGCAATTCCTCTAATGACATCTGTTCATCAATAGCAGAATCAGACACTTTGCTTCTGTTGTATGCAATCACCTTGCACCCAAATGCTTTACAGAGTGCTGCTACTTTCTTTCCAATAGCTCCTGCTCCAACAATTCCCACCGTCTTTCCATACAGTAAATTGCCGACCAGACCTGCTTTTGTACCACCATTACGGCAGCTTTCTTCTGTTTGTTTCGCATTTCTTAAAAGTTCGATCATAAAACTGATGCAAAGTTCTGCAACAGCTTGAGTAGCATAGCCTGAGGCATTACCTACTGCAATCCCTTTTCTTTTCGCTGCATCCATAGGAATATGCTCCACTCCTGTAAATGCAACATCAATAAATTTGAGAGTATCTGAATTTTCTACTACTGATACATCCAGTGGCATATTTGCAAGCATGATGACATCTGCATCATGGC